>JBOEHE010000093.1:0-3607 GCA_050633785.1 Arenicella sp.
GTTATGAATATAACGAATTGGGTGATGTGACGAAGGTGACGGATTCGAATGGTCATAGTTCGGTGATTGAATATGATGCAGCGAGTCGGGTGAAAAGAGTCAGCCGGGATAATGGGCCGAGTATTGAAGTTGCCTTTGATGATGAGAGCCGTGTTATTAACCGTCGTTTGTTCAATGCTCAGGGTGGTGTGCTTGATACTGTCAGTTATCTGTACGATGCACAGAATCGTTTGAGTCAAAGCAACCGGGAACAGGCTAAGCAAAGTTCGCATTACCGTTATGATGCTAACGGTGGTTTGGTTCAGGTGGTAGATCAGGATGATAAGGTGACAGACTTAAGTCAGTCATCACTGGGTCAATTATTGCAAATCAGCCAGCCAGGTGAAGTTTCAACGATACTGCATTTGGATGGTAAAGGTCAGGCAGTGGGTTTGACTGATAGCAATGGTAATACGACGATCAAGGCGAAGGATGATTTTGGCCGGGTAGTGCGTTTAGTCAGTGCGGATACTGGTACTCAATATTATAATTATGATTTAGCGGGTAATGTCACTCAAAAACGAGCGGCTAACGATGAGCTGCTTGAGCGTCAATACGATGCAGCGAATCGTATCGTAGAACAAAAGAGTTCTGATGATACAATTCGTTATCAATATGATGAGGCCAGCGGGCGTCTGGCGACGGTTGAGAATGGAACAAGCCAGGAATTCTTTTTGTACGATGCTGAAAGTCGGTTAGTCAGTCATCGGCGGGTGTTGGATGACAATGAGTTTGTGACAGAATACCGTTATAACGATCTGGGGCAGTTGGCGCAAAAAATATTGCCTGATGGTCAGGTTTTGAACCATCACTATTATGCAGAGGGTGCCAATCAAGGAGCATTGCGGGCAATCACTCGGGATGATTGGTTTGGTTTGAACCAGACGGAGTTGTTGACTGAGCTGGATGATAATCAATGGGATGGCGAAACGCAGATCAATTTTGGTAATGGTTTGAGTACAACACGTCGTTATGATGACAATGGCAAGTTGGCCTCTATCGATACGGGTTCAACGTTGAAGCTGGGTTATGACTATGATAACAAGGGCAATATCGTTGGTTTGAAGACCAATGATGATCAAGCGACTTATGTCTATGATGATTACAATCGTTTGACGGGAGCTGACTTTGAGTTGGGTTCGTACCGCTATGAGTATGACAAAACAGGAAATCGAACACAAAAAACAGAGACAGGCAAACGAACCCAAGGTCAGTCGAAGACGGCTTCGTTGGTTTATGCCGGGTTCGGTCAGGGCAATCGATTGGAGTCAGTCGATGGTCAAAAGGTTGAGTACAACGCAGCAGGCAGTCCGACCAGTCAGCCGAGCAAGATAGGTGTGCGCAGTTATGATTATAATGCAGAGCAGCGGCCAACGAAGTTGTATGTGGATGGAGAGCTGAGGGCAGAGTATCGTTACAATGGCTTTGGTGAGCGGGTCAAGAAGGTGGTGTACTCACAAGGCACCACTAAAGGCCGAGGTAAGGTGACGTATTATCTGTATGACGGACACAGTTTGTCAGCAGAGGTAGATGGTTCGGGTGATATAAACAGTCAGTATGTGTATCACCGCCAGCAGCCAGTGGTGAAGTTGGAAGGCAAGACGCCTTATTATATCCATGTTGATCATTTGGGCACGCCGAGAATGGTGACAGATGCAAAGCAGAATATTGCCTGGCAGGCGCAGTACACACCATTTGGCAGTGCTGAGGTTGTTAAGCAAGAGATAGAGCTTAACTTGCGTTTCCCGGGTCAGTATGAGGATAAGGAGTCAGGGACATATTACAATTATTTCCGTGATTACGATCCTGAGATAGGGCGTTATCTGACCAGTGATCCGATTGGCTTGAAAGGTGGGATTAATACTTATGCCTATGTTGGTGCTGACCCTATAGGGGGGATTGATCCTTTAGGGCTTTTTACTACCCCGTCTAGTGATGCTGAGTCAGATGCGCTTATTGAGCAATTATCAAATGCATCTCAAGAAGAAATTGCAACATATGTAAATAATGAACTCAGTAGTTTTGATGACAGGCAACACTTTTACTTGTGGGCTCATGAACAGTTTGACAGGAAACCCGATGCAACCCATACCGATTGGTTTTTAGCTGCTTCACAGGTAAATGAATTTGATGCGCTGGGAGGTGTTGGTTTTGGCGGCGGATTCCTGGACCCGTTCATGCAGGAAACAGAAGACTTTCTGGTACATGCTGGTCTTGAATTAGCTAATCACAATATTAATACATTTGTAGTGATGATTGGTGGTGGCTCTGTTTTTAATATGTGCTTTTTAAGTCAGGAGGCACAAGATTTACAGATGGTTGTTTATGAACAAGAACGTTTAGGAACAATAACAAATCAATATTTTGCCGACCACCCTGAATTAAATCGAGATGAAATAATGACCGATATTAATGATGTTTTTAATCAGAGGGGCGTTGGTGGGGCAACGGCCACCCTTTTTGGTGATGCTGATATTAGAAGAATCATTAATAAACACTTTCATGATAAAGAACCGCCGATTGATTTTGATATTAATAATATTGAACACCGTATTATTTTGGGACAAGAATTAGTCAGAATTAATGCAGGCACTTACGAAGAGTAATGAAATCAATGGCTATTTCTAAGTTTATTTATCCAGTGTTATCTGAGCTCATTGCTGGTACTTTAGCTTTCGTTGTGGTTTCAGTTGTTTATTATTTGTTAGTAGGAGACTTCGCAAAATTTTTGACTGAAACTGCAATAAAAGCGATACCTGTTTCCCTGGCGATCATCTTCTTTAAGCTGATCACTTGTTATTACTTTATGCTGAAGTTTTATTTGTATATAAGTAAGCAGCAAATAACAGAAACTAGCCTACAACTTTTAGGAGCTATATTCGTTATTTCCTGTATGGCTGTGTTGTTATTGATCTGTTTTGATGCAGTATTAAATGCACTGGGAGGAAAAATCCCCTTTGGCAAACGTTTTTCGAGTTTGTTTAATGAGTTTTTTAATTTCAGTCAGCCAATGGCTAAGTACGTTTATGCTGGTATTTTGGCTAGTTTAATCTCACCATTTTTTCTTAGACTACTTAAAAATGATGTGATTACATGAGTATAAAATTATACATCGGTATTTGTTCGATGAAGTAAAAGTGTGTATTATCAAGGCGTTGGTGTCGATGGAGTTCGACAAGGTTTACCGTATTGTTGTATAGGGCCTCTCCGGCAGTTCTCATGGATGTAAGGTAAGTTTGAGAAAGCAGAAAAGCGTCGGTTATTTTATAGGCTAAAATAAGGTTGCAGTTCTCTGGGATATAAGAGGTATTGGGATTGAAAATGGCTATTCAAAAAAGAAAAGAGCTGGTTATTTCATTGTGTTGTTTGTTCAGTTTATCGTGTATGAACATGATAAAAGGCATCCAACGCTTAGTCGGTATTGTTCTTCTATTTGTGGTGTTGGGTGCACTTCCCCCCATTCATGCACAATTTGACCCAAACCAGTCTAACACGAGCAGTTGCCCGCCTAATGCGTGTACCCCCGGTTGTGGCCCCGGTGGTCCGGGAGGCCCGGATTGCACCGGAC
>JBOEHE010000094.1:0-10038 GCA_050633785.1 Arenicella sp.
AACAATACGCAGGCTGGTGTGCACAGACATGTTTGCAGACCATTGCCTGACAGCCTCGGATAAACGATAAAAATGCGATTTCCTTTGAAAACGTCTTTGATCCATTACTTCTTCCTCTGTAAACCTGACAATACAAGCCTGGCTGAGACAGCCAAACTATATAAAACGAAATGTAAAACGAAACTTAAAACAAAAATAGCCGCGAACTATAACAAAAATTAAATGGTACCGAATCACCCAAAAGGGTGAATTTTCGATTTAAAACCACCTTGAATTTCCACCTTTTTTTGTCCATCTATCACCCATTTGGGTGATGACTCATTATGGCCATTATGGCTATCTGTGCATGAACATGTCACTTTCCGATATCCACCAACAGCTCCATAAGAGGCGTGAATATAGCTTTAAACGGACTTTTCAGCAAGTTATTTTTAAGCAAACTTAATAATTTTTTTACTAAATTAAAAACTTACCCCCCAAACATCATCTGGAGCCTAAAAAGCAAATTCTATTTAACCTTCAGGCTATATTCCTTGATTTTCCATAGAGAGAGTATGAACTTCCCAGATTTCCTGTTCAGAAAAGTCCAGCTGCCGGTTGATCTCAGCATAGGTTTTGTTTAACTCAGGATGTTGCAGATCACCCGTAAGTTCACTTAATGGAAGAAGCACGTGGGCGTGTTCAAGAATTTCTGGTCTGGGCAATTCAACACCTTGAACATCTCCATAGTGCTCACCAAACAAGAGAATATCCAGATCCAGAGTTCGTGAGTCAAACGCTTTACCATTGTTACGCTGTCGACCTTCCTTGTCTTCAATGCTGCGCAAAATTCCGCTGACGTGCAGAATGTCCTGATCGCTGCTGAATTTGACCACAAGATTGATGAAGTTATCCCCTTCAAAACCAACGGCTTTGCTTTCATAACTTCGGGAGCACTCTATGACACCAAAATGGCGACGCAATTGTTGCAGGCAATTATCAATATGCAGGCGCGGATCAATATTGCCTCCAATGCTGACATAGATGGCGTTGTTGTGATTTGTGTGGGCAAGGGACATAAGATTTTTTCTGGGTCAGTCGTCGGGTTTGGTGCCTCGCTCTATCAGAATGCCAACATTGTTGACGTTTTTTACAGCCCCCCCTTTGTTGATGCGCACACGCACCCAGGCGACAGCAAATTCTGTCCGCACCAGCTTGGCCACTTCTTCTGCCATGGTTTCAATCAGTTGATAGCGCGAAGCCTCCAACATTTCGATGACACGTTCGGCTGTTGCTTTGTAGTTGAGGGTATCTTCCAGTTCATCGCTGGCTGCGGCTTTTTTGATGTCAAAGGCCATGTCCAGATCAACCACAATTTTTTGTGTGATCTGTTTTTCCCATTCCCAAACACCAACAACGCATTTTGCCTGCAAGCCATGTAGAAAAATTATATCCAATGCAGAATCTCTTTTTATCTTCAAAGCTTTACTATACCATTATTCAAATCATGATCATTGCCCAATTCCACTGAATCTATGCAAGCATTACTTTTTGCCATTGGCGCCTATTTAATCGGTTCGATTTCCAGCGCTATTATTGCCTCAAAACTGTTTAAACTGCCCGACCCTCGCAGTGTCGGCAGCGGCAACCCTGGTGCGACCAATGTGTTGCGTTCCGGTAACAAAACGGCAGCACTGTTCACCTTGCTCGGCGATGCATTGAAAGGCTTGATTCCAGTTTTGCTGGCGCAGACCATTACGGGAGAACCAGCTGTGGTCGCCTGTGCTGCGATCGGCGCGTTTCTTGGCCATCTTTACCCTCTATACACTGGATTCAAAGGCGGCAAAGGTGTGGCGACGGCACTTGGCGTGTTTCTGGCAATGAGCCCAATGATCTTTGCTGCCATGGTAGTCACCTGGCTGGTTGCGGCATTGGCATTCCGCATGTCGTCTCTGGCAGCCTTGCTGGCAGCAGCAGTGGCATTGCCATGCAGCTTTTTATTTGGACAGAACATCCCGCTGGTCGGTGCCACATTTGTTATAGTCACTATGTTGTTCCTGAAACACCGTGACAATATTGAACGCATTGTCGCTGGCACCGAGAGCAAAATTGGCGATAAAACAAAATAAAACACTCTCGCCAGAACAGAACTTCACACGTCCCGGTTGCAAACTTAAGTCACTGAGTTTGTCTGCCTGCTTTAAATAGGCGCCAGCTCTTCTAAAGACCAGCGTGGCTTTACGGTAAAACCCAGAGCGTCTTCATCGGCCTGGTGCAAGCGCTGCGCTCCTGCATAGGCAATCATGGCACCATTGTCGGTGCAAAACTCAATGCGCGGATAGAACACCTCACCTTTGATGCTGTTCATCAAAGCTGCCAACTCATGACGCAGTTGCAGATTGGCACTGACACCTCCAGCCACCACCAAGCGGGTGTTGCCCGTCTGCTTGAGTGCACGCTGGCACTTGACCTTCAAGGTGTCAACAGCTGCATCTTGAAATGCACGAGCGACATCACTGATTGTTTGATCATCCAAAACACCTTCAACAGCGTGTTTCTGACTGGTGTTCAGAGCAAAGGTTTTTAAACCGCTGAAACTGAAATCCAACCCTGGTCGATCAACCATGGGGCGTGGAAAGGTGAAACGATCAGCCAAACCCGTTTCTGCGGCTTTCGCGATCAATGGCCCCCCCGGATAACCCAAGCCCAGAATTTTGGCGGTTTTGTCAAAAGCCTCGCCAACAGCATCATCAACGGTCTGCCCTAAAATGGTATAATCACCAACCTCTTTGACTTCAGCCAACAGCGTGTGTCCGCCAGAGACCAATAGCGCAATAAAGGGAAGTTCAGGTTGTTTCTCTTCCAACATCGGGGCCAGCAGATGCCCTTCCATATGATGCACACCAATGGCCGGAAGGCCCCAACCATAAGCCAGACTTTTAGCAACCGAGCTACCCGCCAGCAAAGCTCCTGCCAAGCCCGGCCCACGTGTATAAGCGATGGCATCCAGTGATTGTGCCGAACAGCCCGCCTGTTGCAGCACTGCATCAATCAAAGGCAGAACTTTGCGGATATGATCTCGTGCTGCCAACTCCGGCACAACTCCACCATATTCCTGATGGGTACTGATTTGTGAATACAAAGCGTTGGCCAACAGTCCTTCACGGGTATCATAAATGGCAACTCCGGTGTCATCACAGGAAGTTTCAATACCTAATACACGCATGCTGTTTTTCGGGTCGACAATCAGGTCAAATAGCAGCAGTTATTTATTGTGCTGCCGATTCTCTTGGCGTTACGCGTCTGGCAAATATCAGGCCGAGCTCAAACAACAGCCAGACTGGAATCGCCAAAAGAGTCTGAGAAAAAATATCAGGCGGTGTGAACAACATGCCCACAACGAAGGCCCCGACAATGATATAAGGTCGTTTCTCAGCCATGCTATCAGCAGAGACAACTCCCATCCTAGCCAGTAAGTAGGTTGCAACCGGTACTTCAAATGCAGCGCCAAAGGCAAAGAACAACTTCAGGGCAAAACTCATATAAGCACTGATGTCCGTCATCACTGCTACACCGTCAGGCGCGGAAGCTGTAAAGAACGCAAACACGATGGGGAACACCACGAAATAGGCAAACAAAACCCCAAAATAAAACAGCAAGGTACTGGAAAGCACCAAGGGAGCAACCAAACGTTTTTCCTGAGTGTACAACCCTGGTGCTATAAACGCCCAGACTTGATAGAGCAGATACGGCACGGTGATCAATAGTGCGACTGCAAATGCAAATTTAAATGGCACAAAGAAAGGACCGTGAGGTTCGGTAGATATCATGGTGCTGCCTTCCGGCAACGAACGCATCAATGGCGCGGCAAACACTTCATATAAAGTATTGGCAAACGGCGCAAGAATCAAAAAGACAACCAGAAGAGCAACAACCGCATGCAAGAGGCGATTGCGCAACTCAAGCATATGCGATAAAAAGTTCTGATGGTCAGACTCTTCAGCCGAAGTGTGGTCAAATTCAGTCATAGGTTCACTTGCTGGCCATTTCAGTCAGCTTTGCTATCATTCTTTTTCGTGGTCGCTTTTTTGCGATTTGTGCTTGTTTTTCTGGCGACTTTCTTTTTCGCCTTTTTTTTGCTGACTTTTTTCGCAGCAGGCTTTTTAGCAACAGATTTAGTTGTCGTTTCAGCAGCAGTCGACCCAGAGGTGGGCTTGGATTGAGTCGTTGTTGCTTTGTTTTTCTTGCTTACACGTTTTTTAGCCGTTTTCTTGCGTTTCGGCGTTGTGGCTGTTGCAGGCTCAGGAGTCTGAGCAACGTCGGTATCATAAACAGGCTGGTCTGCGATATCACTCAAACCTTCGTCATCGATGTTATTTTTTATAACATCTTTGCCCATTTGCCGCATATCATTCTGAAAATCGCGCAGCTCACGGCCAGCATCCTTGAATTGCTGCAAGGTTTCATCACCCTCCAGATTCATCTCGGATTTCATTTTATAGACCCAGCCACGGGTTTTGCGAATCAGAAATGCCGCTTGGCGCGCCACTTCAGGCAAACGCTCAGGACCCATGACGATCAGCAAAACTACACCGATAACCGTCAGTTCAAAGAAACCGATATCAAACACAAAGCAACCTATTAATTGTTAAACGAAACTGAAAGCGCTTATTTTTTGCTTTCAACGGGCGCTTCTTCTTTAGACTCTACGTTAGATGCCTCGCCTTCTTCTTCAATAGAATCAGCCTCTTTATCGGCATCGTTATCCAAAGCTTTTTTGAAGCCTTTAACTGCGCCACCCAAGTCTCCGCCTATATTACGTAACTTTTTTGTGCCAAAAATAAGTGCAACAATGACCAAAACAATCAGTAGTTGCCAAATAGAAATTCCACCCAACATATTCTTTTCCTCATAGGGATAACTTTAATTGCCAGCTATTGTCGCCAAATTCGACAAACACTGCAATCAACAAATCGTTAAATTGGCACTATACAAACGGTGTTTAAAGCTATAAAATCGCGCTCCCAAATAATTATTTCACTTTTAATAGAAATATGCCTCAAGTTAAAGTAAGACAAGACGAGCCATTCGAAGTCGTATTACGTCGTTTCCGCCGCTCTTGCGAAAAAGCTGGATTGTTCACAGAAATGCGTCGTCGTGAGCATTATGAAAAACCAACTGCTGTTCGCAAACGCAAAGCAGCTTCTGCTGAAAAGCGTGAAATGAAGCGAGCGTCACGTCAGCGTATTCGCACTAACCGCCTTTACTAACAGTAATAGCGTTTATTGATTGATCAGTCGTTGCAGCTTATCGATTGCAATCCAATTGTTTCAGATTGCAATCGCGTAAAACAGCTGACGGCTGATATTGGATAGTTCCAACAAGCCCAAGGCTTCATTGAAATTCGATAGATACTATTAATAGGTACTAGGCCATACAGGTTCCCTGATGTCACTTAAAGAAACTCTTCTGCAAGATATGAAAACCGCTATGCGTGAAAAAGACGCAGCGAAACTCGAGTGCATTCGCATGCTTCGCGCGGCTATTCAACGCAAAGAAGTTGATGATCAAATCGAATTAAACGAAGAGCAGTCATTAGCTGTTCTACAGAAGCTAGTGAAACAGGGACAGGAATCGATCAAACAATTCGAGCAAGGTGATCGCCAGGACTTGGCTGCCAAAGAGCAGGCTCAACTGGACATCCTCAACGTGTATATGCCCGCCCAACTGGATGAATCTGAAGTCGACGCATTGATCGAGCAGGCAATCAACTCAACCGGTGCGACTGAAATGCGCGATATGGGTAAAGTAGTTGGCATGCTTAAAGGACAATTAAAAGGCAGAGCTGACATGAGCAAGGTCAGCGGAAAAGTTAAAGCTCGCCTTAGTTAAAAGCTAACTGACGAAATAAGTGACTTTCCGCTAATTAAACACGTCACGCAAAGCTCTAGGGAACCGACACTCTTTCACACTAAGAACTCTCTGATGTGTTTTCATTGAGTGTTTAAATCACTTTCGAGAGCCATCTCAGAAGAACAGATGATGACTCGCCACCCCACTATCCGTTAAAATAGATCGATGGCCGGGCTCATTCCACAAACCTTTATTGACCAACTGCTGGATCGTGTTGACATTGTTGACTTGATCGATAGTTTCGTGCCGCTTAAAAAAGCTGGCAATAACTATAAAGCTTGCTGCCCCTTTCACGGTGAAAAAACACCTTCATTCACCGTCAGCCAGGATAAACAGTTCTATCACTGTTTTGGTTGCGGAGCGCACGGCACCGCTATCAGTTTCTTAATGGAATATGACCATCAGGAATTTCGCGATGCCGTGAAATCACTGGCCCAACAAGTCGGTATGGAAATCCCCAACGACGGTGATCATCAGCAAAAACCCAGCGCACCTAAAGACGGCATTGATTTATATGATCTTCTGTCAAAAGTGAGTCATTATTACGAACAATTACTCAAATCACACCCTCAGGCCACAGCGGCCAAAGACTATCTGCAAGCACGAGGCTTGACCGGGAAAATTGCCAAACGCTATCAACTGGGATTCGCACCGGATGCCTGGGACACAGTTCTGAAACACTTCGGCAGCAATGCAAAAACCCAAGAGGCATTGATGCAGGTCGGCCTTCTCAGCAAAAACGAGAAAGGTCGCATATATGACCGTTTTCGCCACCGTATTATGTTCCCTATTCAGGACTATCGAGGCCGCATGGTGGGCTTTGGCGGCCGAGTTATGGATGACGGTGAACCCAAATATCTGAACTCACCTGAAACTCCCGTTTTTCACAAAGGCTCCGAACTGTATGGCTTGTATCAGGCAAAAGGCGAAATTCGCAAACTGAACATAGCACTGGCTGTTGAGGGCTATATGGACGTGATCGCACTGGCACAATATGACATTAACGTTGCTGTTGCTGCACTCGGGACTGCGCTGACCCCTTCTCACTTAGAGCGCCTGTTTCGCTTCACGCCCAAAATCATCATCAGCTTTGATGGTGATCGAGCTGGCAAAAAAGCCGCCTGGCGTGCTATGGAGAATTCTCTGTCATTGCTGCAGGATGGAAGACAAGTGAATTTCCTATTCCTACCTGAAGGTGAAGACCCAGACTCAATGGTGCGCAAAATTGGCAAAGACGCCTTTATGCAACTCGTTCAGGACGCTCAACCTTTGAGTGATTTTTTGTTGGGCAGCCTGCAACAAGAAGCCAACCTGCAAACCCTGGAAGGCCGAGCCAAACTGGCCAATGACAGCAAAGCCTATGTCAACAAACTACCCAATGGCATGTTGAAGACACTGTTGTTGGAACAAATCACAAAAATAACGCAAATTGATACGCAAGTGCTCAACCAAAACATTGTCGAACCCGACAAACCGGCAACACGTCCATTACGCCCAGTTATCAATACGCGTAATACCCGACCAATGGTCAAAAGCAAAATACGTTTTGCAATTTCACTGATCCTGCAAAATCCCGGATTAAGCCGAATTGCCGGTGATTTAAACAGCTTCAAAGAGTCTAATGAGGCTGGCAATATTTTATTTGCCGAAATAGTTGAAACTATTCGCTCTCACTCAGGCCTGAACACAGCCAGCTTGATTGAACGTTTCAGAAGTCACGCACATTTTGACGCTTTGATAAAGCTATCCATGGCTGAAGTTTTGGAAAGCAATGAAGAAGTAGAACCAATGTTCGTCAGCCTGATTAAAGATCTCAACCAAGAATTGGTAAACAGCAAAAACCAAAGCGAAATAGACTCACTTTTGCAAAAAGATCTCAGTGAGTTGACACCCCAGGAAAAAGAAAAAATCAAAAACCATACATTTAAAACTTGAAAACCCAGCCAAGCAACCACATCTATAAATCTTGATAATCTCACTTGCAAATACGCTCTCGCCATTGTTTTTTTTTAGACACGCACAAAACCAGCCATAAAACAACACAAAGTAACGTCAAAACCTGAAATAAGGCCGCTTTTTCTTAGAGATTATCCTGCAAATATACTACAATAGACCGTTTACACTTTTCGTTTATGAGACCCCAAACGATGGATGATAATACCAAACAATCTGAACTGAAACGACTGATTATCAAAGGCAAGGAACAAGGCTTCCTAACCTATCGAGAAATCAACGATCATTTGCCGGATGACATGAATGATACCGACCAGATTGAGGCGGTAGTTAACATGATCAACGAAATGGGCATTGAAGTTTATGACAGTGTTCCAGACGCAGATTCACTGTTGTTAAAAGAGGCTGATAGCAGCAACACCAACACTGAAGTTGATGAAGAAACTGAAGCTGTTTTAAAAACCGCTGTTGAAAATGAGTTTGGCCGAACGACTGACCCAGTGCGGATGTACATGCGCGAAATGGGCACTGTTGACTTATTGACTCGCAAAGACGAGATCAATCTGGCCCAACGTATTGAAGATGGTATCCGCCAGACCACAGAAGCTGTGGCAACATGTCCTGCAGCAATTGAGGTTATTCTTGATTACGCTACCTCGATTCAAAACGAAGAGATTCGCCTGACCGATTTACTGGTCGGTTTTATCGACCCCAATGCTGAAATCAACACACATCCACCGCAGGCAAGCGCTGTCGAAGAGAGCAGCGATGAAGATGAGGATGACGATGAGGAAGAAGTTGATACAGGCCCTGATTTTGAAGAGGCCATGGAACGTCTTGATTCTATTCGGAAAAAACATGAAGCCTATTTAGCTTTGGTCGATGAACATGGCTATGACGATAAACGTGCTCGTAAGATTCAGCAGGACATGATCCCTGAATTAATGGAGATCAAGTTCACACCCAAAATCATTGAACGTTTGTGGGATGCAATCCGAACTCGTGTTGAGACCATTCGTGGTTTTGAAAAGCAATTGATGGATTATTCCATTAATGAAATCAATATTTCACGCAAGAACTTCATCAATATTTTTCAACACAAAGAAACTGATGATCAGCTCTATGACGCCTTGCATGAAAAAGCCAACGACGCTGGCAAGGCCCGCCTTGAAGAAGATAAGAAGTTTATTCTATCAACCCAACGCAAGCTGGCCATGATCGAAGCCATACTTGGCATTCCAATTGAAGAAATCAAAGACATCAACCGACGTATGTCGATTGGTGAGGCAAAAGCACGCCGCGCCAAAAAGGAAATGGTTGAAGCAAACCTGCGACTGGTGATTTCAATTGCCAAGAAATACACCAACCGAGGCCTGCAGTTCCTAGATTTGATTCAGGAAGGCAACATTGGTTTGATGAAAGCCGTTGATAAATTTGAATATCGTCGTGGTTATAAATTTTCAACCTATGCGACCTGGTGGATTCGTCAAGCGATTACACGCTCGATTGCCGACCAAGCCAGAACTATTCGTATTCCAGTGCACATGATTGAAACGATCAACAAGCTGAATCGAATTTCTCGCCAAATCTTGCAAGAACAAGGTCGTGAAGCTTTGCCTGAAGAATTGGCCGAACGCATGGAAATGCCAGAGGACAAAGTTCGTAAGGTATTGAAGATTGCCAAAGAACCTATTTCAATGGAAACGCCTATCGGTGACGATGAAGATTCCAATCTGGGTGACTTCATCGAAGACAAAAACGTCGAAGCCCCAATGGAGGCTGCAACAACATCAGGTCTGACCAATGCAACGCAAAGTATTCTGGACAGCCTGACACCAAGAGAAGCCAAAGTATTACGTATGCGCTTCGGCATCGGCATGAATACCGACCACACTCTGGAAGAAGTCGGCAAGCAATTTGACGTGACCAGAGAGCGAATTCGACAGATCGAAGCCAAGGCATTACGAAAACTTCGTCATCCATCGCGTTCTGAGCACTTAAAAAGCTTCCTTGAACAAAATTAATTAGGTATCATTCTGCTCCGCGGTCAAAAGGCCGCGGTGTCAGCAAAATCAGATCTGATTTTGCTGGTAAAAAGTGTGTGCATTGCAGACCTGTAGTAGGGTCGCGATAGCGATAAGGTAGAGCAAAGCAACCGAAGGTTGCCGAGTAAACCCTCGCAGACAATTTGAC
>JBOEHE010000095.1:0-41141 GCA_050633785.1 Arenicella sp.
GCACATTATTTCTAACAAAGTACTAGGTGCCCTCAGGGTATGAGCGAATTTTAGCCATAACCCTAAGGGTCGCCGTCATTTTCCCGCTATTTTTGTTTTCCATTTGTTATTGGGAGTAACCAAACGTCCAAATGGATACCTCAATACCGAACTAGGTGCCCTTGGGGTAAAAATGACGACGATCTCGGCTTAAAATGAAACCTCAACAGACCCTAGGTGTTTTGCTCGTAAAAGCTTTAAGAGGGAAACCGTTCAAATGTCGATTGCTCTACAAAGGGTAAAGCAATCGACAACATGAAACTCCAGAATGGTTGGAACTAGCCAACCAACTGTTGGTATAACTCGGGATCAGTAGCGCCTTCGGTGCCAATAACCAAGATTTTACTGTCTTGATTTAAACCCAGTGTGGTTGAAAGTTTTGCTGACTTACGGGCAATCAGTGCCGCTGCTAAACCGGGTACTGCAGATTCTCCTGCTTCAATAGCTGGGTCAGACTTGTAGCCATTGGCCAGTAATTTCATAGTATCCGGGATGGCTTCTTCGCTTAGCGTCATAAAATCATCTGCTCCTGTTTTAAGGATACTCCAGGCTAATGCTGATACTTCACCGCATGCCAATCCAGCCATTAGTGTTTCCAAATCACCTTCAACAACAACTGGTTTACCAGCTTGTGCGCTCATTTGCAGGCAATTGGCCTGGTCAGGTTCAACAATGACTATGCGGGGACGCTGTGTCTGCCATAGATCCCAGAAATAACCACAAACCGCTGAGGCTAAACCACCAACCCCACCTTGTACGAAGACATGAGTTGGAATGTCGCCATCGAGTTGCTCGACGATTTCTGACAACATGACGGTGTAGCCCAGAGCAACATCTTTGGGAATCTCCATATAGCCTTCATAGCTGGTGTCTGAAACTATGATGCGGTCATTGGCTTTTGCGTCTTTATCTGCTTGACGAACCGACTCATCATAGTTGCCATCGATTCTGATTACAGTTGCGCCAAATGCTTCCATTGCCTGCTTACGGCCTTCAGACACTGTACTGTGAACGTAAATAACGCAGCCGCAACCAAACATTTGTGCTCCCCAGGCAACTGAACGGCCGTGGTTGCCATCCGTTGCACAGCTGACTACTATTTCAGCAACTTCTGATTGATATTTGCCGTCGAGCAAATCTTTTGTTGTTGGCACTACTCCAGTGCGGGCTTCTAAAATGGTTTGCAGTTGTCGTGCTACTGCATAAGCACCGCCTAAGGCTTTAAAACTTTTCAGGCCAAAACGCTGGGCCTCATCTTTGTACCAGATTGAGCTTACTTGAGCAGTGTCAGCTAATGACACCATATTGTACAAAGGAGTTTCGGCATAATTGGGCCACGTTTTTATATCACGTATTGCATCTTTAGCTTTAGAGACACAAATAATGTCTTTCAGCTCAGCTGAATAAGGAAGGTTGACGTTGGTTTTTGGGTTGGGGAAATGGGTTACTTTTCCATTAAGTTCTAACATAATAATCGACGGCCTCATTATTATCCTGCAAGTAAATCTATTTCAGCTTCCTTCATTATACGATAGGTCATGCTGTAATAATCACTGGTTTTTTTGCCAGCCTTGTAGGTTTTCTGTTTTTATTCACATGTATCGTATTGGCAGTTGTTTATGCTTTTTCAATGACATGCGGTACTGAGCTTGGTTTGTAATGCGGAAACATACTTCTTTGCTACTATAAATAGTGTACGTGAATAAGGTGAAGATATTCTTTGGGATTTACCATTTTGGTAAAGAAAATGCTCTGTTTTTCTAGTTTTTGTGATTTTTATGTTCGACTTTCATGAAAGTCTCGTAGCTTGTTTGAGAGGTAGATATCAAAGATGCTTCGATTAATGGGGAAGCCTCAGTTAACTATCTGTTTGCTACAGTTTTTCAGTTAAGAACCATAAATTGTTGGAGTTAATGGTGTTTATAGTCTTTTGGTTTTCTGTCGGTTAACCAAGGCTACCGTGTTTATGTTGGTTGAAGTTATTAGATATTATTTGCCGGGCAAATTGAGATAACTCTTGCGAGTAAGAGTGTTTGAATTGGCTTGATCAAAACATTACATATCATAAAACATTTCCAGTTCACGATGTTTTTCAGCTTCTTGTTTATTATTGGTTGATTCCAGTAATTCAGGCCAAATTAATGGCAATTTCAGGTGACTGAAGTGGTCCTGTAACAGACCTAACAGCGCTGTTTTACTTGTGTGATCTGGGATTGCTATAAAGGCATAGATGGCTGGATAATCTTTTTCTTCGTAGCACAACTCATAACTCTCGTCACTACGCTTTTCTATCGCCATTTGCATATTATTTGCTGCTACTTCAAACGCTTGCCAGCATTCGTCTCCCGGATAAAATCCGTCAATATAAAATGATTTATAGCCAGCATTTAAGGTTTGTTTAATAACTGGAAATAGCAATGTATAGTTGCCTTCGTTATCACAGTGATAACCATCGTCATCTGTTTGGTCCAGTTGATTATGAGGTGATGGGTAAAACACATACTCATTGCCATAGTGTTGTTCGTCTTCATATGGAGAACTGATTTTTATTATGCGAGCACTTACAGGTCCTGTGCGTCTGGCTAAGTAATTATTTTTTTCACCATCGCCACTTTCGATTTGCAGACGTATAGTTTCCAGGCATAAATCAATTGCAGAACCAGGTTGTAAACCAGATTCTGAATAGTCCAACCCCAACGCAGCAATTGATTCATGAACGGTTTCCCATTGTTGGGCAAGCGTGGCTGGAATCATTCTGTCCCATTGGGTTTGTTGTTCGTCATCATAATCGTCAATCACTTTGTTCCATAGGGTAATGGAGGTTTGATAGTCTTCCAACTCACAACATAATTGAGCTAACCATTTCAGAGTGTTGTAAGAATCTGGGGCAATGGACAATATCGTTTGGAGGTGTTCCTTGATGATATTCTTTTCTTGTTGTTTATCAGCAAAATGAGCCTGCAACCAATGCCAGTTAAGAATGTATTCTTGACTGGCATCTGTAGGAGGCTGCTGGCCAAGTAATGCCTGAAAATCGTCATACTGTGATTGTTCCAGCAGTGAAAATCCATAATATGATAGGCAGCGAGTTGCCTTAGGGAAATTACTTAGAAAGCTTGATAATATTGCATCTGCCTCAGCGGTGCGGTGCAATTTTTTTAATGTTTGTGCTAATTCTATAACCGTTTCTTCTGCTTCTGGAAACAGCTTATATCCATCACTCAGCTTCAACAGATTGAGTTCTATGTCGTTGTCAAGGCTCTCAATTATGTTTTGTGGGCTTGTAAAGATATATGCAGATTGAGTGCTGTTAGCATTGTCAAAATCGGCGATCAGTTGTTGTAAGTTTTTGCTGGCACCCAGATCTTTGTTGAGATTTGGTATAAGCGTTTGAATACGTTCAATGCAACGTTTTACTGTTAATGGTCGTTTACGCAATAAAGCCAGTTTAGCTTGGCGGTGACTGATGTCGATAGCGTAGCGATTGACACCTTGTTGCATAAGCTTTTCAGCCATATAGTCAAATTGACTGTCGATTTCCCAATTGTTTTCCAGTTTTCCAGCCTCGATTAATAGAACAGACCCATTGCTCCAATCGTTAAAATAGGAACATCCTTCTTTTATTTCGGAGAAAGTCAGGCGTTGTTTTAATGCTTCACCAAAACGATTTAAATGGGCTAATGTGATTGTGAGATAGTTACGTTGATCGCGAATAAACGTTTCTCCAGCGCTGGTGTTTTGCATTTCTTTGGCACAATTGTAGGCTTCATCCCATCGTTCGAGTGCCATCAGTGCGGTCACTTCTGTTCGGTCAAACAGGCTTTTGCTGGTTTCTCCCATACGTTGAGCTTGTTGGCGAGAGGCGTGAATCCAGTCCAGAGCTTCTTGTGGTTTAGATAAATCTATTAAGGCATTTGCATATTCGCTGCCAATGCAGTCAAAGCATGGCCAACTGGGGTTGATTCTAGCTAAGGTTTCATCTGCTACGGCAAGGCGGTCTTCAGCGTATCCTAAACAATCAATACCTTCATAGCATTGTGCCAGGTCTTGAATAACGCAAATAGATTGTGGGCAGTCTCTGGTATCTTCCTGATGACAAAAATCTACTAAATCGATGGCTTCAGGCAATTGGCCAGAGACTTGATTGCGTTGCAATACCCGGCTTTGCAGGTCCCAATGTCGAAAGAATATTTCTAACCATTTGTTATTATTTTGTCGTGCCAGGTTCAAGCCTTCAGGAATGCTGGAATCAGCTTTGTGATATTCGTCATCTACAACATAACCGGGAACCGAACTTATCAGTTCTGCTAAGCGATGATCACCTTGTTCATTCGCAGTTTCTATTGCTTCCCATACCCATTTCCAAATATCCATAGTTACTTCTCCAATGTTGTCGTGACCAAGCTCTGTGCTACCTTGGCCTTTACTGTTTCTTGTCTGCTGTCAATTCTTCCAATGATAGCGAGAACGTTTGCAACTCGGTTGCAAACTGATTTTCCCCAAGGTTGCTGCCTCCATGAGATAGAGATATAACAAATGAACGAAGCATATTCGCAACTAACTGTTGTCGGCCATCTGCGATGGTTAGTAAACGATGTATTAGCGATGAATTCATATTGACAAAAATACGGCGCTCAATTTTATCATCTATTGCTTGTGTATATTGTCTGGCAAGTCCCAGTAATGCTGAACCAATACGTTTATCTGCTTCATCACTTTCCAGTCTTTGTTTTAAGAGAATTTCTTGGTCTTCAATCAAAATTAGAGGAATATAATCTGGTTCAAACCGTGTGCAAATGAGTGCTTCTTTGGGTTTGCAAAGCAATGATTGTAATTGTTGCTGCTCAGTATTTGAGTCTGGTTCAGGTATAAACATTGTGTTGTTGCCATGCCGAGTGCCCAGACTGATTAATTTAACGCCTTTGTGTTCAGCGTATAAATGACAAAAGGAAGAAACGGCGAAAAAATAACCTGAAATGACAGGAATCATTTGTGCTTTAAATAATACTGTTTCGTAGCTGGTTTTGTTTTCTAACTGTAAATGTAGACGATTATCACTACGTTTGAGTATCACGTTGGGGGTCAAATCACCTTCACTGGTTGGTAATTTCAGGTCATCTGCCATTTGATCGAACAGTTCTGGGTTGCTGACAACGGCACCCAGTAATGCTTGATTATGTCGACTTAAAATTCTACGCCAGTTACTTTCTTCATGACGGGCAACATGGGTAATGCCTTCGACTAATGATTCGGCTATCAGAGCTTGTAATGCGTAATAAGCTTCATCGGTTTGTATACCTTCCCTGCTTGCTGTTGGGGTCAGGTTCTGGCTATTGATTATGCAACCAACAAATCCAGCCCACAGTGGTAACAGGTCACGAGCTTCGTGGGTGATATGCATATTACGGACAAAAACAGATACATTGCGATAGTCTGATGTTGAAAAACCTGAGCCATCTTGAATCCAGATTAACCCTTGAACATTAAGAGTGTTTTCCTTTAATGGAAACGTGCAAATCGGTTCGCATCGTTCTTCCAGGAGACCGGCAAATTGCAATTGGCGTTTTTTTCGAGCAAGAGGAGACAGGTTTTTGTCTAGCCATGGTGGTTCAAATTGGTTAATTGGCTCTGATTTATCATTCAAGAATATATCTATCGGAAGTAGGCAACAATATTTTTCCAACAGGTGCTGTAATGTGTGGTTTTCAGCAAGATCGCTGTGTTCATCACTCAAATGTAATAACACTTTGCTCCCTTGAGAGCGAGGTTTTGTCTTGAGAAGGCTGAATTTTTGCCCGCCTTTGCTGGAAAAATACCAGCCTTGGTCTGGGTCTTGGTAGGATGTCGTCCAAACCTCTACTTTATCGGCAATAACATAAGCCGATAAAAAGCCTAAACCAAAATAGCCTATCATATCGTTAGAGTCCGTTTGATGGCGGATCTGGCGAGTGTAACCAGAACCAACGGTGGCTAAATAATCAATTATTTCTTTGTCAGTTAACCCTGAACCATTATCTTCTATAGTTAATTGTTGTTTTTCCGTATTGGTGGAAATATGAATGGTATAGTTGTTTGAGCTGTTGCTATTTTCAACTTGATCACGCATGCATGCATCATGAGCATTCTGGATTAATTCACGCACTGCTACTGCGGGTGTTGAATATAAATTTTTTCCTAATACTTCCAGTAACCCATCTAGATCGACTTTTGTTGTGTGTAAAGAAGCAGACATTCGTTTAATTCCTCTTTAATTGATTCATCTGAACCGGTTCCTTGCCTTAAGTTTTTGGTTGAAATTAATCGTAATTTATGGCCAAAGCTCATTTTATAACGTTTCATTGGCTAAATAAATAGTGAAAAAACGTTATTAGAGGGTTTTGCTTTTGATTGATTGTCCAAACTGTTTGCTCAATAACTGAACATTGTTTTTGTCAATCTGGCAGATGAGCCTGAGGTTATCCTGTAGCTAGTTTCTCGAGTCTGCAATGAAATTAAGAATAGTCCTTTTTGTTTTGAGAATAACGTGTTCTTCCATGTCTCTAACTTCTATGTCGGTTTTCAAATGGTTAAAATACAGGTGGGTTATGGCGGGGGATACCTTTTACTAAAATAAAGCGAATATATTGAACTCCATTTATAACTAAACAATCTCTATTTCATTTGAAATGAGGTGATGCCTTGACTGTTAATGGTCAGTGATTCGCTGAGAACCTGAATAGATATTAAACCGATTGTTGCTCAGAAATCCGATCAACGTTATGTTGAATGCTTCTGCGAGTTCTACTGCCAGGCTTGATGGTGCTCCTACAGCCAACAATAAGGGGCTTCTGGCCATCATGGCTTTTTGCAATAGTTCAAAACTGGCTCGGCCACTGACTAGAATACCATAATTTGATAGAGACTCTGTCAAAGGCTTTGCATAGTTTAGCAGCATGTGGCCTATCAGTTTATCAAGGGCATTATGGCGACCAACGTCTTCTCTGACTTGCAGAATTTGGGCTTGTGAATTGAAAGCGGCAGCAGCGTGAATCCCACCTGTTTTATTGAAGATGGTCTGATGTTGTTTTAAAGAATTAGCTAACTGGTAGAGTGATTCTCGGTTTATTGTAAAGTTATCATGATCAATGGGTTGTTGCCCTTGAACATATAGGGCTTCAAGTGATGTCTTGCCGCAGACACCGCAACTGGAGGTTGTGTAAAAATGTCTTTCCAGTCTTTTCAAATCGACTTTGACGTTGGCTTGCAAAGACACTTTGACAGTGTTGTTCAGTTGTTCTTCACCAACAGCTGGCCCACAAAAGTCGATGGTTTTGATTTGTTCGGTTTTTTGAATTATACCTTCAGTTAATAAAAAACCAGCGGCCAGTTCAAAATCATAGCCAGGTGTGCGCATCGTGATTGAGATGCTTTTCTGTTCTCTGTGTTTGTTTAAACCAAGTGGTGAAAACTCTATGCGTATTTCAAGAGGTTCCTCAACGGCGACTTCATCTTGGCTGTTGTGGCTTTGACCGTTGTTGACTTTGTGAATCAATAACTGTTTTGTGGCCTTATCATGAGCCTTGTCAGAAAACCTTGTCATGCATTATTTACCTGTTGCTCACAAAAACTTTAAAATGACAATGATATATTCATAGTCAAGTGTGTTCTCTTATAACCCGCTAGGGTGATTTATCGGGTTCGGTTTGAATGGATTTTCGGCTGATGCATTGGAGCAATGTAAACATGTTCCAATGCATCATCAACCAATGGTATTAATCGTTAGAGAGTAAACCTTCTATCCCGATTGCCTTACCTTGAAACTCATCCATCGCATCGAGTAATGATTCCCATAAGTACTGCGCTGAGGCACTGTCACTCAGTATGGAGAATGTACTTAAACCATTGACCGTATGATGAACAACAACCGCATTCACTCTGGCAATGGATGTTTGTGCGATTGCTCCGACTGGGAACATCTGCGTGCGTAAGTCGACGCCGCATACTTTGGCCATGATCTGTGCCAGATGGGGTCCGCTCATCACAAACCAGGCATGACTGTTCTGGCAGTATAATGGGTAACACCGTGCTTCTGGCAAGGGGCTGTCTGCCAGCTCAATGACTCGCTTACCCTGATCTTCAGTGATGCTGCCCAGAACCCAGAACTCATTATTGCTTAATCGCAAAACCAGTTCGCCATTATCACTCAGTTCTGCTTGATTGGGCTTTTCAGGTATGGGCAGGTTCTGCGCGCTCAGGTGCTCTTGAGCGTTCTGTCCACGAAAACCAGTGCGTGCAATGACGCTCAGGTCCAGCAGGCCTCCTTGTCGAGCATTGCTGGCATCTTCTGTGGATATTACCGCCGGTAAAACGGCATTGGGTACTTCTGAAAATGTTGCCTGTTCGAATTTCCGATAGATCGGGCTACGCAGGCTGGTTTCTTGTGCTTGAATAGTTGTGCTCATGATTATAGCTCCTGGCGTTGACCTTGAGGGTCTACAAATGGCATTTCTGCTACTGTGGCAGTCACAATGTTGCCATCGATACGGATAGATATAGCTGATCCGGGTTCGGTTTTGCCGACACCCACATAGGCCATTCCAATGATGGCATCTACCGAAGGTGAGTACTCACAGGATGTGACGTTACCAGTGATGGTATCACCTTCGAGTACGATATGACCTTCTTCGGGTTTGGGGCTGTTTTTATCAAGAGTAAAGCCGACCAGTTTTCTAGTTTGTTCTCTGGCCATGACTATGTCTACTGAACGTGAACCGACAAAGAATGGTTTTTTGCGGCTGATGGCCCACTCAAGAGACAATTCCCCTGGGTGACTCATGCCATCTGTGTCCTGGCTGACAATGATATGACCTTTTTCCAGACGTAACAGGCGTTGGGTTTCGACACCAAATGGTTTGATATCAAACTCTTTTCCTGCTTCCATGACCGCATCCCATAATGCTTCACCGTACATAGCGGGCACATGGATTTCGTAACCGAGTTCGCCAACAAAGCCAACCCGCAACAAGCGAGACGGAATATTGGCTATTTCGCCTTCGCGATAAGCCAGATAAGGAAAACCTTCCGAGCTTAAATCAAGGTTGCTGGAAATCTTTTCGAGAACTTTGCGTGAATCAGGCCCGGCAACATTGACGGCTGCTAAAGCTGAAGTCACATTGCTGATATCCACGTCCAGACGCCACTGGGCATTCCACTTCATCATGTCACGATAAACGCGATCGACGCCGCTGGTGGTCGCTGTCACATAGAAATGATCTTCTGACATGCGGCAGGCGACACCATCGTCGATTACAACACCATGTTCATTAGTGAGCACTGCGTAACGGGTTTTACCTACGGGCTGTTTTAGAAAAGCAAAGGTATAGATGCGATTCATGAATTCGGCCGCATCCGGACCGCGTAACTCAATGCCGCCCAGAGTGCTGACATCGACAATGCCTACTTTGGTTCGTACATGCTTTGATTCCTGCCAGATGCATTCATCCCTATTTTCAGCAGAGCCGTAGAAGGCAGGGCGTTGCCAATTGCCTGCTGGCATCATCTTGGCGCCCATTTCAATATGGCGGTGGTGCATTGCAGTGCGTCGGCAAGGGTCGAAAATGCGTCCTGCAATATGAGCCAGTTTTTCTGGAGCATAAGGAGGGCGGGCAGTTGTGACGCCTGTTTCGGTAACACTGCGGTCAGTGGCTTTCGCAACCAGACGTGCAGTTGGCAATGCTGAATGACGACCTTGTGATGGACCCATGCCGACCGTTGAGAAACGTTTAACCAGTTGAATGTCTCTATATCCCAGTCGGGTCGCGTTGACAATGTCTTTGGCTTGCAGATCTTCGTCAAAGTCGACAAAATCCTTGCCCTTCGGGTGTGGAAAAATAGGCCAGTCAAAATTGACTTTGCTGGCGCATTCTACGGCTGCAGGCAGTTCAATATCCTGCCCCAGGTTTTTCAATGCGTGGCTGGCAGCACGTTCTCCATCGGCTTGCGTGGCTGACAGAGCGTGAACGCCGTTAACTGAACCTGCCAGATGCATGTGTTCCGGTATTTCTGATAGATTGAATTCAGCTGCTTCATCATCGTAGGATAGTTTTCCTCCAGCCTGACAAATCAGCTGATAGGTAGGCATATAGCCGGCTGACATACATAATAAGTCACAATCAATTGTATTTGAATCTGCAGCAACCTGACCTTTAGCTGTGATTTTGCGTACATCTACCCCGCGAATGTGCCGATTGCCTTTGGTCGGCAGTGCTTCGTAAACAGTGCTGCTGTGATGTATGGTAATGCCTTTTTGCTGTACGATACCTGACAGTTCTGAAGAATCAGATGCGGGACGCATATCAATCAAAGCCGCAACTTCAACTCCTTGACTGGCTAGCTCCAGCGCCGTGAGATAACCATCATCGTTGCCGGTTAACACCACAGCACGTTTGCCTGGTTTTACGGCATACAACTTCATCAACCGGGTGGCTGCACTAGACATCATTATCCCCGGCAAGTCATTGTTGCGAAAGACAACGTGTTGTTCGAAGGTGCCGCTGGCAATAATGAGTTCTTTGGCACGTACTTTGTACATGCGTTTGCCTTGAATAATAGGTAGATAATTATCGCTGAACCAGGCATTACAGGTAGCATTAAGTAATATTTCGATATTAGCGTGAGCTTCAACCTGTTCAACCAGTTCGCTACGTAGTTTATCAGCCTCTGTACCATCAATATCAAAGCGGTGATACGCTAGAGCTCCACCTAATAAAGCTTGTTCTTCAACCAGTAATACGTTCACACCGGAGTTGGCTGCCTTTAAGGCTGCACTCAATCCTGCCGGTCCAGAGCCTACCACAACGACATCATTGAATAGATAGGCTTTGTCGTAGTATTCAGGTTCAAAATTCAGGTCTAGTTTACCCAAGCCGGACTTTTTGCGAATGGTTGGTTCCCATTTTTCCCAGGAGCCAAGTGGTTTGAAAAAAGCACGGTAGTAAAAACCAACTGGCATAAAACGGCTGAAATGTCCGAGTATCGAATCGCGGTCTTTTTCCAGTGAACCGCTATAGTTTTGTCCACTTATTGTCTGACCAGAGTTTAATGCTCTTTTGTCGGCCAGAACATTAGGTTCACCGCCGATTTGGACTAGAGTGTTAGCATCTTGTCCTGCCATGGTAAGTGGTCCACGGGGACGATGGTATTTGAATGATCTGGAGAGCAGGAACTGTTCGTTTGCCAGCAGAGCACTGGCAATAGTGTCTCCAGAGAAGCCTTGATATTGTTTGCCTTCAAAGCTGAATTGGGCGGACTGATCTCGATTGATCAGCAGACCCATTGGTTTATTTAGGCGGTTGCTGTTACTCATGCCTTTGGCTCCTCGGCTTTGGCGGAAAATTCGACGCGTTGATTGAATATAGTTGAAGGGTCATAGGTGCGTAGCACTTCGTCTGAAGCGGTATGGCGTTCGGCTATGAACCAATAACCAGAGGCTGCATGCAGCCACCATTCTGTGATGACGCCGATGTGATTGTCTGAATAAAAGACATAATCGGCCCAATCAATGTCACTGCAGTTGTTGTGGTCAGGCATCTGGCGAACTTCACCACCATAAACAAATTCACTGATATTGCGTGGCCCATTCAGTGGGCAATTCATGATTTTCATAGTTTCACTCTCTTAGTGACTGGCCGCTGTTGCGCCCATCTCATTGACCTGTCGGAATTCATCGAATCGATCCATGGCAAATGGGGCGATCAGTTCAGGAACTTTGCCGCCGCTGGCGATGAGCTCGGCCATAGTCTTTCCGCAGATAGGTGTTGATTTGAAACCCCAGGTTCCCCAACCAGCATCCAGATAATAATTGTCAACTGGACTCAGGCCCATGATTGGACTGTAGTCGGATGTCATATCAGTAATGCCTGCCCATTGTCGCAATAGGCTTAAATTGGCCATGAATGGAAACATCTCAATGGCATGAGCTATCAGGCTTTCTTTCAGTTCCAGCGTAGACCGAGTGTTATACAGTGGGTAGGGGTCTGAGCCGCCACCAAAGACAATTTCCCCGCGGCTGGTTTGTTGAACATAACAATGCAAAGCAGATGAACTGACCATTTGATCTAAAAATGGTTTGACTGGCTGAGTGACCATAGCTTGCAGTGGGTATGATGTGATCGGCAGACGAAAGCCTGCTTTGGCTGCTACCAATGAGCTGTGGCCTGCAACTGCCTGAACGGCACAGCCACACTGTATGGTTCCACGATTGGTCTTTACGCCAGTAACTTTGTTGTTTTCAACAATAACATCGGTTACTTCAGTAAGTTGGTGTAGCTCAACACCGCGTTTTGTCGCTTCTTTGGCATAACCCCAGGCAACAGCATCATGGCGAGCTGTTGCGCCATCGATATGCCATAGACCTGCCAGCACAGGTAGATGCGCTGGGTTCATGTTCAATGTGGGCACAAGTTCCTTAATTTCTTTAGGGCCAATTAACTCGGTTCGACCGCCGAAGTGCTTATTGACTTCGGTGCGCTGTCGGAAAGAGCGTATAGTGGCATCTGTATGTGCCAGTGTGAGCTGACCGCGCTCAGAGTACATAATGTTGAAATCAAACTCATTGGAGAGTTTTTTGAACATTTTTACTGATTCACTGTAAAATTTTACACCTTCTGAAGTCAAATAATTTGAACGAATAACGGCGGTATTACGTGCAGTATTGCCTCCGCCAAGATAGCCTTTTTCCAGTACGGCTACATTGGTGATTCCATGATATTTGGCTAGATAGTAGGCTATGGCAACGCCGTGACCGCCGCCGCCAATAATGATGACATCGTAACTTTTCTTGAGATCAGTCGCCACAGGCAGGTCTGCATGTTTCTCAAATGGATAGTCATTATTCAGACCGTATTTAAGTAAGGAAAAAGGCATTGTTTACGCCTCCATTATTGGTGTGTTGGTTGTCAGTGATAAGCGCATGTGAGCAACTCTCTGGTCATATTGTTTCATTGGTCAAATCTGCTGGTTTGCTGTTTGTTGGCGCGCAGCTTCAAGTGTATTTTTCATCAAACAGGCAATAGTCATTGGACCTACTCCGCCTGGTACTGGTGTGATGGCGCTTGCAACTGGCTCTACAGCTGTGAAGTCAACATCACCAAGTAGTTTGCGTTTGCCATCAATAACGGTAGCGTTGATGCCGACATCGATAACCGTTGCTCCAGGTTTAACCCACTCTGCTTTAACCATTTCGGAGCGACCCACGGCTACAACGAGAATGTCAGCTTGTGAACAGATGTCTTCGATGTTCTGGCTGCGAGAATGAACAACCGTTACAGAACAATTTGCTTGTAACAGTAATGCTGCCATTGGTTTCCCAACAATATTGGAGCGCCCAACAATTACAGCCATTTTGCCGCTTAGATCACCAAGGGCGCTATTTAATAACAACATACAACCCAGAGGAGTGCAAGGAACCAGGGTTTGTTCACCCATGGAAAGCCTGCCAACATTCATCGGGTGAAAGCCATCAACATCTTTGTCTGGGTTAATGGATTCAATAACCGTTTTTTCGTCCAGGTGTTTGGGTAAAGGAAGTTGAACCAGTATGCCATGAACCGCAGGGTCGGTGTTGAGTTGCTGGATTAACTCATTGAGCGTTTCCTGGTCAGCATCTTCTGGCAATAGGTGTTCTGTAGAATGAATGCCAACTTCATTTGCCCGTTTGATTTTGCTGCCGACATAAACCTGACTGGCAGGATCACTGCCAACAAGAACAACGGCTAATCCGGGTTTTATCCCGGATTGTTCCTGAAAACTTTGGATCTCTGTTGCTGTTGTTTCAATCAGTTCTTGAGAGATTTTCTTACCATCAATTATTTTATTCATAATAGCTCACTATTTAAAAATAAGGGTTCTGTTTCCATCAAGAAACAGGCGATGCTCGATATGCAGTTTCACTGCACGAGCCAGGGCAACAGTTTCAGTATCACGACCAACGGCAACCAACTTGTCCGCACTGAATGTGTGGTCAACTGGTTGAACGGATTGTTCTATGATTGGTCCTTCATCCAAATCAGGTGTTACATAATGGGCTGTTGCGCCAATTAGCTTTACACCGCGGTCATAAGCTTGATGATATGGACGGGCGCCTTTGAAGCCAGGCAGGAATGAATGGTGAATATTGATCGCGCGTCCGCTGAGCTCTTGACACAGATTGTCAGATAGAATTTGCATATAACGTGCTAAAACGATCAGGTCGGTACCTGTTTCCTGGATGATGTCGAGTAATGCCAGTTCCTGCTCACGCTTGTTTTCTTTGGTCACTGGTAAGTGGATAAAACGAATGCCTTCGCGTTCTGCCATTGGGCGTAGATCTTTGTGGTTGGAGACAACCGCTGTGATCTCGGCTGGTAATTCGCCCTTACGGTGGCGGTATAATAAGTCGTCAAGACAGTGGTCGAATTTGCTGACCATTATCAGAACTTTGCTGGGAACTGACTTATCGTGAATTTCCCAATTCATATCAAATTGATTGGCGACTTCTTCAAATCCTTCTCTTATATTCTGGATTGATGATTTGCTTGATTGTTCCAGTTGGCATACTGCTCGCATAAAGAAGCGCCCAGTGGTGTTATCATCAAATTGGTTCAACTCTGAAATGTAACAGCCTTTAGACCATAAATAGGAAGTTGCTGCAGCAATAATTCCTCCGGTTGCAGAGCAGGTGGCTTTAAGAATGAATTCTTCTGTGGTCGCTTGTTTGTTTGTCATGATTTTATCAACTGATTTCATTTATATTTAAACAATTTACTTTGTATATGAATTTATAGCTCTGAAAATTGTTTGGTTTTTTCATATATAGTCAATATATGAAATATTATTTAATTATGCAATTAAATTTAAAGTATTTGACTTTGTTTGGTTTGGTATGTTCATATTTGCATTTATTTTTTATATATGAACTTATGACTGATTCTACATACACAGTACCGGCATTATCGAGGGGTTTACTGATTCTTGAGATGTTTGCCGGAGATAAACGGGTGCTTAGTACGCAGGATTTTGCTGAAGCATTGGAAGTCAGCCCTTCTTCTATTTATAGAATTGTTCAGACATTGATTGATATGAAGTATCTGAAAAAGGTGGCACGCAATACCTATGAACTAGGTCCACAGGTTGTTTCAAATGGATTTTCGTACTTGGCCAGCCGTGATTTAGTGGATGTAGCTGGATCATATTTGCAGCAGTTGCGTGACGCCACTTCTATCTCTTGTCATTTGGCTATCCTTGATGGCAGGGACACTATCTATATATATCGAGCTTTGGCATCGCAGCGTCTGTCGGTCAATGTTCCTATTGGGACTCGACTACCGAGCCATATAAACGCTCTGGGTCGAGTCCTGCTTGGTGGAAAAACGGTAGAAGAACTGGAAAAGCTGTATCTGGGAGCACAATTGGATGGTTTTCCAAAACCTAATCCACAGAATTTACCAGAGTTGATTGAAAGGGTAAGTATTGAACATCAGCAGGGGTTTGCAGTCAGCCATTCTGATCATGCAACTGCTATAGCTGCACCATTGAAAAATTATGCCAACGAAGTAGTCGCTGCAATCAATGTCTCTGGTCCGGACTTGTCAATGCCGGGTGAACAGGTCAATAGCGTTATCAAGGACCGTTTATTGCAGACTGCGCTGAATATATCCAGAGAACTGGGTTTTCAGGACAAGTTATAATTGACCTTTGGTCTGTTCGCTTTTAAGTTGTTTTTTCTTGGCTTGTTCACCATCAAAGTCTGGGATGCTGGTCTCACTTTGTATTCTTGGGTCTAAATTGACTAATGGGGCTCCGAGCGCACTTGGGTGCATGACAAAACTTTCCTGGTCTTCCAGAGGAACAGGGGCTCTAACTTGGATGCGATAGGTGAGAAATAGTAACAGGCTGAATTCGGCTATAGCTAGAAAGTAGAACAAAACATCATTGCCGAAGTGTTTCATCGTTATTGAAGAAACCAGAGGGCCAAGGATGTTACCTATTGCATAGATGCTTAATAATGCTCCCATTGTGGCGACGGAGTCTGATTGTTTAACCCGATCAAGGGCTTCAGCCAGTCCGATTGGATATAGGCAGGTAAAAATACCGGCAGAAATTCCAGTAGTGAACATAATCGCGATGAATTGACTGCTTTTGGCCAGAAAGGGGGTACTGGCTGATGTGATAATAGCTATTGCTAACAAATATATAAGGATGGTTCGGCGTTGAAATCGATCTGACAACATGCCAACTGGAAATTGCAGTACGAAAGCGCCTAATACTGCTGATGCCATATACAGTGATAATCTGAACTCATTGATGCCGTATTGTTCTGCAAATATGGGCAACATGCTGATCAAGGCACCGTATAATATTCCACCAAACAGGCAGCTGGCGACACCCAGAGGAGAAATTTTTGCTACCTCAGTAAGCTGCATTCTGCCTGAATGTTCGATCAGTGGTTCTGGTTTTCGACTGGTCGCCAGAGGGATCATGGATAAACACAGCAAAATTGCGGCGATAATAAACAGGCTGGTTGTTGCTGGTGAGGCCAGGCCCAGAAGGAATTGACCAAGGAAGAATGCTGCTAGAATAACGCTTTGACTCACAGCCAGGATTCGGCCGCGATAGGCTTCACTGACAGCTTGACTTAACCACCCATCCATCACTGTAAATGCGCATGCTATACTTAAGCCCATTAGCATGCGCATTGTGGCCCATACCCAGTAGTTTAAGGTCAAGCTGCATATCAAAATACTGGCAGCACCAATAGCGGCACATACCGCAAAAACACGGACATGTCCGACCTTGCTGATCAAATGGCGGCTGTAAAAACCTCCGATAAGCAAGCCGACCGCATACATTGAAAGAATTAAGCCAATGGTGTCAGTGTTAGTGCCAACCATATTCAGTTTTACTGGGATTAAAAGGCCAATCAAGCCATAGCTCAACATCAGAATAAAACAGCTGATAAGTAGTGGAATTAAGCGAGTAAAAATGACTAACATGACGATGCACTGGAGGTTGGTTTAAGATGGGCTGTGTTGGAGTTTCTAAGCCTGAATATTGTTGGTTACAGTAGTAAAGATTTGGTTGGATGACGACAAGATTTGATAGACATCCTATTTTAATTTGTTTATCCTCCGAAACCAATTTTAAATTATATATGAATATAATTGTTTATATATAATGCTTATCATCGATTTTTTAGAATTTTATTTGCCCAACTATTCATTGTCGATGATTTTTTAATGAAAATGTGTGTCTGGGTAATCATTCAAAATATGCGAATCGGAGAAACATTGTGACAGACAATACTATGAGCCTCGAAGAGGTCAGTAAAATTGCTCAATCTGCTTTAGAAGGAGCAGGTGCAAGCAGAGAAAATGCGGCCTCAGTTGCTCGCTCAACTTATTTGGCTGAAAGAGATGGAATTCGCAGTCATGGTTTGATGTATGTACCTATATATGCAGAGCATGTCTCATGTGGCAAGGTTAATGGTGCAGCCCAACCAACTTTGGAACATAAACGACCAGGAGCTATTAATGTTAATGCGCATTCTGGTTTCGCACATCCAGCGATTGATGCTGGTTGGGATTCTTTTATTCAGTCAGCTCGTGACAATGGTGTGGCAACACTAACGGTTTATAATTCTTATAACTGTGGTGTTTTAGGTCATCATGCAGAAAGAATGGCGGAAGAGGGCATGGTAGGTTTGTGTTTTACTCACGCTCCAGCATCGATAGCACCTTATGGTGGCAGCAAACCCGTTATTGGTACAAACCCATTTTCCATTGCTGTACCTGATGGTAAAGGCAGTGCGGCAATTGTGATTGACCAATCTGCCAGCGTGGTCGCTAAATCAGAAATAATGCTACGTGCTCGAACTGGTAAATCTATTGAACCTGATTGGGCTCTTGATGTGGATGGTCAACCAACGACTGACCCAGAATTGGCACTTAAAGGTTCTATGATGCCATCTGGTGGTTATAAGGGTTTTGGTGTTGGCCTGTTGGTAGAAGTGCTGGCAGCTTGTCTGTCCGGCGCTGTTTTGAGTAAAGATGCCAGCCCATTTTCAGGTACCGCTGGTGGACCACCTAATACTGGTCAATGCTTTATAGCATTAGATCCAGCCGCTTTTTCCGGTGATGTTTTCTTTGAGAAAATCACTGATTTATGCTCGGCTATCGATGCACAGGAAGGCGCCAGGGTTCCTGGTTCAGGAAGTCGGGCTAATCGTGAGAGAATCTTACAGGAGGGTGTCACAGTGGATGAGGCTCTCATGGGAAGAATTAATCAATACATCAGTGCCTAATAATCATGTAATTTAATAAAGTTGGTTGAATTTTTGTGTTCAAGCCAGCTTTGAAATTAAATAGTATGAATCAGAAACGAGTCCTTTATGGGCTCGTTTCTATTTTTAGTTATTGTCATGGAAGACGTTATATAAACGAATATGTTTGCCACATATTAGTCACTTGAGTGGGTAGTCATTTCTAATAATGTGTTGTATGTTGTGTAGATGCCCACTAAAGAACAGCATACAGCCATAGGTCTATTTTAAATAATCCCTATGACTGTATAAAACTGTGCTTTAATCAGCTGTAATATCAATCCAGATGGTTTTGGTTTCGGTGTATTGGTCATGCGCCATAAATGCGTTATCACGGCCACCAAACCCGGATAATTTGTAACCACCGAAAGGAGTTGTTATATCTCCTTCACCATAACAGTTAACTGAGACGGTTCCTGCTTGAAGTGCGCGTGCATATCGATGGGCCTTTTTGACGTCTGATGTGAACAATGAGGTTTGCAGTCCATAACAGGTGTCGTTTGCCAAAGCGATAGCTTTCTCGTCAGAATCAACCGACATAATGCCGAGAATCGGGCCAAAAATTTCATCTCTGGCGATGGTCATGTCGGGCATAACGCCGTCAAATATAGTAGGTTCTATAAACATTCCATCGCCTATTTCGACTGTTTTACCGCCATAAACCAGTTCAGCTCCTTCTGCATTGGCAATGGTAATGTAGTTTAGTATTCTGTGATATTGCTCTGGTGAGATGATTGCTCCCAGTTGGTTGGCAGGGTCCAATGGGTCTCCTGTGTTCCAACTTTTCATTTCTTGCAGGATCATTTCCAGTAGCGCAGGTTTTACATCCTTATGGACAATCAGTCTTGAATTGGCAGTACAATTTTGGCCCATGTTCCACAATGCAGAAAACGCGACATGCTTTGCAATGCTTTCCAGGTTCTGTGCATCAGAGAGCACTACAGCCGGATTCTTCCCGCCGCACTCCAAAGTGATTTTCTTAAGGTTGCTTTTGGCGGAAAACTCAAGAAAAAGTCGACCTACTTCTGTTGAGCCGGTAAAGGAGATAACATCGATTCCATTATGGCGTCCCATCGGTTCACCGACATCAGGGCCTAAGCCCGGCAGAATATTCAATACTCCAGCTGGGATGCCTGCTTCCAGAGCCAAACTGGCCACTCGCAGAGTTGTCAGTGAGGTTTGTTCTGCAGGTTTAACTATGACGCTGTTACCCGTTGCCAGAGCCGGACCAATTTTCCAGACCAGCATCATCAAAGGGAAGTTCCAGGGCAACACACAGCCAACAACACCTATGGCTTCTCGAACGATCATGCCGATACCATCTTCATTTGCAGGGGATATCTGGTCATATATTTTGTCAGCAGCTTCAGCATGCCACTTCAATGTGGCAACGGACTCAGGCAAATCAGTCATCTGGCATTCGCTGATGGGTTTGCCGCTTTCAAGACTTTCCAGGACAGCAAGTTCATTCTGGTCACGTTCAATCAGGTCTGCCAGTTTGATTAAAATGGTCTTGCGTTCATTGGGGTGCATGCGTAACCACTTGCCATCGTCAAATGCCTGCCGTGCGGCATCGACAGCAAAGTCGACATCGTCAGCTGTACAGGCAGCAACCTCTGCTAGAGTTTCTCCAGTAGCGGGATTGATGGTTTGCATCGTCTTGCCAGCAGCGGATTGACGGAATGTTCCATCAATGAAAGGGTCAACTGGGAAGCTGATATTTTGGGCTATAGCCTTATATTGTTCGTGTGTTAATAGTGATGACATGGAGTTATCCTTCTTTGTTAATGACAATGACGCACAGCGTTTATAACTCTGTATGTCACTAGTGTTTTCATTACTTAATAGCGGTTGTTCTGGTGGTTATCGCAGGCTGCGAGCAAAAGCCTGGATATCGTCGACCAGCAGTTGTGGTTCTTCCAGTGCTCCGAAGTGCCCACCGCGGGGCATTTCAGTCCAATGTTGAACGTTATAAAGGCGTTCAACATAGCTACGTGGTGGCCAAGCTAACATTTCTTTGGGAAACAATGCGCAAGCAGTCGGGACGGTTACTGCTTCACCTTTATCTGACATGATACGGCCACCTTCTTCGCGTCGACCGTAATAAATCCAAGAGGCGGTATTAAAGGTTCTGGTAACAATGTAAATCATAATATTGGTCAACAGCTCATCCTTGGTGTGTGCGCTTTCAATATTGTCGCCATCGGTGTGAGACCATGAATTAAACTTTTCAATAAGCCAGGCAGCGACGCCAATTGGGCTGTCCATCATGCCATAGCTCAAGGTTTGAGGTCGGGTGGCCTGCTGAGTTCGGTAGCCATTTTCCATTATTTGGTCGAGCTCGAAACGTTCAGCCCAGGCTTGTTCCTGTGCATTCTGAGGGCCGTCGGGATGGCGCATCGTTAGGATGTTGATATGAATGGCTTTGCACGCTTTGCTATGTTCGAAACCAAGCCAGGACGTGATTGCGCCTCCCCAATCACCGCCTTGTGCGATATAGCTGTCATAACCGAGCACATCGGTCATTAAGGAGTTGAATATTTCAGCCATTTTGCGTGGACCGTAAGGTCGGGGAGGCCGGCCAGAAAAGCCAAAACCAGGCAGTGATGGGGCAATAATGGTGAAGGCATCCTCGATATTGCCCCCGAAACGTTCAGGGTGAGCCAGTGGTTCAATAATTTCCATGAACTCGACAATGGTGCCAGGCCAACCGTGACTGATAATCAAAGGAGTTGGTGATGGTCCGCTGCCAATTTCATGGATGAAATGTAAGTCTATACCATCAACTTCAGTCTTAAAATGTGAAAAACGATTGAGAGCTGCTTCCTGTTTGCGCCAGTCAAACTCATTTGCCCAGTAACCGGCAAGTTCTTTCATATAGTCGAGGTTGCTGCCATAGTTCCATCCTCCATCATCAGGCATTTCATGCCATGGGTAAGCTGCAACACGCTTGTATATTGCATCTAGAGTATCATCTGGAATATCGATTTTAAAGGGTCGGCAAAAAGTCATAATGTAATGTCATTAAAGGGTTAAATAAGACTAACGGTGAAATGTTTTTTCTTAAAAAACGAGTACGTTAATCATTAACTCAAAAATAGACTTTGTCGTCTAGAGACAGATGTTAAGTTTTGGCGGGACAGAAATTCAGTGCTGTTTATGAGGTAAAAAACGCAGCTTTTACAACGATGGTAATCCACGCTATTAAGGTGAAATAACGGCGCTATTGCAGGTAGTTATCCATAGAGAGGGTGTTTGGGTGAGAGTTGTATCTATTGCATCATTTGATGCTGGCATAAGGTCATACTCAAAGGCTGTTAAAGTAGTTTTTTTACTTCTTCTGCAATAATTTTAATGCCTTGTTCGAGCTTTTTGATAGGGACAAAAGCAAAACCCAGACGAAAGCTGCGCAGGTCATCATTAAGATAAAATGTCTGACCAATATCGATTAATACGCCTTTGCTGCGTAAGCGTTCACCCAGTTCCGTTGCATTGAAACCTTCTGGCCCTCTAAGCCAGAATGAAGTTCCACCTTCGGCGGGTGTTCGTTGCAGCATTGATAAATGTTGAGCTATGGCAAAATGCATCAATTGCCAGCGTTTCTTATAGCGGCGTTGAAGGTTACGCAGGTGAGAATCATAATATCCAAGTTGAAAAAACAGCGCGACGATTTCCTGCACAAGGGTTGGGGGGTGGCGCATCATGACACCTCTTACCACTCTAGCCTGTTTTATTATGTCGCGATGAGCCACCATGAAACCTAAGCGAATTCCAGGTGAAACGGTTTTGGACAAGCTACCGACATAAATAACGCGATCGTTTTGATCCAATGAGCGCAGTGATGGCGAACGTTTGTCCAAATAATTCATTTCAGCCTCATAATCATCTTCAATGATTAGAAAATCCTGGTCAGCTGCAGCCTTTAATAATTGTTTGCGGCGTTGTTCAGACATGGTAACCATTGTTGGGAATTGATGGCTGGGGGTAGTGAATACCAATTGACAATCCGCCGGTATTGCCGAAATATCGAGACCTGCCTTATCCACGGGAACGCCGACCAAAGTGTTCCCGGTTAGTTGAAAAGCATTGCGAGCACCAGGAAAACCTGGATTTTCAATGGCTATTGCCTTGTTGCGAGCAGAGAACATCGTGCCTATGATAAATAGAGCATTTTGGGAACCCAGAGTGATCAGTATCTCATCATCATTCGCATAAATGCCGCGATAGCTTAATAAGCGTTGGCGTAGTTGTTGAATTAATTGTGGACTATCACTTTCAACAGAATCATCTGTCCAGGAGGGTTTCTGGGTTCTGCTGAGCGCTAAACGAGAACATTCACGCCAGCTTTCAACAGGAAATAAATTGGGGTCAATCTGGTTGTAAATAAATGGATAAGGGTAGCTAGTCCAATTCAAAGGATTAACCACAGGTATCAGACTTGATGATTCAAATGTAACCGGTGAAGGGGTGTCCTTCTGGTGTTGGTTGGGGTTTTTGAGTTTATTATCGGGAGCTAATAATGATTCAGAATCTGGGGTTATAAAATAACCAGACCTGTTTCGGGATACTATAAGACCCAGATCGATAAGGCGGTTATAGGCTGAAAAAACGGTATTTCTAGAGACACCAAGTTGCTGCGCAAGCTCGCGGCAGGAAGGTAATCGCTTGTCAGGTGAGAGCACTTGAGCAGTGATGGCAGAGCTGACCATTTCACAAATCTGGTCACGTAAACCAAGGCTTGAAGTTTCCGGTAAAGTAAAAAATGTCAGGGTTGTTGATTGCACTAAAACTCCAGTGTTGTGTTTGATTGCCATATCATTCTAGGAGCAATTTTGAAATCTGGCAACTGTCCTTCCTGTCTGTCAACTGTCCTTTACATACGAGAGAACTGTCGCTTTCCCTGACTAATTTCACAGTAGATAATGATATTGGTTATTAACTATCTTGTATTCTTTAGGAGGTTGTGTTCATGATAAAAAAATATTCTTTGAAAGCAGTAACGGTAGCGACGGTATTGATGTTATGCCTGGAAGCTGTCAGTGCTGAAACAGTATTAAAGCTTGGGACGGTAGGTCGTTTGGGCATGCCGATTGGCGATGCTATTGATCAATCACTCGTGCCGACAATGGCCAAAGTGTCCAATGGTAAGATGAAGGTCGAGCCACATTATCGAGGTTCTTTATGCGGTGAGCAAAAGTGTGGCGAGCAGGCCAATCAGGGTTTATTACAGCTATGGACAAGCTCGACGGCTAACTTTGGTAACTTCGGTACGGCACTATCCATTTTTGACCTGCCTTATATCTTCAAAAGCATTGAAGCAGCCGATCAGGTCTCAGAAAACTGGCTATCTGATGCACAATGTGCAGAAGCGGCAAAAACAACGGGACACATTTGCTTTGTTGTTTATTCCAGTGGTGGTTTTCGGGAAATGGGCAACACTGTTCGACCCGTGCATACCCCTGAAGATTTAAAAGGTATCAAATGGCGCGTGACCAAAAGTCCAATTGAATATACCTTGATTAAAAACTGGGGAGCTGTGCCAGTGCCTTATGATTGGACTCAACTTTACCAAGGTTTGCAAACCGGTGTTGTAGAAGGCCAGTATGTAGCTATTCCATGGCAACATGTTGCCAAATTACATGAAGTTGCCAAGTATTACACTAAGATCGGTGGATCCTGGTCGGGTAACCAGATTTCGATGGACCTCGCTCAATACAATGCTTTAAGTGATGAAGAGAAGAAATGGGTACAGACAGCCAGCGCTGAATTTGGCAAGACTGTGCGCGAACTTGATCAAAAATGGGTCGAGGACGGAATTGCAGAAATCAAAAAAGATATCAAGGAATGGTATGTCCCAACGGATGCTGAGATGGCTTTGTGGCGTGAAGGTGCTGTTGGTGCCTGGAAGAACGCTAAGGGAACCTTTGATCCTGCCTTAGCTGAACGAGCTCTTGCAGAACAAGGATTGGATGATTTTATAGCGACGCTTAAAAAGGCTGACGCTTTATAAGATTGGTTACGTGGGAGTGGTCATGGGGGTGTTCGTTGAAAATGCTTCAGTTGAGGTGCTTAAATTGAATGTCCTTATGGCCCTCCCCATGTTTTTAGTTCACTTTATGTCCAGAGTCTGTGCGGTTTCTGGTGCTCAGGTTGTTGCTTTATGGAAACCATGATATCTGCCAGAGGCTTGAGCAAGAGGTTTGGGCACTTGCTTGCAGTTGATGATATCTCATTGACATTGTGTAAAGGGGAAGTGCTCGGTTTTCTGGGGCCAAATGGTTCTGGTAAGTCGACTACAATGAAAATGATGACAGGCTTTCTCACGCCCAATAGCGGCAGTGTCGAGATCTGTGGAATTGATATTCAGACTAACCCTGTTGCTGCTCAGCGTCAGTTGGGTTATCTACCTGAAGGTGCTCCGGCATACTTCGATATCAGCACCAGTGATTATCTGAGTTTCATTGCCGATATCCGGCAGTTCGTTGGTGCTTCCAAACAACGGGCAATAGCGTATGTTGTGGAACGCACTAATATTACTGAGGTTTTACATCAGCCTATAGGAACGCTATCGAAAGGTTACAAACGACGTGTTGGCTTAGCTCAGGCCTTGTTGCATAACCCGGATGTGTTGATTCTCGATGAACCGACGGATGGTCTTGATCCTAATCAAAAGCATGAAGTCAGGTCCTTGATCCGGGAAATCTCGCCAGACAAGGCTATTATTATTTCTACGCATATCCTTGAAGAAGTTGATAGCATTTGTGATCGTACTCTGGTTATTGCTGATGGACGTATTGTCAGTAGTGGCACACCTGAGGAGTTAGAGCAACGATCCAGATATTATAATGCCGTGTCGCTTACTCTACCATCATCTGTTGCAGATCAAGTGAGAGTAGAGCTTGGAAGTTTGCCTGATGTTATGGCTGTTGAAGTCAATGCTGGTGTAAACAATATTGACAGCGAGAATATTGAGCTGGTTGTTTTACCTGAAAATGGTGCAGATATTTTGCCTGCCATTACTCCACAGGTATATAAAAGAAGTTGGGGTGTGCAACAAATTCAACGCCAACGAGTGCCATTGGATGAAGTTTTCCGTGAACTGACAGCTGCTGATAACAAACCTGACAATCACATCACTTCTTTGGGGGCTGATTCGGCATTGTCAGAGAATGAGTCAGTAGAAGATACTGCTTCGACACGAGAGTCAGAGCAACCTTTATCACAGCCTGTATCACAACTACGTGATACCTGGGCTATATGTCGGAATGAACTCAATGGTTACTTTTCAACACCGCTGGCATATGTGTTCGTTATTATATTTTTAGTCACCCTTGGCGCATTTACATTCTTTCTTGGAGGGTTTTTTACCCAAGGGCAAGCTAGCCTTGAGGGATTCTTTCAGTTTCATCCATGGTTGTATTTGTTTCTCATCCCGGCTATTGCCATGCGGCTGTGGGCGGAAGAGCGCAAAAGTGGGTCGATAGAAGTCTTGCTCACATTGCCAGTGACCAGGTTGAGCGCGGTAGTTGGGAAGTTTCTTGCAGCATGGTTGATTATCGGTTTGGGACTGCTGCTGACAATGACTATCTGGTTAACAGTGAATTATCTGGGTTCGCCAGATAATGGTGCAATAGCAGCAGCCTATCTTGGAAGTTTTATCATGGCAGGGGCTTATCTTGCTATCGGCGCATTTGTCTCGGCTACGACCAGCAATCAGGTAATAGCATTTATCATTGCCGCTGCTGTCAGCTTTATCTTTACGGCCAGTGGTCTTGGTATTGTTCTCGAATTTTTCAGTGACTGGGCATCACCTGTGGTATTGGATGTGGTGGCAAATTTTAGTTTTCTTGAGCATTTTAGAGGAATTTCACGTGGGGTCGTTGACGTGCGTGATGTTGTGTTTTTTATTTCTACGATCGTTTTTTTTCTGTTTGCCAATATTGTGGTTGTTGAACGCAGTAAGCATGCTTGAAGTAGTGAGGTTGAACAGTTGAGTCGTAAAGAGAAGCCAGGAAATAGGACCGTTACAACAGGAGTGGTTTCATTATTGGGTTTGTTGCTGGCGTTTGTTTTATACATCGCTGTCAATACGTTGTTCACAGTATGGACGACCAATTGGCGCCTGGATGTCAGTGAAGGCCGCTTGTACACATTATCCCAAGGCACACACCAGACACTTTCCCAGATTGATGAGCCTGTTGTACTGCATTTCTTTTTTTCACAGAGGCTGGGGCGTGAGATTCCGGTTTATGCGTCCTATGCTCGCCGCGTACGAGAATTATTGTCAGAAATTGTTGCCACCTCTAACGGTAAAGTAATTCTATATGAACATAACCCGGAGTCCTTCAGTAGTGCTGAAGATTTAGCGGTATCTCATGGAGTTCAGGGAATTCCTGTCGACGAAGGTGGAGAGCTTGCTTATTTTGGATTGTCTGGAATCAATACCATTGATGAAATTGAACTTATTCCATTTTTTCAAACGGAGCGTGAGAATTTGTTGGAGTATGATTTGCTGCAGATGATTAACACGCTCTCTAATGCTGAACCAGTTACCATCGGCATAATGGGGTCTCTGCCATTGATGGGGAGTAATGGCGCTGGCAGCACGGCAACGCAGGCAACTGCGGCTATGCCCTGGGCAATAGCAAAACAGCTGAAAACACACTTTAATATCATGCATTTGCCAGAGTCCATTGATGCATTGCCACGCAATATAGACGTTATGATGGTCGTGCATCCACAAACCTTAAACCAACGTGCGATTTATGAACTGGAGCAGTTTCTGTTTCGTGGGGGCAGAGCGCTTTTTTTCATTGATCCTAAGGCTGAATCTGATTTGTCAGTCGGTCCAAAGGGACATTCTGACTCGACCCGTGCAATTCAATTGCTTTTGAATCAATGGGGGATTGACGTTCCTCAAGGTCAGTTACTTGCCGACCAGTCCATGGCCCTACGAATTAATGCCGGTTCCGCAGAACGGCCGGTACCTGCTGAATACCTGGTATGGCTGAAAGCGTCTGTTAGTAACATGGATCAGGATGACCCAGTGACCAGCCAATTGACTGCTCTTAATCTGGCCAGTTCAGGATTTATACAGCATGATAAAGATTCACTTCTCAAAATGCAGCCTTTGGTCTTTTCTGGGGTTAACTCAAGCCCGATTGCTGTAGAAAAAGTGAGTGGACTGAGACCGGATATTCTTGGTCTTTTGAAACAATTCAGGCCCGATTCTGAACAGTATGTCATGGCCGCTCGATTTACTGGTGATGCGACCAGCGCATTTTCTGAGGGGCCGCCTGAGCGAGTTATTCCGAAGACAGAACAAGAGCTCGCTGAAAAACCTGAGTTAGCACAGTTAATGACGTCAGCAAAGCCAATGAATATTATTCTTGTGGCTGATTCGGACTTGCTTGAAGATAGATTCTGGTTGCGAAAACAGCAGTTTTTTGGACGTGAAGTTGAGCAGCCTATTGCTGGTAATGCCGATTTTGTAATCAATGCACTGGGCAATCTTGCCGGTAGTGATGAATTACTAAGACTTCGATCCAGAGGTGTTTCGCACAGACCTTTTGAAAAGGTTAAGCAATTGCAACAGCAATCTGCGTCGCGGTTGCAGGTAAAAGAACGAGACTTGCAAGACAAACTCAAGCAAGTGCAGAGCAAGGTTGCTGAATTTGAAAACAGTGGTAGCAATCAGGTTGATTTTTCAAAGCAGTATAAAAGCAGCTTGGCACTTACCACGGAACAACGCCAGGAACTCGAGGCATTACGCGCAGAGATGCTATCTATTCGTCAGCAACTTCGTTCTGTTCAGAGGGAATTGCGTGAAGATGTAGAGCGGCTTGAACGGAGATTGCAGTTTTTCAATATAGGTCTTGTGCCAATAATTATATCGGTAGTAGCACTTTTTCTCGGTTTTCTGCGGATTGCTCGCCGCCGTCAATATTCTCGTGCTCATCGCAGGGTGGTTGTCTGATATGCCGAGCCGAAGTTTATCCGTTCTTGGTTTTATTACGGCGGCGGCCATAATAGCCTGTTATTTATTGATCAATGATCGTTCTCAATCGGCTGTATGGGGCAAACCTGATGAAAGCGTGGTTTTTCCTGGGCTGGAGCAACAGCTGGCCGAGGTTGTTGATATCGAAGTTACTCGCAGTAATGGTCAGTTCGTGCTATCGCGTCGTGATGGTATTTGGATTAATAATGGAGCTGGTGGGTTTCCCGCTATACAAGTTCGTGTTGACAGAGCACTTTCTGCGATTGCCAGACTTAAATACAGTGAACCTAAGACTAGACGCAGTGAGCTTTATTCCAAGCTTGGTGTCGATGATGTTAATGCGCAGATGAACTCTGAATCCAGCTTTAAAGCAGATTCCAAATCTACACGTTTAACAGTGAAAAATGCAGTTGGCGCAGTCCTTGCCGATGTCATTATCGGAAACCCAAAAGATAGTCTGTATAAAGGAGTGGGGGAGCATGGAAGCTTATATATACGTCTGCCTGAAAATGAGCTGTCCTGGTTAGCTGAAGGTGCAGTTGATGCGCGTTTTGATGCATTGGAGTGGTCAGAAACGCAGGTTACAGATTTTGCTGCAGATTCATTACTGGCACTAACGGTCAGCCATTCTCAAGGTGAGGTGGTCGAACTTCACCGGAAACAGAGTAATGATCGCAAGCTGACTCTGAAGCACTTACCTGATGGGGCGAAAATTGAGCATCAGTATCAAATTGACTTTATGGCGGGGTTATTGCAACAGCTTAGCTTTGCTGAAATTCGGCGAAATGATTCAGTCGATTTTCCGATATTCGAAGCCATTGTGGAGACAAATCTGGGCGTCATCGTAAAGTTGCAGATAGATGAAACTCTGCCGGATGGCTCAGCTTGGGCCAGGGTTGATGCGCAATTGAAAAATGATACTAAGTCATCGGCATTAGCCGAACAAGAAGTCAACAGAATACAGTCAACCTTCAGTGGTTGGCAGATCAGATTACCGCGTAAATTCACTGACAGGGTCAAGATTAAACTCAGCGATATCCTTTCTTCACAACAACTTATTAAAACAACAAACGCTTATTCGGTCAGAGTCGGCGGGGGAGATTAAACATTAATGGATAGTATTATACTTCTTGCAGTTCTTGTATTGCTTATTCTTATGGGGGCGCCAATTGGTTTTACGCTGATTCTATTGCCGACGATTTATATTCTGATGACGGATGCAGCGCCGCTGGTATTGATCCCCAGCCAGATGTTCAGTGCTATTGACTCAGTGCCGTTGACCGCGATTCCTTTTTTCATGTTGACCGGCGAGCTTATGACGAGCGCGACCATCACAGATCGTCTGGTAGAGTTAAGTCGGCGTTTGATTGGTCGCATGCGGGGTAGTATGGCGCAGGCTAATGTTCTGGTCAGTATGTTCTTTGCTGGTATGAATGGTTCGGTTGTCGCTGATACTGCGACAGTTGGGTCTTTGATGATTCCAGCTATGAAAAAAGCGGGTTATCCCCCGGCATTCTCCGCTGCTATTACTGCTGTGAGTTCGACTATTGGCGGCATAATTCCACCCAGTATCATGATGATTGTGCTGGCAAATGCGGTTGGTATTTCTGTGGGTGCTTTGTTTGCAGGTGGGATTGTCCCTGGCATCATGATTGGCGCCTTGTTGATGATTATCAATTATATTATTGCCCGCAAAAACAACTATGAACGAAGTGATGAGCCTTTTAGTTTGAAAGCTACTTGGCGTGTCGGCAAGAAGGCATCATTTGCCTTGCTGATTCCAATAGTTCTGGTAGGTTCAGTCGTGGGTGGAATTGCCGGGGTGGTTGAAGCAGGTGCTTTGACTGCCACAATTGCTCTGGTAGTTGGGTTGTTTATATACAAAACAATCACTTGGGACAATTGTAAAGGGGCGTTTATACGTGCTTTTCGAAATAGCGCAATGGTGTTTATTATTATTGCTGCGTCAGGGCCTTTCAGTTGGTTGCTGACTTCATTGGGCGCGATAACAGAGTTGGAGCAATGGTTGCTCAGTTATGCGGCTAATCCCATTCTTTTTGCTCTGGTACTGGTCACGTTTATTTATATTCTGGGAATGATCATGGACTCAGCTGCCAATATTATCGTTGTTGGTCCAGTCATCGTCGAAGTCATGGTGCAGGCGGGTTACCCGGATGTTCAAGCCGGGCTTGTTTGTGTTGTCGGGTTTCTGATTGGTTCTGTTACACCGCCTCTGGGTGTTGCTTATTTTACCGGAGCGGCGATCGCAAAAGCCAGACTTGAGAGTGTTGCGGTGGCTATGTTGCCATACCTGCTGGCATTGTTTGTGTTGTTGTTTTTACTGGTCATGATACCTGGTTTTACAATGTTACTGCCAACCGTCATGGGCTTCTCCAGCTAATGCTGCGACCAATTATATAAAAGGTTATTTGTTATGAAAAAAATCTTCGTCAACATCGATCTCTGGGTGCGCAAGTTGCTTACTGGTTTTTGTATGCTCATGTTGCTACTGATGGTCGCTTTTACCGTCTATACCGTGATCATGCGTTATGTCTTTGAAAACCCACCAGTGTGGGGGGATTTGCTGACCGTATTGAGCAATATCTGGCTGGTGTTTATTGCCCTTGTTATCACTGTACGCGAGAAAGAGCAGATTGCTCTGAACCTTATTTATTCCCGTTTGCCAACTCCAGCAGCGTTTGCTGTACAACAATTCTGGACTGGTATTATCTGTTTTCTAGGGGTGATTATTTATATTTATGGCATGGAAGTTGTGTCCAAAATGGGTGGAAAATATTGGGAGATGTGGCATTTTGCCTGGGAAAACGGTGAGTTTGTTTTCAAGCCTAATTATATGCCGAAAAAATACGCTGTTGCTATCTTACCTATTGCTGGAGCGATGATCAGTTTGGCTGCGTTTGTTGCTGTGATTGAAGATACGGTTCGTTTTAAACGCGGGGAATTTGAAGTTTCTGGTGACAATACGGGTTAGGACAGAAATGAGAGTGATTTGATGAAATTGGTAGTAACAACCTCAGCTCCGTCAATAGTCGGAGTTGAGGTTTATGTAGATGTTGGGAGGACATGTTAAGAAATACATGAGGAAATATGATTATGAAAAATAAAAAAAGCTTTGGTCTTTTTCAAGGCAGACTCGCCAGAAGTATGTTCTTCTTGGTCATTATTGTAATGTTTGGATGGGGGCCTTCGGTAAATGCTGAAGTGAGAGTAGCTGATTTTCTGGAATGGGCAACCCCTCTGCAGATTGCAAAAGTCGAAAAAACTTATGATAAGGTTATTGGTGAAAAAGTAAGCTGGAGCTTTTACAGCAGCGGCGGTGAGATGACTGAAGCTCTGATAAATGGCGAAGTTGATATTGCCTATGCTCAAGGTATGTTGCCATTTGTTACTGCAATTAATAAGGGCTTGCCTATAAAGATGGTTGGTATTGCGCTTACTTATAAAGGTGGGACAGATTGTATGGTCCGTAATGCTTTGGGAATTACCAAAGACAATGCTAAAGAGCTGGAAGGTAAAAAACTTGCCGTACCTTTTAATACTATGGCTGATTTTGATATGCGTATGACGATGCGTCACCTTGGTGTAGACCTTAATAAGGTTGATGTTATTAATGCACCTGCAGCTGATGTGGCATATCTGTTTCTTGAAACGGAAGTGGATGTTGCCTGTAATTTTGGTAAAAACTCACTGTCAAAGATGAAGCGTATTGGTAAACCATTATTAACGCACGCTGAAAAAGGCGAGGCTGGTATGCTTTTTCTGGACATTATTACGGTGAATGAAAAATTTGCCGAAGAAAAACCGGAGGCGTTGCGTCGTTTTCTAAAAGTAACGGCAGAAGCAAATGCTGCATTTGCACGAGATAAATCAAAAATTGACATAATAGCCAATGATGCAGGCTTGTCGGTTGAAAGAGCAATGGAGCAAATTACAAAAGACTTCTATTTCCCGACAGTTGAAGAGCAGTTCAAATCTTTTTTCAGTGATGATGGTCATGCAACAACCCAATTGCCTTTTATGGGCAAGCTGTTTGCCACAGATGAATTCCCAGCTAAGTCGGATTACAGCAAATATATTGATACATCGTTCCTTAAATAAGGTCTATTTATTGTCGTATTCCAACAAGGAAAGTTGGATGTGTTGATGTTAACAGCTAGGGATCTGTTGACACTAAGGATGAATAATTTTTTGGCTGTTCTTTTAATGGTGTGAAATCTAAGGTTTGACAGGTTGAATTGGCTTCCATGTTGCTATCTATATAGCAGGAGATGAAGAATGTTGGGTAAATATACTAAGCAAAATATAAGAATGGTTTTGTGTGTTCTGTTGTTTGTTGTTTTAAGTGTGCCACTTTCGCTTAGTGCCGCAGATGATGGTAAACCAGTACTAATAAATTTTTTTGTTGATGATGATCGGGACTCCGTTGTTAGAGCTATGGGAGTCAAATTTAAAGAGTTGGTGACTAAGCAAATGGGTGACAAAATACAGGTTAATGTGCTTAGTTTGGGGGATAGAGATCTGTTTGAAGAGATGAGAGTAGGTAATACTCAAATGATTGCGCCTAAACTATCCAGGCTGAAGCGTTATTCAAGACGGTTGCAGGTGTTTGAACTGCCCTTTATCTTCTATTCCGAAAAAGCTGCCAGCAATTTTCTTGATGGAGAATGGGGTAAGCGTCTGCTAATTTTATTAAATAACAAAGGTGTCCACGCGCATGGCTATATCCATCAGGGAATGAAACATCTGACATCAGACGTAGAAATTTTGACGCCGTCCGATGCCAATGGGTAAGCTTTGGGGGTTTTTTATTCAAACACATCCAAAGAATATTTCGAAAATATAGGTTCTAAAATTATCTCTCTCAATGATACTGAAGAAAACTCGGCTCTATCGAATAACAGAGTCAATATCACCGAAAACAACTGGGGTAGAATTTACAATAAAAAACTCTATGGGCAGCATGAGTATGTTTTGGAGTCGAATCATACCTATACTGGTAATGTTCTGATAACCAGCCAGGATCTTTGGGGAAAAATACCTGCTGAGCTGGTTCAGGTTCTGGAAGATCTTATTCGGGAGTCTATAGAGTACGGTAATGACTATGCCAGAAAAAGGAATAACAGGTATCGACAAGCTATTGTGAATACAGGAGGCAATACGGTGCATGAGTTAGCAGCTCGTGATCGTTATTTGTGGATTGAGGCTGCCAGTTATATCTGGTCTCAGTATGAGGATGAAATTGGGGCTCAACTTATTGATGCTGCTGCATCGCATCGATAGCTTTTTTCAACGTCTAGTCGTGTTCTAAAGAGAAAGGGTTTATCTGGAAAAAGACTTAGTTGGTATTCAGTCTGTTTGAGTGCCTTGCTTTGTTGAGACAACATCCATTTGATTTCCAAAATGTGGCTCCTCGAGCTGGACTCGAACCAGCGACCCAATGATTAACAGTCATTTGCTCTACCAACTGAGCTATCGAGGAACACTTTGGAAGGCGAATCCTACTGATTCATCGGGGTCTGGTCAAGTGCTTTTTGTTAATTATTTTTGTAGGGTTTGCAAGCAACGGCTTTGTTGTTTGATGGTGAGTTGTTTTGAGGTGCGAGGGCGGCCTGTATGCAGTAAATAGATATGCCGAAAACCGGCTTTATTGCATAGATAAAACCCTGCACTACGGCTTGTGCCATCAGCTCTGAAGCGCAACCTGCCTCGTTGATTAAAGACGATGGCGGTATGTTTCTTATGGCGTTGGTTGATTTCTATGATGGTGTCAGTTTCATCAAGTTCTCTATTGCCGTTGGTGTCAGCAAAAACCAACCAGCCTTGGCTCCAGTTGGCATTGAATGAACGTTCTTGATTGCAACCCAGGTCTTCGGTGAGTTCACAAAGGTAAACGTCTACAGAGGAACCTATGGCTTTCTGGCGTGCTAATGTCAATGACGTGATCAGGCTGTTGTTGCTGGTGATTAATCTGTTGTTGGCTAAAGAAGCTGAAAAGCTGGGAATGGCAAAGCTCAGGGTTATACTGATTATGGCGATGGTGAAAATGGTTTCAAGTAAGCTTATGCCTTTATTGCCTTGGGCGAATCGGTCTGAGTGTATATAAAATGAGTGCCTACTAGCTGGCTTGAAGATAAAGTGCCTACTAGCTGGCTTGAAATTAAAACATTGCATAGTATCCCTCCATGGATCCTAATAAAAAATATTTGTAAAGCGGCTGATGTTGATATCGGCCGTTACTACCGAAAGCTCTATCCTTAGAGCTTTCGGCTTAGTTTACGTCGACTTATGCCTGGTTGGCAAATGTCTCAATGCGATCTAGGGCGTTTTTCAGCGTGTCCATATCCGTTGCGTAGGAAATGCGCAGGTGGCCCTCTGAGCCAAAGGCTGATCCAGGAACTAAAGCGACTCCGGCTTTTTCCAGGAGTAGTGCCGCATAATCCACATCGTTATCTACTTCAGAATCAGCAATGGCTTGTGAGAAATCAGGGAATGTATAAAAAGTACCGTCCGAAGGGATTACTTTCACTCCTTTGATATTGCTCAAGCGATCAACAACATAATCGTGGCGTTCTTTGAAATTCCTGACCATGTCTGTAATGCAGGACTGATCCCCGGACAACGCTGCTGCTGATGCGGCTTGTGCAATCGAACAGGGGTTTGAGGTGCTTTGTGATTGGATTTTTTTCATGGCTCCAATCAATTTTTCCGGGCCTGCTGCGTAGCCAATGCGCCACCCAGTCATGGCGAAAACTTTGGAAACACCATTGATTACGACGGTCTGGTCGTACAGTTCTGGGCTTGCATTAAGAATGTTGACGAAAGGTTTGTCTGTCCACAAAATATGTTCATAGATGTCATCTGTGACGACAGTGATTTGTGGGTGCTTGGCTAGAATGGTGCCTAAAGCAGCAAGTTCTGCTTCACTGTATGCGGAGCCGGAAGGGTTGGATGGACTGCATAGAACCAGTAACTTGGTTTTGTCCGTTATGGCTTGTTCCAGTTGCTCTGCGGTCATGCGGAACTGATTGTCGATTTTACAGTCGACTATAACGGGTGTGCCTTCGCAGAGTTTGACCATATCAGGATAGGATACCCAGTATGGTGCTGGAATAATGGCTTCATCACCAGGGCCAATCAAAGCTTGAAAGACATTGAATAGACTATGCTTGGCACCGCATGAAACTAGAATTTGTTTGGCATTGTAGTCAAAGCCATTTTCATTTTTTAATTTGTCGATTATAGCCTTTTTCAGCTGCGGGGTGCCGTCGACTGCGGTGTATTTAGTGTCGCCATTTTGTATGGCGTCAATTGCCGCTTGTTTGATATGATCAGGGGTGTCAAAATCGGGTTCACCAGCGCCTAAGCCAATAACATCATGACCGGCATCTTTAAGTTCTTTTGCGCGGTTGGAAACAGCGATTGTGGGTGAAGGTTTGATCAAATTCACTCGATTGGAAAGCATTATTATTGCACCGTTGATTGTTTTTTAAAAAGACAGTTGTAGACAGAGTGATTTTAACCCAAATTCCCAGTACGACGCACTATAATGTTGTGTCTTATTCATTAAAAGTATAGGTTTGTTTTATGTCGCGACAATTTGAGCTGGTAAGTGATTTTAAGCCATCTGGCGATCAGCCTGAGGCAATCGAACAATTGATTCAAGGTTTGCATAATGGAGAGGCTTTTCAGACCTTGCTTGGGGTGACTGGGTCGGGCAAAACATTTACTGTAGCAAACGTAATTCAATCGGTGCAGCGCCCGACGATTATTATGGCGCCAAATAAGACTCTGGCTGCGCAGCTCTATGCTGAGATGCGTGATTTTTTTCCGCATAATGCGGTTGAGTATTTCGTGTCTTACTATGACTATTATCAGCCGGAAGCCTATGTTCCCAGCTCTGATACTTTCATTGAAAAAGATTCATCAATTAATGACTATATTGATCAGATGCGTCTGTCGGCGACCAAATCCATATTGGAACGTAATGATGTAATTGTCATTGCCAGTGTTTCCGCTATTTACGGTTTGGGTGACCCTGCGTCCTATCATGAAATGATTCTGCATGTCAGTGTCGGTGATGTGATTGATCAGAGAGCTATCCTGTCTCGTTTGTCCGAGCTGCAATACACTCGCAATGATGTAGAGTTGGGTCGTGGCAACTTTCGTGTGCGAGGCGATGTGATTGATGTGTTTCCCGCTGAATCGAGCAAAGAAGCTATTCGAATTGAGTTGTTTGGTGAAGAAATTGACGGTCTTTCCCGTTTTGATCCATTAACGGGTGAGCTGGTTGAAAGGCTCAAGCGAATTACTATTTATCCTAAATCACACTATGTGACACCTAGAGCAACAGTGCTTGAGACGGTGGAAAAAATTCGTGATGACTTGCAAGAGCGTCTCGCGCAACTGCGAGAGTTGGACAAATTGGTGGAAGCTCAGCGTTTGGAGCAACGCACACGTTTTGATATGGAGATGATGCAGGAATTGGGTTACTGCAATGGAATTGAAAATTACTCACGCTATTTGTCAGGTCGTGACGCTGGTCAGGCACCACCTACGCTTATTGATTATTTGCCGCCAAACAGTTTGATGATTCTTGATGAAAGCCACGTCATGCTGCCTCAGTTGGGTGCAATGTATAAGGGTGACCGGTCGCGTAAAATGACCCTGGTAGAGTATGGCTTTCGTTTGCCTTCTGCTCTGGACAACCGGCCTTTGCAATTTGACGAATTTAAGCGTTTGATGCCACAGACCGTGTTTGTTTCTGCGACACCTGGCCCTTATGAGGCAGACAATGGTGGTACGCCGATCGATCAACTGGTACGTCCGACCGGGCTGCTTGATCCGGTTATTGAGGTGCGTCCTGTAGGTACTCAGGTTGATGATCTGTTATCAGAAATTAATATTCGTGTTGGCAAAGGGGATCGTGTTCTGGTGACGACCCTGACTAAGCGCATGGCAGAGGATTTGACGGATTATCTGACTGATCATGGAGTCAAAGTTCGTTATCTACACTCAGATATTGATACCGTGGAAAGGGTTGAGATTATTCGTGATCTACGTCTAGGGACGTTTGATGTGTTGGTAGGGATCAATTTGTTACGGGAAGGTCTGGATATTCCAGAGGTCTCCCTGGTGGCTATTCTTGATGCAGATAAAGAGGGTTTCTTGCGTTCGACACGTTCATTGATTCAAACTATTGGGCGAGCGGCACGTAACCTTGAAGGTAAAGCAATTTTATACGCTGATAATATTACCAAATCGATGAAGCAGGCAATTGATGAAACCAATCGCCGTCGTGCCAAACAAGAAGAGTACAATCGTAAAAATGGTATTACTCCTGCCGGTGTCAAGAAAGCTATCCGCGACATTATTGATGGAGCGGGTGATCGTCAATCCGGTGGGACTAAAGTCGTGCGAGTGGATAACACGCCTAAGAAAAGTTTTGCCAGAGATCCAGCGGCCCTGGCGGATTATATTAAAGGACTGGAAAAAGAAATGTTTGCCCATGCTGAAAACCTGGAGTTTGAAAAAGCGGCAGGAGTGCGTGACCGCATAGAAGAGGCCAGGGCTGAGTATTTGCTAAACCAGTAACTCAAGCTTATTAAGGCTGGCGCTAGCGGCCAGCCTTAAATGCATTGGTGTCGAGTGTTTTCTTTATTTAAGAAACTTGCTGGCCAATCCCGCCAACCCAGAAATGCCGCCAACTGAGTCGAGTAAAGAGCCAGCACTGCTGGATTTGTCGACCATTTGTGGTAATGCGTCTTTTAAGCCTGCTAACACTTCGGATTGATCAGCTCCCAGCTGTGATGCCATTTCCTGAATTTTGTCAGCGCCAAAGATGCCTTCAACTTGTTGTTCTGAAATTTCTTCATTGTCGCCATCACCCAGCCATGACTCAACTATGTTGCCCAGTCCACCGCCTTGCAGGCCACTGACCAGGTTTCCTAAGTCTATGCCATTGCCACTATCGTTTCCCAGCAGGCTGCCAATGGCTGATTGGACCATGTCGGAGTTTGCATTATTACCAAGTTTTGCTGCAAGAAGTTGCGCACCTAATTTCATGATGTCCATGTTGTTGTACCTCTGGTGTTTTGTTTAAAAATTAGCACGTTGTACGTGTGAGTCGATTTACTTTACTGGAGATTTTGTAGTTTGCAATTAAAATTGTGTAAAATCTTTCAAGGACGTTGAATTACTAATGACACTTGTGTTATCGTGCGCGTCGTTCAAAAGTATAGACGCGTAGCTCAGTTGGTTAGAGCACCACCTTGACATGGTGGGGGTCGTTGGTTCGAATCCAATCGCGTCTACCACTTTCGACAAATTGCAGAACCCATTGTGATTTTTCCTAAATCAGATTGAAAAATGCGATTTTCCATAATTAAGGCAACTATTTAGTCAGTAAAAGCCATTAAAAGCCATTTTTTGCAGATTAATGCTTGAGAAAGTTTCATAACCTCATTAAAATTCGCGCCCTTGGTGTGTGTCTATGCATATGAAAAAATGCATGATACATAAGAGTTTAATGATTTGAGGATATAAACCATAGCAACGAATAAAAAACAGCGAGTGAACGAACAGATCACTGCTCGCAAAGTACGTCTGATTGACGAAAATGGCGAACAACGTGGTATTTTGGCTATTGATGCAGCATTAGCAAAAGCTAAAGATATCGGTCTGGATCTAGTGGAGATTTCTCCTAATGCTGATCCGCCTGTTTGTCGTGTTATGGATATTGGTAAATTCTTGTACGAAGACAGCAAGCGAAAAGCAGCTGCTCGTAAGAATCAAAAACAGATACAAGTTAAAGAGATTAAATTTCGTCCCGGCACTGATATTGGCGATTACAATATCAAGCTGAAAAAATTGAAGGCATTTCTTGAAAATGGCGACAAGACGAAAGTAACAATTCGCTTTAGAGGTCGAGAGATGGCTCATAAAGAGCTGGGTCTGGATCTGTTGAAGCGTGTTGAAGCTGACCTGGTCGATTTTGGTAACGTTGAGCAATTTCCAAAGCTCGAAGGACGCCAAATGATTATGGTCCTGGCACCTAACAAAAAATAACGGGTGCTTCCAGGTCTGTTAAATCAGATCCTGTGAAGAATCGGTTAATATATATTGTTGTTGGGTTTTATTTAAAATGCTGTTGGCGTTTGAGCGTTGTTTAACGCTCAGGTTTCTGATAGCTAGACTTTGGAGAAAGGCGACATGCCTAAAATTAAATCAAATAGTGGTGCTGCTAAGCGCTTCAAAAAGACAGGTAGTGGCAAGTTCAAGCGCTCTCAGTCACATTTGCGTCATATTTTGACCAAGAAATCGACTAAGCGTAAGCGTCAGCTTCGCCATGGTGTTATGGCCGAAGCGGCTGATGCCAAACTCATTAAACGCATGTTGCCTTACGGCTAATTCCAGGAGTTATTTACTATGTCACGTGTAAAACGCGGAGTTACCGCAAGAGCTAGACACAAAAAAATTATCAGCTTAGCGAAAGGTTACCGAGGAAGACGTAAAAACGTATTCCGTGTAGCAAACCAGGCTGTTAATCGCGCCGCTCAGTATGAATACAGAGATCGTCGTCAACGTAAACGCCAGTTTCGTCGATTGTGGATCACTCGTATCAATGCTGCTTCTCGCCAATGTGGTTTGAGTTATAGCCGTTTCATGAATGGTTTGCTTCGAGCTAATATCCAAATTGACCGTAAGGTATTGGCTGATATGGCTGTTCACGATATGAATGCTTTCAAACAGCTGGTTGAGCAGGCTGAGAAATCTCTGGCAGCTGCTTAAAGCGGCATAGTTTGTCGCTGGTAGTTTTTAAGTAGCTAGCAGCAGCATGACTGACCAATGATTCTAAATAAAGGAAGGCCTTCAGGCCTTCCTTTTTTATTGCCAGACTTTTAACTTGGCCCCATAATTCAGGTTCTGATTTACTTTATCAGGATGCATAATCAGCTAACACTGCAAGACTAAACATAAGTGATATGACCAATCTTTCTTTACAAAACCTGGATGATATTGCCGCTCGCGCTGTCGATCAGATCCAGCAAGCCACTGAATTGACAACTTTGGAAGATCTGCGTGTACAGTATCTGGGCAAAAAAGGTGAGTTAACGACTCAGTTGAAACAAATAGGTAGCTTATCACCAGCAGAGCGCCCACTTTTTGGTGACAAAGTTAATCAAATTAAAAAACATCTGGCTGAAACTATATCTGCTAAGAAACAGGAGCTGGATTTGCAGCGATTGGCGGCAGCCATTGCTGCTGAAACAATTGATGTTTCTTTGCCGGGGCGTGGTGGCGAAATTGGTGGTTTGCACCCTGTGACGCGAACGATGCAGCGTATTGAGGATATCTTTACCGGTATGGGGTTCGCGATTGCCAGTGGACCTGAGATTGAAGATGACTTTCATAACTTTGAAGCTTTGAATATCCCAGATGATCATCCGGCACGGGCCATGCATGATACATTTTATCTGAATGACGGGCATTTGCTGCGAACGCATACATCGCCGGTGCAGATTCGCTATATGAAAGAGCATCAGCCGCCAATGAATATTATTGCGCCTGGTCGAGTGTACCGATGTGATTCTGATGTAACACATACACCGATGTTCCATCAAGTTGAAGGCTTGGCTGTCGCTGAAGACATTTCGTTTGCAGATTTGAAAGGTATATTGACGCATTTTCTGCGGCAGTTTTTTGAAACTGATTTATCCGTGCGTCTCAGGCCTTCTTATTTTCCTTTTACAG
>JBOEHE010000096.1:0-6059 GCA_050633785.1 Arenicella sp.
ACTGGAATGAGTTTTTATCATGACCATATGGATTTGCCGATGAGCAATATCTTGCACACAGGTGTGCCTCACCATTATTGGGGAGCTAAGTCAGGAGAGTCAGAACTGGAATTTTCCAAACGCCGCGCAGCAGAACTTGAAGAATTAATTCTTCAAGAAGGCTCTGATACTATAGGTGCATTAATCGCGGAACCGGTATTGGGAACCGGAGGCATTATTCCTTCCCCAGAAGGATATTGGGACGCAGTACAAGCTGTGTTAAAAAAGTACGATATCCTACTCATAGCCGATGAAGTGGTTACAGCTTTTGGTCGAATCGGAGCTGACTTCGGCTGTGAAGTTTATGGCATGCAACCAGATCTTATCACTGTAGCTAAAGGTCTGACTTCAGCATATGCACCACTTTCAGCAGTCATTATTGGCGAACGTGTAGCCGATATTTTATCCGAACACTCTGATGAAATTGGCGCTTTTTCACATGGCTATACTTACACAGGCCACCCTATATCAGTTGCCGCAGCTAACGCAAACCTGGATATTTTGGAACGTGAAAATATTTCTCAGCAGGTTGCTGTTAACGGCCCATACCTGCAACAAAGCCTGAATGAAGCAGTCAAAGATGAACCTATTATTGGCGAAGTTCGTGGTGTTGGTATGTTGGCGGCTATCGAATTTGTTGCTAGACCGGAAACCCAACAACGCTTCGATTCCAGCCTCAAAGTAGGAGCCAGAATCTCAGCCAGTTGTCTGAGAAATGGTTTGATTGCCAGAGCAATGCCACACGGCGATATTCTCGGCTTCGCTCCACCACTGATTACTAACAGACAGGATATGGATGAGATTGCCGATATCGTTAAAATATCTGTCAAAGAAGTTACCGAAGAGCTTAGAAAAGAAAACGTTATAAACAACTAAAACGAGTGACACTGGAGATAAAACACCTCCTCAATCAGCAAATATCTAATTACACTTTGTTCCAATCAAATCTGATAATCAAAGGGAAAACATCGACAAAATACTATGACCAAGCCACCCATATTAAATTTCGAGCGCGCCGAATATACCAGGCGAATCGATAAAACCCGAAAGGCGATGCAGGAGGAAGGCATCGAACTCATTATTGTCTCAGATCCCTCTAATATGGCCTGGCTTACCGGTTATGATGGGTGGTCATTTTATGTTCACCAGTGTGTCTTGCTGAGTCTGCAAGGAAACCCCATCTGGTTTGGCAGAGGCATTGATGTCAGTGGGGCCAGCAGAACCTGTTTTATGACTGGAGATGATTTAATTGCATATCCAGATGACTATGTTCAGTCAACCCAGTGCCATCCTATGGACTATCTGTCGCAAGTCATTATAGAACACGGCTGGGACAAGGTTTCAATAGGTGTTGAGATGGACAACTATTGGTTTTCGGCAGCAGCGTATAATTCCCTACAGAAAAACTTGCCTGGTGCCAGATTTCACGATGCAACAGCGTTGGTAAACTGGCAACGAGCAATCAAATCTGAACAAGAATTGATGTATATGCGCACAGCAGCCCGCATTGTTGAAGGTATGCACCAACGCATTGCAGACAAGATAGAACCAGGCATGCGCAAGTGCGACCTGGTAGCTGATATTTATGATGCTGCTCTGCGGTATAACCCAGAAACTGGAGTTGGTGGTGATTACCCCGCTATCGTACCATTACTGCCATCGGGAGAAGACGCAGCGGCAGCTCATTTAACTTGGGATGATGCTCCGATGAACAGTGGTGAAGGTACTTTTTTCGAAATTGCCGGAGTCTATCGTCGATATCATTGTCCCTTATCACGTACCGTGTTTCTGGGAAAACCGACTCAAACATTTCTCAATGCAGAACAGGCGATACTCGAAGGTATGGAAGCCGGGCTTGACGTAGCCAAACCAGGAAACCTTTGTGAGGACATTGCCATCGCTTTCTTCTCTGTCCTAAAAAAATACGGCATTGATAAAGACAGCCGCACTGGATACCCAATTGGTATTTCCTATCCTCCAGACTGGGGTGAACGCACAATGTCATTGAGAATTGGAGACAAAACAGTGTTGCAGGAAAACATGACCTTTCACTTTATGACAGGTTTGTGGATGGACAATTGGGGTTTTGAGATAACCGAAAGTATTGTTATAACAGGATCTGGCTATGAATGTTTGGCCAATGTACCTCGTCAACTGCTGATTAAAAACTAAATTTCAGGAAACTGACCAATGAAACCAAATCCTATCACATCGACTGTCCCCTTTGATGAAAACGGCGTTCACCATGGTTTTTTGCGTTTACCCAGCAGCACTGACGATTCAGCCTGGGGTTCTATAATGACTCCCATCTGTGTCGTTCGCAATGGTGAAGGTCCAACGGCTCTGTTGACAGGAGCCAATCATGGAGATGAATATGAAGGCCCTATTGCCCTTCAGAACCTGGCGCACAACCTTGATGCCAGTCAGATACAAGGCAGAGTAATCATCATTCCTGCATTCAATTATCCAGCATTTCGTGCTGCAACACGGACATCTCCCATTGATGGCGGCAATATGAACCGATTATTCCCTGGCCGCCCTGATGGTTCATCCACTGAAAAAGTTGCCGATTATTTTCAACGAACTCTAGTGCCAATGGCCGGTTTTGTGCTGGACATTCACGCCGGAGGCAAGACTCTGGATTTTCTGCCCTTTGCTGCTGCACATGTATTAGACGATAAACAGCAACAGCAAGCCTGTGTTGCTGCCATGCGGGCCTTCAATGCTCCCTACTCTATGATGTTGCTGGAAATCGACAATGTGGGCATGTACGACACTGCTGTTGAAGAACAAGGTAAAATTTTTGTTTCTACTGAACTTGGCGGCGGTGGAACAGCGACATTGAACACCATTACAGTGGCCAAGAAAGGGGTTCGAAACTTCTTAATCCATGCAGGCATTCTGCAAGGCCAACCAGAGACTGACAACAGCATTTCACTGGATATGCCAGACGGTGACTGTTTTGTCTTTTGCGAGCACGAAGGCTTGGTCGAGTCCTGTGCCGAGCTGGGCCAACCAGTCAACAAAGGTGATGTTATCGCCCGCATATGGCCGCAGGATCGAACCGGGTTAGCTCCCATCGAGTATCGAACCAAACGGTCAGGGATTCTCGCTGGCAGACACTTTCCAGGCCTGATTAAAGGTGGCGACTTTCTCGCTGCTATTGCTGTGGTGTTAGAATAATTCTCCAGCAACTTAGTAATCAAAGAGCATTGGGTCAGACTACCATAGTGATTGTCAGAATAGACTGCGTCACTTTCTTTTCCGATAACCACTTCAGCAGTCTGATAGCAACTTGATCGCTGATTTTTTAAAAATAAGCATGCTGTTCTTAGGCATCATTTTATGTCAATCTACATATTTGGTCACTCACGGCTCGCTCTTATGTTGCAACAACTTATCATCGGCACGTTTATCATTGCACTGACTATTGTTATTCAAGTGCTCTTTATCGGGGCCGTTACCGAAGCACTGCAACGACTTGGCAATTGGTTGGCAACCCCACCTATATCTCGCAAAAGCATAATCGTTTTGATCAGCACGGTTTTCTGGTTGATAGGAGGCATCAGTGTCTGTGCCTGGATCTGGGCCGCTGTTTTTCTGTTATTAAACGTGTTCCAAGAACTGGAACCTGCTGTTTATTTTTCCGTGGTCACCATGACCACTTTGGGATATGGCGACATCATTCTTGATGCCAAATGGCGTTTATTATCCGGTCTGACAGCCGTTAACGGCCTGATTATCTTTGGCCTGACCACCGCTTTTCTGGTTGAATTTATCTCTCAACTGCGCAAAGCACAAAATAAACGGCCAACTTGAAAATACTCTTTACCGCGCCACAAAAAAGCGCACTGGCAATTGCTGGTTTCCTTGCATATAGGCACTCTGTGCCAGCCATAATTCCGCAGTGGCAATGGCATCTACCAAGGCATTATGTGCGCGATAACGAGGCAAACCATAGCGTTCACGACAGAGATCCAATTGCATGGGAGGAATATTATCCGCATTCGTTAGTTTGTAATGCCGGTACTCAATAGCCAGTGTATCTACCACCGGACACAATAATTTCACTCCATACAATTCACGGCTAACCTTGTTTAACATGCCGTAATCAAGTCGGGAAAAATGAACCAGCAAAACTTTGCCCGCCAGATCTTTTAATAAGGTATCCATAACCTCATTAAGACTCATGCCTTGAGATTGTAGCTGTTGATCGTGAATGCCATGAATTGTAGCGCTTTGTCCAACATCAACAGCCGTTTTCACCAGCATATGCCTGGCAGAACTCAACTGGATCTGCCGTTGTACAACAGGCACATACGCAACGCTCAGAATAGCATCATTATCAACAGACAGACCCGTTGTTTCGATATCCAATGCCAGCAACTCACAGTCATTGGCCAACAAATTGTCACTGGGTCGTGCTTGTTCAAGAAACGTCCGCATGACTGTTGAACCGGTTTTACCAATCGCGCGGTAACGTCGCCATTGATGATAAATAGACCGCCAGTTCAACATGGGTTAACTCGGCAAATCGTTTGCGTATCGCAAACGCAGGCTTTTTTGCGCATCTCGCACAATCTGAAACGCATCTTTTAGTTGTCGCTGCAACAAACCCGATAATTGATCTGGGTTGATGTTGTTATCTGGTGCTAAACCTTGATCCATCTGCTGCCCTTGATGCACTAAACGCAGATGCGCGATAAACTCATGTGCATCGAGCAGGTTACTCGCCTGCCCAGCTTCCAGCATATTGCTATCGTTTAATGCATGTAAGCGTTCCATACTGTTAACGTGAGGCACTGCATTGGCCAAAGCATGAATACGAGCAATATCCGTCAGCGGCATCAAGCCTTGTTTTTTAATATCAAAAGTATCTTTGTGTTGTCCCTTTCGATCAACAACAAACTGTTTGAAAAAACCAAGTGGTGGCTGTAAGTCCAATGCATTTAAGGTCAAGCCAGCCAGAAAACGCTGATTTTGCAGCAAGCCCTGCAATGAGCCTTGTAATGATGCCATCAGTTCATCATCATCGGCACTGTTGAAAATCATGCGCAAATCAAAAAAAATGCTGGCATGCATCAAGGCTTTGGTTTCAGGTTGCTGCACCCATTGTGAAAAGTGTTTCTGCCAAGCCTGTAAAGGTTGACGCCATTGTGAATTCGTCGCCATGATATTCCCCGGGCAATAGACATAACCACAAGCATCCAAACCATCGCAGACAAACCCAGCTAATTGCGCAAAATACGCATCATGCTCAGGCCGCACGCTATCGTCCAGCAACAGGCCATTGTCCTGGTCTGATTTTGCAGATTGATCTTGTCGTCCCTGCGAGCCGAAAGCCAACCAGACAAAAGGCACCGGTTCAGGCCCCAGCTGTTGTTGCGCCAATTGAATCAAGCGCCCTGTCAGGGCGTCAGTCACTGTAGTCAGCAACCGCCCCAAAGCTTCCGCCTTGATATCAGCTGCAATCAGGTTTTGTAATAAACCTTTGATGTTATGACTGGCAAGGACCAATTCATCAACCGATTGAGATTTATAAATAGTACTCATCAACAAAATCGGCTCTGATTTTTGTTGCCGCACTATATCACTGACCGTCAGCATAGCGACAGGGTGATTATTCTCCAGCACAGGTAAATGATGAATATTATTTTGCACCATCAACAGAATCGCCTGATCAGCAAATGCTGTTGTCGTGGTCACAATAGGTTGTGGTGTCATAATTTTTTGCACCGAATCAGTATAGCTGCGTTGTTCAGCAATGACTCGTTGACGCAAATCACGATCGGTAACTATGCCGAGTAATGATTGCCGATCATCCACTACTGCCAAACAAGAAATGCTGTGCTCGGACATTAAGCGCGCGGCATCGAACACACTGGCCATAGGATCAATAGTCACCAGTGTTTTTGACATCAATTGCTGGACTTGCTGCGAGTAAAGTGAGTTTTCCTGACGATGTTGCAAGGCATTTTGTAAACGTTTGCTGTATTTCCGATCAAAGAACAAGGAAAAAT
>JBOEHE010000097.1:0-743 GCA_050633785.1 Arenicella sp.
CGGAAGTAAAACTGTGGACGGTAACCTTTAAAGAATGGCGTATGACGTCCACCCTCTTCTTTGCTCAATACATACACTTCCGCTTCAAATTTTGTATGCGGTGTGATTGAACCTGGCGCTGCCAATACTTGACCACGCTCAATATCTTCACGCTTTGTTCCACGCAACAAGATACCAACGTTATCTCCGGCACGACCTTCGTCCAACAACTTACGGAACATCTCTACACCCGTTACTGTTGTCTTCGTTGTATCTTTAATACCAATGATTTCGATCTCTTCGCCAACTTTAACAATACCGCGTTCTACACGACCCGTTGCTACTGTTCCACGACCTGAAATTGAGAATACATCTTCCACTGGCATAATGAATGCACCGTCAATTGCACGCTCTGGTTCTGGAATGTAATCATCCAAAACTTTACCAAGCTCTACAATCTTCTCGATATATGCCGCATCACCTTCCAACGCTTTCAACGCTGAACCAGCTACGATTGGTGTGTCATCACCTGGGAATTCATACGCATCCAACAACTCACGCACTTCCATCTCAACCAATTCCAACAACTCTTCGTCATCGACCATATCGGCTTTGTTCAAAAACACAACAATATAAGGAACGCCTACCTGACGCGCCAACAAGATGTGCTCACGAGTCTGTGGCATTGGGCCATCTGCTGCTGAACATACCAAAATAGCGCCGTCCATTTGAGCAGCACCCGTAATCATGTTCTTCACATAATC
>JBOEHE010000098.1:0-8675 GCA_050633785.1 Arenicella sp.
AGCCAACCGGGAAATAAGCGCTCGCTATGATTTTAAAGGATCGGACGCGCGGGTCGAGAGTAAGGATTCTGCGTTAACCGTTTTTGCTGACAGTGAATTTCAGGTTCAGCAGGCCGCTGAAATATTGCGTTTGAAATTGGCTAAGCGGGGTATTGATCTGGCGTGTCTAGATCCTAAAGACATTGAAGAAATTGGAGGAGCCAAGGCAAAACAAGTGATCCTTATTAAAGAAGGCATCAATGCAGACTTGTCGCGAAAAATTGTAAAACAGATAAAAGAACAAAAATTAAAAGTACAGACAGCAATGCAAGGTGAACAACTTCGGGTCACCGGCAAAAAAAGAGATGATTTACAACAGGTCATAGCGTTTCTAAAGGCGAATGATTATGACCTGCCACTACAATTTAATAATTTTAGAGATTGAGCTTAATGAAAAAAATAGTATTGTTAATCTGCAGCTATGTCATGTTGACAGTGGCGGCGCAAGCAGCAACTCAGGAAGAAGTGACTCTTGAAGTAAAAAAAATGTTTCCACGCCTGGGAGAAGTTCAACTCGAACCTTCACCTATTGAAGGAGTCTACCAGTTCTGGGTTGGTGCCAATCTGACTTTTGCTTATTACATTGACGGCCATTTGATGATGGGCGATATGTTTGATACTACGAATAGAGTCAGTTTATCTGAAGCAGCTCAAAAAGGGCGCATTAAAACAATGGTCAGTGACTTACCCTCCGATGATATGATTGTTTATGGTCCAGAGAAGCCTAAACGTGTCATCAATGTTTTTACTGATATTGATTGTGGGTTCTGCCGTAAGCTTCATGCCGAAATGGCCGAATTGAATGATGCTGGCATCCAGATTCGTTATCTGGCGTTCCCAAGAGCAGGGGTTGGCTCACCCAGTTACAAAAAATATGTTTCTGCCTGGTGTGCTGATGATCCTCAACAAGCTCTGACTAGAGCAAAAGCGGGAGCTCCGTTGCCAGAAAAAACATGTGAGAATCCGATTGCGAAAACTCATGCACTTGGCCTTGAGGTCGGTTTACGCGGAACTCCAATGCTGGTTTATGATGACGGTACTGTGGTTTCAGGATATAAACCGGCTGCTGATTTGATTGCTGAGTTTGGTTTGAAATAAGAAGAAATTCTATTCATCAGAAACGTCTTTCAAAGGCTTCAAGTATCACCTGTAGAGGGTAATCTTGAAGCCTTTTTTATCGCCTATAATAAAGTATTGCTTAAACAGGTTCTCTTAAAAGTTTTGTTGTATATGCGTTGATTGTTTTTAAGGTTCATTGTTTTATTGTTGCTTTTTTTAGAACAATAATTGAAATTTGTAATATTGTTCATTGCTGAACGGGACGCGATAATGCGCAAATAGATAAAACACAGGCAGAGATTACGAGGTAATATGGCTAATAAAACAGTAGGCGTGGTCGGCTTAGGCAATATGGGAAGTGGGATGGCTCAATCATTGTTGCGCAATGGATTCAAGGTCGTTGGTGCCGACGTGGGTTCTGTTCAGAAAGACAATGCCAGATCATTAGGAATCACGGTCGTTGATACGCTGAAAGCGGTATGCCAGGAAACTGATATTATTATATTATCCCTGCCGATGGCCAAACATGTTCAAGAGGTTATTGTTGGTGATCAAGGCTTATTAAAATATGCTCAATCAAGTTCTCTAGTCGTTGATACGTCCACATCTGAGCCTGATGTTACAAGAACCCTCGCTGCTAAAATGTCAGAAGCAGGTCATAGTATGCTTGATTGCCCCGTCAGTGGAGGCCCTGCAGGTGCAAAGTCTGGAACAATGGTAATGTTGGTTGGTGGGGAAACAACAGATCTAAATCGAGCTGAGCCTGTTTTAAAAGCATTAACATCAAAAATAGTGCATCTCGGAGCATCAGGGAATGGCCATGTCGGCAAGTTAATTAATAACCTGTTATGCGCTTCCCATTTGCTGACAACGGCTGAAGCAATGTCTCTGGCAAACAATGCTGGTTTGTCGCAGGCAGCTTTGGCTGAAGCACTCAATGCCGGTTCTGGTCGAAGTGCTATAAGTGAGATCAACTACCCCAAGTGGATTTTAAATGAGGCTTTTGACTCTGGTTTCAGTATGCAGTTAATGCGCAAAGATTTGCGTCTGGCAATGGATCTAGTTGGTAAAATGGGCGTTGATACACCATTATCAAAACAGGCCGCTGCGATATGGCATTCCAGTGAGTCAGAAATAGCCGACAACGAAGATTTCAATCGTATTGTTTCTATCGTGGGAGAAAAGTCATGAATACATCGACTAACAACTCTATAAGCTCGGTGACAGAAGATATGGGTGACTTGCTGGAACAACTTCTAGGTACGGATACATTTTCTGGCAGTTGGATAGCTGGGAAGCTTATGGTTGGTAAAGGAGAACCTATTGACCTTATCAACCCTGCCACAGGGCAGGTATTCATGAGTTATCCAGATGCCGGGGCTGAGTTAGTAGCGATTGCCGCGCAAGCAGCCAGTACAGCTCAACAGAAATGGTGGTCAATGGCAGCTTCAGAGCGCGCTAGAGTGATGTGGAAAAGCAGCGATACTATCCGTCAACACGCAGAATCGCTCGCCAGATTAGAATCATTTTCTGCTGGTAAGCCAATACGGGATTGCCGAGTTGAAGTGACAAAAGTGGCGGAGATGTTTGAGTACTATGCTGGATGGTGCGATAAACTCATGGGTGAAGTGATCCCGGTTCCAGGTACCCATTTAAACTATACCCGTTATGAACCTTATGGTGTTGTGGCCCAAATAACCCCCTGGAATGCTCCACTGTTCACCTGTGGTTGGCAAATAGCACCAGCTATTTGCGCTGGAAATGCAGTGTTGCTGAAACCTTCTGAGCTTACGCCTCTCAGTTCCACTGTGTTGGCAAAATTGTTGGAAGACTCTGGAGTGCCGAAAGGTTTGGTCAATATAGTCAATGGTCTGGGACATACGACTGGCGCAGCAATTATTGCTGATCAGGCTGTACGCAAAGTGGTTTTTGTTGGCTCGGCTAAAACCGGTAGTGCAATTGCGGCAGCAGCAGCTGAACGTGTTATTCCATGTGTCTTAGAATTGGGAGGAAAGTCAGCTAATATCATTTTTGACGATGCTGATTTGGATCGTGCCGTTGTCGGTGCTCAAGCAGCGGTATTTTCTGCAGCAGGGCAGAGTTGTGTGTCCGGTTCACGTCTGTTGGTTCAAAAAAATATCTATCAAAAAGTTATTGACCGACTTGTCCTTGCAACCAGGAAAATCCCCGTAGGTATGCCAATGTCTGAAGAAACGATGGTAGGGCCTATTAATAATTTAGCTCAATTCAATCACATAAAATCATTGGTTGAGCAAGCTCAATCAGAAGGTGCTGTAGTAGCAACGGGAGGTACACAAGCAAAGGTTAACGGTGCTGAGCACGGTTATTTTTATCAACCAACGGTGCTGGCTGATGTGACTAATTCCATGCAGGTTGCTCAGGAAGAGATTTTTGGACCAGTTGTTTCTGTGATACCGTTTACTGATGAACAAGACGCGGTTCGTATTGCCAATGACAGTCGCTTTGGGTTGGCTGGAGCTGTATGGACGGCTGATGTCGGTCGGGCGCATCGTATGGCAGCAAAAATCAATGCAGGTACCTTTTGGGTAAACAGTTATAAAGCAATTAACGTTATGTCTCCTTTTGGTGGTTTTGGTGAGAGTGGTTATGGCCGTTCCAGTGGTTATAATGGTCTATTGGAATATACTCAAACTAAGAGTGTCTGGGTTGAAACCGCTGAAAATCCACCGGTTCAATTCGGTTACTCTATTGAGTAGGCCTGCAAATCGGATCAGTATTTAATCGTTTATCGATGAATTTGAAACAATGACAGATTATCAACGAAAAATTAATGTCGACACTTTGTGGCAGACGGTTATCGAGGAAGCTCGGCAAATCGTCAATTCTTCACCGTTGCTTGAGAGCTTTTATGAACGTAATATTCTTCAGCACCAGACATTCAAATCTGCATTGACGTTTATTCTGGCAGAAAAACTGGCCGAAGACTCAAAACAGTGTACTGCTTGGTTGTCTTTCTTACAGAAAATTATGAGTGATGACAGCACTATTGAAGCGGCTGCTCTTGATGATTTGCTATGTCAATTGCAAAGCAATGCCTCAATAAAAGACCATTACAGCCCTTTATTGTACTTTGCCGGTTACCAGGCTTTACAGGCTCATCGTTTTGCACATTATTGCTGGCTCAACGATGACAAGGCAACCGCAAACTATATACAAAGTCGCATCGTTTCATTGTATGGCGTTGATATTCATCCCGCTGCAGTTATAGGCCGGAGAATTTTTATTGATCATGCTGTGGGCATTGTCATCGGTGAAACGGCGGTTATTGAAGACGAAGTCACTCTATTTCAAAGCGTGACATTGGGCGGCACGGGAAAAATGTCTGGCGATCGCCACCCCAAAATACGCAAAGGCGTTTTTATCGGTTCGGGAGCTGTTATTTTAGGCAATATAGAAATCGGGCAGGGAGCAAAAATAGCGGCAGGCAGTGTTGTACTCAAGCCTGTGAACCCATATGAAACAGTCGTTGGCGTTGCGGCAAAACCATTATCTCTTAATTGATGCATAACAAAGATCAACTTCAAGTAAATACTCTATGAAAAATCACCTAGGTATCGACCACCCTCTGATTGCTGTCCGTGATATGGACAAAGCTTCTGAAGACTTTCAAAAATTAGGGTTTTACATCAATCCCAGGCATCATCACCCCTGGGGTACTGATAATCATTTATTGATGTTTCCTGAAAATTTTATTGAGTTAATCAGCATTTATGACGCTACAAAACTTGATCAGACGAATGAGAGAGGTTTTGCCTTTGGGCGTTTTATCAGCGACTCTATTGAACGAAGAGAGGGTATTTCTCTGGTTGCCTTACACAGTGAAGATGCCAGAAGTGACCATCAATTGATGCAACGCAGAGGGGTTGATAATAATGGTATAGTTGATTTCAAACGAATAGCTCATCGGCCCGATGGTAGCGAAGATGAGGCAATAGTCTCGCTGGTTATGTTGATCAATAGGGAATTTCCTGCTGTATCACATTTTTTCTGTCATCAACATAAACCTGAATTGGTCTGGGTTAAAGAGTGGATGAATCATCCAAATGGTGCTAATGGCTTTGTTGGTGTCAGCTACGTCGCGCATGATCCTGAAGCTTTTGTTACTCGCTTTAAAGGAATTTATGGTGAGCAGGCGGTTAAGTATGAAACAGATTATCTTTATGTACAAACAGACCGAGGTTTTTTTGAAGTGATGACACTGGCTAAGGCCAAGGTTCGTTTTTCCGGTGTTTCGATACCGGCAAGCGAATCTGATTTACCAACGGGCATTGCTCTGTGTATCAGCACAGGAAAACCGGAAAAAGCGAAAGAACATCTAATGGAAAATCAGGTAGAATTCGTAGAATCGACTGATGGTATTCTGCGCATTCCTGCTCGGTATGCGGGCAATACGATCATCGAATTTTACTCTGACAAACCCAGTGCTTAGTAAAAGAAACAGCAGGAAAATACATGCAAATAATTGAGAAAAACGGCACTCTGCACCAGCAAATGCAACAGTGGAGGCGTGATATTCATGCCCATCCAGAGACATCATTTCAAGAACATCGAACAGCAGGGATAATCGCTGAACTTCTGACAAGTTTTGGTTTGAATGTGGTCAGAGAAATTGCAGTGACGGGAGTAGTTGCAACTTTGGAAGGTAATCGACCTGGTACAGGGTCTATTGGACTTAGAGCAGATATGGATGCATTGAACCTTGATGAGAAGAATACCTTTTCACATTGCTCGACCCATCCAGGAATCATGCATGGCTGTGGTCATGATGGGCATACAGCCATGTTGCTAGGTGCAGCAAAATATTTATCTGAAAATAGAGATTTTTCGGGTACAGCCGTCTTTATTTTTCAACCGGCAGAAGAGGGTGATGCCGGTGCAAAAGCCATGGTAGAAGAAGGGCTTTTTGAACAATTCGATGTGGATGCGGTTTATGGCATGCATAACTGGCCAGGTTTGGCGACAGGGCAGTTTGCTGTTCATCAGGGCCCAGTGATGGCAGCGATGGATAAATTTAAAATATCCATCGCTGGCAAGGGTTGTCATGCCGGCATGCCACATCTGGGGGTTGACCCAGTCGTTGTCGCTGGCCAATTAATCAGTTCTCTGCAAAGCATTATAAGTCGAAATTTAGACCCCTTTGAGTCAGGTATCATTAGCATAACGCAAATGCAGGCAGGTGATGCCCATAATATTATTCCTGATAGTGTTGTATTAGCTGGAACCTGTCGTTCTTTTTCTCCTGAAGCTCAGGATACATTGGAATCAAGGATGGGTTTGCAGGTTGAGAATATCTGCAGTGCTTTTGGCGCCAAAGGTGAACTGAATTATCAGCGGGTCTATCCAGCGACTATCAACACAGCCGAACATGCTGATTATTGCAGTGATGTAGCTGACGCACTGGTTGGTCCAGCAAATGTCCAGCGCAATCATCCCCCGAGTATGGGAGCCGAGGATTTCGCTTTTATGTTGCAACAGCGCCCTGGAGCGTATATCTGGATTGGCAATGGCGATGGGGAGAACAGCAAGGGCCTGCATAATCCTTATTATGACTTTAATGATGAGATATTGCCCTTGGGAGCCAGTTACTGGGTTGAATTGGTGAAAACTCAACTGCCTTTATAAGTTTGAATATCATCAATGAAAAGCGAGTCGTATATTTGTATGAAGCTGTCACTCAAGGAACAGTAAGAGCTGCTGCCGACAAGCTTAATATTTCTGCGTCAGCCGTCAGTCGTCAAATTTCTCTGCTGGAAAAAGAGTTGTCGGTGACCTTGATCGAACGACATAGAAAAGGGGTGACACCGACCGAAGCTGGTGATGTGGTGTTGATGCATTACCGTAATATGATTGCCAATGAAGAAGATTGCCTGTCTAAACTGGGTGCGCTGCAAAGCCTGCATACAGGGCATGTAAGTTTGGCGATAGGTGAGGGGTTTGTCGATGAAATGATGTCGGGGCCTTTGGCTGAATTTCATCAGAAACACCCTGATTTAACGGTGTCTGTGAGCGTTGATGGAACCAATGAAATAATTCGTAAAGTAGAGTTTGATGAAGCTCATCTGGGAATATTGTTTCATCCAACAAACTCTACGGGGATTCGTTCTCATGTGATCAGCAAGCAGGCAATTTGCGCTATTGTCCACCCTGACCATGTTTTAGCTGGATTCAAAGGCCCTGTGGAGGTCGAGCAATTGCTTGCCTACCCGCTGGCATTACAGGAAAAACAATTTGGTGTCCGGCAATTACTGGCAATGGCCGAATTTCAAGAAGGTGTCCGTTTTGCTCCCAGAGTTACGACTAACTCCATTGCGGCACTGAAACAATTTGCTTTGTCCAATTCTGGTGTGACTTTTCTACCTGCCTTTGTTGTTGCTCAGGAAATACGAGAACAAAAGTTATGTGCAGTAGATATCAACCATGCGGTACTGACCTGTGGTGAAATTCATCTGATAACTCGTATAGGCAGGCAGTTGGCTGCAGGGCCATTGCATTTATTGCAGTACTTAAATTCATGGATGCGCAGTCTCTAAGACAGGCCCTAGCTTAATAAACAAGGTTTGTTGCTTAATCAATGCTTTGACTAAACTGAGAGGCGCTTTTAACACATTGAAAAGAAATGTAAAACCCCTTTATAGTAAGTTGAAAAAATACACAGATAGTATATATTTGCACTGGTGATATATATGAGTTATATGGATTGCAGTTAAAAATATAACAATGTAATCTCAAATAAAAATTGCTAGTTCCTTATGGGGCTTTGCTAAATAGCAGTCGATAAAAATATTGTTATCAAAGAGCTGATAGCAGTAATAAGAAAATGCACTGTTGAAATAATAAAAAAGGGTAAAATTATGTTGTGTATCGTATATATAAGTAAGGCCAAAACGCCAGAAGGAAGTAGGGCTATGCCAGATGATTTATCAAAAATATTGACAGTGTCTCGTGCAAATAATCAGAAAAATGGGATAACGTCTGCATTGGTCTACAGGCAAGGCATGTATTTGCATTTTATTGAAGGGGAAACTAGAAACGTTGATGCGCTTTATCAAAGCTTATCAACTGACGAAAGGCACTTGGAATTAGAAAAGGTGATTGATATTCCTATTGCAGAGCGTACCTTCGATGACTGCCCCATTAAATTAATGCTTAATATTCAAGAGGATGACAGACTTGTTAATTTTATCGCTGCTAACAAAGAAATGATTCTAAGTCAGGACAATAATATCTTTGATAAATTAGAACATTTCAGCAGTGGAAGCCTCTCAGAAGGTGGTGTGTCACAAATCGACAATGAGAGTAAAATGCAAGACACTCCAAGCATTTTCGTTGATAACTATTTTTCGCTAAAACAGAAAGTAGAGCTAGACTGGTTTGAAATCGGTATGCTTGAGCCTGAGCTGGCAATAGCTGGAATATCTTTATCTGAGGAACTTATCAACCAGCAATGCAGCTATCAAGACTTATTAGTTGGTAATCGTTTTGGTGATTCTAAACAACTTGATGGTTTGCTTAGCCGGTTGAATTCAACCGGAAGT
>JBOEHE010000099.1:0-20502 GCA_050633785.1 Arenicella sp.
GAACCAAGTGAACCAAGTGAACTAAGTGAATTCTTCCAAACTTTCTTACAGAGCAGAAATCGATGGTTTACGTGCTATCGCCGTAGTTAGCGTAATTCTTTATCACGCACAGATGGTGCTGTTTGGTAGGGATTGGTTTGAGGGTGGTTTTATTGGAGTCGATATCTTCTTTGTTATAAGTGGATATTTGATCACTCGAATTATTCTTTCTGAACTTCAAACAAAAGGTTCATTTAGTTTTCTATATTTCTACGAGCGGCGAGCACGACGCATACTTCCGATGCTATTCGTTGTGATATTTGTATCGATACCCTATGCATGGCAAAAGCTATTGCCATCTGATTTTGTCGAGTACGCAGAAAGCATCCTTGCATCATTGTTCTTTGGATCTAATTTCTTTTTTTACTTCAGTACAACTGAATATGGTGCTGATAGTGCTCTACTGAAGCCTTTTTTACACACTTGGAGTTTGGGTGTTGAAGAGCAGTTCTACTTAGTATTTCCAATCATAGCCATTATTGCGTTTAAGTTTTTCCGACAGCATTTTTTGACCATTCTCGTCGGCTTGTCTTTGCTTAGTATTTATTTTGCTGAGTTGATGGAAGTAAGGAACTCGGACTTGAACTTCTATTTGCCATTCAGCAGGTTTTGGGAATTGGCTATAGGATCTATACTTGCTTATAGGGAGTTGAACTATAAAGCTTCTAATGAAGGCATTGGAACGCGGATCCTTGCGATGTTTGGGTTATATTTGGTTGCCTACAGTATATTATTTTTTGATAGTAAAATGCCTCATCCAAGTTTTTATACGCTAATACCAATTTTAGGCGTGGCCCTAATCATCGGATTTGCATCAAAGGATGAATTGGTCGGCAAGATGTTAGGTAGTAGGCCTTTCGTTTGGGTAGGTCTTATTAGCTACTCGGTGTATTTGTGGCATTTCCCAATATTTGCTTTTTCTCGTATGGGTAAAGAGCCCAATAACTTTGATAAGTTTGAGTGGATAGCGATAACACTCGGTTTATCGATAGTGTCTTGTTATTTGGTCGAAAAGCCATTTAGAAACCGAAAAATTATTAATTTAAGAGTCTTCAACGTTGTTGTTATTTCTTCGCTGTTGTTGGTTGCCGGTGGTGCTGTCGGGGTAATCAAAAATGGTGGTTTTGTCGATAGATTGCCGCCGATTTTGCAAAGTGATCTTAGTGAAAAGCCCTGGCTATTTAATAAAACAAAAGATGGTAAGTTTTGCTATGGATGGTACGAGAAAAATCAATTTTGTACGTTTGGTTCGAATGAGGCTGAAAAGAATTTATATGTAATTGGTGATTCCAATATGGAGTCAATTTCGAGTGCTTTAATCACCACCTTTGAACCTAAAGGCTATCGCATTACAACTATGAATAGTTCTGCGTGCTATTTTATTCCAAATAGTTTTAGTGGCGCAAATGGAAAGCCTCGCAAAATTGAAAATGAGCCGTGTGATGATAAATTTCAAGCACTTAGGTTGTCGGAGTTGGGTAAGACTGCGAATAATCTTGTAATTATTGGTGGTATGCTTGATGTATATCTCAAACAAGATGGGTTGGGCTTTGAAAGTTCAAACAACAATACTATTCAAAATAATTTTATTGATAATGTTCGTGCTTTAACTTCGAAAGGTACCAAAGTGGTTTTGGTTTACCCTTATCCACGTGCTAAGAAAGATATTGGTAAGTTTGCTTTCGATAAGCTCAGTAATTTGAGTGTGGTGAATTTGCCTACGTTGAGTGAACATATTAATCAAATGATTACTGAAACTTCCTATCAATCTTCTGAATTTTTATCTTATTCGAAGCCTGCGTTTGAGCTTTTGGATAGTATTAAGTTAGATAATGTCATTAGAGTTTATCCGCATCGTCTATTTTGCGAAGAAGGACTATGTCAGTTTCTAAACGATAGAGTTTTGTACGTTGTTGATAGAAATCACCCATCAAGCTCTTTAGCCTCAAAGTTTGCAGAGATGATTAAAGCTGAAGTAGAGAAAAAGGGTTGGTAGTTGTTTGAAACCTCTCAATCGCCTTTTCACTAACACATTGATAGTATTGAGTTTCAGTAGTTTTCTTCGTACTTGCTTACGAAGCGAATAGTTAGAAACTTGTTAGAAAGTGGTGTTTAATACTATAAAAAAATCAATGATTTATACTTATTCTGCTATTGAAAAAGAATAGTCGCTGGCTTTTTCTTGTGAGCTTGAGGGCGCCTGCGAGCCACTAAAAAGTGGTTAAAGCGTTAAAGCGCCCGTATGGTTTACGCGTGCTCTAATCCAAGTATGTATCCTGTATATTTACGAATATTCAACACACCTGTGTCCATAATCAGGTATTGCCCCTTGATGCCTAATAACTCACCACTGGCTTCTCCTGCTTTGTCCAGATTGTGAGAGCTTACTTTAATTGGATATTGTAAAACTGGGTATTGAAAATGCCGGATTGGTTCATCGAGTTCAATCACAGACTCATCACCGTGTTCGGCTCTTAATGTTGCAGCGATCGGGTCAGCGTGTTCTTTGAGTTGTTGCCACCTTTGTTTTAAGTCGATGTCCTCTATATCGCCTTTTAGCATAGTGCGCCAGTTAGTTTTATCGCTGACAAAAGAGGCGAGTGGGTGTTCAATCAATCCAGAGAGTCTGCGATTGGCAACACGGTAGATTGGCATAGCCGCGACTGCTCCCTGATCAATCCAACGAGTTGGGACTTGAGTGCCACGAGTTATGCCAATTTTGACCCCAGATGAAGTGTTCGATAAATACACATAATGGTCGGCAAAACAATTTTTTTCTCCCCAATCTGGTTCACGACAAGTGCCTTCATGAAAGTGGCATTGTTCAGGTTTTATAATGCAGGTGTCGCAACTGGCAAGAGACTTCATGCAAGGAAAACAGTGACCTTGTGAGAAACTGGTTTTGGTTAAACGGTTGCAATTGATGCAGCGAATCTCGCCAGTGGTGCGGATACTGATAGCTTTGCCCAGTAATGGGTTTAAATCTACCTTGTCGTCTCCAATGGGTAAGGAATACTCGATATCGCTGCTGTGATCTGTTTGTTTACTGATCAGCTTATAAACTTGTCCTGTGTAGTGCATGTATGAAAATCTGTGTCGTCGAATTGGGACTAGCATTATGCGATAAAATAAATTTTGGTGATAGAGTCGATTTTATCTTGGTCAATATTGCTTATGAGGTTAGCATGCATACTATGAGTTTATCGCTTGATAAGGAGTTGAGAGAATGAAAATAGCAGTTTTCGGGGCTGGTGGTGTCGGTGGATATTTTGGAGGCCGTCTGGCACAAGCGGGTATGGATGTAACATTTATTGCTCGTGGAGAACATCTGCATGCAATGAAAGAGAAGGGCTTGTTTGTTGAAAGTATCAGTGGAAACTTTGCTATCCAGCCAGTAAAAGTTGCTGCAAATTGTAATAATGTGGGTGTGGTTGATCTGATTCTGGTTGCTGTTAAAGGGTGGCAAGTCGAGAAGGTTGCAGCTGCAATGGCACCAATGGTTGGTGAAAAGACACTGATTCTGCCTTTGCTCAATGGCGTAGAAGCGGTTGATAAATTGTCTCTGGAACTTGGTGAAGATAAGGTGTTGAATGGCTTGTGTGGCCTTTTTGCTAAGGTTGTAGCCCCAGGAAGAATCAGTCATTTCGGAGCTAAGCCATTTATTAAACTGGGTGAACAAAGTAACCAGACAACGGACAGAGCAACGTTATTACAACAAACTTTGGACAAGGCGGATGGCATGAAAGTATTGTTGGTTGACGACATTGCTGCTGCTGTTTGGGAAAAGTTTGTGTTTATTGCCAGTACCAGTGGAGTTGGTTCTGTCACCAGAGCGCCTTTTGGTGTGATTCGTGAACAACCACAAACACGGCAAATGCTTCGTTCATTGGTTTCTGAGATTGTTGATGTGGCAAAGGCCTTGAAGATTCAGGTATCTGACACACTGGCCGAGGATGTGTGGGCAATTATTGAGTCCGCAGACCCAAGTAATGATACTTCAATGCAGCGAGATATCATCGCTGGTAAACCATCTGAGCTTCAGTCTCAGATTGGTGCTGTAATACGTATGGGTAAAAAGACAGGTTTGAAAACACCCTACAGTGATATGATTTATGCCAGCTTATTACCGCAGGAGCTTAAGGCACGTGCTGAACACAGTGATTGTTGAATGTCGGCTTGATACTTTGGTTTGAATGGTGAAATATGTCAGATAAGAAACAGAAAATTATTGTTGTTGGAGCTGGTTTTGGTGGCGTTTATACCGCTAAGTATTTACGTAAATACTTAGCGGATACTGCTGATATCGAGCTGATTAATGCCAATAATTATTTTGTTTTTCAACCATTGTTACCCGAAGTGGCTTCAGGAACGATCAGTGCGCAGGACGCGGTGGTGCCCTTGCGTGCACTGGCCAAGGGAGTTCGAATTCGCCAGGCAGAAGTAACCTCAGTAGATACTCAAAACAAAACTCTGCGTTTGCTGCAAGGCAGCAGGCAAACATCCATTGAACTGCCATACGACCAATTGGTCATTACCTCAGGTGTGGAAGCTAATGTGTCGTTTATCAAAGGTATGGATGCTCATGCGATGACGATCAAGAACCTGGCAGATGCTTATCAGATAAGAAATCATATCATTCAATGCCTGGAATGGGCAGATGTCACCATACGACCAGAAACTAAGCAAAGATTGCTGACCTTTGTGGTGGCGGGTGGTGGTTTTTCTGGAGTGGAAACCATGGGTGAAATTGTCGAAATGGTGCATCGTGCTTTACGCTATTACCCGAATATCAGCAAGGACGAAATCAATCCGATTATAGTTCAACGTGAAGGCGTGCTTTTGAAAGAACTACATGTGAAACTGGGTGAATATACTGCGAAACAATTTGCCCGCCGCGGCATAGATGTTGTTTTAAATGAAAGTGTTGCTAATGCTACAGCAACTGAAGTGGTATTAGCGAGTGGCAGGAGAATCTCTGCCGCAACTCTGATTAGCAGCATTGGTAATAAGACCCCCGAGTTTATTGAAGCTATGCATATACCTAAGGAGCGTGGTCGGGTATTGACTGAGCGCACTCTACAGGTGTCAGGTGCAGACGGTTTGTGGGCATTGGGTGATGTGGCAATGATTCCAATGGATGATGATAGCAAGCAATATGCACCGCCAACGGCACAGTTTGCTGTTCAAGAAGCTAAGCACTGTGCACGCAATTTAACGGCCTTAATTCATGGAAAACCCCTGAGTGATTTTTCGTATAAACCACAAGGCAGTCTTGCTTCATTGGGTAGTTATTCTGGGGTAGGTGAGGTATTTGGTATTCGCTTGAGTGGTATAATCGGCTGGGCTGTCTGGCGTGGTTTTTATATACTTAAAATTCCGGGGTTAACCAGTAAAACTCGTATAACGTTGAATTGGCTATATGATTATTTTCTGCCTCGAAATATTGTTCATTTACAGCAGAAACAACAAACGTCGCTAATCAGACAGTATTACTCTAAAGGCGATGTTATCTTCAATAAAGGGCAATTGTTAGATGCTTTGTATATTGTTGAGTCTGGCAAATGTCAACTTAATGATGGCGTTGGTTTTTGTCGTGATTTCACGGTTGGTGAACATTTTGGTGAGCGTTTGATTGAACATGATCATGAACTAACAGGAGACTTTGTAGCTTTGGAAGATAGTGTAATTATCAAACTGAATCGTGATGAATTTATGGCATTGAAGGATTCATTACCCAGTTTGCAAAACTATTTTGCAGGTTTGGAAGAAACCAAATATACGCCTGGTATGCGTAAATAATATGCCTTCAGGTAAACATTATTCTGGCAACAGTGATCTGTTGTAATAACAAATAGGTTGGAAATCGTATGTTAAAAACCAATATTGTATTAGTTGGTATGCCGGCAACCGGCAAAAGCACTTTGGGGTATTTGCTGGCAGAGCGTCTGGATAAGACCTTTATTGATACTGATGAGCTAATAGAAGAATTGTCGGAACAGCCCTTGCAACAGTTGATTGATCAGATCGGGCATGACCGGTTTGATCAGGTGGAAGAGAAAGCATTATTGAGTATCGAAGAAGAGCATTTAATTATAGCGACTGGCGGCAGTGCGATTTATCGCCGGGATGCCATTGCTTATTTAAAACAAAATGCGATTGTCGTGCATTTGATGGCATCTCCTGAAAACCTGCAAAAACGCATTAAAAACTTTGATACACGCGGAATTGTTATTGGTGATGGCATGACATTTGACGATTTGTACAATGAGCGAATGCCGCTGTATATAGAGCAAGCTGATTTTACAGTTGATACTGACGTAGCAGAAGCAACTCCAGAACAGATCGTCGAAAGAATTATGGCATTGTTAGACGATTGCGCTGAATTTTCTCGATGACAGTTGAAGCGCATGTGTTTGAACGACATGAACACTGGATGGCTCACGCCTTAGATCTGGCGCGCCGAGCCGAGAGTGAAGGAGAGGTTCCAGTTGGGGCTGTGCTGATTCAGAACGACCAGGTTCTGGCCGAAGGTTGGAATCGTCCAATTGCTCTCAATGACTCAACAGCTCATGCTGAAATTCAGGCTTTGCGTCAGGGGTGTCGGGTTTTAGAGAATTATCGTTTACCAGAAACGACTCTTTATGTGACTCTGGAACCCTGTGCAATGTGTGCAGGAGCCATCGTTCATAGTCGTGTACAAACGGTAGTTTATGGTGCAGCCGACCCTCGTACGGGTGCAGCAGACTCTGTTTTTTCCATTCTGAATAACCCACAGCTGAATCACCGTTGTCAGCTTGTATCGGGTGTTTTGGCTGATGAGAGTTCTGAATTATTGAAGCGTTTTTTTGCCCAAAGGCGTAAAAACAGACAATAAAAAGGAATTTTATACGCCTATTAAACCAAGGTTTAGTTTGCGTTCAGCTACCGTTCAGCAAAGCTTGTATATAGTGTCATTATTCTTAATTGCTATATACCTGTTGGAGGTACTCATGAAAAGTCAAACACGGAACACTAAAGGTTTCATTCAAAAAACAGGAATTGCTCTTGCCATAGTAGCGGCAACAGCGACTTCATCTGCAGCATTTGCTGGTTCCAAGGCGCGTCATTCTGGTGATGCTTACTTTGATTATGCGCGAGTTCTTAAAGTTCGCCCAATCACAAAATCAATTAAGGTTAGTGAGCCGATTGAAAGCTGCTGGGATAAACCTGTGACCTATCAGCGTTCAAGTAGTCGTCGCAACCATAGTCGTACTCCTGATGTGATCGGCGCTATTGTTGGTGCAGCAGTCGGTAATCGTATCGGTAAGCATGGTCACGGCCGCGCTCGTGATGTAGCGACAGTGGCTGGTGCGGTGTTGGGTGGCTCGATTGGTCGGGATATTCGCAAAAAAGGTGACCGTCATCACCATGAAACCTATACGGAAACGGTTCGTCATTGTGAAACTCGACATGATGTTCGCTATGAAGATCGTGTTGTTGGTTACAGAGTGAAATACCGTTATAACGGTACAGTCTATAAAACTCGCATGGACCGTCATCCTGGTGATGAAATTAAGGTTCGTGTCAATGTGACTCCAGTGATTCACTAGTTTGATGAACTTTCTTGTCGCAATAAGGGTACCCGGTCTTTGGGCTTGGGTATCCTTTTCTTAATTTTTTGCTTTATAATCGGGTTATGAATAAAATTTTGCCAAGCATATTATTGTCGTTGTCAGTGCTATTCAGTGCTCCAGCCTTTGCCCAGTCTGATCAGGCACAAGCAAAAGAACGAGCCATGCAAATGGCTGAACAACAGACCAATGGAAAATCTCTGAGTGCTCGTTTTGTTGATCGGAATGGCCGCACTGGTTTTCAAGTTAGGGTTTTTAAAAAAGGCAAGGTGCAACATGTTTTCATCCCGATGTCGGCAACCCGTTAATGATTGGATAAGAGAAGGATGCGTATATTAATCGCCGAGGATGAATTGGCAATTCAACAACAGGTTCGTCAACGTCTTGAAGAACAGGGTTATGTGATTGATGTGGCTGATAATGGAACGGACGCTTTATATTGCGGTGAAGAATACCCTTTGGATCTAGCAATAATTGATTTGGGATTGCCGCAGATAGACGGCATTGAGGTCATCAAGAATTTACGCCAGAAAGGTAAAATATTCCCTATTTTAATTTTGACCGCCCGCAGTCGCTGGCAGGAAAAGGTATTAGGGCTTGAGGCAGGAGCTGATGACTATCTAACCAAGCCGTTTCATATTGAAGAGCTGGTTGCCCGGGTGACGGTATTGTTGCGCAGGGCAGCAGGAAAGGCCAATAATGTGGTGAAAAATGGTCATTTGTCGTTGAATACCAGTAGTCAAGAAGTGTTGTTGGGAGACGAGTTACTGTCATTAACGGCTTATGAGTATCGTTTGTTGCATTATTTGTTGATGAACGTAGGTAAAGTTCTCTCAAAAACGGAATTAGTTGAACATATCTATGCTGAAGACGATGACAAAGATAGTAATACAATTGAGGTCTTTATCCGTCGTCTGCGCAAAAAACTGGACCCTGATGGCCTTGATCAGCCAATCGAAACCTTGCGTGGTAGAGGTTACCGATTAATTGCGCATGAGTAGAGGCCTGGTTAGTTGAGAGTCTTGCTTTGATAAAAGCTGTATTGGGCAAAAAGGCTCCAATGCGTGCGCGCGCTTTGCTTGCTGCAACCCTGGTCATGTTATTGTTCTTTTCATTAGCTGGTTGGGCTCTGCATCGTGCTTTTGCTAATAGTGTGGATCAAAGCGCAAAGAATGCTTTGCAGGCATATGTTGTCACTTTGTTATCTACTATGGAATTTAGAGAAAATAATAAGGTTGTCTTTGAGACACTGCCATTGCCAGAGCTAGCATTGGCTAATTCTGGTGTGTATGCAGAGATCTGGAGTGAAGAACAGTTGTTGTGGCGCTCGGACTCGTTAATCGGCAAACCTTTACCTAAGGTTGGGGCGCAATTGGGTGAATACCGGTTTTTTCCTGTGCTGCAGCAATACCAGCAATATGTATTAAGCCTGTTGGTTGATTGGCAGGAAGATGCAGTTTCCCGACAATTTAAAGTAGTCGTAGCCGTTGACAGTCAAACATACCAGCAGCAGCTGCAAGGTTATGATCGCACTTTATTGGGCTGGTTATCTGCCTTGGGTTTATTGTTGATTTTGTTTCAATTGCTGTTGTTCACCTGGCTGTTTCGTCCATTATCTCGTGTGATTCTGCAATTGCGGGCAATTGAGAGAGGGGAAAAGCCAGGGTTTGATGAAGACTTTCCTGCCGAGGTGAGTGTCCTCACAGGGAGTTTAAATGACTATATTGAACATGAAAAACGCCAGATTCAAAAACAAAAAGACAGTTTTGCTAATTTGGCGCATAGCTTGAAAACGCCATTGGCAGTTATCAGAGCATCAATTAATCCGGAACATGATCAAGCAGAACTGATCGAACAACAACTGGATAATATGTCCAACTCAATTGAATACCAACTCAATAAAGCAAGCACTATAGCCAGACGTCGCTATTCCACTCCTATTCAATGTGCGGGTTCAATTAAGCGTGTCGTTGCAGCTCTGCAAACTTTATTCAAGGATAAAGGAGTTCAATTGACAGTAAAAATGAATGATGATGTCAGTTTTCAGGGAGAAGAAGGAGATTTATTGGAAGTGGTCGGAAACTTGTTGGAGAATGCCTGCAAATGGTGTGATAAACACGTTTTACTCAGAGTGTATAATCGTCAGAATGGTCCTGCTGAAGAAGACGGTCGTTTTTACAGTAGTTTATGTATTGAAGTCATTGATGATGGGCCGGGTATTGACCCTGATCAGCGTGAAAGCATTTTAAAGAGAGGCAAACGTTTGGATGAACAAGTGCAGGGCCATGGTATAGGCCTGTCAATTGTGGCAGATATTGTGGATGCCTATGATGGTCAATTAAGCATGTTAGACGGTGAAAGCAATAAAGTTGAATTGGCTTTTGAGCCAGGTTTGAAAATATTTGTTAGTCTGTAGCAGCTTATAGCAACAGTGTGTTGCTGTTTTTTACGCATTATACGCAGCCTTATCATGCACTGTGTGAGCCCTCATGAGGCAAGGTGTTTATCGTTTAGCTATTTACCTTTGTGCTACTGGCGCTGAGTTTATCATCATAATCAACCCTGGTTTTCAGAAAGTTGAGAAACTCTTGTGTTGCTTTGGAAACATATCGATTCTTAGCCCAAGCCGCAGAAAGGGTGAATTCGTAAGGTCCGCCTTCAATAGGAATGCTGATTATGTCTTCATGATGTTGATATAATTTTGAACCATTAATTGTGATCAAGTTCTGGTTGATCAAACTGGAATAGATAACTTCATAAATAGTCGTTTCCAATACTATATTAGGTTTCAAATCTTTATTGTTTTGCATTTGCGTCAAAAATTTATCAATAATGACGGTATCCAGTGGTTTGCACCAAGGGTGATGGAATAGTTGCTTTAAAGGAATTAATTTACTGTTGGCCAGAGGGTTATTCTTGCTCATCAATACGTTAAGTTCATCAGTAAAGACATCTGTGCTTTCCATACTGGCAGTAATGTCTTTTTTGTTCAGCATGACAACATCGAACTCATTACTCAAAATCATTTTTTGCAGACTTTGTGAATCTCCAGAGCGAATCTGTAAACTCAGGTTTGGTCGAAGCGCACGAAATTCATCAATGATTTCGGGTAGCCGAGCATTGCTGAATAAACTGGGAGCACCAATTTTTATAGAACCCTGTTCGAGATTATTAATTTCTCGAATTTCAGTAATCGCATTGTCGGTGCTGTTTAGAATGTTGATGCAGTGTTTGAGGAATACTTCACCAGAATAGGTGAGTTCAAATTTTCGTTTTGAGCGATTAATCAGTTCGGAACCCAATTCACGTTCCAGCTTGCTCAAAGCCATGCTGATAGCAGGTTGGGCGATATTCAACTTCTTTGATGCGGCTGTAAAGCTCTTGGTTTCTGCTACTGTTACAAAATAACGCATGAAGTTGATATTCATTAATTACTTTCCTCCCCGGGAAATTGAATTAACAGAACTACTGCATTTCTGTTTAGGTGTCTAAAGGAGAGTATAGCAAATGCTAGATGATTTTGAGAATCATTATAAACATATATTCTGTCAATAATTGCAAGATAATGTTCAGATTAGTCGTTTTCGTGTTTTTACCAGCTTAAAATTGAGTCAAAGTGGGTTTTGGCAGAACCACTTTTTAGTGCATAAGTCACTGATTTTAGGTGCTCTTGGTAGGAATGTTCGGGTAATAAATTGTGCAGAATAGTTGTGCCGGCTAACAATAAGCTTTCATAAGCAATTCCTTGTTTGCCTTGGAGTGCGCTAAGACCTTGGTCTAAAGTTTGCGCGGCCAATGTTTGTTCTTGTGAAGGTATCGGCACACCTGCAGGCATACCGATAGTTGCTGGAGAGTGATTGTCTTCAATTGATTTGTCGGATAAATCATTTTGAGTGACCACAAACGAACGGATGGGTTTGTTCAGCGCTGGTGTGATGCCTCCTTCGACACCTTTTACCAAAACGGCCTTGTCGTAGCCTGCCTGTTGTGCGATATGTGCATAAATTTCAGGGTAAGCCTTATGTACATAGCCTAAAGCCAGAAAAGTCTGTTTGGCAGAAATGGGTTTAAGCAGTCTTTCCAGTGTGGTTATGGCTGTTCGTTTGATGATTTGATCTCGAAACTCGCCTAATGCATGGAGCTTCGGTTGGGATTGTTGTTGGTCTAAATAAGCCCAACTGCAACCGCTGCTTTGTAATTGTTGACTGGCTTGTTTGACAGATAAGTTGGTGTTGGCACCATATGTTTTATAAACCTGATGGGCTGTAATGCCGAATTTAGGGCCAACTGATTCAACACCTTGCATCAAACAGGGTAATTTGCAGGCTGCTAAGACAGCAGGAACAAAAGGACTCATGGGTAAATGGCGAGCATAACCATCAAAGGGGTCTGCTAGATAGACTAATTGTGGAATTTTTATGTCTACAGTTTGGATCGGGTTTTGTAGTGCAGAAAAAATACCAGAATATTCGCCCAGAGACTCCCGTTTCATCCGTAAACCAATCAAAAATAATGCAGCATGTACTGGGTCAAGTTGACCATTGAGCAGGGCTTGAGTGGCCATCTGTGCTTCTTCTGGAGAGATGTCTTTACCACGATCTGGGCCAACGGCGATACGTTGAATAATGCTACGAAGTAACTGGGTTGGGTTTTGCTCGGTCATTTCAACAGTGTATTGGTCATCAAGCTCTGAATTGTAACACTTGTGTTTAATTTACCCACTGATTTTCAATAACAATAGTGTGTTTAGGTAGATGCATCAAGAGCCTGAATGGCTTACCATACGCAGATGCAGAATTATCCAATATTTATTGATTTGAAAGGCCAGCAGGTTCTGGTTGTTGGTGGTGGTGAAATAGCTGCCCGTAAGATTCGTTTGATGTCGTTAGCCGGGGCTGAAATTACCATTATTGCTCCTGAATTAGGTCAAACTATACTGTCAGAGATGAGTCGTAATATCACGCATATTGCTCGCCAGTTTAGAGAGAGTGATATTGGTGACTATCGCCTGATAACGGCTGCTACTGATGATCTTGAGATTAACCGCCGTGTTTCTGAACTGGCACAGCAACGTAATATCCCTGTTAACGTTGTCGACCAACCAGACTTGTGTAGTTTCATCACTCCATCGATTATTGATCGTTCTCCAGTGTTGATAGCTGTTTCCACTGGTGGTGGTGCTCCAGTGTTGGCGCGCATATTGCGCAGTAAACTGGAAGCGTTTATTCCAGCTAGTTATGGGCAGTTGGCCAATTCCATGCGGCAGTTACGTGATAAGGTTAAAGATCGGTTCAGTGAAGAAAGTGAACGCCGCCACTTTTGGGAAAAGGTTGTGCAGGGGCCGATTGCTGAAATGTTTTTCTCGGGAAGAGAAGAGCAGGGGAAAATCGCCTTAGAGGCTGCTATTGAAAAAGATATAGAGGTAGAAAAAGGAGAGGTGTGGTTGATTGGCGCCGGCCCCGGTGATCCTGATTTATTGACTTTCAGAGCATTGCGTCTCATGCAGCAATGCGATGTGGTTTTGTATGATCGTTTGGTCAGTGATGAGATTCTCAGCTTATGCCGTCGCGATGCAGATCGAATTTATGTTGGTAAGAAACGATCCAATCATGCAGTGCCGCAGCAGGGCATTAATCAATTGTTGGTTGATCTGGCATCAGAGGGTAAACGTGTTGTTCGCCTTAAAGGAGGAGACCCTTTTATTTTTGGCCGAGGCGGTGAGGAAATTGAGCAATTGGTTGAGCAGGGTATACCTTTTCAAGTCGTGCCAGGTATTACTGCTGCCAGTGGTTGCGCTACTTATGCCGGAATCCCTCTTACTCACCGTGATCACGCGCAATCAGTGATGTTTGTGACAGGCCACCTCAAGGATGACTCAGTCGATTTGAATTGGCCTTTGCTGGCTACACCAAATCAGACAGTGGTAATTTATATGGGCTTAGTAGGTTTGCCGACTATCTGCCAGCAATTGGTATCCCATGGTGTGAGCCCGGATATGCCAATAGCTGTGATTCAGCAAGGAACAACCCCGGGTCAGAAAGTGTTGTCAGGGACTTTAGAGACTATGCCGGATATGATCGAACAACATGAAATTAAACCACCTACATTGATCATTGTAGGTCAGGTAGTTCGATTGCAAAAGACTCTCAACTGGTTTCAGCCCACTAAAAAACATTAAAAAAACAGCGATAGTATTTGCAGTATTTAATATTACTAATTATTATTTAGAAGTTATTTAATATAATTTGTTTTTTTGTTGCAAGGTCATTATTATCGCCTTGTTATATAACCAAATGCACTGTCATTCAGTGCTATACAGCCTCAATTACTAGTAAAAAAAACAGAAGGTGATCTATGTATAAATACGATCAATATGACCATACAATCTTAAAGCAACGTGTTGCTGAATTCAAAGGTCAGGTAGAGCGTCATTTTGACGGCAAACTCAGTGCTGAAGACTTGATGCCTTTGCGGTTGCGTAATGGTCTTTATATGCAGATACATGCCCATATGCTGCGTGTTGCAATTCCTTATGGTTTGCTGGCTTCAGATCAATTGCGTGCTCTGGCGAAAGTAGCAAATACCTATGATAAAGGCTATGGCCATTTCACCACCCGACAGAATATCCAATTTAACTGGCCAGAACTTGGTGATGTACCAACTATTCTCGAAGATCTGGCAAAAGTAGAAATGCATGCAATACAGACCAGCGGGAATTGCATTCGTAATACAACATCTGACCAATACGCAGGTGTTGCAACTGATGAGATAGAAGACCCTCGAGCCTATTGCGAGATCATTCGTCAATGGTCAACTCTGCACCCTGAGTTTTATTGGTTACCGCGTAAATTTAAAATTGCCGTGTCTGGAGCAATTGAAGATCGTGCTGCCACTCAGTTTCATGATATTGGCATTCGTATTGTCAAAAATGATGCGGGTGAGACCGGTTTGCAGATGTTGGTTGGTGGTGGTTTGGGCCGAACACCTGTTGTTGGCAAGGTTATCCATGAGTTTTTACCCAAAGAACATTTATTATCTTACTGCGATGCTATTTTACGGGTCTATAACCTTTATGGACGCCGTGATAATAAATACAAAGCACGTATAAAAATTCTGGTAAATGCCTTGGGCATAGAAAAGTTCAAAGAGCTGGTAGATGCCGAATGGGAGCAAGTTAAAGATAGCGATCTGAAGCTGGAACCTGAAGATTATGATCGTATGCAGGCCTTTTTTCCTGCACCTGATTATGAAGAGTTAAGTGGTGCAGATTTTGATATGGCAGTTGCTCGCGTCAACAAGTGGCGCTCACTGGATTCACGGTTCTCTGATTGGTATAGACAGAATACCGTCGATCATAAGCAACCGGGTTATCGCATTGTTAATATTTCTTTGAAAGCACCTGGCATAGCTCCAGGTGACGCCACCGCCGCACAAATGGATGCAATTGCTGATATTGCTGATCGCTATTCATTTGGTGAAGTACGTGTCACACACGAACAAAACCTGGTGTTGGCAGATGTGGATCAATCTCAATTGCTGGAACTTTGGAAAGAACTGGATGCTATAGAGTTGGCAACCGCTAACATAGGCACTGTTAATGACATGATTTGTTGCCCGGGGCTTGATTTTTGCGCTCTGGCAAACGCAGGTTCTATTCCAATTGCCAAAGAAATTAATAAACGCTTCGACGAGCTTGATGAGTTGTATGACTTACGTGAAGTCAAACTCAAAATGTCGGGTTGTATGAATGCCTGTGGTCACCATCATGTGGGACACATTGGTATCCTGGGTGTCGATAAAAAAGGTGAAGAGTGGTATCAACTGACGGTTGGTGGTTCTGCTTCTGATGATGCTGCCCTTGGCCAGCGTCTTGGTCCAGCAGTGGCTAAAGATAATGTGGCTGATGCAGTATCTGACATTATGCAGGTTTATGTTGAGCAACGTACTGGTGAAGAACGATTGTTGGATACTGTGCGCCGGGTTGGAGTGCAACCATTTAAAGAACGTGTTTATACCGAATTGGAAGGTGTTGCCTGATGTTAGAGAATAAACAATTTATCCGCCGCGGAGAGGCTGATGCTTCAGGTGTGCTTAAACGCAATGCTGCCAGTGCAATAGTTGATAATGCCTGGGTGCATATATTAGATGCATCCGAGTTGACCATTGAACAGATGCCAAACAAGAATTGCAGTGTGCCATATGACTTCTGGCAGGAACATAAAGAAGCTTTAGCAAAGCTGGACTATGATGTAGCAGTCCAGATAGCAGCTGATGCTGAGATTTATGAAATTGCTGAACAATTGATTGATCAGCCTTTGATAGTGCTGACATTTGCCAGTTATGTCGATGGTCGTTCGTATTCTCATGCATATTTATTGCGAACTCGCTATGGTTATACCGGTGAAATTCGCGCAGTTGGTCAAGTGCACTTTGATCATCTGGATTTTCTGGCTCGTTGTGGCGTGAACTCATTCGAATTGCCTGAAGGGCATGATTTGACTGCAGCCGTAACGGCATTTGACCAATTCTCTGAGGTTTACCAACCTTCAGCTGATGATGGCCGGCTTATCTTCAGTAAACGACGAGCTGTTCATTAAACCTTTAAATAGTTTGAAAGCCCACACGACAAACTAATTTACCCAATTACTACTTTAAAGAAACAGAGATCATTATGACCATTAATTATCAGGAAGCGAATGCGGCACTGGCAGGAAAAACACCCATCGAGATTGTTGAATGGGTTTATGAGCAACAACCCAATGCCATGGTAACAACTAACTTCAGTCCCTATGAGACTGTAATATTACACATGCTGACACAGGTTCAAGCGGATATCCCGGTCCTGTGGATTGATTCAGGTTATAACAAGCCAGAAACATACGAGTTTGCTGAAAGTGCTATCGAAGAGCTTGGCTTGAACGTCTCTGTCTACACACCTTTGGTTACAGCAGCGCGCCGTGATGCGGTAATGGGGGGTATTCCATCTATCAATGATGAAGGTCATACTGAGTTTACTAAACAGTTTAAACTGGAACCATTTCAACGCGCCATGAAGGAAAGTGATGCTCAATTCTGGTTCACTGCTGTACGTCGTGAGCAAACAGCATTGCGTGCTGATATGGATTATATTGCTGATGGTCCGTTTGGTGTTATCAAAGTTGCACCTTTATTGGATTGGAAAATTGCTGATATGCAGGCTTATATTGAACAGCACAACCTGCCAAACGAGCTGAATTATTTTGACCCTACTAAAGCAGAAGATGACCGTGAATGCGGAATGCACACAATCAAAGTTGCTTAAAACAGCTTAGCCGGATTTAAAACCATACTCTTAATCTTATAGGTTATTTCTATGCCACACGTTACTTTTGTTAAGAAAATTCTCGCCAATGGTGAGTTATGCCAGAAGTGCTTTGAGGTATCTGATCGCCTCGATAAAGATGGCACACTGGATTTGATTAATTACATTGCCATCGCTGAGGAAAATAACCCGGATTCTGAGGGTATACAATTGGCTGAGAAGTACCAGGTGGCCAGGGCGCCTTTTTTTGTCGTTGAGGAAGACGATGGCAGCGTGCAAACGTTTGATATCTATTTCAAGTTCAAGCGATACATGCAAAAGAATGGTTATTTAGTGCAAAACACTGGTGTTACTGAACTGAGAAAAACCGGTTAACTGGTACTGTTTAAAAAGAGGTTACTTGTTGCAATTTTGTTGCAATTGAATGTAAAAAAGCCTGATCGAAAGATCAGGCTTTTTTTGTGCTTGATAGTGTTTTTTGTTTAACTTTCAACAAAAGCTCGTTCTATAACATAATGGCCTATATCTGAACGAACAGTTTCTTTGAAACCCTGATTGTCCAGAATTTCACAGAAGTCTTTCAGCATTGAAGGGCTGCCACATAACATAAAGCGATCATCTTCCAGATTGATTTCTGGCAGTCCAATGTCTGTGGTCAACTTGCCGGAAGTCAGTGCATCAGTCAAACGCCCCTGGGTCTTAAATTCTTCGCGGGTCACAGTGGGATAATAGATTAATTTGCCTTTGACCATTTCACCAAAGAATTCATTTTCAGGCAGTTCATTGATGACATCTTGATAAGCTAACTCTGAAACAGTTCTGACACCATGTGTCAAAATGACTTTATCAAATTTTTCATAGACTTCAGGGTCTTTGATGATGCTCATAAATGGGGCTAAGCCAGTGCCTGTGGCCAGAAGGTATAAATGTTTACCTGGTAGTAAACGGTCAGCAACCAGAGTACCTGTTGATTTTGAATTTACCAGGATTTTGTCGCCTGGCTGAATTTTCTGTAACTTTGAGGTCAGTGGTCCATCGGCAACCTTGATACTGAAAAACTCTAAATGCTCTTCATAGTTAGCGCTGGCCATGCTGTATGCACGCATCAAAGGTTTGCCTTCATCTTCGAGGCCAATCATGGTGAAATGACCGTTTTCAAAGCGAAAACCCGGGTCACGTGTAGTAGTAAAGCTGAATAAAGTGTCGTTCCAATGATGGACTGTTAGCACTTCTTCTTCACGAATATTGGCAGCCATTAGTGTAATCTCGTTATGTAATTGTCATTGTTAATATATGGAGATTGATGTTTGATTTTCAAGTGTTAAAAAACGATTTTTTTCTTTAAAAACAATCATCTATCTGTATTTCTAGATAGTAAATCAGTTATTGATATCTGTAAAACGGGATTATTGAATATTTATAATCGATTTTTCCGATATAAAGTGTTTTAATAAATATAGATACACGATCTAAACGACTCAATGAAATATACATTACGACAACTTGAAGTATTTCTGGCAGTTGCCAATACCGGCAATATAACCGTTGCAGCAAAGCGTCTGGCAATGTCGCAATCTGCTGCCAGTGGTGCTTTGAAAGATTTGGAGAGCCGTTTCAATATCCAATTGTTTGATCGAGTCGGGAAACGTTTGCGCATTAATAGTTCCGGCATGAAAATTCAAGCCAAAGCAGAAGAATTAATCCAACAAGCCTTTGAATTAGAAGGAGCTTTTTCCGGTGCTGTGGGTATTGGTAACTTGAAAGTGGGTTCAACCATGACTATTGGTAACAACCTGATGATTGATATTCTGGCAGGATTCAAACGAGAATACCCCGAGGCGAAAGTTGCTCTGGAAGTCGCTAATACTGAAACGGTTGTCCAACGCGTGATTAACTTTGAGTTTGATGTTGGTTTGATCGAAGGTGAGGTGAATCGTGCTGAAATTGATGTGATTCCCTGGCGTGAAGATGAATTGGTTATTGTCTGTTCCCCTGAACACCCGTTAGCTGTTCAGGCTGATCAAGGCTTATCTCGTCGAGAAATTGTCAATTTGGATTGGATAATGCGTGAACGGGGCTCAGGAACTCGGCAAACATTTGAACGTGGAATGTATGGTCTGTTGCAAGATTTGAACTATGTTCTTGAACTTGAACAAATTGAAGCTATAAAACGCGCAGTTATGCTTAATATGGGGGTTGCCTGTCTGTCAACTTTGTCAGTGAAGGAGGAATTGGAGCAAGGCAAACTAGTTCAATTACACATATCTGGGCGTAGTTTTAAACGGCAGTTTTACGCTATTTTACATAAGGACAAATATCTAAGCCCTGGAGTGGAAACTTGGTTGGACTATTGTGGCCTGGTGGTTGAAGAGATTTTCTTTTTTCGTTAGCAAGAGGTTTATAAATTATTGACGAATTGCAGTAAGACCTGCCTGTCTTGCTTCGATAGTTGTGCAAAATGGTCACGGCTGGATTCGGCTTCACCTCCATGCCAGAGGATTGCTTCTTCGATGCTTCGGGCACGGCCATCGTGCAGGAATTTTGTTTTTTTATTCACTGTTTGAGACAAACCGATGCCCCATAGAGGAGCAGTGCGCCATTCGTTATCCGCCGCGAAACCTGAGCGTGACAAGTCAGATAAGGCTTCTCCCATATCATGTAGCAGCAAGTCGGTATAAGGCCATATCTGTTGTTTGCGAAAGTGTTCAGGAATCTCGTTTGAATCGCTGGTGGTAAAGTGTTCGGTATGGCATTTCTGACAACCAATGGCGTTGAACAACTTTCTACCCTGAGCACGCTTTTGGGGGCTGGAGTGACGAGTTTTTGGCACTGCCAAGTTGGCTGAATAAAAACTGATCAGATCAAACATGGCAGGTTTGATTTCGACTATCTCGTTGCTGTCATCAGTGCGTAAAGCTTCCTCCTGGCATTTTGTTTGTTTGTCTGTGCAATCACCATAGTCAGTATGGATTAATGGTGTAGAGAGCCCCATATCAGTGGCAAAGGCCGCCGCTACCTGATCTTTGATTGTCGGAGCCGATGCTTTCCAACCGAAACGGCCCAGCATGGTTTCTCCATGTAATAAACTATAGCCGTAATTTGCTTGTCCACTGATTCCGTCCTGATTGGCATCGTCGGGATCAACATTTTTCATGATAGAGTGTTTGGGAATGGCTGCCAACAAGCCAAGGCCAATCATTTGTGGTGCAACTCTCGGGGATAGTATTGTCGATTTGGCCAGTTCTCCCTGTTGCAGGTCACGTATCCGATAAATCGGTTTCATAAGGGACGTCTTGCTTGCGTCAGGGTAGGTGTAAACAACTTCCTCATAACGAATTGACACATTGCCTTCAGCAAGCATCCCTGGAACAGCGAAAGGTTGCAGCTGTTTACCATAGGTTTGATCTCCCTGAGGTGTTTTCTGTTTCCTGTCACTTTCAAGTTGCATAATGAATGACACAGCAGGTTCATCTGGAACCAGAGGAGGGTGTCCGCGCCCATCTTTTATGTGACAACGCTGACACGAACGGGAGTTAAATAAGGGACCCAAAC
>JBOEHE010000100.1:0-44648 GCA_050633785.1 Arenicella sp.
GGATGAAAAGGTCGCAATGACACCACCAACCGAGACACTTTCTTCGGTAACGCTTGAAGCAGTGACGCTGATGATAGGCGCATTATCATTAACGCGCGTAATGCTGCTAGTATCACTGTCGCTGGTTTGTAAACTGCCATCGTCTGCCTGGACTTCAATGGTGAGTGATAATAAACCTAAGGCATCATTATTAATCGCAGCGACGCCAGCCGCTGTGAGCTCTACATTGGTGCCGTTGATCGTAAAGTAACCATTAGGGTCGTTGAGCAGTGAATGCGTCAATGAACCGCCATTGGGTGCATTTGATGAAAAAACGGCAATGACGTCACCAACAGAAACACTTTCTTCGGTAATATTAGACGCGGTGACGTTGATGGTTGGTACTTCACTTTCACCATTGATGGTGACGGTTAGTGTCGCGGTTTCGCTTTCGTCAGTATCACTGAGTGTATAAATGAACTGCTCAGTCAGGCTTTGCCCTGCACCTAAGGCTTGCACCATAATATTGCCATTATCCAGTGTATAAGTGTATTCCCCATTGGTGGATAACTGAAAACTGCCGTATTGCGTGCTGAAAGTGGAGCCGATTGTTTGGACGTTACTATTAAAGCTTAACTCACTGATTTGCGCCGGTGTATCAGCGCCTAATGTGTCGTTGTCGAGTATGTTGTTCCCAGTAATGGTATTGGGTACGGCATCTTCGGTGATACTGGCGCTATCATCCACAACAGCGAATATTGAGTCATCAATGAGAATGTCCAGACTGTCACTATTGGTGTCACCTTCATTGTCTTGCACCACTAAGGTGAACTGATCAGTAATTTCTCCACTGGAATGATCTTTGCTGGTTCCAGCTGGGTCATAATTGAAGGTCAATACGCCCGTACCTGAATTAAAATCAGTCAGAGTTAATTGACCCTCTGCACCGGCAATTGAAATATTAGCAGAGCTTAGATTGGTTAACTCGGCGAGTGTTAGCGTGCGTGATACATTGCTTTGATTAACAATAACCACTGCATTAGCACTATCTAAACCAGCTGATGCGGTTACAGTGATCGTTTCCCCAGTGAGTAACGATTCTTCCGAGACACTTAAGTCACCAGTTGCTGCTGCATTATCATCAGGGATGGTAATTGTCGGCAAAGCATCTTCGACACCGTTGATGGTGACAGTGACATTGGCACTGTCAGTATCACCGTCACCATCCGTAATCGTATAGGTGAAAACTTCTGCCAATGACTCGCCGCTTTTCAGGCCTTGCACATTTGCGTTGGTATTGTCTAAGGAGTAGGTATATACGCCTGTGTTACTAATATAAAGCGTACCGTAACTACTGGATAAATTGCTGCCTGGCGTACCATCCGTGCCACCAAAATCGACATCTGTAACAGGAGTGGCGTTGCTGTCTATTAATGTATCCTGGACATCACCTGGCGGCGCGTTGCCTAAAGCGCCAACGGTATTGCCTGCAATCCTTAAGGTATCTTCAGGGATACTGCGAACATCATCATTGGCTTGTGGGTTGGTATCGCTGATGTCAATATGAAGATTGCCTATGACTGCATTAGCACGTGCAGTATCTTTGAGTCTGACGATTACCGTTTCACGTAAAAGGTCATTACTAGAACTGCTATGGTCTTGACTGACGCCCGTTGGGTCGTAGCGATAACTCAGTACACCCGATGCAGCATTAAAGCCGATAATAGACAAGGTTCCTAACAGGGTGTCAGCGGCATTTAGCGGGCTGCCAGAAGACGCCGCTGTTAATTGCATCAGTGTGAATTGACTGCTATTAAATTCAATGTATTCAACGCTACCCGGGGTGAAGAAAGTGAGTTGTGTGTTTAATAATGCGTTTTCAACGACTGTTTCGTCTTGGTCAATACCGATGATTCGCGCAGGTACTTGCCAAGTCACCGTGGCAGTGTCAGTGTCACCATCCATATCTTGCAGGGTATAAACAAAAGAGTCTTGTTGCGCACCTAAGTTGGCTGGAGGAGTGTATTCAAAGCTACCATTTGCCTGGATAGTAACGTTACCACCGAGTGTAGTTGCGCCATTGCTGACAGCAACAACTTCTGCACCATCGACAATAGTGTCATCGCCCCCCACTGCATTACTTACAACATTGCCAAGAAAAGGCACATTGCCATCAAGCTCAAAGTCGTCATCAATAGCAATAGGTTGGCCATTGACTTTTATAGTAACGGTTGCTTCATCTGCTGTGCTACTGCCGATGCTGATTGAATAACGAAACGTATCTATGCCGATAAAGTTTGGGTCAGGCAGGTAGGTGAATGAACCATCAGTCTGGAGTGTGAGTACCCCGTTCGTTACATCGTCTAATAATAAAAAATTAAAAACAGTGCCAGCATTATCATTCGCAAAAATGCCTTGCTGAGCTGTAACGGTGAGTAGTGTGTTTTGCTCAACAGAATAACTATCGTCTGTGGCCAGTTCTGTTTGCAGAATATGATGAATGATTGGAATCAGAGCAGCACGTTTTTTCTTCAGGTCATCTGCTGTATCCTGTGTCAGTGCCCATGCGTTCCTATAGGGGGGCAATACATGGTTTGCAATCAATAAGGAACCACCGACAGCGCTGATTAGAGAAATTTTCTTATATTTATGCATGTAAACCTTTTAATACTGCTGGATGCGTTAGCTGATTCTGGTTAGGCGGTAGCTATAAATGCCTCCACTGCTCGAAATGAGAATGTCGCCACTATTCGCACAATCCAAGACAAAAGATTGCGCTAAATTATTGGCTAGATTTGTAACGCCGCCGTGGGAGGGTGAGGTGACAGGGCTGGCTGTTGGATTTGTGCTGACAGCGCCAGTAGTCAGATTAATCATGCCTTGATCGGTGACGCGTCCACGGCTGACTGAGCTCGTATTGCTATTGGTGACAAACCAATCCGTTATCATGTTGATATTGGTTCCTGAAATAATGATTTCTACCTGTGATTGTGGTGAACCTTGATTGAATGCAATACCATTTTCAACATAATCGCTCATTAACCATGTGCTGCTGCCATCCTGGCAGAGAAATGCTGATGTCTGTGCGTGTGCAGGGGTAAGAACGGCATTAATACTGGGTTTCAGCCATTGGTTGCCAGTCACTGTAGCAATGGCTGCTGTTTGCAGAAAGAAGTGACGCCTTTTGTTTTTTTTATTCTTATTCATTGCAGATACACTTCATACTTAACACCCTGCAAGACAGTATATGTTATTTGTCGGTATATGCCAAAACGGGTCGAATGCCAGAACTGTGGAAATGTTGGGAGTTGTGTGTGAAAAAACAATCTATTGGTATTGCTTGAGTATAAAACTTACCAGTTGTTGATGCATTTTTTAGACGTGGCTTGCTTTTCAAATAACAGTTGGCTGTTTGCAATGTCAATTGCACTGGCTTTGGGGTGGTTCAGAGTGATGGCAATAATTCAGTCTGAATGCTCGAAAACTCTTTATTAATATATCTGGCTGGCAAAAATGACGTGGTATAGATACGGCATATCGGATTATGATTGAGCCATCTTGACTTAATGCAAGGCTGCTTAAGCTCTATGAAATGATGGACAGGTTGGTGTGGTCTGTTAGTGTGACCTCAGTGACGCAAGTCGGCGTTGCAGTGAAACAATACGTCGTATTTGATCAATACAATAGTGTATATATCCTCTTAGAATGGAAGTCTGAAAATTAATCATGCTATAAGCCGAGGCAGTTTATGTCCTTGATAAATCAGGAAATGCTGATTGCTATGGACATCCTTAGTCTGTCAACTTGCTTAGAAGTTTTGTTTAGCGAGACACCTGCCCTAACAATAATAAAATATATGAGGTAATGAAATATGACAGATAAGCTAAACGTTATGATTGTTAAGCGCTATTGCATCAGCTTTGTGCTGATAAGTTTATCGGTGGTTTCTGCCGTTGCTGCCAATCCAAAAGTTACAGTTGGAGTTCGAGGTTTTACTGAGCAGATTATTTTGTCTGAAATGACAGATCAATATCTGGAAGAAAAGGGTTTTAACGTTGAAGAGGAGCGGGGATTGCTCAATGGAAAATTAAATCACGAAGCAATGGTCAATAAAGAAATTGATATCATGTGGGAGTATACGGGAACGGCATATGAATACCTGTTTAACAAGCCATATAATGGTGAGAAACCTGAAGTAATTTATTCAAGAGTGAAAGCTGAAGATTATCAAAATGGTATTGTCTGGTTAGACGCTAGTTCCGTGAATAACACTTATGCGTTTGCCATGAATAAAGATAAGGCGAAAGAAAAGGGTATTTTTACCATTGATGATATGGCGCAATACCAAAGTTCAATCTCCAGCTTAACATTTGCTACTGAAGACTTTTTTTTTAAACAAGAAGATGGTTTGGTAGCCTTTGAAAATGAATATCAGTTTAAATTCGATCGTAATGATGTTGCTCGATTAGAGGTTGGTCAGATTTATCAGCGGTTGGCTGATAATGAATTTGATGTTGGACTGGTTTATTCGACGGATGGGAGGATTGTAAAACATGATTTTATTATTCTCACAGAGACCAGAAATTTTTTCCCAGGATATTATATAACCCCGTTGATCAGGCAAGAGACCTTACAGAAATACCCAGAGATAGCTGTGCATTTGAATGAATTGGCAGCGGTTTTGGATACTGATGTTATGACTAAACTTAATTCCAGAGTCGATGTTGATAAGGTGTATATCTGGGAAGTTGTTGAAGAGTTTCTTATTGAGCAAGGAATGTTGGCGTTATAAAAGTGCTCAGTAGTGTTGCCAGTCTATTGTTTCCCCCTTGATTGTTCGCCCAAAAGGGGAAGTAATTGCTGACGCTTTGTCGCAATTAGAATGGTAGAGAACAGATAAGCGTAGGCAGTATCAATCAGGTGCAAAGGCTTAAATTTTCTCTGGTATAGGTTCATGAGGTTTTTTTCGTAAAGAACTGGGAGTGAAACCATGCTCATCAACAAAAGCACGTGTCATCGAGCTGGCATTCTCGTAACCCCCTCTAATCGCAATTTCACTTATAGGCAGATCTGTATTTTCAATCAATTGACGTATGAGTAACAACCTCATCCGACGATAAATTTTTCCTGTTGTGCTATCGAACGTATTCTTGAAGGCCCTCTCAAGTTTTTTCGTGTTGCAACCCAGTTGGTCACAGAGTTCTTTGATTGATATCGGAGTTTCCAGGTTGTTTTGCATTAACATCACGGCTTGTGTTGTCAGTCGACGATTTGTTGACTTTACTGCTTGAGGAGTAATGGCCAGAACTGAGGAATGAGTGAATAATCCAGCTACGTCAAATTTCAATGATGAACCACAATCTTCTTCGATTAGGTGTAAAGCCAAGTCGAAAGATGCCATAGCGCCACTGCAAGTAATTATTCCATCATCTAAGACATAGTTTTTTTTGATGACATCAATATTTAAGAAGGTCTCTGCAAATGTATCCAGTACGTCCCAGTGAATGGTTGCCCTTTTGTTTTCAAGCAGGCCTGCGTGGGCCAACAACCAGGAGCCAGTATCAAACCCTATTATGCTTCTAATCCTATTTTTACATTGACGTAGAAGTTTATATGTCAGTGGGCTGGCAAGAGTTTTGTATCCGTAGCTGGAAATGATGAATAAGCGGTCACAAGGTGTTAAAGGGGAAAAGATGCCGCTGGAAACCAATTTAATGCCACTGGAAGAGAGTGCTGGTTCACCATCGAGAGTGTAGAAAGTCCATTCATAGACGGTTTGATTGGAATAAAAGTTAGCTGCGCGCAATGGTTCTAGAGCATTTGCCAGGCAGAGGTTTGAAAACTCATTGAACAGCAGAATATTAATCTTGGTGCATTTTATTTCATTTTCTGTCTTAACTCGCATGTTTTTCGTCTTTTTCTGCACAGTGCTATGTGTGAGCAAAGTGTAGCATTTATTAAAAGAAAAGCTAAACATTCGCCTTTAGGCCATCTGAATAACGCTGACTGAAGGTTCGGGTTGTTCTAAATGTTAGCGGTGTCCCTAAAATAGATATTACTGAGAAATGACATTTATGCCTCTTGAAATTAACAAAGACGTTTTTATTACCTGTGCAGTCACAGGTTCTGGTGGAACTCAGGATAGAAGTCCGCATGTGCCTCGTAGTCCTGAGCAAATTGCTGAAAGCGCTATTGCATCGGCTAAAGCTGGTGCTGCAGTGGTTCATTGCCATGTGCGAGATCCTGAAACGGGTGTTCCTTCACGAGATCCCAAGCTATACCGTGAATTGACGGAGCGTGTTCGCGATTCGGCAACAGATGTCGTGCTTAACCTTACAGCGGGAATGGGAGGGGACTTGATTTTCGGTCCAGCAACGTCGCCGCTGCCGTTGCATGAAAGTACTGATATGGTAAGTGCTGAAGAGCGTATGCTGCACATCGCAGATTGTTTGCCGGAAATATGTACATTAGATTGCGGCACAATGAACTTTGCTGAAGCCGACTATGTTATGACCAATACCCCGGGAATGCTTGAGTCCATGGGGAGAATGATGACAGAGCTGGGTGTTTGTCCTGAGATTGAAGCATTCGATACTGGCCATCTTTGGCTGGCTAAGAACCTGGTTGACCAGGGGGTTATTGATGGCCCGGCACTGGTACAGTTATGCATGGGCGTGCCATGGGGAGCCCCCAATGATCTGAATACTTTTATGGCAATGGTGAACAATGTGCCTGCAGATTGGAACTGGTCGGCATTCTCTCTTGGTCGCGATGAAATGCCCTATGTTGCTGCTGCTGTTTTGGCAGGTGGTAATGTGCGTGTGGGCTTGGAGGACAACCTTTGGCTTGGCAAAGGGGTACTGGCGACTAATGAAGCTTTAGTAGCTCGAGCAGTCGGAATTATAGAATCAATGGGAGCAAGTATTCTGACTCCTCAACAAGTGCGCGACAAATTGAACCTTAGCAAGAGAGCGCCAAGATGAAAAAGACCGCAGCTATTATAGGTGGTGGGACTATTGGTGGAGGCTGGGCTGCGCGCTTTCTTATCATGGGGTGGGATGTTGTGATTTATGATCCTGCCGATGGTGCTGAAGAAGTATTCCAAGACATGTTAGCCAATGCGAGACGTTCATTGCCGGGTTTGTCGGATGTCATGCTGCCTGATGAAGGTCATTTACTATTTTCATCAAGTTTGAAAGAGGCTGTAGAGCATGCTGATTGGATTCAAGAAAGTGTGCCTGAACGGCTTGAGTTAAAGCATGATGTGTTTTCTCAGATACAGTCGTGTTGCCGAGAGGAAGCTATTATCGCATCCTCGACTTCTGGCTTTCGGCCTACACAATTGCAAGAAAACTCTATACGCCCACAGCAGATAATAGTCGCTCACCCATTTAATCCAGTCTATCTCATTCCATTGGTTGAACTTGTAGGAGCAGTGGAAGTTGTTCAAGTAGCTAAAGACCTATTGACTGGAATTGGTATGCGCCCGCTTCATGTGCGTAAGGAAATCGATGCTCATATTGCAGACCGCCTGTTAGAAGCGGTATGGCGCGAAGGTTTGTGGTTGGTTAATGACGGTGTAGCAACCACTCAGGAAATTGACGATGCTATTTCCTATGGTTTTGGTTTGCGCTGGGCTCAAATGGGGCTTTTTGAAACTTACCGTATTGCGGGCGGTAAAGCTGGAATGGTTCATTTTATATCGCAGTTTGGTCCGGCGTTAAAATGGCCGTGGACTAAATTAATGGATGTGCCTGAGCTTACGCAAGAATTGATTCAGAAGATATCGGATCAGTCTGATGCCCAATCAGGTCAATATTCTATTCGTGAGTTAGAGCGTATTCGAGACAAGAACCTGGTTGGTATCATGCGCTCACTAAAGAATGGAGACTGGGCAGTTGGTGAGCTGTTAAATGCGTTTGATGATCATCTTACCTCTACAGAAAATATCGATATTAGCCAGCCTATATTGACTATCAAGAGGTCTGTTCCTATGGACTGGACTGACTATAACGGGCATATGAATGAGTCTCGTTATGGTCAGGTCTTTTCTGATGCGGCAGATGTCATAATGAAGATAATTGGAGCTGATGGGGCCTATGTTAACACTGGTCTGAGTTACTTTACCGTAAACACCAATATCCAGTTTATCAATGAATGCGAGGCTGGAGATGTGATTGAGGTCATCACACGAATCCAGGAAGGCAAAGGGAAGAAATTAAGGCTATATCATGAAATGCGACATGCAAAAGGCGATCTTGCAGCAACAGCTGATCAGCTGCTCATTCATGTTGATTTGAAGACGCGCAAATCATGTGAGCCTATGCCAGATATTGTTAAGCGCATGAGCCAAATAGCACAAGCTCATGCATTGCTTCCAGAAACGGATCATTTGTAATCTTTTAATGCGAACCACTGTATCTTTTTGTGAAGTAAAGAGTAAATGCTTGGAAATAGAGAGTTGCCGCCAGTATTGCCATGTCAGTGCTATCAAAAGCTATTTGATGCCAGTGATGACGTACGTTATTAACCCGTTGATTGTTGGTTTGAGAGGAAATAGTGGCGTAGTGCTTGGTGCTTTGTTGCAACTGGAGAAAAGCTGTTATGTCAGATGTTCGTATTTACTCTTGAATGAGGTCTATGCAATCGAAAAACGTAAATATTGTCAACAATATATTGTTTTTAAACGGCTTCGGAGATTCATATTTTGTTAAATGTGGCTTGAAATATATGATTTTAAAATATAATATAAATTCCAACATAAATTTTGTTGACAATTTTGCGAGTTGTAGTTGTGAGGAAATATCACAACTACATATTGATATAAAGCATTGGTCACAGATTTGTATTAAGCCACCGTTTCTCAAATGGTGCTTGTATTACTGTAGATATACTATCTATGGAACTTTCAAAAAATTACTGGCAATAAATGATACGCCTAACGCAAATCAAATAATAATGTTATAGAAACAATAATAATTAAATCTGTTAACATAACAACTTTAACCAAACAATTATTAACAATCAGGATTAAACGAAATTACTACTACTATTAATTGACTTAATTACCCTTTTGGAGGCAACAGTTATGAGCGATAAAAAAGATCAAAACCTGCACAATAATTACCATTCATCACTTGGTCGGCGTGATTTTATAAAAACCAGTGCATTAGCCGGTATGGCAGGAGCTGCCTTCTCAATGGGAGTGCCTTTAACTGGTCTAGCCCAAGACGCAAAGCCAAAATCAGGAGGGGTATTGAGACTGGGGCTTACTGGAGCCGGCACTGGAGATTCGGCTGATCCAGGCACTTGGGCAAATGTATTTATCTACACCGGTTTCACAGGCGCTTTTAATACCTTGGTGGAAATGGATGTCGATGGCAATGCTGTTCCTGAATTGGCAGAAAGTTGGGAATCCTCAGCCGATGCTAAAACCTGGACTTTTAAAATTCGTCAGGGAGTGACATTTCATAATGGTAAAGCTATGGATGCAGATGATGTCGTCGCGTCACTGAATCATCACAGAGGAGAAGATTCAAAGTCAGCGGCTAAATCTGTATTGGCTAATGTTGCTGATATTAAAGCGAAAGGCAAAGATAGTATTACTATAGAACTTATCGGGGGTAATGTCGGGTTTCCTTATATTTTAACGGATTATCATTTAGTTATAATGCCTGCAAAAGAGGGTATTGCGGATTGGCAATCGATGGTAGGCACAGGTGGTTATGAGATCACTAGTTTTGAGCCTGGAGTACGTTTGGCAATGACGCGTTATAAGGATTATTGGAAACCGGGTCGGGCCCACTTTGATGGTGCAGAAGTGATAGCTATTGCTGATTCTGCTGCGCGTATTAATGCATTGGTCACAGGCGAAGTTGATATTATTGATAATGTCGATTTAAAAGCAGCTGACTTATTGAAACGAAATCAAAAAGTTACTGTTGAAGAGAATAAGGGGTCTTGGCAATTTCTTTTTCCTATGCGATGTAACGCTGAGCCATTTAAGGACAATAATGTACGTTTAGCTCTGAAGTATGGTATTGATAGAGAGGCGATATTGAAAAAGGTCCTGCGTGGTTATGGGACAATTGGCAATGATCATCCTATCCCAGCTACCGACCCATTTTATAATAGTGATTTGCCACAGCGCCCTTATGACCCAGATAAATCCCGCTTCTATCTAGGTAAGGCTGGCCTCGATACCCTTAACGTAAAATTGCAGGTTGCTGATACTGCGTTTGCCGGTGCGGTTGATGCCGCTATTCTGTTCCAGAATAGTGCTAAAAAAGGTGGAATTGATCTGAATGTCAGTCGTGAACCAGATGATGGTTATTGGACAAACGTTTGGAATAAACAACCGTTTACAGCAAGCAATCTCTTTAACCGGCCAACACCAGATCAAGTGTACAGTCTGGCATATGCTAAAGGAGCAGCTTGGAATGACACTGTTTGGGAAAATAAACGCTTTAATAGTTTGTTGCTTAATGCTCGGGTTGAACAGGATAAGGTTTTGCGCCAAGAAATGTATCATGAAATGCAGCAACTCGTCCACGATGATGGTGGCAGTATCATTCCTGTTTTTGCTAGCTCCATAACCGCTCGTTCCAATAAAGTGGTACATGACAGCAAAACAACTTCTTTTGCTATTCTTGATGGTTTGCGTGTCATCGAGCGTTGGTGGATGGCATAAGCCTCACATTTTCTATGTTTATAACGTGGCTGGCAGACTACCAATCCACCTTGGGTCTGTCAGCCACAAGGGTTAATATGTCGTAATGAAAAGTCTTTTAAACCTGTTGCTGCAAAGAATTTTTCTTGGAATATTTTCTTTGTTTGCTGTGTCGGTTATTATCTTTTTGGCCGTTGAGTTGTTGCCGGGTGATGTTGCTGAAACTATGCTGGGTCAGGCAGCAACACCGGAAACTGTTGCTGCGTACAGAAAACAGTTGGGCTTGGATCAACCCGCTTTAACGCGTTTTACTGGTTGGGCAGCAAATGTTCTACAAGGAGATTTCGGTATATCTCTGACCAATCAACGTCAAATTTCTGAATTAGTCAGTGATCGGTTTGATAACACCTTGTTTCTGGCATCAATGGCCGCCGTTGTGTCTGTACCACTGGCCTTGTTATTAGGGTTAATGACAGCCCTGTATCGAAATTCTATTTTTGACCGTGTTGCTAATGTCTCCGCACTCAGCGCAGTGTCATTCCCTGATTTTTTCTGGGGTTATATTCTGATCCTACTTTTTTCCGTAAAACTGGGTTGGTTGCCGAGCATATCCAATATTTCACCCGACACTCCGTTTCTGGAAATGATTGAACGTTCAATACTTCCGGTTATCGCTTTGAGCCTGACGGTGATTGCCCAAATGATGAGAATGACTCGTGCAGCTCTGGTCAATTTGCTGGCCAGTCCCTATATCGAAATGGCCCACCTGAAAGGTATAAAGAGATCACGCATAATTCTATTTCATGCCTTGCCCAATGCGCTTGCGCCTATTGTTAATGTGATCGCATTGAACCTGGCTTATCTGGTAGTCGGTGTTGTTGTGATTGAGGTTGTGTTTGTTTATCCCGGCCTTGGACAGCTTCTGGTAGATTCAGTCAGCAAGAGAGATGTCCCTGTGGTGCAGGCCTGCAGCCTGATATTTGCCGCCACCTATATCATACTCAACACGGTTGCTGACTTGCTGAGTATAGCGACCAATCCACGTCTGATGCATCCGAAATAATCATGAAAACAGTCATAAAACAACTAATACAGGCCCCTTTGAGTGCGAAGTTTGGCCTGGCCGTTATTATCACATATACCTTTGTTGCGCTTTTTGCGCCGTTGATCGCACCCTATGGCGAAAGTGAGGTGATTGGGGATGGTTATGCTCCCTGGAGTTCAGAATTTTTGCTGGGTACTGATAACTTAGGGCGGGATATGTTCAGCCGTTTGCTCTATGGTGCTCGCAATACGGTAGGCATTGCCTTTGTTACAACAGTCCTGGCTTTTCTTATTGGTGGGCTTGCCGGCTTAATTGCTGCTATCAGAGGTGGTTGGATTGACATAGGGTTGTCTCGCATAGTGGATATTCTCATGGCAATTCCTCAGCTCATTTTTGCCCTGCTGATCCTCAGTGTTGTGGGCACTTCTGCCGGTTCTTTAATTGTGGTCATTGCTATATTGGATTCAACCAGAGTATTTCGTCTGTCTCGTGCTGTTGCTATGAATGTTGTTGCTCTGGATTTTATCGAAGCGGCTAAATTACGTGGCGAAGGCATGTGGTGGTTGGTCACCAGAGAAGTGCTGCCGAATGTAGCTGCGCCTTTGATAGCCGAATTTGGTCTGCGTTTCTGCTTTGTTTTCTTGTTTATCAGTTCACTCTCTTTTTTAGGCTTAGGCTTACACCCGCCGACTGCAGACTGGGGGAGTATGGTGCGAGAAAATGCGGTACTTATTTCATTTGGCGACATCACGCCATTATTGCCTGCTCTGGCAGTGGCTTTATTAACGGTAGGAGTCAATTTTGTTGTTGATTGGCTTTTGCATAAATCCAGCGGATTGAAGGGGTAGTGGGTATGACTGACAATGAATTGCTGCTGGAGATTAATGATCTGCACATAGAGGGGCACTATGATGATGCCTGGCATCAAATAATCAGAGGTATCAGCTTGCAGCTCCATCGAGGTGAGATTCTCGGTTTGGTTGGAGAGTCTGGTGCTGGTAAGTCAACTCTCGGTTTGGCTGCAATGGCCTATACTAAAGATGGTTGCCGTATCAGTCAGGGCAGCATTCAATTTGATGGCATGGAGTTGACTCAATGCTCGCAAAGAGAATTACGCAAATTACGAGGCGTCCGTATTGCTTATGTCGCTCAAAGTGCCGCTGCTTCTTTTAATCCGGCCTATCGTTTGATTAATCAACATATTGAATCAGCTGTTCAGCATGGGGTGACTAATCGTGTTCAGGCCCGCAGCGAAGCTGTCGAGTTATTCCAGCGTCTGGATTTACCCGATCCTGAGCACATTGGCCTGCGTTATCCGCATCAGGTCTCAGGTGGGCAATTGCAACGAGCCATGACCGCAATGGCGATGTCATCCAAGCCAGATCTGATTATTTTTGATGAACCCACTACTGCTCTGGATGTGACCACTCAAGTTGAAGTGCTGGCTGCTATTCGTGGCGTAGTAGAACAATTTGGCATGGCGGCTATCTACATTACTCATGATCTGGCAGTTGTCTCCCAGATGGCCGACCGTATTATGGTTTTACGTCATGGGAAACTGGTGGAAGAAGCTGATACTCAACAAATGCTGTCAGACCCTAAACAAACATATACCCAATCATTGTGGGCAGTGCGTTCTTTTCGAACTGATCCAAAACCTAAACCATTAGAGGAGACTCCGTTGGTTGAAGTTAATAACTGTTCAGCTTGTTATGGCAGTATTCAGGTCCTGCATGACATTTCTTTTAATGTTTATAAGAAACAGACTGTAGCTATTATTGGTGAATCTGGTAGTGGTAAGAGCACCGCTGCCAGAATGATCACTGGTTTATTGCAACCCAGCAACGGCGACGTTTTGTATAAAGGAGAGGTTTTGCAAGCAGATTATCGTAAGCGCAGCAAAGATCAATTGAGAAAAATTCAAATGATTTACCAGATGCCTGATACAGCGATTAATCCACGACAGACTATTGGTAATATTATCGGACGACCATTGCAATTTTATCTTGGGCTGAAAGGAAAGGAACTGCAAAGCCGAATAGAAGAATTGCTCAGCATGATTGAGCTGGAACCGGCTCAATTTATTGACCGTAAACCAGCGGAGCTTTCTGGTGGTCAGAAGCAACGTGTTTGTATTGCTCGTGCTCTGGCAGCAGAGCCAGAAGTGATTATCTGTGATGAAGTGACCTCCGCTCTGGATCAGTTGGTGGCTGAAGGCATTCTAAAATTGCTCAATCTGGTGCAGGAACAGCTTGGAGTGTCTTATCTGTTTATTACTCATGATGTTGCCACTGTTCGAGCTATTGCAGATCAAATTGTCGTGATGCAGAACGGCAGGGTTGTTGATAATGATGACAGAGTGTCTATTTTTACACCGCCTCATCATGACTATACCGAGTTGTTGCTCTCTTCTGAACCTGAAATGGACCCGGAGTGGCTGGATCGTTTGCTTGAACATCGTAACCGCTGACGCAACTCTTTTTTAGTTATCGCTGATAGAACTTCTGATCTATTTTATTGGTACCAGTTTGGCAGGTTCAGAAAATACATATAAATCGTTAATATCAACGAGATAGTGTTTGGGCAGTATTGTTATTATTAGTTTGAGGGTTCTTGTTCATCAGCTGCATAGTCTCTATCAAACGGAGCAAACATCTGTTCCAATGTGATTTTATCCAATTCTGCACGAATATCTTTTTCAAGGGACGCAAACAGGTTTTCAAATACTTCGAACACTTTGCAATGATCTTCCCAGCCAGTAAAAGGGTTGTCCATACCTTCTGAAATCAAAGGGCTGTCCTGAACCGCATTGTAAACATCGCGTAAAGTAATGTCTTTGGGGTGGCGGTTTAAGGTCAGGCCTCCGGTGGCTCCCCTGTACGATTTTAAAATGCCGGCTTTCACCAATTGAGATGCCAGGTTTCGGACTCGTGTTGGATGTGTTTTTACCCACTTCGCAATGGTGTCTGTACGTAACTGTTTTGGCGCATTGGCGGCGACAAAAGAGAGAATATAAGAAGCTGTAATCAAACGAGTAGAACGCGCCATAAATACCTTGTGTTAATGAAGCGTCTACGATAAACAATCAGTATGATTCTTTTTTGTAGCTGACTTCAAGCTATTGTAGTTATTTTCTAATAGCCAACGATTATACGTTGTTTCGTTTGATCATCAATGTGTGGGGAATGTCAAATCGATGGATATTATAGAAATACCGGGGTTCGCTTTTCTATGAAGGCCTTAACTCCTTCGTCGAAGTCAGTTGTAAGAGCGCAGGCAATAAAGCTTTCCAGTTCTTTATCAAGGTGCGTTGCAAGCTCATTGATTGAATGTGGATTCAGCAGTTTTTTGAGGCCTCTATTGGCGATGGAAGCCCCTTCTGCCAGACGCGATGCTATTGATTGTGAGATATCATCAACATGTCCATTGTCGCCTGCAGCAATGTGATTGACTAAGCCCCAGCCACTGGCTTGTTTTGCAGAGATGATTGTATTTAATGCCAACACTTCAAAAGCTCTTTTTTTGCCGATAGCAGCAGGCAGGCTTAGGCTTAAGCCACCATCGGGAGTTGAGCCAAGAGCACTATAGGCAGGAATAAAACGGCTATTGATATCGGCAACGATAATGTCGCTCATGCAGGCGAGACTCATACCATATCCGGCGGCAGCGCCTTGAATGCTGGTGATAACCGGGCAGTGTATCCCAGCCATTGCAAGGATGGCATCATGGGCTACGCCAATGTAACGTTTTAGAGACCGAATACGGGAGTCTCCGCCCTGAGATAACAGATTCTGGAAAAAGGTGACATCGCCTCCGGAACAGAAAACTCTACCGCTCCCTTTTAATATAACAGCGCGCAATTCTGCTTGCTGTTGCAAGCGAATAAAAATACGCTGCAGTTGGTTCAAGGTTGCTTCACAGAGAGAGTTCCGTACTTCAGGACGGTTAATGGTGACTGTGGCAATACCTTGAGATTCGTGAACCTCAAGATAGCTGCCATCGCTTTTGTGTGTGGTCATATCAGCGCCTGAACGTTATTTTCCAGTCCACACAGGGTCACGCTTTTCTATAAAGGCTTTCGCGCCTTCCTGTGAGTCACTGCTATTCAACATTTTCATGAAGGCGGGCCATGACTGGGAGCGCAAAGCGGCATAACTTTCTTCGAAGGAAAGAGTTTCGGTTAAATTGACGGCCTCTTTGACCGCTGCAATCGACAGAGGGGCGGCTTTTAACAGGTTTTGGGCAAAAGTTCGTGCGCTATCCATCAATTGTTCAGCTGGAACGACTTTGTTGATAAGGCCTAAAGCGGCCAGTTCTTGCGCTGATTGGCGTTGGCCTGCCATAAGAATTTCCATGGCTTTTTGACGTGGTAAGAGCTTGGGCAACATAAAGGTTGCGATATCGGGGGCGACACCAATGCGCACTTCAGGCAGGTAGAATTCAGCATGTTCGGCAGCGATCACAAAGTCTGCTCGCAACAACATTTCAAAGCCTGCTCCGACGGCCATTCCATTGACTGCGCAGATGACGGGCTTTAGTAAATTGGGCATTTCAGGAAAACCGGCAAATCCACCTTCACCAAAGTCTTCCAGAAAACTTTCGCCACCGGCAACTGCATTGAGATCCCAGCCAGCGGAAAAGAATTTATCTCCCGCACCAGTAAGAATGGCAACCCGTAATTCAGGGTCATCACGAAAGTCGGCAAAAATTTTGCTCATAATACGGCTCAGTGCAGCATCAAGAGTATTCGCTTTGGGCCGATTTAAGGTTATTTCCAGTATTTGCCCGTTACGAGTTATTTTGAGAAATTCGTTCATGTCATAGTTATCGTTCATTGTTGATTCTCACACTAAGTTGGCTAGTTGTTGTTTATTCATAGTCATTTTTGATTCGAATTAAGGCGTCGGCTGCCATAACACCTTCAGGTAAGAGCATAAGAGGGTTAATGTCCAGTTCTTCAACAGAGTCGTTATGATCCAACACAAAATCAGCTATTGAGACAATAGCGTCTACGACTGCATCCAGATCAGCTTTGGGGCGACCACGAAAGCCGTTGAATAGAGGTGCACATTTAAGTGATTGCAACTTTTGCCGTACTTGTTCTGGAGTTACTGGTAGAAGCAGGGAGTAACTGTCATTGAGTAACTCAACTAAAATACCGCCAGCGCCTATTACTAGATAAGGGCCGAATTGTTCGTCACGAGCTACCCCGATAATTAATTCAGCTATGGAATCTTCAACCATTCTTTCAAGCAAAAAACGTTCAGACAAAGTTGACATATCGGTCAAAGCACCAGCGACTGATTCAGCGTCTTTCAGGTTGAGTTTAACTCCACCTACATCGGTTTTATGTGCTACTCCCAAGGCTTTGACGACAAGTGGGAACCCCAGTTCTGCGGCTTCACTTTTGGCATCGTCTCTGTTGCTTATAATTGTCGATGGGGGGATAGGAATGCCATAGCTGGCCAATATCCGCTTTGATTCATCTTCATCCAACACGGTAACTGGCGTATCGTGTTTGGACGGTGTGTTTTTCATTAGCGTTGGAAATTCGGTTTGTGCCCAGATGTGGCCAATATCAAGTGCAGCTTGAATGCCAGCCAGACCGGAGTCTATTCCAATCAGAGGGACAACTCCTTGTTCCATGAGTCGCACCGCAATAGATTCGGTCATGTTGTCTGAAAGTGTCGACATGATGGCGCCTTTACTGCCAGACTGTTTAATGGCTGCGACAAAAGCGCGTTCGGCAACTTCCCAATCATTGGTCTCGCAGCGATCTTGACGAGGATAGTCCAGCAAACTCAAGGTGAGATCAAACTCATTAGCCATAAAGGCCTTATTGGTTGCTGTCATTCGGGCTTGGTCATGCCAATCGAACATCTGGTAGTCCAGTGGGTTAGCCACAATAATGCGTTCATGAACAGTTCTACTGATCTCTGGAATCGTTCCTTCGCTGAGATCGGGCATTTCTAAATCAGTTTGCTCCATGGCATCACCTATCAATGATATATCGCCACCAGAGGTGCTCATCACTCCAATTCGATTACCGCTCAAGGGTCCACAGACGTGCAACACTTTCAATGCTTCGATTAATGCTTCCATGGAATGCACTCGAGCAACGCCTGTTCGTTCAAATAGAGCATTCATTAGCTTATCAGAGCCGGTCAGTGAGGCAGTGTGGGACATGGCCATTTTCTGAGCGACTTCTGAACGCCCTGATTTTATGGCAACCAAAGGCTTGCCAAGTTGACGAGCAAATGAGACCGCTTGCATAAAAGCATGAGGGTCTGAAATGCCTTCTATGTATAAACCGATGGCAGATACACGATCTAATTCGGCGAAAGTGCTGATGGCATCATGCAGGTCAAATTTCAACTTGTTGCCCAGTGACACGACATAAGAGATTGGCAGACCTCGTGATTGCATGGTCAGGTTGACGGCAACGTTGGATGACATGGTGATAATGGCAACGCCGTGTTTAACACATCGCCCACCATGCTGGTCGGGCCAGAGGATTGCCTTGTCTACATTGTTGATCATGCCGTAACAGTTAGGTCCCAGCAATGGCATATCTCCAGCGGCAGCATAGAGTTGTTGCTCTAATGATGTACCTTCCTCTCCAGCTTCACTATAACCTGTGGCGAAACAAATGGCTCCACCTGCTGCTCTTGCTGACAGGTCTTTCACTATGTCGATGGTGAGATGACGGTTGACTGCAATGTAAGCAATGTCAGGGCTGCCAGGCAGGGCATCGACAGACTGGTAGACTTTGCGACCTAGGATTTCAGTTTTCTTCGGATGGACGGGCCAGATATCACCTTCATAGTGCATGCGGTCACACTGTCGAATAACTTCCTCTGCTTCTCGACCGCCGAATACGGCGATTGATTGAGGTTGTAGCATTCGTGTAAATGGCATTAATTATTTCTCCTGCTTTGAATCTGGTTAATGGCTCTTTTGTTGTTGTTTTTCTGTCGTCTTGTTTTGTGGAAATAGTGCCTATTCAGTACCAAATAGATACAAGTATAGTTTGGTTTTTAGACACTCTATTCACAGCGTTCGATAACCAGAGCAATGCCCTGGCCACCGCCAATGCACATTGTAATCAGGCCATAGCGCCCATCAGTACGATCTAATTCATACATTGCCTTAATTAGAATGATCGCTCCCGTGGCGCCTATGGGGTGTCCTAAAGCAATAGCGCCGCCGTTTGGGTTTACTTTTTCTGCTGGAAACCCAAGCTTATTAGATACGGCACAGGCTTGGGAAGCAAAGGCTTCATTAGATTCAATAACATCTAGGTCTGCAATGGATAAGTTGGCACGTTTCAAGGCTTGTTTTACCGCATTAATTGGACCTAAACCCATGACTTGTGGCGCAACACCTGAGTTGCCATAGCTAACTATCTTTGCCATTGGGGAGAGTCCTTGCTGGTCTATCATCTCGCTATTTACCAGAGTCAAAGCGGCTGCTGCATCATTTAAGCTGGAGGCATTGCCGACCGTTATGCTGCCTTCAGATGAAAACACTGGACGCAAGTTAGCAAGATCAGACAGCTGGATATCAGCACGCACGTTTTCATCGAGTTTAAATAATTCGTGTGGCCGTTTCGGGTTGGCTACCAGAGGTATAATCTGCTGTTCAAAGTAACCTTCGGTAATAGCATGAACAGCGCGGCGTTGACTTTCAAGTGCAAAGGCGTCTTGTTCAACACGGTCAATCTTACATTGAATTGCTACATTTTCTGCCGTAATACCCATATGGACATTGTCAAAAGGATCGGTTAATGATCCCGTCAGCATATCAACGACTGTACTGTCGCCCATTCTTTTGCCCCAACGGTGTGCTGGTAACAAGTATCCAGCCTGACTCATATTCTCTACTCCACCAGCTACAGCTGTGTGGATGTCCCCAAGTTGTATCATCTGGCTTGCGGTTACCACAGCCTGTAGCCCACTTCCACAGAGCCTGTTCAGAGTGAGTGCCTGAGATTCCTGTGCCATCCCTGCATTCAATGCTGCGACGCGTGAGATATACATATCCCGTGCCTGTGAATGCAGCACATTGCCAAGAACACAGTGTTCATAATCAACACCTGCTAGGTTCGATCGGTGTATCGCTTCTGCAACCACATGGGTAGCCAGATCGCAGGCAGATACATTTTTTAAAGAACCGCCATAGCTGCCAATTGCGGTTCTTACTCCTGATAAAATATAGACTGAATTAACCATTGATTTTTATCTTCATAATGCATCTATTCGAAAGTAGATCGCTATACATTGCAGTAACACAGTGAGATTTATCGTTAATCTGTCAGAGTCAGGAGACGGTTTTTAATTATGTCTTCAGCATCTGAAACTGTTCGAGACACAAATTGCTCGACTGTTGGAATATCATAGATTAACCCTGCGGATATTCCGGCCCACCAGATACCGTGTTCCATATCGCCTGTATCAAGGACAACTTCACCACGTTTTCCTGACACCAGCTCAGCGACATCAGAGAATTCAGTGCCTGTTTGCTGTTCTATTTCCGCCACTTCCATGGCAATAGTGTTTTTATAGACACGAGCGGTATTCTTGAACTTTCGAAAAATAAGCTGGGTGTCCAGCTCGTTGGATGCCAGCAGTTTTTGCTTCAACTTGGCATGAACAGGAGCTTCTTTAGTGCCAAGAAAGCGAGTGCCCATGCTGATTGCGTCTGCCCCCAGAGCAAGAGCTGCAACCAGACTTCTGGCATCACTGAAGCCGCCACAGGCGATTACTGGAATATCCAGTTCATCCACTGCCCTGGGCAATAAAACCAGAGACGGAATGTCGTCTTCACCTGGGTGTCCAGCAGCTTCAAAGCCATCGATGACCACAGCAGCACAACCAACTGCCTGGGCTTTTCTGGCGTGTTTTATGGAAGTGCATTTGTGGATAACTTTAACACCAGCTCTATCAAACATAGGCATGAAGGGTGCGGGGCTGCGACCTGCGGTTTCCACTATCTTGATATTGGAGTCGATAATAGCTTGGGCATATTCCTCATAAGGAGGGGGGCTTAGGCTGGGAAGAATAGTCAGGTTGACTCCGAATTGCAGGTCAGTCATAGAACGGGTTTTCTTAACCTCTTCTATCAGGGCTTCTGGTGAGGCTTGAGTCAGGGCGCTCAAGAAGCCAAGGGCGCCGGCATTAGCTACAGCTGCTACCAGTTCAGCTTTGGATACGCGTTGCATACCGCCCTGAATGATGGGGTGAGTAATTTCAAATTGTTCTGTAAAACGTGTTTTTATCATGGTGATGAAACGTGTTGTAATTCTCTTTAAAACACAGCTTAAATTATTTTTGTTATGATAACAATAACAAATTATCTATTTTCCTGAATAGTGAAACCAAATCAGTTGGAATGAATAATTAAATCAGTTGTCCTTAGGCTTGAGTGTTGCAGTTCGGGTAACACTCTGTATTTCAAATAAAGATTATAAGGCTTTGTTATTAAACACTTAATCAAATGGAATAATGTCAGACTAGATTCATAAAAGGGTGAAATCTGAACCGCAGCAAAGAAAGGGGAAATGAAGCTATTTTTTGGGAGGAGCTAGATGAAGGGAGGTGTTAATTCGGTACAGAACGATTTTTGAATGTTGGAGTTGGATGGTTATATCAAGGCTTTTCACCATCAGTTTTGGGGTGTGACAATGAACGGTCCTGATTGGGACTGAGGTCAAACAGCTTACGATAACTGCGCGCAAAGTGAGCCCCAGAATTAAAGCCGCAGGCTACGCTGATCTCTTGAATGCTCAGATGTGATTCTCGAAGTAATTGCCTTGCCCTTTCCAACCTTAAACGCAGATAATAATGTGAGGGAGAATGGCCTAAATGACGAGAAAATAAACGTTCCAATTGCCTTACTGAAATATAGGCGTGATCAGCCAGTTCCTTTGTTGATAATGGATTATCCAGAGTTTCTTCCATCTGGCCCAGCACTTTAAGTAAGCGAGGATGGTGTATATTAAAGCGAACAGAAGAATTTATGCGTTGAGCATCAGACTTTTGACGAATTCTGCTCTTGATAAACTGCTCACAAACGGAAACCGCGAGTTCATTGCTTAGTTCAGCCTGAATAATATGCAACATCATGTCGATTGCAGCAGTACCTCCGGCGCAGGTTATCAGATTGCGATCTATTTCGAATAAACCATTAGATAGCTTCAGGTTGGGGTTGTCTTCGCTGAAGGCAGGAACCGCCTCCCAGTGTAGGGTGACGCAATGGTCTTTGAGCAGGTTTGCGGCTGCCAGCAGATAACATCCTGTGTCCATAGCACCGATGATCGAGCCTTTTCGGTGCAGGTTTTTTAACCAATTAATGGTTTGTTCACAAATGTATTTTTCGGGGTTAAAGCTGGAACAGATAAAAATATTTTTAGCTTCCTTAATCTCATCAATTGAAGCATGTTGCTGTAAAGCTAGTTTATTGCTGGCATTGACAGGTTCTCCATTTTGCGACAGCAACTGCCAGCGAAACACTTCACGTTTTGCAAAACGGTTAGCTACTCGCATTGGTTCAATTGCTGATTGCAGGGCTACCATTGCGTATTCTGGGATCAGAAGAAATGATACCGTAAAGCTTCCATCGGGATCGGGTTTGAGAATCATAGCTTTTTATATTCACACAGACATATCAACGAATGCAAGTCTGCCAGTGAAGTTGACTCAAGCAACAGTGTCAGTCGAAAATAGTGACTGTTTTATTGTTATTTAGGAGAAGGTAAGTAAGGTTGGAAGGTGAAGGGGGTGTCTACTAAGTAGCGCCGAGGTTAACACATCATTGTGTAAAACCCCGGCACTGGTCCACAAAATCAACCACTAGTTCTTTTGTACATGGAACTATTTCGGGTCAGATGAGGGAGTAATGAGATTGTGTATTTCATCCAGGTGTTGATGTTGTTTTTCTTGCTCAAGTTTAAGTGCTTTGCCAAATTCAGCGAATGCATGTTTAGCAGCCTCAGGCAATATCTTCTCAAAAAGTTCAGCTCGTTCGTCTGTAACATCTTTCGACAGACTGTCTTTGCTGCTGAGCTCATTTTTTGCCAGGACAAAGCTTGCTACAGTAGCTCCCAGCATGACTCGGCTGATTTCACTATTTACGGATGCATTAAACTGGGATGAAAATGGTAGTAGACCAGACTCAGTTTCGGGCTTTAAGTCTGTGACAGCTTGCAGTTCCCAAGGGTTGATAACAGGTCCAATTTTATCGAGAATATCTCTGATTGGGTCAATTTCTCTCCAGATGTCGGCGGATAAATACAGTTTAGAGCACTCGCCTCGAACAGATTTGAAATAGGCTTCAGCCAGATGAGCAATTTGTATATAGATTTGCAGTGGTATGTCACGAGGTCTTTGAAAGTCAAAGCGAATTTCTTCATAGAAATACCCTGTGTTGACTAGTTGTTCAATTATACCAGTATAAACAAACTTGGTACGTTTCGCGGGTATCAACCAGTAAACGATATTTCTGAAATAGTGTTTGATCATCTCGTAATGATCATCTTGATTTGATCTCAACGGAGCATAAAATCCCAGTTCTTTGGTGGCATCGCCTGCTGAGCCATCAGCTGCTCCATTGGCGGGAGCACCTTTGAGATTGATATTGAAAAAGTGATGCCAGGTGGCATCAACAACTATGCGACCAAGACGTTTATTGTCTCTGACAATTCTATGTCCATCGTAAGCCCCAATTACACCAAACTTATCGCCCTTTACTGGTGGCTTGATTTGAGCTCCATTATTGTAGGTCAGATTGTGCCCATCTATGACTCTGGCTTGTGCCACCACAACTGGTGCTAAACGTTGAGTGCTGTTGGGTAATTTAGGGTACTCATCTTTACCCAGAACCGTTTTTGTCAAGTCGCTGGGGACTTCACATTCACCTTCATGGCCGTGGTCCGGTAAATATCGAACAATGCCATCCGGGCTGCACAGCAGTGGGTGGGGATAGCTTTGGTAAAAGACACCTCTACCATGCCCAGTTGAAAACATAGTAGGTTCTATTTCTTGAGCGGTATTATCGGATTGATCGCTGAATTGGTAAGTGGAATCATAACCACTACGTGTGGTATCACGCCTGTCTTCAGATGTACCTGAAGGTGCAGCTGGTTGTCCATCTGGACCTCCGGTTGGTGGGTTTCCTGGAGTGAAATACCATCTGCGCATGCTGCGTACTCTGGGAATCTCACGGCATACGGCTGCGCCCAGATCCTCATGATCACCTGTTGCGAAGACCCCTCCTCCGGCATCCATAAAATCAGAAATAGCTTGAATTTCTGTTGATGAGATCAGGCTAGATGAATTCGTGTCTCTGAGGATGGGGAAGAGCAATATTTCGTCATATTGCATCAGGTTATGGTCCGAAAAGTCGAAGTCTTGCAAGTCTGAAGAGCTAGAGCCGCCGCGGTGAGCTTTGGTTATTTCGATATCAAAGCCTGACCAGTTGGTATCTTCAAGAACTTTAACAAACTCGCCTAAATGAAAGTCATCACCTACGGGTGGTGTTTGGTTTGAGCGAGTGTAACCACCGCCGCCATCGGTCACAATAAGAATTTTAATGGTTGGCATATTCTGTCTCCTGTTGATATTTTATTGGAAGATGCCTGTTGCTTGTAAGAGTCAGATGTACATGGCAACTATCGTTAGTTGATCATGACTATGCTCAGGCATTTTCAAGGGTGTTTTTCCAGCGCATCAGTGGTAAAAACATAGGTTCCAGGCTATCAAAAATTTATCAGATGAAACTTTCAGCTAACGTGGTAGCAAAACTGTTCGCTGGAGGGAAGAAGTGCCAGTTAAAATGTCTGATCTGGGTGTGTCAGTCAGAGTTTTATTGGATAAATTATGGCCTGATTTTCAGGTCTATGCCCATGCGCCGAATAGTGTTTGTTGGAATAAAATTAAGCGATTCCTTTTTCCCAGTCAAAAAAAACAAGTTGCATAATCAATTGATTATGCAACTAAAAAAACCATTTGGCTGGTTTTAGTCAGTGTCATGATTGATTCAGTCTGGGGTTATAAGGCTGAAGCAAGAGGGGCTTTTTGGCTTTAAAGAATGCGGGAATTTATTGCGGTAAGCATATAGACAATTCACTCAATTCTGACGCTTGAACCTGAGGAGGAAGTCGTCGGTAAGGGCCAATTTCTTCCTCGCGTTGAGGTTGAGCTGGGACTGGTTTATCAGGCTGTAGGAAACGTGTTTGATGTTGATGGTGAAATAGAAAATGATATAGTTTCTCAGTCAATAATGCATCCCAGACTAAATGAATACGTGAGTTGCCACCGTTATTTTTTGCACTGTGTACACAGCCTTGATTAACAAGGTTAATGGCCCCCGTCGGCAGATGATAGATGTGGTTATCAAGATTTAATTCGGCATCTTTGTTAGTGAAAACAGGTAGATGAAAGCGCAACCGTGCTCCAATAGAGTCGCTTTGTGTGCGAAAAGGGATATGTTCTTCATGGGCTGCCAGAATAGAACCAGCTTGCAAAACGTTGATTCTGAAATTGATCAGATGAGGCCAACAGTTGATTAGTTTTCCAATGGTGGGATATTGCATTTCATCGAAAAACCACTTCCCTTTGCATGACAAGTCATGGTCTGTGCTGAAGTCATTTGTCAGGCCGGAATGGTTTAGCAGGCTGTATTGAATAACTTCGCCAGAGGTATGAACCCAATTGGTAACATGACTGGGTTCTGAAATATCGGATGCAGAGTGAGTCTGACAGTAACTTTCGACTTCATACTGGAGCTTTTCCATGAAAGAACGGTTGAGAGTAAACAGTTGCATGCACCTCAACCCACCCTGGTGCTGGTCGCCTGCAATGAGTCCTGCGATGAGTTGGGAAAGTTCCATAGTGCTATCGAACGCTTATTGAAATTTATTGAAATTTATTGAAATTTATTGAAAAGTATTAAAAGGACAGGCTTGCAACAACGCCTGCGGGTCAAAACTGTTGGGTGCCGGTATGAGTTGAGCCGACAAGGTTGCAGGGTTGATTTGTTCAGGTGTAATCCGGTGAGGTTGGTTGATAGAGTGACCAATGGATGACAGATAATCGCGAAATTTGCTGCCATCACCTGAAGGCAGGGGTTGGAACTCTATCCAGCTGGCAGAAATGCCATAGGCATGACTGGCTATAATGCCGTGCAGCGATGATGAGGCGACACAGTCGCAGGAGACGATGTCATCAACTACGGCTTCAATAGGTTGCTGCATATCAATAATCTTGATGGCTTTATCGAAATCACGAGTAGCTAACAGGCGTGGGGCATCTGCAAAGTGCAAGGCAAGGCCCACAGTATGTGTTTTATTGACTGGAGGTTGATAAAAGTAAGGTAGCAATAGCGCTGGGTCACCGTACACAGGTTGCACCTGAATCCCTGCTTCAAGTAAGTTTTTGTGAGTCATAGGTCCTCTGACTGCTGTTACGGTAATGTCGGGGTTGATTTGGTCATGAGCATTCATGATGCCCGAACCCCAGACAGTACAGGGAGCAGATGCATATTGGATGATACTACCGGTTACCAGAAATTTATGGCGTGGATCCGATGCTGGTCGAAATTTAGGGTATCTTCCAGTTATTTTCTGCATCAACCAGGGCGTTAAGGCATCTCCGAAGTTGGCACGGCTGGGTATCCTGCACCAGAATGCATAGTCGTGTTCAGGGGTGATCATAAGCTGCTTCAGACTTGATTGTTTCTTCTATGTCATGTCGGATAGAGTCATTTAAACCTCCCCAACTCCAGAACCATTTGCAACACTGTTCAGCTTCGCCCATATCTGTAGCTCTGGTCCAGATGAACTTATCGCGATAGTGAATATAGGCATAAGCCGCCAATGCATTAAATTCGGAAAACCCTCTGGCAGGGCGGGACATAACCCAATCTTCCAGAGAGGTACCTTTCGTTTCCGAGGTCCATGTTCTGAGCAGGGGGTATAGCCATTTTGGAAAGGTGAAAGGGGGGTATTGCAGAAAATCGTGGCTTACATTGCACTCCAGGAACTCTTGAGTTGGCTGAGTCCATGGCCAGTGTCTGGGCAGTGCTGCAATGGGCCGGGTGTACACGCGGGGAATGCCACCAGGGGCAATATCTTCCGGCTGTATAGGGCGACTGATAATGCAATCTGAATCAATGTGGCAGATTAAGTCTGCCTGACTGAAAGTGTCGGCATGTAGTTTTGTGACTTGCTGACCAAGATAGTCGTCAGAATAATTACGGTCTATTTCCAAGCGTGAATTACCTAAAATGCCGGGGTGACGGGATAGCCAGGGGCGGCTGTTCTCGGGAATAACGACGACAACTTCATTGAAATCATGGCAATAACGCTCAATGGCTTTAATACAATACTCAAGCCAGGGAAAGTCCCGCCAGTAGCTACGTATGAAAATGTCGCAGGTCATAAAAGCTCAGCATTATTGTGATTTGAGTCCATCCCTTCTCCTCTACTTGGAGATTAATGTAGCATAATGAGGCTTGGTCTACGACGTTTTTGCAATTTCAATGGGTTCTCATCAATACTGAGGCCTGTTGACGTACATCACAAATAACTTGCTATACTGGAGACATAAACAATTTGCTATGGAGGTAGAGGTTATGGGCAAACCCAGCCATATGGTTTTAGACAAAACCGAACCCTTTATCATTGTTGATAAAGCATCAGGCACTCTGCCATGGATCAATGAATTGAGTGCAGCTGTTGAAGACCAGAGCTTTGTGGTGCCCAGGGTTGAGATTGGGCATGCCAGTGCTGACCAGATAGCGACATGGCTTGATAAAAATTTACCTCGCCAACCTATCAGTGGCAGCACACGTGATGCTTTGTTATCAGATGTATTAAGGCTTTTGTATTTTGTTGAAATTAAGACGGCAGCGACTCGATTTAAGTTGCGTCTGTTTACCGAGAAACCCTGCCGGCGTTGTGGTTTTCATGTTGATACAGTTCGGCCGGGAGCGCCGGTTTGGGGCGGGTTGAAAATTTATAATGGCAATGGCGTAGACTGGGTCCAACCTGCAGAGATAATTTCCATGCAACATTTTTATCAATGGCTGGAAGCTCGAGATTTTATCGTGCGCAAATATACAGCTGATCAATTGCTGTGTCATGAAAAGTTGCAGGTTTTGGATCAGGAGCTGACTTTTTTGACCGACGAGGCCACAATACAGCATATCAATGCAGGCACGATGGTCTTATTTAAGCACATTCCAGCGGATAAACTCTGGGGTGACCATAATACTGATATGGCTTGGGTGCATTGTTCGCCCATGCAGGGTAAGACCCGTCTGGTGGTTAATATAAGCGCTGATCCATATCCAACCCCATTTTCAGTAGCTTAATCTCAAAGGGCCTTTGGCGCAGATGTCTGGTTCCAACTGCTGAATTAAAGAGAGCAATGCTTTGCCTGAACGCTGAGGACCAAACTGATTTATAAAAAAGGCTCTGGGTTGAAACTGACTGTTGAGGCAATGTTGGGCAGTGGTGCAGATATCATGCTCATCATGAAAGAACATACCGGAGTGTCTGTTGATGTAATGCCAGCCTCCAATTAACGAGCGATTGGCAATAATTGGCACATCCAGACAGAGAGCTTCAGCTAATACGCGCGGAGAAGCATCAAGTGAATTGGGGGCAAATAGAAAACGGCAATTGGATAACAGTTGTAGAAACTGTTGATAGGATAACCATGGCTTTATTGTTAAATCATCGCACTCAGGAAGCATCTGGGGATCAATGCCAACTACTGCACCACGCAGTCCCAGTTCATTGCACAATAATGGTAAACACTTTAGGGCAAGTTCCCAGTTTTTGGCCTTCATTTTCCAAGGTTCATTTGAGCCGAGGTACAAGAAGTCATAGGCTTCTGATTTAGTACTTGTTTGCTGAAACTGATGCCTTGAAATGCTCAATGGATCAATAAAGTCGGAAAATGGCAATAGAACCTGCGGGCGGTTTTCTGGCAGATAGTTTGATGGTTCCCGAAAACAGTGTGCCCATGCTTCACAGATAGAATGGTAATCCAGTGATGCAGTATTCTGGTCAGCAGGGAATGTCATAAAGCTGGTCATGCCAATAAAGCGCAAACCCTGTTGCCGGTATTCGCTGTACATATCCATGCGTGATTGCGATTGGATCGGGGCGTGCAAAACGACCCACTGTGTTCTTGTACCATCTTTATCGGTGACAAACATAAATGGCCAGCGGGTTTTTTTCTGCTTGAGTATTTCCACCGTCATCGCATTTTTTGCTGACTCGTAAAATCGATAGATTTTGTAGTATACTGATTACGCAACAATTTATGCAATGATTCAAAGGAGGAAAATAGCTGTGATTGATAATCAAAAGTACCCTGGCAGTTCTGTCCTTTTTGGAAAGCGTAATTCATCGACCCGTATCGACGTTTTCAACGAGTTGAGTACGACTTCCGAAGCTGCATTGCGACAGTTTTTTCGTCGCATTGAAGCCCCTCATTATGTCGATGAGGTTCTGATGCCCACGATGAAATTGGGCGATACTGAAGTTTATACGGCCGTACGTGACCGGCCCTGGCCACCTTGGGGTCTGGGAGCGCGCACAATTACTGCCATGTGCGAAGTGCATTCTGTGGCTCCGGAATCCTGGGCCATCAGTCCGGTTTATGTGCTTGCAGAAGAAGCAACCAATGTTGGTTTGATTTGTGCTTTATACAAAGAGGTTCTTGAGGCTTTAGCAATCAGTGACACCAGCGAGGTCTGCTATCTTGCGGCTGAAGGTTCTGTTCTTGTGGATCATTGTTTGACCCGTAATGGTTTTCGTCGGGATGATGATGTGTTTTTGACCGAACAGGCCAGATATTATACGTATCGAACTAACCCCAAGGATTTACTTCAGGCATTAGGCTTGGATGATCTTGCTATCCCCGATTTGCTATCACATGATTTTAAGGCTGAGGTGCTTGAGCGCAACGCCTTGTTTCATCAAGGCATATTGCTTGGGGCTTTGCCCGATCTCAAGCTGGATAACCTGATTCCTGAAGTTATTGGCCTTGGTCGTGGCGGGCATGCATCAAAACCCGCCGGTGTGCCGGGCGGTACGGGCACAGCTGCCGGTCTAGAGCAGTTCGGTGATATTGTCAGTGAACTACCTTATGTGTCATTGAGTAATTTTCTCAATGCAAACATTGATAGTTTAATGCAGCCGGTGCTGGATCGACAGGATAAATTTAAACAGGCTACGGTATTGCACGCAGGTAGTGATGCACCTGAAGTTAATGAACAGATGCGTCGTGCATTTACGCTTGATGATGTTGGTTTTATCGAAAATGAGTTTGTCGAGCAACTTAAAGGAGCATTGCCTGGAGCCTGTTCTCGAATGGGAATAGAGGGTTTTCCTGTTGGTCAGATTGAACTGCAGATAACGGCCTCTAAAGATGGGAGCTACTATCGAATGCACCGCGATGCTGATGCCGAGTCGACTAGAGAATTATCTTTTGTCTACTTTTTTCATGCGGAACCACGGCAATTTTATGGTGGTGAATTACGTTTGTACGATAACCGGCGTGTACGTGGTGTTGCCCACGCTGACAGCTCGCAACTTCTGTCTCCAAGGCAGGATATGCTGGTGATTTTCCCCAGTGATGCACCGCATGAGTTATTGCCAGTGCGTGTGCCTTCCGGTCAGTTCAGTGACAGTCGTTTTACCATAAATGGCTGGATTCATCGTGCTGATGAGAAAGGTTGATGACGCTGTTTACTATTGTCTGACACTGAGGGTTAACACCCGTAATATTCGACCGGATTGGCTCTTCCTGCGGCGTTTGCAGGTAAGGCCGCCGCCGAAAATCCCCGGATTGCAGGCGCGCTTCTGGCGCGCTTGTCACCGGGCTATGGTGGGCCAATATCTATTTGACAGTGATGCCAATCTGCAACGATATCGTAAGAATATTGAAAACGATCAGGACCTTGAATTAATCGATATTGTATCTCTTGGGGAGTTGGAAGAGTGTGTATTTACTATCTCACAAGAGCATGAGAACGTGTTTGAACGGCCTGTTTTTGTTCTATCTGCGCCCCGCGCTGGCAGCACTTTATTGTATGAATTGTTGGAAAAAGCCCGGGGAGTGGCATCGTTGGATGCAGAAATGCAGGCTGTGATTGATGGTATTCCAAGTCTGAATATCGAGAATCTGTCTTATGCTTCGCAGTCTCTTAATGAGACGCATGCAGATCAATCAACGGCAACTCTGCTGCGAAGTTGTCTTATTGCACAGCTTATGGCTCCTGAAGGTCGTTTGTTAGGCCAGTTTGGAGTGATGCCTGAGTTAATTCGGTTTCTTGAAAAAACGCCTGAAAATTCATTGCGGATGGCGTTTCTACAAGCTGTTTTTCCTGACGCACTCTTTATTTATCTGCAACGTGATTTGCGACAGAATGTCTCATCGCTTATTCAGGCATGGCAACACCCGGGTTTTGTCGCTTTCGAAGATTTACCGGGTTGGTCCCGAGGGAGCTGGAGCTTTTTGCTGCCTGATCGCTGGCAGACATGTGAGCAAAAGTCTTTGTGCTATATTGCAGCCTTTCAGTGGTCAGCCGCTAATCAGGCAATCATACAGGGGCTTGAGACCTTACCTGACAAGCAATGGACAAGCATTACATATACAGACCTGATTGCTAACCCTAAATATGAAGTATTACGGTTGTGTGAGTTTATAGGTGTTGAGGCTGGAGAGCGCTTGATTGAGACATTATCGAAGCCATTAGAGTTATCATCAACCACTTTGACACCTCCGTCACCGGTAAAGTGGAAAAGTAATCCAGATTTCGAACCGGAACTGATCAGATCATTGCAGCCATTGGCTGGGCGCATGCGCAATTTAGGTGTTGATAGTGAACAAGCTGCTTTTCGGTCACAGCAATCTTCTGCCGTCAGGTACTCCTGTTTTGTCGATGATTTGAAACCCAAAAAGGCAAATGATGGTGATATCATGGTTGCGCCATCCGTGAACGCTCAAATGGGAAACTCTGTGCCTTTGGCATTACTACGTCAAGTCAAACATAGAGAACGTTTCCTGTCAGATCACCCTGTGCTGTGGTGGCAGGATCAAGCAACCAATATCTGGGTGCCGCTGTGGCTGCAGTTAAAGCAGGCCTGGTTATGTTCTTATTTGAAACCAGGCTGTCCACCGCCAGAAGCCCTTACCGGATTATTATATGAGAAACTATATGCTGCTGGCGTGCTGACCACGGCTGAGGCGTTGAAACACAGAAAACAACACGGTGAACAATTGGTGCAACAAGGTCACGAGATGTTGCAAGAGCTGCTCTATTGTAAGTTGAGTGATTGCTTGCCTTCAGTATTATGTCAGGCGCTTTCTCGTTATTACAATCAGATGATTTCATCGGGTGACTGGCCGTTGGGTGATGCCCAGGTTGAATTGAGGCATGGTTGGCATAATGAGAGTCTATCTCGTTTTATACACAAACAACTCACCAGTTTTGTTTCAAACATTGCCGGGAGACAACTTAAACCTACCTATTCATATACGTCGGCGTACAGGGGAGGTGCGCGCTTGGATGCTCATATGGATAGAGAACAATGTGACTATACTTTATCTTTGATGATCGACGAAGAGCTTCCCCAGCCTGAAGCGCGCTGGCCACTGTGGTTCGATACCTCTGAAGGGCAGAAAAGTCTGTTACTCAGTTGTGGTGACGCGGTATTTTTTCGAGGTTGTGATTTACCTCATTGGCGTGATCAGGCCTCTCGGCAACATCGACAGATAAATCTGTTGTTTCATTTTGTGCCTGCTGAGTGGGCAGGGGTTATGGATTAGGCCGCCTGTTTGCAGAAGCAGCCTTTTCCAGGAGATAAATAGTTGCTTTAAGTAGTTGCTGTTTTCTCAGGAACTGTTCTCAAGTACTAAGGTAGATCCAGGTTGCAACCGCATTGAGTGGCGCCAGTTCCGTCCAGTGTTTCATCAACTGAGCATAGTTGTGCGCCTTGTGCCGCAGCCTCTGCTTCACAAGCTGCCTGGCATGTCGCTGAGCCACTGCCCAGAAGCGGGCCTCCAACGACCGTGTCAGTGGTGCAGCTGGTTTGGGCATGCGCTGGTAGCACAACTGCATCAATAACGGGTTTGGACCATTTGCTGGGAACGGCTACTGCTGCAACACTGCTTATGCCAATGACTTGCAGTAATTTCCGTCGATCTGTTCTGTTCACTTTTTCTGTGGTCATACGTTTAGTTGCTGGTTTGGGTTGTAGTATTTTCATCATGCTACGTCCGGGTTTAATAACAATTGGAATAGTGGTGGGACAATCTTCTTGCGACGTTCATCAACACTGTCAGGTACACCATTGCCGTTGACATCAGGGTCTGCAACATTCGGGTCAGTGCCAAATCTGAACTCTTCAATATTAGTAAAACCATCACCATCAGGGTCGGCCTGCTGGTCAAAGGAGTTGAATGGGTTGAGTCCATTGGTTGTCTCGTAGCTGTTAGGCAGGGAATCACCATCAATGTCGGAATCACAGACATTGCCCAAGCCATCTTCGTCTAAGTCAGCCTGGTCTGTATTGGGGATGGTAGGGCAATTATCAGTGGCGTTAGGGATGGTGTCGTTGTCCAAGTCGCCATTAACAATCAGCATTGCAGTGGCCGTGCCGCTATTGCCAGCTGAAGAGGTCAAGTCACCGGTTGTGTTGATATAGGTGCCACCTGTAGAAGAGGTAGTGTCTACTGAAACAGTGCAACTGGATGTTGCTGCAACTGAACCGCCAGTGTAATTGATGACCGAGGTTCCGGAGACAGCAGTCACTGTGCCGCCGGTGCAGTCAGTAGAGGCGTTTGCCGGTGTAGCAACCACCAGACCTGCTGGTAAGTTATCGGTAAAATCAAGCGCTGTAGCTACAACCCCACTGGCTGTGTTATTGATCGTCAGCTGCAACACTGAAACTGTGTCAGTTGCGATCAGGTTCGGTGTAAATGTTTTCGCAAAAGTTGGCGGAGTGGGTAAGATAGTTAAATCTGCAGTCGCTGGAGCTGCTGCCAGTAAGCCCAATATGGTCAAATCACTGGTCGTATTGGGAAAAGTCCCTGGAGCAGCATTTGCTGGTATTGCGAGCGTCACATCAAAAGAACAGGTGCCGCTGGCGGCCAGGTTTCCTCCGATCATACTCAGTGAGGATGTACCTGACAAGCTTGAGCCTGGCCCGCAAATATCATTGACAGGCAGTCCTGTTGCAACCAACCCTGATACGACCGCATCGAGATCGTCTGAGAAAGCCATGTCGGTAACGGGGTCATCAACATCGTTGTTGGTGATAGTAAATGATAGAGTGATATTATCTCCTGCTTGGACAGGAGTGGCGCTGAATGCTTTACTGAACGATACATCAATGTTAATAACGGTGAAATCATCACTGGCAGCAGCACCTAATACTGGCAGTCCATTGATTGTGCCTGCTACTGCACTGGTGGTGTTGGTATAAATCCCCGGTGAAGCACTGGCGGGAACCAGCATATTGGCCTGTATAGTACAGGATGCGCCTGGAGCCAAGGTCAGGCTTGAAACGCTGAAGACGGGTGAGTTCAAACCACTGATGACTGCGCCGCCAGCTTGGCAATCCGAAGCAACTTGCAGGCTGTCTATTTCCAGGCCGGTTATGACGGAACCCAGATTGTCGGTGAAACTGATTGCTGAGGCTGTTTGTGCCGGGTCGAGGTTAGTGATCGTGAACAACAGGGTAGTGGTATCACCGGGTAATACAGGTTGGTTATCGGTGAATTCTTTAGTCACTGATATTAATGTTGAATTGATCATCAAGTCGTCTGATGTTGGATCAATGACAACGACTCCACCTCCTTGCGTGGCGGTGAGGTTGCTGGTTGTGCTTGGGTAACTCCCGTTGGCTGCACTTCCGGGGATTAAAAGATCAACTTCGATTGTACAGCTCTCACCTGTCAGCAGACTGCCACCAACATAAATGAGGAATGTCGTGCCTGACAGCGTTCCTCCGCAGGTGTTTACCAAAGGTGGTGTACCCATTGCGGATAGCCCAGAAAGAGCACTGCTCAAACTGTCAGTGAAGAATACACCTGTTGCATCGTCTGTTGGGTGAATGTTTTCTATTGCATAGCGCAAAGTGATGTTTTCACCTGGAATAGAAGGGTCGCCAAGAAACTCTTTGGTGAATGTCAGTCCAGCCACTTTCAAGTCATCAGTGGCGGCTTTTTCGATTGCTGTAAGCCCTGCAACCATAGCGCTCAGGTCGCTGGTGGTGTTGGTGTAAGTGCCTGGGGTTGCGGCAGCAGGAACATCCAGGCTAACGGTGAAGGTGCAAGTTTCTCCTGGAGACAGAGTGCCACCCATCAATGTTAACAAGGTGTCTCCGGCAGATCCAGTCAGGGAAGAGCCTGCTCCACAAGGCGGATCAGGTAATGCTGGAAGGTTAGCAGTCAATCCAGCCAGAACGGTGGCCAGATCGTCAGTGAAAGAGATATTGGTTGCATCACCAACCGCTTCTTCCGGGTAGCTGATTGAAAATTCAAGATCAACCGTTCCGCCGGGGGCAACGGGGCCGCTGAATGATTTGGTAAAGCTGGGTGCGCTGACTATGGTCAGCGTGTCGCTGGCAAAACTGCCAGTTTGCGAGTTACCATCGACGGTAGCAGTGATGGCACTAGTCATCAATGGGTGCAGGCCGCTGGGTGCATCCGGGTTCAGATCAAATGTGATCGAAAAGGTACACGAATCGCCAGCTTGTCCCGCGGGTGCTAAGTTGGCACCGGAAACATCCAGTCTGGCTTTGATGGAGTCGCAAGGATCGCAGGGAGGGCTTGGGTTGAATAGCGGTGTGAAGGTTACTGTTGAGCCAACGCCGCAGGAATCATTGCCCGGTGTCATTGTTGCGGTTTGCAATGCGACTGGAAACTCATTGAAAAAGGCGATGTCAGTAGAAGCCGATGTCGGGCTTGGATTGGTAATAGTGTACTCAACCGTTGTTGTGCCTCCGCTGGTGACTGTGTCAGGTATGAAGGTTGTTGTGATTACTGGAGCACTGCTGACATGCAGGGTTTCGGTTGCCATATTGCCAACAATAGGGGAGCCATCAATCATCGCTGATACGCTACTGGTGGTCACGTTTACAGCCCCTGAAGGAGAAGACATCGGTATCTGAAGGATCGCGGTGAATGTGCATGATGCACCAGGCGCCAAGGTGCCGCCTGTTAATGACAGTGTTGATGTGCCTGATAAGGATGAGCCTGCACCGCAGACATCCGATTGTGGTAACCCGCTGGCAGCGAGTCCTGTTAAAACGGCGTTAAGATCAGCACTGAAATTAATGCCAGTGGCACTGAAGTTTCTGTCTCGATTAGTAATGGTATATTCAGCTGTTACTGTGCCACCAACGGGGGCCGGGTCGTCAGTGAATGCTTGAGTAATGCCAAGAGCGGTGCTGGTAACATCGAGGGCTGCGAATGCCTTGCCAGCGCTTTGACCTGATGTCGTCAAGTCGCTACTGACATTGATGAGAGTGCCAGCTACCGTTCCAATAACGTCAAATGATAGGGTGCAGGTAGAGTTTGCAGTCAGAGCTGGAAAAGTAGGTAGAAAGCCGTTGGCAAATAAAGAGATAGTGCCGGTTTCTGGAGTCACGGTAAAGGTAGCTGGAAGGGCTGGGTTGCCACAGTCTTGCGTTGCATTATTGGGTTCTGCCATAACCAGTCCAGCTGGAAGAACATTGTTCAGTGATAACGATGAAACACCAGTTGCATTCAGGGTGTTATCTACTGTCAGGGTTAAGGTGCTGCGGCCTCCAATGTTGATACTGCTTGGAGAAAAGTTAGCAATAAACCCTGGCCGGGTATCCGTTACCGTTAAATCATCGGTGGCTGTGCCGCTGTTGCCAAGATCCGAGGTCAGGTCGCCAGTCGTGTTAGTGTGGGTGCCTACTGTGCTGCTGGTGACATCGACAGTGATTGTGCAAAATGATGATGCGCCAACGGTATAATCCGTTATGCTGATTGTGCTGCCACCATCGGGAGCACTCAAAGAACTGCTAGGGACAACATCGCAGGAAGTTGAGACATTGGCGGGTGTGGTTAGAGTGACACCTGCAGGCAGAGTATCGATGAAACTTAATTCAGTGGCAGGAGTGCCTGTTCCGGAGTTATCAATAGTGAAGGTAAGAGTACTGACACTGCCCGGACCTATAGTGTTCGGGGTAAATACTTTGTTAAACGTGGGCATGGCAAACGCTTGTGTTGCTGACATCAGTGCAACAGCGAAGGTCAATAATTGAGCGGTACGATAAAGAAAATGTTTACCGTGTGAATTAGGATTTATCATATGCTTGTTATTCCCCGCTGTTTATTAAGCTGATGTATGCTGCAATGCTGCATATTGTGCAGTGCGAATCGAGGATGGGTTTGATGGGCGTTTTTGCAACGCTTATTGCTTTTATCACTGTCTAGGATCCCCGCCTGTAAGAGTAAATGCACTGCTTTATGTTTATATGTATATTAGAACATTTTCTTCTTAAATGAAAAGAGAATGTCGTTTGCTCTATGAGGCTAAGGCTTATTTACCGAACTTTTGCGGTGCTTGCTTTCTTTGATGAAAAAATAAAACTTACCTGGAACTTACGCGGCAGAAATCAGCGTGTTGTAACAGGGGTCCTGATTTGCAGTGTTTCAGGAGATAAACACACTTTGTCTGAACAGGCCTGGATGTTGAGTTCGGCGGCTACTATGTGGCAATTGCTGCTTGGATTAATTTCTGCACTGATAATCATTTGGTCTTCGTAGACCTGCAGTTCATCTTTTTGAAAGCCAAGTGTTACTTTTTTATCATCAGGAAATGCGATGTTTTTGAGAGCAGAACAATGGCCTTTGGATGACTTCAATGTTGTTGGAATCAAGTAATCACTTAGCACCCGATAAGAGTTGATATGCCAGCCGTCAGCAATATCAGCTTTGATGATAAGCTTTTGATTAACGACGCTGGTTTCAATTCTGACTTTGCCTTTGCCACTGTACTGAGTTGCTCCTATTTCCCCATAATTGAGCAGACTGGCAGCTGTTAACATTCCGCTTAGTGATTGTGGGTTAGCAAACATTTGTTTGGAAAAGGCCGCTATAACGCTGCGAGCCAATTGTTGATATTCGAGTTTTCCTGTACGGGCAAAAAGTTTTACCAACACTTGAGCGGCAATGGAGTTGCCTGAAACTATGGAGTTGTCTCGTGCGGTTACCAGGGAGACTATTAAACCTTTTGGGGCTTGCGAATTGTTGATGAAAAAACCACCCGTTTTTTCATCGTGAAAACGATCTATCATAAGGCTTGTTAGTTCTTGCGTGCGTTCTAACCAGATGGAGTTGTTCGTTAAATCATGGATGTCCAGTAAGGCGTTAGCAAAATAGGCATAGTCTTCGAGAGTGCCGTCAACTACGGTGTTGTCTACTGGAATAGTACGGGCCAGGCCCTGTTTGTTTGAATACGCGGAGTCCCAGATGCGTTGGGCAGCTTTTGTTGCTGCAGCACGGTACTTTTCATGACCTAGTGTTTGGTAACCGCTGATCAAAGCGCTGATAGATAAACCGTTCCAGGCTGTAATTATTTTGGTGTCTATGCGAGGGTGTGGACGTTTCTTGCGGGTCTTGGATAAGGTGTTTTTTAGAGCATTAAGCTGATTTTCTACTTCATTCGAAAGTGGAGCGCTTGTTTCTGGGTTTATGCCTTGCAGGACATTGAAGCCAGAAAAATTACCATTTTCTGAAATCCCAAAAGCGGTCTTTGCCAATTCCAGGTCTGCAGTATCGAGAAGCTTGCTCAATTCGTCAAAACGCCATAAATAATAGGAGCCTTCTTGCCCATCACTTTCGGCATCCATGGCAGCATAAAAGCCGCCTTCTGGTGCCATCATGTCTTTTAACATGAAGTCAAATGTTGCTTCGGCAACACGACGCATTTGTGGGTTATGGCTTAGTTTGTAGGTCTCGGCATAGGCTCTGGCCAATTGGGCCTGATTGTAGAGCATTTTCTCAAAGTGAGGGACTTTCCAACTGGCATCGACGCTATAGCGATGAAAACCGCCTCCCAGTTGGTCATGGATGCCACCAGCAGCTATAGTGTGTAAACGTTTTTGAGCTATTGTTAAAGGGTCTGTTTCCAGTTTTGCCAGAGCCTGATGCAGTAAAAACAGTATCTCAGGCTCACGAGGAAAGGCTGCGACATGGCTTCTGGAGGGCGTAGATAAATCCTGTTGAATTTGCTTTTGAGCTAATGTTATGACGGTATTATCGATGGCCTTTGCCGCACTGGCTGATTGGTTGATGCTTGATAAGGCTTTTTTCAGGCGTTCGGCTTGAGCGAGGACTGCTGGTCGTTTTTGTTGCCAAGTGTCGTTAACCTGTTTCAGTAAGCTGAGAAACTGCTTCGGTTGGAAGTAGGTGCCGCCAAAAAATGGCAGCGCATCAGGTGTTAGAATGGCAGTAAGTGGCCAGCCACCAGCCTGGCCGCTGAGCATTTGCACTGCCGTTAGATAGACCTCGTCGATATCTGGGTGTTCTTCCCGGTCAACTTTGATAGCAATGAAATTTTGATTAATATATTCGGCTATCTCAATATTTTCAAAGCTTTCCCTCTCCATTACATGACACCAGTGGCACGTAGAATAGCCTATCGATAAGAGAATGGGTTTGTCAGCCTCGCGTGCGGCTGTAAAGGCATCATCCCCCCAGGACCACCAGTCGACCGGATTGTGAGCATGTTGTAGCAGGTATAGAGAGTCCTGCAATATCAAGCGGTTGATATACTCCGGTTCATTATCCTGTGTCAGATGGCGGGTTACGATTGGGTAGCTGCCTTTCTTTTTTTCATAGTTTTTAGACAGATCATTTGTCTGGTCAGGTTCAGTTGAACAACTGACGCACAAAAGCAGGCTGGTCAGTGCAATGAGAATAGTGTTGCGTTTAAATAGAATCATATACCTTATGTGTCTGTCTGATCGTCTGGTCCCACGAAAAGTCTGCAGCACGTTTCAGGGCTGCTATAGAATAATGTGAATTCAGCTGTGTGTCTTGCAATAGTTTAGTGATTTTAGAAGCTAGGTCGTCGCCATCTAGTGGGTTTACCTTTAGTGCGTGCTGTTTGGCAACTTCTGCCAGAGAGCCTGCATTGGATGTTATACAGGGACAACCACTTTGCATGGCTTCGAGCAAGGGTAAACCAAAGCCTTCGTAAATTGATGGGTAAATAAAAGCTGCTGCGCTTGCGTAAAGTGCCGGCAGTTGTTGTTGTGGAACAAAACCAATTTTTATTATGTGGCCTTGCTTATGAAGTTGGTCTATTTGTTCTTCCAGTGGTTTACTCTTCCAGCCTTGGGGGCCAACTATTACCAGAGGGAATGCCTGCTTTATAGACTCGTCCAGTGTGCTATAGGCAGTCAATATTGTTGTCAGGTTTTTCCGGGGTTCAAGTGTGCCGACACTGAGTAAATACTGTTTATAGTTTAAGGAATAGTGGCTGAGCACTGCTTCAGCCTCTGCTTTGTTATGTGGTCGAAAACACTCATCGGCAGCCAGATGAGTCACGTGAATGCGTTCTGCCGGCAATTCATAGGATTGAATCAGTTCATTCTTGATGCTCTCACTGATGGTGATGACTGGGTTGTCAGATACAGCGAGTTGTTTGAAATAACGGTTCAGATAGCGTACTCGATGATGAGGGTGGGTGTCCGGGCATTGCTGGTGCGATAAGTCGTATACGGTGCTTATTGTTCTCGGAGCATTTTGAAGCGGTGAATAATTGATATCATGATAAATAGCTCCAGCAGCCAGTGATGAATTAGCTAAATGGGTAAAGCGTTTGCTATTGAGGTACCTATAAATCTCTCGGCTCCAGGGAATGTTTCCAATTAATTGGCGGTAATTCTGATTTAGTGATAAGAACGGAGGTTTGTTCAGTCCTAAAGAGGTCGTTGGCTGCTCAAAACTATCTAGCATTTCAGGAATGGATTGGTTCTTGTAGACGTTGCCGTTATGCACTGCCGATGATTGGATATTGGTTCTCAAGTTGCCACGGAGCAATTCAATAGCATATCGACCAATGCCCGTTATCGGAGGGCGAATACTATTGAGGTTATAGACAATATGCTTCATTGTTGACTGGCATTGATTAAGCGGGCATACAGCTTATCAATTTCGGTGGCAAACACTGTTGATGAAAAATGAGCTTCAAAGCGGTTCAGCCCATTGTTACCCAGTCTCTGTGCTAATTCGGGATCAGAAACCAGTAGCTGCATGGCGTTGGTCAGAGACTTTGAGTCGCTGGGTGGTACCGTTAAGGCTTCCTGTTGATGGCGGGCAACCCAGGGAACTGAAGATTGCAGCTCAGTGTTTATGACTGCTTTAGCCAGTCGCATTGCTTCGAGTTGAACCAGAGCAAATGCTTCATTTTCCATAACAGAAGAGACTACTAAGGCAATTGACTGTTGTAGAAAACCGATAATTTCGTCATCAGTGGCATGGGGCTCAAATTGTATTTGACCCATAACTCCAAGATCATTAGCCAGCTTTTTGTGTTTCTCATACAGTGGACCGTCGCCAGCGACCAGTAATTGCAGCTGAGTGCCTTCAATGGCACGAATGGCGATATCTATTCCTTTGTAGGAAACATGTCGCCCAACGATAACAAAGTAGTTTGTGACTTTTGTTGTATTGGTATTCTCAGGTGCAGGTTTTAGGCCATAGGGAATAAACTCGATTTTTCGGCGAAAACAACGCAGGAAAAACGACTGAGTCAACATCCTCTGGGATGTTACTACAATAGCTCTTGCTCTAAATAGTATTATCCAGGTCAGTGGTGCCACCAACCATTTCAGTTTTTTCTGGGCTATAATCGCAGAGTGCCAATGCACAACAATCGGTGTGTTGAGAGGACTGAACAACAAGCCCAATTCCGCTAGAGGAAAGGGGTAGTGCACGGCAATAAGATCACTCTGTCGTGTTTGTCGAAATGCCATGCTGACTAGAGATGGAGCAAGTGGCATTGAAGCTATTTGTCCGTAAGAATGGCAACGAAAAATCTGGGCATGATCAACTTCTTCGTTAGCGATAGCCCCATCCTCTCCTGTCGTGATAACAGAATGTGTGTAGTCGTTAAGCAATGTGGTGAGACTATGAACTACTTTTTGAACACCGCCTTTAACCGGAAGAAACACTTTGCAAATATGTAATACTCGAAGAGCCGGTTTTTTTGTCATTTTATGGTGTCAGCTGGTTAATGATCTCACAAACTCAGGATTATAAATGTTTCAACAGACTTTGTTGTGCTTATTGAGCGACAGGGATTGATATGATGGTTGAGCTGTCCTGTTTTAGCATGAGTGCCGCTTTGGTTGCGCCGACTTGTTCGCAAAGTTGGGAATACATCATTTCTGTAATAACCTCTCGCAAGGGCTTTTCCGCTTGCCAGTGTAGCTTGGATTGGGTGACTCTGGGGTTGCAAAGTGTTTGTTTTATATCTAATGGACGCCGTAGGGAGTTTTTTACAACTAAATAGTCTTTATAATCCAGGTCGATGCAAGAAAAAGCAATGTCCAGAAAATCCTCTAGGCTAGATGTTATGCCTGTGGCAATCAGGTAATCGTCAGGTTGTTCCTGCTGCAGACTCAACATGGCGGCTTGCATGAAATCATCTGTTGATCCCCAGTCCCGTTTCACACTTAAGTTGCCGAGTTCTATTGTTGAAGCTTCGCCTAAAGCAATTTTACAGGCGGTATTCACTATTTTTGCAGTGACGTAGTTACGTGGCCGCAAGGGAGATTCAAAATTAGAGAGGATTCCGTTGCAGACATATAAACCATAGGCTTCCCGGTAATTTCGAGCCTGATAATGAGCGCAGCTTTTGCCAATGCCATAGGGGCTTTTAGGGTCATGAGGGGTATGGGTTGTGGCTGGTGTGTCGCAATTACCAAACATTTCAGTTGAGGTGGCAATGAAACAGGGGATATTTTTATCTGTTTTACGAATAGCATCGAGAAGATTGACCGTGGTTAATGCAATGCTATAAATAGTTTCTGCTGGTTCCTTAAATGATCTGGCAACAGAAGATGGTGCCGCTAGGTGATAAATTTCATCAGGCCTCAGCTGATCGACCATATCCAAAACTAATTGACTATTCTGCAAATCCAGAGACTTGAGCGAGATTTTGTCCAGAATGCCCAGAGTTGACAGATTATGGGTGTCTACCTGCTTTAAATCTCTGGTTGTTCCTACAACTTGATAGCCTCTATTGAGCAGTAACTTTGCAAGATATGCGCCTCCCTGACCAGAGATACCTGTAATAAGGCTGGTTTTCATTGTGTTTGGTGTTCGCTCATCTTCAACATTTCTAATAGTATAAAGCGAACAGTGCCAAGTTCGAAATAAAATGGCAATTTCTTCGTATTAGCTAGTTTGCCAGTGAAGGCGCAGGAGGCATTTATTTGTCTTAGGGCCGGTAACCTGGAGTAAATTTTAATCATATCTTGTAATGTGTGCCAGCTATTCTCAGCCAATATTTATTGTAAATAGGCTCTGTTTTTGCTCTTGAGTTTAAGGAGCTTCAGGTTTTTTTCAAGCTAGTTGTGTCTATTTAAAATGATTAAAGCTGGCAAAAAAAATTAGCGTAGTGTATCTTTTGGCCGGCAAATATAGTGGTAAACCCGAATGCCAACTATCTGAAAATGCCAAATTTCCTGTTAATGTTAAGCCATGCAGTGGAGTTGCTTTTGTAATTACATTTACTGCATGTCTTAAATGTTATTTGTTCTCTTGTTGTAAATTCTGAATTGTTATCCGTATTGAACCCAATAATTTTATGGTGAATGTAAAGAAGGATATTGAATTGGCTGTTTGTGATGTCTCACAAGCCTTTTCTCAATGGTCAATATGCACTGCTTTAGGCTGGAATGACGTTAAAAGCCGTTATAACCGTTCAAAGCTGGGAGCATTCTGGGCCAGCTTGAGCATACTTATTTTCGTTTCTGCCGTTGGCCCCATTTATGCGAGCTTGAGTGGGGTCGAATTGCGTGAGTACATGTTGCACCTTTTGCTGGGTTTTATCGTCTGGAACTATATGTCCGGAATTGTAATGGAAAGCGGCAGAGAGTTTGTCAATTCAGCGAACTACCTTATTTCTTTTCAACTCGGTTACTTTACCCTGCTGTTCAGGGTTGTCTGGCGTAACTTTATTGTATTGGCATACCAGATGGTGGTTTTTCTGTTATTTGCGATTGTCTTGCAGCAGCCTTTTGATGTTATCTGGTTGTTGACGCCGGTAGCTTTATTCCTGATATCATTGAATGCGCTCTGGATGGGGCTTTTAATGAGTGTTTTTGCGACTCGATTTCGTGATTTATCCGAATTGATGAATAACCTTTTACGTCTGGCGTTCTTTGTAACCCCCATAATGTGGATGCCTACGCACAATCAGGAGTTGGGTTTGATTGCTGATTTAAATCCATTTTTTCATCTGATTGAACTATTCCGAGAGCCTCTGTTGGGCGGTCAGACAAATTGGGTGAGTTGGATTGTAGCATTCTTGCTGGGAATATTGGGTTGGTTGATTGCCTTTCCAATTTTTGCCAAATACCGTACCCGTATCGCTTTCTGGTTATAAAATAGACCTGCTGAATTAATGACTAGTATTACTTTAAAAAACGTCAGTCTTGACTATCCGATATACGATACAACAAGCCGTTCATTTCGAAGGTCACTGACTAGAGCTATTCCTGTTGGTGGCAGGATTCGACAGACACAAGGTAGCAGTACTTCGATATTGGCATTGGATGATATTTCAATCTCTTTGCACGAAGGGGATCGGGTTGCATTGCTCGGACATAATGGTGCAGGCAAGTCTACGATGCTGAAGTTATTGGCTGGTTTTTATGAGCCTACC
>JBOEHE010000101.1:0-26415 GCA_050633785.1 Arenicella sp.
AGCATCTATTGCCTATCTCTACTAATATTTCTGACGGTACCAGCGGCGAATGCTGGCACATTAAATGTCTTTACCACCGGGGCTAATGGGTTTGACACCCACACATTCTGGTATGACGATGGCAAGGAAATAACCATTATCGACACACAATTCGTCCCAGAATTAGCGACTCAGGCAATCCAGGACATTCGTTCCAAAAGTAACAACCCGATAACTCGCGTCATAATTACCCACCCTAACCCAGATAAATTCAATGGCCTGTCAGCCCTGCATAAAATTGGCGCAACTTCCATAGCCAGCCAGGCAACCGCTGACGCTATGCCTGGAGTGCATCAGTATAAGAAATATTTCTTTGTGGATATCGCCAAGAAATTTACTGAAGATAGCTATCCAACATTTGAGGCTATCCAGCAAACGTTCAACGGACGCACCCAAATATCTCTGAAGTCAGGTGAGAATATCACACTGTTTGAACTGAAAAACCCAGGCATTTCCAGCACCCAGACCGTTGTCCGCATTGACGCAACGGGTGATTTATTGGTGGGAGATATGATTCACCATCAGGCCCATGCCTGGTTGGAAGGTGGTATCGTAGCAGGCAAACCTCAGCCGGATTTATCCACCTGGCAGCGCGCATTGGACGAGTTGACAACTATCAAAGGCGTTAAACGGGTTTATGGAGGGCGCGGAGAATTCACCGATCTTAAGACTGCCGTTACTGCCCAGAAAAAATATTTGACAGCAGTGCAAGACATTACTTCAAACTATATTAAAAACCTTGGTGACAACAAAGGTGAATTGTTCGATGCAGCAACTGCCGCCACTCACCATCTGAAATTAAAGCAATTAATCAGCAATGCCTTTCCAGACTATAAACTGTCTTATATGACCAAATACAGCATTTACGGTTTAGCCCAGAAACTCGCTTCAGACAGCTAAACACTTAAAATCTGTATAGCACATCAAAAAGGTGCCCGTTATTAAAAGCTCTGCATCAAGGGCCTGCAAAATATCGGGCACCTATAAGCTCTTCCAAGCACAACAACCCTTTAGCGGTCTAATTCAATATCTGTTGCATCACCCACTGGGTATGTAAGGCCGTAGCTCCCGATGAAGGGTGATTGAATTCACCCAGCAAATGATCACGCATCCCCGCCACATGAGGCAACTGAATATGTTCTGGGTTTTCTATAAAAAACTCTCGGCTCATTGTCTGGCTGTCGACAACAATGGGGGGTTCATCAAAAACAGAAAATGAAATCTCTCCATCACGGCCATAAACAACCACTTTATCCTGCCTTGAAAAACCGCCGAAATTCCAGCTGCCTGCGCCTGTGACACCTTGCTTATGCACCCAACAGGCAGAGATTGCATCCGATGAGTTATAGAGCCCTTGTTGATTTACAGCGACACCTTTCACTTGTAAAAACTCACCCAATAGATAAGCAAACAAATCCAGACCATGGCTGGCCAAATCATCAAAATACCCACCTTGTGCGACGGCTCTATCCGTTCGCCAATTAGACTCTTTCGACAAATCAACCTGGCTCGCCGGCTTATTAAGGTGCCAGCTTATATGACGAACTTCCCCTATCCATTGTTTATCAAGCAATTCCTTCACCTTATTGAAACGAGGCAAGGAGCGGCGATAATAGGCTACGAACAAAGCAATACCACGCTGCTTAAATGCATTGCAAACAAGCAAAGCATCTTCATAATTTGTCGCCAATGGCTTTTCAATACAACAGATCTTCCCTGCTTCAGCAACCTGCAAACCATAAAACACATGCGAGTCAGGAGGGGTCGCAACATAAACCGCATCAATATCATTGTCGCCGATAATATCATCGGCAGAACTGGTAGAAATAGCCACCCCATGCCGATGTGCATAATCTTGTGCCAACTCACCATTACGTCGCATCACCGCTGATAGTTCGAACCCCTCAACTTGTTGATAAGCAGGCCCGCTTTTTTTCTCAGCAACAGAACCGCAGCCAATCATCCCCCAGCGTATCATTTTTTTAGCGCTCATTATCCCGACCAATTTTTATTATTTCAAAAGAAGATATGACAGATAATAAAGGCCGCAACCGAAAATACAATGCCTGTTAAAAAAACAGTAAAAGAGGTGCGAATCAGTCTGAACTTGCGATCGATTTCCCTACCCAGATAAAAGGTATCTCTGGAAATGGCCCGATAAAGTTCATCCCCTTCATGCATTAACTCGTCCAGGCGATCCACATAGTCTTGCTCCTGCATCTCGGAAAAGTTGCCATAGAACAGTAGATTATCCGTTGCCTTATCCCCATGTAACAACTCAGGCCGGGTTGCGAAAACGGCATAAGCAATGGACAATAAATTTGTCGCCAGCATCATCACAGCCGGATAAATCAAGTGAGGGTCCTTCCCCAACTGATTAAGCACTGTGCCGATGATAATCGATAGAATCAAAGCATTGATCGTAATTAGGATATTCGACTTGCTGTCAACCATAGTGTTCAATGTGTACTGGTTTTTGGACAACAGCCGGAACAAGGTTTCTACACCCCGTTCAGAGCGGGGTGCAATTTTAGCCAATTTCTTCTTCAGAGCTTTTAACTCAGATTTACTGATACCCATCTGATCTAACAGATGTTCATCGATGAGTGCCCCTGACTTTTTATCCTTTACTATAGTCATAGTCCATTTTTTCTTTACGCTCTGGAGTAGATATCCTCATATCGGACAATATCATCTTCCCCCAGATAACTACCGCATTGAACCTCAACGATTTCAACCGTTTCCTGACTGATATTCTCCAAGCGGTGTTTCGCCCCCAGAGGGATAAAAATATAGTTTCCAGACCGATGTACGCTAACGTCATCATCCACAGTCACTGTCGCTTCACCCTTTGTGACTACCCAGTGCTCAGCGCGTTGCTTATGACTCTGTAACGACAATCTTCCAGAAGGATTTACAACGATTCGCTTCACTTTAAAGCCATTTCCTTCATCCAACACATGGAATTCACCCCATGGCCGGGTCTCACTATAAACCTTCATCGGCACCTCTATTTTGATTCATCTAAAATACACACTGTCTTTTGCAACAACAGCACTGATCGTCAAAAATAGCAAAGACACAACTTATTATGAGTAACAAATCAGCAACAAGTGTCTCGAAAAACGATTACTGACACTTTTGAACACGGCAAGACCAGACACTCTTTGGAAGCTCATAGCGATCGACAACATCATGCCGTAAGTCACTGACAGACCAATATTTTCCGAACAACTCAAGAACATCCTGCCGACGAAAGAAACGTTTGGTTTGCCCCTCAAACTCATACAAACCACTCTCCACTTCTGGATAACCAGAAGCACCATAGTTAACATCCTGTGTCGAGTTGAGCCTGCAAATCAAAACACCCTCAGGAACAAGCACACGACTTATTTCAGCAACAATGTCCTGTGTTTTTTCCCAGGTAAAATAATGCAGACTTAAACTGGCCAGAACCACATCGAATCTGCCGTTTTCAAATGGTAGTGGCTGCGCATGATTCAACTCTAGAAATTGAGCGCCTGATATGGCCATTCTGTTACGTTCAACATCCGCACTGTTGAGGTCACAAGCAATCACAGAACTTGCTGACTCAAGCAACACCCGAGTATCAACCCCATCACCACACCCTAACTCCAATATCGTCTTTTCGCTGATCAAAGCTCTCCATTTATTCAACCATTGATAGTCTTTCTTTATGTGCAAACTCATACTCCCATAAATGCATTTCCAGCCTAATGATTTGGTACTGACTCACACAACGTGCCCACACCACCCTTTTCTTGATATTGAATGATAACCAGACACTGCAAAATCCAAAGTAACAAATCAGCAACAAATATTGTGCAAAGGTTCATTTCAACCGATTGATTTTTCCCAATTGAATCGAATAAAACACCACCTGCTATTAATATTTAATGTTCAGTTTTTACAAGTCACTGACACTCCCCTGTTTATAATGATACCCAGACCCTCATACAGCAACCTCTCTATTGGCTAACGCCAACAACACCTGGCTATTGGTAGATATTCTTATATGACAACAAAACGACAGTTTATGAAAAATATGAGTGGCCTGGCGATATCAAGCGCATTGACTCCGTTGGCTCAAGCCAACCCGATAGTCCCTGCTCTTCAACTACTTTTGTCAGATGAACACTGCATTGATGAAGAAGTTTCAAGCACTATTGTCAAATCACCTTATGTAGGGTCTTCCTCGGTTCAGAGAGTCGATTTCAGAGACTATTTTCTTCCGGTTAACTATCGGCCAGGAGACTCAGGCTTCATCACTGGATACGTTGAACGCCTGTTATCAGCTCGTGGCCTTTTGCAGGTGCGCGTCTATACCGAGCATGGAATGAATGTATCCGATGAAGATTATGTGCCATTTGATAAAGTTATTACTCTGGCTGAAGGTGAGTGGTATGGAACATTTAACATTACGATCAATGCACACAATCGCGTCGGCACCGGTGAGATCGTGCTGCGCATGCAGATAATCAATAGCCTGTCTTCTCTGGAAACCCACTTGGATTGCCCGAACGCTGATTGGGGCAGCATCTATTTATTTGATAACCACAATCGCGTTCCCCCAAGCACACATTATGTCAACAGCACTCAAGAGTTTTTAACAGCCTTAAACAACCCGGCAGTCAATTATATCGGCATCAGCAGTGATATACAGCAACCAGAGTCGTTTATGACAGGTGGAGGAACATCACTTCAAAATAGAAAAGTTATTTTTGGTGCCAATAGCAATAACGGCACATACGATTCATCCATAACACTAAAAGGTAACGGCTCTTCATCAGCGGCAATTTACGATGGTAAATTTTTGACCTTTGAGGGCTTACACATCGAAAAATTCAAACAGGACAATGACCCTGCCAGCAATGCTCAGGTGTATGCCTGTAACTTTATCAATGTCACCGGACTGCGTATAGAGTTCCCAGCCAACAGCAATTCATCACCCATTTTTTTGTGCAAGAAAGGCAACCGAGTCTTTAACTGTTCTCTTGACACCCATATAAGCTCAGAAGGTGATTTCAGAAATTCCGGCGCTATTCATGGCTATAATTATTCGGAAACCATCATTGAAGCCTGTAATCTTTATGGGCTTCTGTACAACAAGAATTCACTCTCTTCACAGGACAAAAGCATTACGGTCAAACGCTGTCGCCTTAAGCCACAAACAGGGGGCTCCATTCAAACTCAAAGCTTCACAGGCACAACCCACCATCAAGTAGTCATTGATCGGGTTATAGCATCAGAAAATATACTTCTGGGAAACTATGATTCTCCAAATGCCATTGGCGGTCCAGCCCCAGCCAGCCTTCAAGGCAGCGACTTTGAAGTTAAAAATTGCGTCATTTATGGATCGATTCATGCTGCATGGAAACAACGTTATCGCATTTACAACAACCTGTTTCTTTCGGACAAACCCCTTTGGGTGTTCAGGTTCAGACGAGCGTCAGATCATAACTTCATGACGGATTACAACGTTATTGCTGCCGGTAAAACGATCTATGCCAGCGATGCTTTTGACTCTGATGTCTGGGGCAACAGCACACCTGTAGGCTACTTTACCTTTGCTGCTCTCAAGCAGGCGGGTTTTGACCAGAACTCCGTAATAGCCAATGATTTCGGAGTCATAGACGAAGGAAACGACGACTTTTTCCAACGCGATTTTACGCCATTACCCGATAGTCCACTGCTCAGCAACCTCGGTCATGATGGTTACCCTCGAGGAGTTGTGCATGCTGTGGGACAGGCAAAAATTGGTGCAGTGCCCAACTCTGAGTTCTCAACCCTGAACAAGCAAAGCTGCTGACGATATGTAACATGGAGAATATTTATCGATATTGAACCACACTCGCCCATCAAACATGGGTCAATGCAACCATGGGTCAATTGCCTGAGAAACTCCATACGTATTTATTACACGCAACAAGCGGATGATTATGCGGGTTACGTAATAGCCTTTACAGGCTATGTAACACTTTGGTTCAAGCCGTGATGTCACTATTGCATAGCCTGATCGCGCTATCCGGGTCAGGAGTGTTTTTTTACCTCTTTTGGCTACTCTATCTGGAAAACCGTAAGTTCAACCGCTATGGCCCTGTCAATGCTACAGTCATTGGCTTCAAAACGATCGATGCCAATACGAAAGGTGACAATCACGAAACGGCTGATTTGTTGATTATCCAATACCAATATCAACAACAAATCCGACAATTCACCTCAAACATCACTGCCAGCAGGAAGGTAGACATAGGCGATACTGTTGAAATTCTTATTACCACTGATGGCGAAGTCCGATTAAATGATAAAGGACACAAGGTATTGGAGGTCATTTTCTTTGTCGCTTTTGTCATTACATTCAGTGCCGCTTCATCCGGCTTGATAAAACACTTTTCAGGCTAGATTCAACTTCGATAACTACACGAAACGGAATTAATCACTATTCATCATACAAAGAGTAATCTCGTTTGGGCTTGCGCAAAAATCAGCCAAAACAACAAATACAGCATGATTAAATAACCATGGCTCGGCATAATTTAATCACCGTAATTTCACTCCATTAACTACTCATTGGCTCTTGTCTATATTGCTTATTGAACATTTACTCTACAAGAACCATTCCTATGATTGATCTCACTCTTCAATAATGTACTTACCAGATGCTAAGTACTACCAACGACTGTGAACAGCTTCCAATTGAGCGATTAGATCTTCATGTTGGTCCTCATAAGGACTGACAAGCATTGCTTCACTCCCACCTTGTTTTAATGCACTCAGAGCATTGCATGGCTCACTGTATTTTTGCAGAAAAGGTATCCCTACAGCCTCAAAACAATGATGTATATCTGCGGCTGCAGCTTTCGCATCCTGTTTGCTGGTAAAAGGAAAACGGCGCGCTCCTAAATCGTCAAAATCACCCAAGTCCAACCTGATTTTAAACGCATTACTGCTATCAGGCAGATATTCAATAATGGCCATTCCTATGGCATAAAAGCCAGAAACATGTTGCATACAACAAGTATGGAAATACCACTTAACCCGACCATTCCTTTTCATGAAAACTGGCCTTTCTTTGGCCACTTCCCAGTCTTTGAAAAAAGAAACGAGTTCCTTGTAATAGTAATCATTTACTTTCACTGCCTTATGACATTCTTCATCAGACCTGCGCCCAGGATACATCATAAAATAATCATCCAGGGCTTCAGTATAAACCTGCAGCAGACTCTCTGTAGAAGAATCGGACCTTACGCCATAATAAATGTCATCCAAGGACTCTAGAAACATTCCTTCATCAAAGGCTTCCCAATTATTTAAAAATAATGGGACATTGTGGATTGCATCCAACATATCTGCGATAACATCATTGCTCTCAGACTTAATTCGTGTAAAAAAATGGCGATTATCCCACGCCATTGAGCGTGCCCTGATAATCACATATGACAGCAATTCCAATAAAGCATGCATTTGCGGATCAGGAGCTTTCATATCTCTTTTAATAAATAGTAAAGTGCATAAAACATCATAAACATCAGGGTCACAGAAAAACACTAGAATTTCTATCAAGTACCAATACTTTTCTGCTCAGAAAGATATCAAGCCGGTTCAAAAACAAAGGTAACAAATTAGCAACAAATGCCTTTCAGGCAACACTATTTCCCGTTCAGTGAGCTATTCTTTTCACTAAAGAGGTCCCTGTGTTGTAATAACAGGCAGACGACTATAGTGAGGGTGGCCAATTATATAATTGACATAAAACACGTCTGCTTTTCGAACCGGCAACACAGTATGCAGTAGTCGTAAAACAATGTATTACCTACCGCTTTTTAATGATTCGAAAATTATAATAATAGGAAGGTCGTCATGGTAAGCAAACGTAACAATAAAACCGTAAACACATCCGGCAAATATCACTCCCTTGTCGGTTCAATCATCTTATTCTCAGTGTTGGTACTGAGCATAATGTCGCTGAGTTTTTATATCTCCAATCAACTCGATAAAGACAACAAAATCATTAACACAGCTTTTGACCAGACATCTCTGGTCAATCTGGTCATCAGCGATTTATACATTATTCGTGGCAAGTACAATGCAGGAGAACCTTATAGCGAGGAACAGGAACGATTGCGCGAAACCGTAGGATTGATTGACTCCCGTATGCAGGTCTTTAACCAGGGAGGTGAACTCCTGACAGTAAGCACTGGCAATGTGGATGAAGGAGACTATCTGAATATTGATGCCATCAACGACAATAAGGGCGTTGGGATAATCAATGGCACTATATCAGTCTGGGAGGACTATAAACGACGTATCCGCCCTGTTTTCAGCTTAAGCGGTAAAGGCAGTGGTGAAGTAGCCTTGTCCGCTGCACAGGACTATCAATTTCAGGGTTCCATACTCTGGAATATCAGTGGTTTGAGTAAGGTCAAACTGGATTCCTACACGGACAATATTGCGCTGCATTTGCAGGAACTCAGTGATGAGAAGCTGGGCGTTTTGCGACTTGCCCAGATCGTAGGCATGGTCGTTACCGCACTGAGTTTATTATTCATTGTCTTCTATTTTATTCGCCGCCTGAGCAGTACTGACTTCGAGTTGGAAAAGGCTCGCCAGGAAACTAATGGTATTTTGAATACCGTTCGCGAGGGTTTGTTTCTGGTTGACGAACAACGAATTATCAGCAATGAATATTCCAATGAAATGGAAGAAATTTTTGAAACGAACAATATCGGCGGACGTGAATTCACTGATTTGTTGGGCAAAATTGTGTCTCCAACTGATCTGGAGAATATGAAAACCTTTGTCGAAGTTCTGTTTGACCCCAAAGTCATCGAAAACCTGATCGGTAATTTAAACCCTCTGAAACAAATCAAGGTCAGCCTGGAAAACTCCGAAGGTGTGCTTGAAGACAAGCATTTGAGTTTCAATTTTTTCAGAGTGATTTCCAGAGGAAAAATACGCAATGTTCTGGTTTCTGTGAGTGATATCTCTGATCGCGTTCGGCTACAACAAGAGCTGGAAAGCAACCGCAGTGAAAGTGAACAACAGATAGAAATGTTGGTATCGTTCATGAATGCCAACCCCGCTGCGCTGAATTCATTTCTGGATAACAGTGCATCTTCATTGCAACAGATCAATGAAATCCTGAAAACCCCGGTATCAGGAAAAGCAGACTTTCGTGCCAAAGTCGACCAGATCTTCATTCAAATCCACAAAACCAAGGGCGATGCATCCGCCATTGGCCTGGAAGCTTTTGCCGAAAAAGCTCATGAACTTGAAAGCACTCTGCATGACATGAAATATATTACCGATATCAAAGGCATGGACTTTCTGCCACTGACCATTTTGCTGGATCAATTAATATCCTACACCGACACCTTGAAAAATCTGTCCACACGCCGTGGCTTGCAAGAAGTCATGCAGGATGACATCGATCAGGTTCAACAAAGCGAGCAGGAATGGCAACATTTGGCAAAACTAGTCAATGACGTTGCCAGTGATTGCAAAAAAGAAGTTCGTTTTGTCACCAGCGGTTTATCCGAAATGACATTAAATGATGAGTATAAAGACCTTATTAACAGCTTTTGCGTGCAGTTATTACGCAATTCACTGGTTCATGGTATTGAAACACCAGAGGAACGCCTGCAGCATAACAAACCGAAATCAGGCCGCATTGATCTGCGTGCTTCGAAGCTTCCCGATGGTTCCATTGAACTTATTCTACGTGATGATGGCCGCGGTTTTGATGACAAAAAAATCGCTGAAAACTTAGTAGCAAAAGGATCTATTTCTTCTGAAGAAATTGCCGGCTGGCAACCTGACCAGATTGTCAAACATGTCTTTTCACAAGGCATATCAACCGCAGATGTTGGCATGCACGCAGGTCGAGGGGTTGGCCTGAACGTCATCACCGAAGGTGTCCGACAGTTTGGCGGCAAACTGAAACTGCAGCAGGCTGTTGGCAAATTCTGCCAATTTGAAATGACGCTGCCTCCTTTAAAACAATAAAAACAAAGCTATTAACACTATTCACTGAGGGGTAACACGTGATTAAATTATTAATTGTCGATGATTCAAACATCATTCGATCACGCATTGAACGTATCTACGCAACCGACTTTTCCATGAAAATCATTGGTAAGGCACAGAATGGCAAGGAAGCATTCCATATGGCTCAGGAGCTTAAACCGGACCTGATCACAATGGACCTGACCATGCCGGAAATGGACGGTGTCAGTTGCATTGAAAAAATCATAGAATACGATCCACAAGTTCGTATTCTGGTGGTATCGGCACTGTCGGATGTTGCCACCGGCCTCAGTGCTATAAAAAAAGGCGCACGAGGCTTTTTATGCAAACCGTTTACGGATGAAGATATGCAGGCCTCAATCAACGAAGTGATTGACAGTTAATAAAACTCAATACACATTACAATGAATGATTTTGAACTAGTGATTTTTGATTGCGATGGCGTGCTTGTTGACAGCGAACGAATCGCCAATGAGACCTATGCCCTAATACTCAAAGAGCTATGTGGGTTGAGTTTCAACCTTGAGCAAATGTACGACACTTTCGTCGGTAAGTCTGCAGAGCAATGCCAACAAATCATACATCAACTGTTGGGTCAGGAACCGCCCAAGCAACTGCAACAGCGCTACAAACAGGAGGTTGCAGTTGCGCTGGCTAACTCATTGCAACCGATTAAAGGCATACAATCAGCATTAGCCTCTCTTGCAATGCCATATTGTGTGGCGTCAAACAGCAATAGACAGAGAATAGAAATCAGTCTACAAAAAACTGCAATGCTGGCAATTTTCACAGACAGAATATTCAGTTGCGATGATGTAGAGCGTCCCAAACCCTACCCGGACATTTATTTGTTTGCAGCCCAGAACATGGGTGGTGTCAAACCTGAAAAGTGCCTGGTTATCGAAGATAGTCCCACAGGTATAAAAAGCGCTCTGGCTGCGGGCATGACGGTCTTTGGTTATACTGAGCTGATGCCTGAAGCAAATTTATTGGAAGCTGGCGCGCATCATACATTTAACGACATGCGCTGCCTGAACAAGGAAATTGATCATTACACAAACATGAAGGTATAGAATAAGTTTATACTGATTACCTAACAAAGTAAGGCACCGCATAATGAAAACAATCAAAACCCTGAATTCCAGAGTTGTTTACGAAAACTCATGGATGACTGTCCGTGAAGACCACATTGAAAGACCTAGTGGCACTCAAGGAATTTATGGCGTCGTCGAAAAGCCCGATTTTGTTGTCATAATACCAATTCAGGACACTCATGTTTATCTGGTTGAGCAATATCGTTACCCTGTTAAACAACGTTATTCAGAATTTCCCCAAGGGTCACTGGAATCAAAGCTAGACAGCGATCACAAGGACGCTGCCTTGAGAGAGTTACGCGAAGAAACGGGATTAATAGCACAGAATATACGCTATATAGGAAAGCAATATCTGGCTTACGGTTATTCTAACCAAGCCTATCATATCTATCTGGCAACAGACCTTGAACAAGGCTCACTGTGCCTGGATCAGGAAGAGGAAGATTTGTTGACTCAAAAAATCCCCTTGGCCAGATTTGAAGAGATGATTTTATCTGGAGAAATTATGGATGCAACAACGGTCAATGCCTATTGCCTGGCAAAGTTTAAAGGTTGCCTATAACCTCAAAATCTTAAATATTCTAAATATAATATTTTTCAAAAAATATCAAAAGTAACGACAAAATCTCCTCCCAACAGAACACACTGAAAACACAGAGCGTGTTGAATTAACTTCAAACAACACCCATTCCATCCATTTAAAATAAAGAAAAGGCTTTCACTACTATTTGTTGTTCTTCAAAAGTCACTAATTGCAAATAAAAACTATTCCCCCATAACACAATATCGTTATAAAACAATGATTTAAAAGTAACAATTGAGTAACAATAAAGACACAAAATAGAAACATCACACCTTGTTCTATAGGTTCCAAGCCCTGCCTGAGCTAAGCTTTTATCTAAGAGCTAGCCACTTTATTTACTTACTATAAATGAGTGTTCTATTGCTCTTAAACCAAGCATATCATTTTAAAGCAGCAACTGGGGGAACAAATGAATAAAAAGTATACTAACTATTTTAGTTTAACTTTTTATTCAAGTAGAACAATAGGTAGACGTCATTTCTCGGCTCAATTGGAAACAATTCAGTCAGCAATAACAATCCAACCTTTCAATAAGAATATCTACATCGTTTTCCCACTTCAGCTTCGTTAATACTTATCTATATGAGGATTGAGAGAGAAATCATGAGTAACTACACACTAATATCAAAAAATAAAATCTGCACTCTGGCAGCCACTGCCAGCTTATTAATGGCTTCGAACGCATCAGCCGTCAAGCTGTTGGAAAAAGACGGATTCACCCTGAAATTAAAAGGAGACTATCAATTACAACTACGCAAAAAAACCGGCGAAACGGATAACCTGAACCTGGAATATGATGATCTTGAACTCAAGTTTCATGGAGATTACAACTTCGGCGGAGGCGTCGGTGCTTTTGGTGTTCTGGATATCGATTTCAAATCAGAAGCAGATAGCAGTGATCCGAAAAAAAATATCGATGAAGCTTATGTAGGACTGAAATTTGGTGGAACAAAAATCGGCATGGGTAGAGCCAACTATGCTGTTGACCCTTTTGGTGTCAAAGTTGACTATGAAATGGCTCCCGATACACGTTTCGACAACACCTCTGGTGACGATGTTTTTTTCGCTCACTTCGCATTGGGCGGAAACACGAAACTTAATGTTTCAACTGACATTGCTGAAGGCAGCGACGGTGAAGTTAAAGATGAATCCTCGGTAGATTTGATGTTGACTACCAAAGTCGCCGGATTAAGTCTGGCTGTAGCCTATCAGGACTACAAAGCCGATGGCGATGCTGAAAGTGTAGATACCGTGGGCGTTGCCCTGAAAGGTAAAGCGGGCGGCCTTGGCTATGGCATTGCTTACAGCACTAACGATGGCGGTGATCAAGTCGACTTATCTTTAAAGTCAAAACTTGGCGGCAACCTGACTGGGGCAATCGCTTATAGTAATTTTTCTCCAGAAGAAGGCGATAGCGTAGGCTATTGGTATGCCAACCTGACTCATGCCTTCCACAAGCAAGTCAAACTATTCGTTGAAATTGGCGGAGATAACAAAGACGACTCCGATCTAGGCTATGTCGCTGGCCTGCGTTTTCGCTACTAATTAATACTAATTTACTTCTCTATATATTGGTTTATCGAAGCTCGGAATAAGGTTTCAATTGTTGCCTGAAACTGCTTTCTGAACTTCAATATGAACGAGCCCACTTCTTCAGGAAGTGGGCTTTTTTTTTGGTCTTATTCACTCCCAAACAAACATCCGAACAAACCATCTGACACCCATTCCAGCTGCCACTCAAACAGGTGGCTTATGGATATTGAACCGAATATCGAAACACAGTATTTCACCCACAGAAGAATCTGTAAGCACTGGAGCTGCTTCATAGGAATTGCGTTCAGACAACACCATGATACTGAAATATGGCTGTTCTCTGACAGTTATATAATTCATAACATTCTCACCTAGTCTTTTATTGGCTATAGACGACCCGGGACCCGATAGAACTTTACCCACAGCATGAAACATTATTCGACAGCACATGTCGCTTGTGTCTGAATTAGAATTTGAGTCATAAAATTCAGTTGGGAAGTTCAAGTCAATCCCCACCCTTTTCAGCTCAGACAAGAGTGTTTCGGGTATAAGTTCAGGGTAAGCCTCTCTCCACAAACGACAAAGATCGCATTCACAATTATGGGCCGGTGTTCCTTTCTGGTTCTGGAGGTTTCTTGTTGCTTCCAGATGAATTGCCAGTCGCCACTTAAATACTGGAATGGTTGGCCTGCGTTTCATTTGAAGCCTTCAGAAACATTGCACATGTTGATACTCATTAAATGTCGCCCCCAAATTTTTCAAAATACGGAAACGAATCAGAACACTCCTTTTGCCAGGTTAAATGTACCTGAATCAGATTAAAATAAGGGTGTGTGGTTTCAAATATGAAATCGTGAGAACTTTGCTCGTGTTTTGCAACAACCTTAAACTTGTACCCATAAAGTGGATGACCTTTTGAAAGTTCGCGCTCAAGTTCCGCTTCCAGTTCAAACATCTCTGACATACATCTCGCATACTCCAGAGCATCTTCTTCATCAAAACCCTTTATCCACATAAATCCCTGCTTATCGCTAATAATTCAAATCAAGACCCACACTTTTCAAAGAACCACTACAAACATTTAACAGCGCCAGCCAATAGCACCCGAGTTGGTTTCACTTTATCTGCCTCGCCATCAATCAAAAACTCTTGGGATCTGTCTATTCTGGCATCATCTAATACGTAATCAAACTTATCAGAACCACAAGCCTGATACGCACTTCGCAACCATATGGATTCCAGCTTCTCCTTCTCAATAGGGAGTTTTTCAGAAACGCCCACTAAGAATTCACCACCACCAAGATTCAATTGCGCAGTTCCCCCGGCCCCTGATAGGAATGTCAGTAGAAAAAGAGTGAAAAGAATCGTTTTGATTTTAGTCATAGCATTTATTGTCACATTATACGTTTAGCGATCAGGCAATCACGCTATTTCAAAGCCAACTTCAACTATCAACTTTCTGAACCATCTGTGAGCAGGGTCATTGTGCTGTCTGCCATGCCATATCATCGACGGGCTAAAACGTCCTGTTTCCAGTGGCAATTCTAACACGTCAACAGGGACCGTTCTGGCAATTTTCTGAGCCAGACGGCGTGGAAGGGATAATATCATATCACTTTCAGCAACCAGCATTGGAGCAGCCAGAAAGTGCGGAAGCCGAACAGCCACTCTGCGACTCAAACCTAGCTGTGCCAATGCATCATCCACTGTGCTTTTCCCGTGGCCGGTAATAATCACCGATATATGCGATAGTGACATGAAATTTTCCAGACTCAACTGTTGTGCAATCACCGGATGGTTACGACGAACCAAACACACCAGGTCTTCGTCATACAATAACCGCTGGTAAAACCTTGCAGGCAAATCATGATAAACACCAATCGCCATATCCGCTCCACCTTGAGCGACTAAATTGACATTATCACCTGAAGACGCAGGAATTTCCAAGTCCAAACCCGGTGCTAACAGAGCCAGTTTTGATAACAACGCTGGCATAAACAATAAAGCCAAATGATCGGCAGCTGCTATGGTAAATCGTCCGGATGCAGAAGCCGGTTCAAAAACCGAAGGCGCAACGATGGAACGGGCATCTTCTAACAAACTAGCCACCGGTTCTGACAAATCAAGAGCCCTGGAAGTCAGTTCCAAACCTTTAGATGTCCGAACAAAGAGCTGATCATTCAATAAGTGGCGAAGACGCGCCAAACCACGGCTGGCAGCGGGTTGGCTGAGACCAAGCCTTTGACCCGCCCGTGTGACGTTGCGTTCTTTCAATAATGCATCAAACAATTTGAGAAGGTTAAGGTCAACACCAGCAAAATCCACTTTGTGCATTTTCAATATCACCTCTATGCATTTCCGTTATGTTACTGCAGTGTATATGATTTCTGGCATCGAATCTATCAACGGCTCTATGCCCAACAGGAGAAATTATGAGTAGTTCTGAATTATATGTTGTCACTGGCGTCAGCGGACGCACTGGCGCTGCCACAGCACGTGCATTGCTCAGTGCCGGTAAAAACGTGCGTGTTGTAGTGCGCACGGCAGACAAGGGGAATATCTGGGCCAATCAAGGGGCGGAAGTAGCACTTGCCGACTTCACTGACCTATCAGCATTAAGCAACGCGTTGTCTGGCGCTACAGGGGCTTATATACTCAGCCCACAGCAATATGCAAGGGAAGACCTTTTTATTCAAGCTGATATTATGGCCTGCACCATTGCTGAAGCGATAACAAGGGTACAGTTACCCAAAGTAGTTGCGTTATCTTCCATTGGAGCAGACCAGACACGTGATACGGGATGGATAGCCATGAACCGCACACTCGAGCAACGCTTAGGCCAATCGGAGCTGCCTGTTACGTTCCTTCGTGCAGCTTATTTTATGGAAAACTGGAGCCCATTAATCAAAATTGCCGCTTCACAGGAAGAATTACCCAGCTTTCTGTCCCCATTAGACCGAAAGATTCCAATGATAGCGACTGATGATGTTGGTCACATTGCTGCCGATGCTTTATGCCAAAATTGGAACGGTACGCGAATCATTGAATTGGAAGGACCGAATAGATATTCACCCAATGATGTTGCTAAGCATGTATCCAAGGTTCTCGGCAAAACCATAGGTGCTGCTGTAATACCTGAATCAAACTGGAAGCAGGCATTGTCAGGATTGGGTTTCTCGTTTTCAGCCTTAACTGGTTTTATAGAAATGACTCGAGGGTTGAACTCCGGACACATCGCCTTTGCAGATGATTCAAACATTGACCATCGTAAGGGCACAATCTCTTTCGATAACGTTATGACTGCAATATCGGCTGCGTTGTAACCACCTATCGCTGAAAAAACAGGGGCTTTACTTTTCTATTGTTCACCAAGCAAGTGCTGAGTAAAGCCCTTATCAATCAGATAAGAACAAGCTTGCGCTATCTCTTCAGGTATAGGATGTGACACTTGATAACCCAATTGAGGATAGCGTTCTATACGTTGAACATCACCCACCATTTCACTGATTAAACCGAATAAGCCGACGACATTGGACACATCTTCCGGGAAGGCAGTTGTAGGTCCGCAGACACAGGTATCAATGTCAGGACATTGGATTTCTGCCGTTAATGCAAGCCTCAACAGTGAGTTCGGTTTTGATATAAAACAGAGAGTGCCGGCTTGTGGCAAAAGCCTGCTGGAAAAGGCAATATTTTCACCAAAATTGGTCGACTTGTCTTCCAACGTTATCAACTCCGGAGAAATTCCATTAGTGATAGCTCGCTGTTTGAAAATATGCGCTTCCGGTACATTCCATAAATGACGTGTCCAGTTACCTGTATTGCCACTCAATACCAAACGATTCGAGACACCTGATTTGACCAGTTCACAGGCATAATCGCAGACCCGAAGATCATAAGAACAGCACACAACAATAGCATCTGCAGCATGCGGTTCTTGATGAACTGACGCTAAAAACTGCCATAACTGAAATGCCTTTTTAAGTGTCTCTGTCTGCATAAATAGTTATTTCTGTTGTTACATGGATAATGATAACTGGCCTAAATCAGTTAAGCTATAAAAAATAGCAGGCAGATCTTTTTCACTGAGAATCTGAAAATCACCCAAGGCTTGCGCTCTGCAAAGTTTATTAAAACTATAGTTCTGGTTGGGAATTGCCAGATCAGGTTCTGTTGATTGCGTTAGAACAATAAACACACCCTGACGCTTGCCTCCCTTGTGCAGCTGTCCTGTCGAATGCAAATAACGAGGACCATAGTTTATTGTGACTGGCACTTGGAACTGCTGCTCAATTGTTGATTTGAATTGCCCCAATAGCGTGTCATTGTTCAGGTTAATCGGCCAATAAGCCAGAATAGAGACATATGAATCCTCACTGGCTTGAGATAGCAACTGGGGCAAAACTTCAGCTAATGCCCCTTCTTCTGGCACTGGCAGCACTGCTTCTGCAGGATAGTCTGCCAATAACTGTCTGGTGCGCACTTTGGCTTCAGTGACATTAGGTTCATCAAAAGGATTGATGCCTAATGACTGACCTGCCAGAGCAACAGCAAACTCCCAATGAAAGAAATGCGCTGCCACAGCGTATTTATCAACCAGACCCCAACATGCCTTTCTCACATCAGAAAAATCGCTTTGATCTGAACCCAGGGCTATATGTAAATGTTTGCTATTGGACAATGGCACATTACTGCTGCTTTCGATATTCAAAACAGGCAAAATACCCTGCCCTTGCTTTCCCAGTGATTCGGCCACCAATTGCTCAATCCACCACACCAGAGGTACCAATTTTTCTGGCACATGTAGAATCAATTTATCCAGTTGTTGGTCATGATAGCCTTGCATCAACCATTGCCCCAACCTGATTCCAGCTCCATCTTCTGTGTGACAGTCATGCCAGGCTTGTTGTGCTGAAGCTAAAAGCCTGTCTAGAGATACACCAAGCAAAGCAGCTGGGACAAGGCCAAAATAGCTTAAGGCCGAAAAACGTCCACCGATATCAGATGGGTTAATAAAACAATGCATAAACTGACGTTCCTCTGCCAGCTTTTCCAGATCAGAATCAGCATCTGTTATTGCTGCAAATTGCTGTCCGGCCGCACTGCCTTTAAGCATTTCAAGTTTTGTATAAAAATACTCAAACAATGACCAGGTTTCAATCGTGTTCCCCGATTTGCTGGACACCAGAAACAGGGTTTCATCTATCTCCAGAGATTCTTCAAACGCTAGAATTTGTTCTGTGCAGGTACTGTCTAATACCAACAACTGCAGACCACCTTCTGCAGAAAAGAGCTTCGAAAACACTTCCGGAGCCAAACCAGAACCACCCATGCCTAATAGCACAATTTGTTGTAAGCCAGCTGCTTTGACGCGCTTAACAAATGTTTCAATACCGACCTGGTTCTCCAAGCAGAACTGCACCGAATCCAACCAACCCAAACGCTTATCAATCAAACCTTGTATGGAAGGATCATCCGACCACAGCGAACTGTTTTTATCAAAAATAGCAGTTGATAGTTTCATAATAGAACTCTCTTTATTCATTCGATCACCCGTATCGTCATAGTATCGGTATAACCGCAAGTTCCAATACGATTGCCCATGGTCGCGATGACCATGTCTGTTTTTTCCAGAATGCCTTCAGAGGATAAACGAGCCAGCGCATTATCCAGGACGTCTGCTGCATTGTTTCCATTCAGTTCACAATGAAACGAATTAACACCTCTAAACATAGCTACTCGATTCAAAGTACTATGTTGAGGGGATAATGCAATAATAGGCACATTCAGCAACACTCGTGACATCCATAACGGTGTGTCTCCTGATTCGGTCAAACACACAATTGCCTTCAACTCTTTCATATGTTCTGCCACATGCACGCTGGCCCTGGCAATCGATTCATCAATGGCCTTGAAATCTCTGCTGACTGACTGGCTGAGATCAAGGTCCGCACAGTGTTTCTCAGCCCCCAGAATAATCCGTCGCATCGCTTCTACCACTTTGACCGGGTGTTGACCTGTTGCTGTTTCTGCGGACAACATCACCGCATCAGTGCCATCAAGCACCGCATTGGCCACATCCATCACTTCAGCCCGAGTTGGAATGGTATTTTCGATCATCGATTCCATCATCTGGGTGGCGGTGATCACCACACGATTCATTTTAATTGCCATTTTGATGATTTTCTTTTGCACACCAATCAGCTCTTCATCGCCAATCTCAACCCCCAAATCACCCCGCGCAACCATGACACCATCAGACGCTGCTATCACCGCTTGCAAACTGTCTTCGGAAGCAACCACTTCTGCCCGCTCTATTTTCGCAATCAGCTTTGGTACATAGTGATGAATTGCACAAATTTTGCGGGCATTCTCCATATCTTGCGCCGAGGTTGGAAACGAGATGGCCAGATAGTCCAACTGCAATTTAGCAGCCAGCTCGATATTGGTTTTATCCTCAGCCGTCAAAGCGTCATTGGATAAGCCCCCGCCCATCAGGTTCAAACCTTTATTAGCCGACAGACGCCCACCAGTAACAACCTGAGTATGCACCGCAGAATTGTCAATTGCCGTTATGCTCAGTTCAAGGCGTCCATCATCAAGCAGTAATCGTTGGCCGACTGAGCAATCCTTGTATAAATCAAAGTTGATACCCACCCGTTCATCAGTACCTGCATCAAGATCGAAATCACTGTCGATGACAAACTCTGCACCAGCGTCAAGATCCGCATAGCCATTGATAAAACGACCAATACGAATTTTTGGGCCTTGCAAATCCCCCATAACAGCAACGTGTCGATTCAAATTCTTTGCTGCTGCGCGCACCAGAGTTGCCAACTGCGTATGTGATTGCGAATCTCCGTGTGAAAAGTTCAACCGAAACACATTGACGCCAGCTTCTATCATTTGCTCAATGACGCTTGGGTTGCTAGAAGCAGGTCCCATAGTGGCGACGATTTTAGTGCGCCGCTGCATTGATTGTTTCATCACTCTAACCCGCAGCCTGCATCACCAGCACATTATCCAGCATCCGATTGGAAAAGCCCCATTCATTGTCATACCAGGCCAGCACTTTTACCAACTCACCGTCAACCCGTGTCTGAGTGATATCGGCTATGCTCGATGCGGGGTTATGATTGAAATCAGATGAAACCAGAGGCAACTCGTTGATTGCCAGAACTCCCTGCAAGTCCCCATTGGCTGCTGCTGTCAGCACGTTATTGACTTCAACAACCGTTGTTTCACGACCTGCGATAAAGGTCAAATCCAGCAAAGAGACATTCAGGGTAGGTACTCTGACTGACAAACCGTCCAACTTGCCTGCCAACTCAGGAATCACCAGACCAATGGCAGCAGCAGCCCCCGTTCTGGTGGGAATCATATTATGTGCAGCAGCCCGAGCTCGCAATACATCACTGTGATAGACATCCGTTAAACGCTGGTCATTGGTGTAGGAATGCATGGTGTTAGCCAACCCTTTTTTGATACCAATGGTGTTATGCAAAGCCTGTACAACAGGTGCCAGGCAATTAGTGGTACATGATGCATTGGAAACCACAATATCACTGCCGGTCAAACTCTGGTGATTAACCCCATGCACAATGGTGGCATCCATCTCCTTGCCAGGTGCTGACAACAGTACTTTTTTTGCTCCTGCTTCGATATGGGCACTGGCTTTGTCTTTACTGGTAAAAAAACCCGTGCACTCAAGAACCACATCAATCCCCTGTTCTTTCCACGGAAGTTGGCTGGGATCGGGTTGATTGAACACCTTGACAGGTTTGTTATTCACCCGAAGCTCATCGGCTTCTATGGCAACCGACCCTGTAAATTTCCCATGCGCAGTATCATAGCTCAACAAATGCGCATTAATATCAATATTGCCCAAGTCATTGATGGCAACAATCTCAATCTCATTGTCATAACCACCCTCATAACACGCCCTCATTACATTCCGACCAATACGCCCAAAACCATTGATTGCCACTTTTATCATTTGAAATACCTAAATTTAAACATTAGTCACCACAAGGCTGCTAAAAACAGCAACCTTAACGTGGCTTGATAGATCGTTATAACAGTCAGGGCTCACTGCAATAACGCACCAGAAAAATCAGTCAGACCACGACTGTCAGCGCTCCAGCGCCTGCGCTTTCTGCGCAATACTACGCCAATCCTTTTGCGCCACATCCTGTTCGGTCACCAACCAGGAACCACCGACACAAGCGACATTACTCAACTCCAGATAGCCTCCCATATTCTTTGTATTCACTCCGCCTGTCGGGCAAAATGACATTTGCGGCAATGGCCCTCCCAGAGACTTCAAGGCAGCAATTCCACCGTTAGTTTCTGCTGGGAAAAACTTCAACATCGAAAACCCAATTTCCATCAAGCTCATCATTTCAGACGCTGTAGCAGCACCCGGCAACAAGGGTAAATCAGCCTGGCTGGCAGCAGTCCAAAGTGAACCAGTATATCCAGGAGAGACAGCAAAACTGGCTCCGGCTTGTTTTGCCTGCAACACATGGGATTCGTTTAACACCGTGCCCGCCGCGACTACAGCTCCTTCAACAGAGGCCATTTTTTCTATAACGTGCAAGGCATTGGAGGTTCTCAAGGTCACTTCCAATACAGGTAAACCTGCATCAACCAACACTTTGGCCAGATCTACAGCCACCGCTGGATCGTCAAGAACGAGCACTGGAATAACATCGATCTGTTCGATGTGTTGCAAGATGCGTGTTGATGCTTGTTGGGCTGTAATCATTGTCTATTTCTGTTGTTAGTAATTGTTTATTCGTATCGACTTGTGCAAACGCTGATATATAGTCAGAACAACACACTGCCGCCATTTTCAGCCAAACCCACTTGCTGGCGAAAACCACTGAACAGCTCACGCCCACAACCACTGTGGTTAACCGACAAATCGATCACTTCGATCGCACGTTGTTCCAGATTATCAACCTCCACCAATAACTCACCGGTATTAGCATCCAGAACCAGCATATCGCCATCACGTATACGCCCGATTGAACCACCAGCACAGGCTTCTGGAGACACGTGTATCGCTGCCGGTATTTTCCCAGATGCACCCGACATACGCCCATCAGTAACCAGAGCTACGTTAAAACCTCGTGCCTGAATGGTTGACAATATGGGAGTCAAACCATGTAGTTCCGGCATGCCATTGGCTTGTGGTCCTTGAAAGCGCACCACACAAATAAAATCTCTGTCCAGCTCACCGGCTTGAAACGCCTGCTTGACCTGAGCCTGACTGTAAAACACCCGAGATGGCGCCCGTATTCGCATTTGCTCTGCTTTCAAGGCAGACGTTTTGATCACGGAACGCCCTAGATTACCGTCAAGCAAAACCAACCCACCTGTGGCAGAGAAAGCGTGATCCACGGACGCCAAAACCTCGGTATTACTGCTATTCAATGGGCCATCTTCCCATGAAAGTTGTTCGTTACTATCCAGATGTGGCACTTGGGTATAGTCTGTCAATCGATTGCCAACAACCGTACTAACCTCGTTGTGCACTAAGCCAGCATTCAGCAGCTGCGCAATAAAGACAGACATGCCTCCAGCTTGCTGGAATGTATTCACATCAGCCCAGCCATTTGGATAAACCTTGCTGATAGTTGGCACCACTGCTGACAGGTCAGAAAAGTCCTGAAGATCAATAATGATTCCAGCTGCACGGGCCATCGCCACCAGATGAATAACCAGATTTGTCGAACCACCTGAAGCAAGCAGGCCAACCAGACCGTTAACAAAGTTCTTTTCAGCCAGAATATCGCAGGCTGGTGTGAATTGCGTCTGACCCTGGGTAATCTGCAAGCTGCGTTCAACACCATATTGTGTCAAAGCATCACGTAAAGGCGTGTCAGGGTTGATAAAACTGGCTCCCGGCAGATGCAGCCCCATGATTTCCATAATTAATTGGTTGGTATTGGCTGTGCCATAGAAGGTGCAGGTTCCTGGACTGTGATAAGACGACATCTCGGCTTTCAACAACTCATCCTTACCTACTTCACCCGCTGCGTGTTTTTGCCGAACAGACGCTTTTTCCTCGTTGGGCAAGCCCGATGGCATAGGCCCTGCTGGCAACATCATAGCTGGCAGATGACCAAAGCTGGCTGCAGCTATGGTCATTCCCGGGATAATCTTGTCACAGACCCCCAGATAAACAACCGCATCAAAACATTGATGCGACAAAGCAACCGATGCCGCCATAGCAATGACATCTCGGGAAAACAGAGATAAGTCCATGCCATCCTGACCTTGAGTAACACCATCACACATAGCTGGCACGCCACCTGCGACCTGAGCTGTTGCACCATGCTTGATTGCAGTCTGTTTTATCAGATCTGGATAGCGATGAAATGGTTGATGGGCTGACAGCATGTCATTGTAAGCGGTAATGATTCCAATGTTTCTGGCATGTTCTGCGGCATAAATCTGCTTTTCCTGAAACGTAGCGGCTGCACAGGCATGTGCCATATTGCCACAGGTCAGGTTCGATCGCTGCACGCCATTGTCCATGGCCAGCTGCATGCGTTGTAGATAATCATCACGGCTTGTTTTGCTTCTTAGAGCAATACGCTCAGTGACTTGGGCAACAGTATCATTAAGTTTCTTCATAATATTTTCCGCCTCACCTAATACTCAGCACAATAAATATCAGTGGCGGCATTGTTCAGGACATAACTCACGGGTAATTCGAGGGATAATGCTTGCTCAGCCTTAGCTGCAACAGTTTGTTTTTCCCGGCCTTTAATCAACAGATAATGCCGACTGGCTCGTAATAATGCTGATAGATTCCAGCTGACGCGCAGCTCCTGTTTATTCTGCACTCTGGCAACCACCAATTTCGGCTCTTGTTCAGCATTAAGGGCATCGACCAGACCGTCCATCCCCGGAAACAAAGATGCGGTATGCCCATCTTCACCCATACCCAGAACACAGATATCTATAGGCAGAATGGGTGTGAGTTCAGCATTGACATGTTCAACGGCAGTTACAATGGGCATAGAGCCATCAAACAGCGATACAATACCAACATTGCTGGCCGCATTACGAGCAAACTGCTGCCGCAACAGAGCTTCATTTGACAAGGGGTTGTCCAAGGGTACCCAGCGTTCATCGCTCAGCACCAGACGTACTCTGGACCAGTCCAACTCAAAACGACTGATGTGATTGAAAAACAAACCCGGCGTTGTCCCACCTGGCACACACAGTGTCACCTGTTGCTGTTGCTCCAACAGATGCACAAGGTCAGCAGCCACTTTGGCTGCCAGAAAGACAGCTTGTTGTTCCGCCTGCTCAAAATAATGCCAGCTCATTGAATCTTTCTCCAGCGATGACCATTGTCAGCCATAAGTTCCATCGCTCCAGCCGGACCCTGACTGGCATTATCATACTGTTCAGGCTGTTCTCCAGATGCTTGCCAAGCTTGAATAATCGGATCAACCCACTGCCATGCGGCCTCTACTTCATCACCCCGCATAAAGAGTGTTTGATTGCCTCGCACCACATCCAATAATAAGCGTTCATAAGCATCTGGCATACGAAACGTATCTTGCTCACCAGCCGAGATGGCCGTATCCAATGATGATTGACGCAAGCGTAACCCCCCAGGCCCCGGATCTTTGGTCATGATTTCAAGATCGATTCCTTCATCAGGTTGCAAGCGAATCACCATGGCATTAGGTTTGATTGGTGTATCCAACTCACCAAAAATAGAATGCGGTGTGTCTCGAAAGACAAACGTAATTTCGGTCATATTCGCACGCAAGCGTTTTCCTGTGCGCAAATAAAATGGCGTACCGGACCAGCGCCAATTATTAATTTCAGCACGAATGGCGACATAACTTTCCGTCATGCTCTGTTGTTTACCAACATCTTGCAGGTACGATGACGCATTGTCATCACTGATGTATTGCCCACGTACAGTATTCGCTAGTACATCCGCCCCCCGCAGTGGTTTCAGGCTGCGCAGTACTTTCAGTTTTTCATCACGCACACTATCAGCATCATAGGTATGCGGAGGTTCCATCGCGCTCAGACAGAGTAGCTGTAATAAGTGGTTTTGCACCATATCACGCATGGCCCCGGAGCGGTCGTAATACTCACCCCTGCCCTGCAAACCCAGAGTTTCAGCCGCGGTAATCTGCACATGGTCTACATGGCGGGAATTCCACAAAGGCTCAAACAAAGCATTGGCAAATCGTAATGCCATCAAGTTTTGTACCGTTTCTTTGCCCAGATAGTGATCAATCCGATAAACGCTGTGTTCATCAAAGGCATCTGCTAGTAGAGCATTCAATTTACAGGCGGAATCATGATCAAAGCCCAAAGGTTTCTCCACAACCAACCTGGCTTTATCATTCAACTTATGTGATTTCAAACCATCAATAATATTGTCAAACAGCGATGGCCCAACCGATAGATAATAGACTCTGATTCTAGAATCGTTGGTCGCTCTCACTGTTTTAGCGAATGCTTTCCAGTCATCATTGTCAGCTATATCAATTTTCTGATAACTCAATAAGGCCAGAAAGCGGTCAATCATTACTTGCTCTTCATCACCGGTCGAGACTTTTTCGGCCAGAACCTGTGCTATCAACTGCCGAAAAGAATCATCGCTATAATCAGATCGGGCGCACGCTATTATTCGGGACGTTTCCGGTATTTGCCCATCAGCAAATCGGTGGTATAAAGCAGGCAATAATTTTCGCCGTGCCAAATCCCCAGTCCCACCAAAAACAAAATAATCAAATGGCTCGACCGGTATAATTTTATGTGTCATTGTTTCTCACTGTGTACTGTCATTGGTGCTCTCATTGAACAAGGTATCAACGTTTTATGAATAAACTCATCGGCACTGTTGCAACACAACTAAAATGCTTGTGCCGTAGTTGCGTTGACGACTATGCCATAGTTTTTTGACATAGAAATAACACACTGCCCGAGAAGGCCTGTTTTTCTAAACAGGCCTTACTCAAGAGTAAAACGTATAAAAATCTATACGTTATCGATCAATGATACACCGCGCATATCGAAGTTAACATTGACATTCGACCCTTGAGTGATCGGTGATTCGATTTGATGATTAAT
>JBOEHE010000102.1:0-5050 GCA_050633785.1 Arenicella sp.
GCCAAAGCCGCAATCCGACCTTCAGGCTCAGCCCCTGCCTGCACACATTCCACTAAAGCGGTCTTCATTCCCTTGGTCCAAAAAGACTGGATATGACGAGCCACCATTGCAGCCGCCACATCCTCATCTTTCTCATAAGCCAGGTTAGCCGCGATCTGCTCCAACATCTTCATCAAATATTCTGCATTCATCGTCTTAACCTCCTATAACGCTTCTTTCAACAAATCCTGCTGCCGACGGTCAAACTCCTCAAACCGCTGCTGCCACTCGGACGGTTCCGTCACCTTCACCAACTGCACCGCCGTCACCTTATACTCCGGACAGTTCGTCGCCCAATCCGAATTATCCGTCGTAATCACATTCGCTCCCGACACCGGATGATGAAACGTCGTATACACCACTCCCGCCTGCATGCGCTCCGACACCTTCGCCCGCAACACCGTCGTTCCCGCACGACTGCTGATGCCTACCCAGTCATCCGTCTCAATGCCGCGCTCCTGCGCATCATGCGGATGCAATTCCAACACATCCTCATCATGCCACACCTGATTACCCGTCCTGCGCGTCTGCGCACCAACATTGTACTGACTCAGGATCCGGCCCGTCGTCAACAACAACGGAAACTTGCGCGTCGTCTTCTCTTTTGTCGCCACATACTCCGTCGGCACAAACAAGCCTTCACCACGCACAAAACTCTGCTCATGCATCACATTCGTACCCAACGGCGTTGTCTCATTACACGGCCACTGCACACTGCCTTCTCTATCCAGCAACTCATAGCTCACACCCGTAAACGTCGGCGTCAAACTCGCTATCTCATCCATTATCTCACTCGGATGCGCATAATTCATCTCATAACCCAGCGCCTTCGCCAGACCTTGCGTCACTTCCCAATCTTCCAGACCCGGTAATGCCGGCATCGCCTTACGCACCGGTGAGATACGACGCTCCGCATTGGTAAACGTTCCGTTCTTTTCTAAAAACGATGATCCCGGCAAAAACACATGCGCAAACTTCGCCGTCTCATTCAGGAAGATATCCTGCACGATCAAACACTCCAGTGAACGCAAAGCCGCTTCCACATGATGCGTGTTCGGATCCGACTGAGCTATATCCTCACCCTGACAATACAAACCCTTGAAACTGCCCGACAACGCCGCCTCAAACATATTCGGAATACGCAAGCCCGGCTCATTATCCAACTCAACCTTCCAGACTCCTTCAAACAACGCCCTGGTCGCATCATCCGACACATGCCGATAACCCGGCAGCTCGTGCGGGAACGACCCCATATCACACGATCCCTGCACATTGTTCTGACCCCGCAATGGATTCACACCAACACCCGGCCGGCCAATATTACCCGTCACCATCGCCAGATTCGCAATGCCCATCACCATGGTCGAACCCTGACTGTGTTCTGTCACACCCAAACCGTAATAAATCGCACCATTATCACCTTGCGCGTACAACCTCGCAGCCTGCCTCAGTTCCTCAGCATTAATACCCGTAATACTCTCGGTATTCTCCGGCGCATGACGTTCATCACTGATAAACTCTCTCCAGCGCTCATACGCCTGCTTATCACAGCGACTGTCAATAAAGTCCTGATCCTGCAACTGCTCATCCAACACCACATGCGCCATCGCATTGATAAACGCCACATTCGTACCCGGACGCAACGGCAGATGGTGTGAAGCTTCATACCCCGGACCATGCAGAATATCAATCTCCCGTGGGTCCGCCACAATCAGCTTCGCCCCTTCTCGCAAACGACGCTTCATACGCGAGGCAAACACGGGATGTGCATCCGTTGGATTAGCACCAATCACAATCATCACATCAGTCTGTTCCACTGAATCAAAATCCTGCGTTCCTGCTGACTCACCCAAGGTCGTCTTCAAACCATAACCCGTTGGTGAATGACACACCCGTGCACAGGTATCCACATTATTGTTCTGGAAGGCCGCTCGCACTAACTTCTGCACCAGATACACCTCTTCATTGGTGCACCTTGAGGAGGTGATACCGCCCACTGAATTACGCCCATGTTCGGCCTGTATCGCTTTGATACGCTTAGCCGCAAAACCAAACGCCTCTTCCCAACTCACTTCCTGCCACGCATCATCAATGCTGTCTCGGATCATCGGCTTCGTAATACGATCTTTATGCGTCGCATAACCAAACGCAAATCGACCCTTAACACAGGAATGACCCCGATTCGCCTTACCGTCTTTGTACGGAATCATCTTCACCACTTCGGTGCCTTTCATCTCAGCCTTAAACGCACAGCCAACACCGCAATACGCACAGGTCGTCACCACCGAATGCTCTGGCTGCCCTTTGTCAATCAATTCATTCTCGGCCAGAGTCGCCGTCGGACACGCCTGCACACAGGCTCCGCACGACACACATTCCGAATCCAGAAAACTTTCATCCATACTCGGACTGACCTTGGAGTTAAACCCCCTGTCTGAGATCGTCAAAGCAAACGTTCCCTGCACTTCATCACAGGCCCTGACACAGCGTGAACACACAATGCATTTGCTCGGATCAAAGGTAAAGTATGGATTTGAGGTGTCTTTCTCTGCCTCCAGATGGTTCTCTCCGGCATAGCCGTAGCGTACATCGCGCAAACCGACCGCTCCGGCCATGTCCTGCAACTCACAATCACCATTGGTCGGACAGGTCAGACAATCCAGTGGATGGTCCGAGATATACAACTCCATCACATTGCGCCGCAGTTTACCCAGCTTCGAGTTCTGCGTATTCACCACCATATCCGCTGATACTGGTGTCGTGCACGATGCTGGATAGCCTCGGCGTCCTTCAACCTCAACCACACACAATCGGCACGAACCAAAAGACTTCAATGAGTCTGTCGCACACAACTTCGGGATATTAATATCCACTTGCGCCGCTGCCCGCAGGATCGATGTACCCTCAGGCACTGTCACTTGCGTTCCGTCTATCGTCATGGTCACCATCGTATCTGATTTAACTTCCGGCGTTCCCAAATCTTTATCACAACCTGTTTCAGCGCTGTGGGTATTGATTATCATCTCATTCATCTGTTCAACCTCTTTCGTTGTCCGAGTTGCCTTGTGAGTTGGCTGTCATTTCCTGTGGAAAATGCTTTAAGATACTTTGCACCGGAAACGGTGCCATGCCGCCCAAGGCGCACAGAGAACCATCCACCATAGTCTCGCACAGATCTTCCAACAACTCGGTATTCGCGGTGACATTGTCACCCGATCTCATCTTGTCCATCACCTCAACCGCCCGGGTTGACCCGATTCGGCACGGCGTGCACTTACCGCACGACTCTATCGCACAGAATTCCATCGCAAAACGCGCCAGATCACCCATATTGGCATTGTCGTCAAACACCACAATGCCCCCATGACCCACCATACCACCCATCTCGGCGAAGGCCTCATAGTCCAGAGGGGTATCAAATTGTTCCGGCATGATGTACGCCCCCAAGGGCCCGCCTATCTGCACTGCCTTGATCGGCAGACCGGTGGCTGTTCCACCACCAAAGTCATGCAGAATCTCCTTCAATGTAACACCGAAGGCCACTTCCACCAGACCACCCTGCTTGATATTGCCCGCCAGTTGCAAGGGCATGGTGCCTCGTGACCGGCCTATACCAAAGTCGCGATAATGCTCACCGCCTTTGGCCAGTATCACCGGGATCGTTGCCAGACTGATCACATTGTTGACCACCGTCGGTTGACCGAACAAGCCTTCTATGGCTGGCAACGGCGGTTTGGCGCGTACCAGACCTCGTTTGCCTTCCAGACTTTCCAGCAGAGAGGTTTCTTCTCCGCAGATATACGCCCCGGCTGCCAGACGCACTTCCAGTTCAAAGCTCTGGCCACTGCCCTGGATATCATCACCCAGATACTTGTCTTGTCTGGCGCGCTCAATCGCTTTATTGAGCACCCGGTGGGCATCCGGGTATTCCGAACGCAGATAGATATAGCCTTGCGTCGCCTTGACCGCCAGACCCGCTATCACCATGCCTTCGATCAGTGCATACGGCGCACCTTCCATCTGCAATCGGTCTGAAAACGTGCCGGAATCTCCTTCATCTGCATTGCACACAATGTACTTCTGGTCACTGTCAGTATCCAGCACTGTCTGCCATTTGATGCCCGTTGGAAAGGCCGCTCCGCCTCGTCCGCGCAGGCCCGAGGTTTTGACCTCATCGACAATCGCCTGTGGGGACAGCGTCAATGCCTGCTTAAGACCGGCAAAGCCCCCTGTCTGGCAATACGCCTCAATATCCAGCGCAGCATGCTGGCCGTGATACTGAAAATTCAGGCGCTGTTGCTTCTTTAAATACGGCAGTTCTTCCACCAGACCCACACACAGCGGGTGTTGGTTCTGACCTGTCAGCAAACCCTGTTCCAGCAGATCAGCCACATCATCGCTGCTGACTGGACCATAGCCTACCCGGCCTTGTTCGGTATCCACCTCAACCAAGGGTTCCAACCAGAACAGACCGCGGCTGCTGGTGCGAATTATCTCATGGCCTGCCGCTGATAACGACCCAGCCACCTCATTTGCTCCGACCGAACAGGCCGTGGAGTCATCCGATATATAGATCGTTGTCATGCTTTGCCACCCAGTGTTGTGTCTATCTTGGTCTTCGTCATTCGTCCTATGACCTCATCACCCACTCGGATCGAGGGCGCGCAGGCGCAATTGCCCAGACAATACACCGGCTCTAATGAATACTTGCCATCGGCGGTGGTTTCGTGGAAATCCACTTGCAGATACTCCTTGATCTGTTGCTCCAAAGTGGCTGCGCCCATTGCCTGACAGGCTTCTGCCCGGCACACATACACTGTCCGCTCGCCGCCCGGCTCAGTGCGAAAGTGGTGATAGAAACTCAGCACGCCATAGACATCGGCTCTGGACAGATTCAACTGCTTGCCAATCATTGGCAAGGCCTCCATTGGCACATGGCCAAGGGCATCTTGAATCGCATGGAATATGGGCAACAATCCGCCCGGGGTTTCTTTGTGTGCTTGCAGTGCAT
>JBOEHE010000103.1:0-2040 GCA_050633785.1 Arenicella sp.
GGATGGAGCAAGAGCAAGAGCGCGGTATCACTATTACATCAGCTGCTACAACCACATTCTGGCGTGGTATGGCTGGTAACTATGATGAACACCGTATCAATATTATCGACACTCCAGGGCACGTAGACTTTACTATTGAAGTAGAGCGTTCCTTACGAGTGTTGGACGGCGCTGTCGCCGTCTTTTGTGCAGTCGGTGGCGTAGAGCCACAGTCTGAAACAGTCTGGCGCCAAGCTGATAAATACCAAGTGCCACGTCTGGCTTTTGTTAATAAAATGGATCGCGCTGGAGCAGACTTCCTGCGAGTTGTTGAACAAATTAAAGAACGCCTTGGTGCAAATCCTGTGCCTATGCAATTGGCAATTGGCTCTGAAGAGAAATTTGAAGGTGTTGTTGACCTTGTCAAAATGAAAGCTATCTATTGGGATGATGTCTCAATGGGTGTTAAATTCGAAGAGCGGGATATTCCTGACGATTTACAAGAGCAAGCAGAGCAGTATCGAGAGCTAATGCTTGAAAGTGCTGCTGAAGCTTCGGAAGAGCTGATGGATGCTTATCTTGAAAATGGCGATCTCAGTAGTGACCAAATCAGAGCCGGCATACGCCAGCGCACATTGAATAACGAAATTGTTCCCATGATGTGTGGTTCCGCGTTTAAGAATAAAGGCGTACAAGCGGTGCTTGATGGTATCGTAGATTATATGCCGTCTCCTACAGATGTCCTGGCCATCAAAGGCATTGCTGATGATGCTGAAGAAACAGAAGTTGAACGCCATGCTGATGATAAGGAACCTTTTGCCGCTTTAGCGTTTAAAATTGCTACTGATCCCTTTGTTGGTCAATTAGTCTTTTTCCGTGTGTATTCAGGAATCCTGAGTACTGGTGATAGTGTTTACAATCCGGTTAAAGGTAAGAAAGAACGGATAGGTCGATTGCTGCAAATGCATTCGAACAACCGTGAAGAAATTAAAGAAGTTCGTGCAGGTGATATTGCTGCCGCTGTAGGTCTGAAGAATGTAACAACTGGAGACACCCTGTGTTCCACAAATAACATTGTTACTCTGGAGCGCATGGAGTTTCCAGAGCCAGTGATTTCACAGGCGATTGAACCAAAGACTCAGGTTGACCAAGAGAAAATGGGTGTTGCTCTAGGCAAGTTGGCTCAGGAAGATCCGTCTTTCCAAGTTCACACCGATGAAGAGTCTGGTCAGACCATCATCTCTGGAATGGGCGAACTTCACCTCGATATCATTATTGATCGTATGAAACGCGAATTTAGTGTCGAGGCAAATGTTGGTAAACCACAAGTAGCTTATCGTGAAACGATTGGCAAAATGGTTGAACAAGAATATAAATACGCCAAACAATCAGGTGGTCGTGGTCAGTTTGGCCATGTTTATCTGCGTCTTGAACCTCAGGAGCGTGGTAAAGGCTTCGAGTTTATAGATGAGATTAAAGGTGGCGTTGTCCCGCGAGAATTTATTCCCGCTGTGCAAAAAGGTGTTGAAGAAGCCATGCGTAGCGGCGTCTTAGCTGGTTATCCAGTAGTGGATGTCAGGGTCGCATTATACGACGGTTCCTTTCATGATGTTGATTCTTCGGAATATGCATTTAAGGCTGCTGCCAGTCAGGCTTTTAGAGAAGGTGCACGTAATTCAGGCGTGGTCTTGCTTGAGCCTGTAATGGCAGTTGAGGTAGTTAGCCCAGAAGAATATATGGGCAGTGTTACCGGTGATTTGAGTTCACGCCGTGGTGTTATTTTAGGTATGGATGATTCCCCATCAGGGAAAACTATCAATGCCGAAGTGCCCTTGGCTGAAATGTTTGGTTATGCCACTGCTTTGCGTTCTGCTACGCAAGGTCGTGCTGCTTATACCATGCAATTTGAAAAATATTCTCCTGCTCCCAATATGGTGGCAGAAGCTGTTATTAAACGCGCTTAGTGCTGTTAATAGCAATATTTTAGTAGTAAGCAAATTTAATTATTAACGAAATAGTAATAACGAGAGATATAAGTTATGTCTAAAGAGAAATTTGAGC
>JBOEHE010000104.1:0-12908 GCA_050633785.1 Arenicella sp.
TAGTGTGAACAGGCCCTAGGTCTGATCATTGTGAATCTCCAGAAAGCACCACTCAGAAATGCTAGAGGTGGTTGTTAAACCATTCTACTTGTTTATTAGCCGTTTTTTCAAAAACAGGGCCTTTATATGCCTCATAATGAGTTGCCCCTTCAAGCTCAAACAACTCTTTGGGTTCATTGGCAGCGGCATAAAGAGCATGAGATTCTGTTACTGGATTGACACTGTCGTTGGTAGCGGCAACAACTAGCAAGGGCACGCTAACATTCGAAATGGTGTTTATGGGTTTGAACTTCATCGTTTCTGCTACCGTTAAAAAGGGAATCTTTATTTTAAGAGCGGGGTGTTCATCAGCGTATTCCTGATAGAACTTTTTTGATTGTTCATCACTTAACACTTTTACTATCGGCACCATCATTTCCCGGCCGGTTTTCTCTTTCTTTAGTTCCATTTTTTCAATAGTAGCTAAAAATTTATGTTTCTCATCAGAGCTCATTGCCGATGTGATCACTCGTTCTCCATCGGCAAAAGTAAGCTGGACAGACACAGCTTTAATTCGATCGTCTTCGGCTGCAGTTACCACCGCATTAGCACCACCAAACGATGTGCCCCAGAGAGCTATTCGGTCTGAATCAACTTCAGGGCACTGGGAAAGAAAGGTTATAGCATTCTTGATATCTTCAACTTGCAGGGCTGGTACTAAACGACCAGGTTCTCCTTCACTGGCACCAAAACCACGATAATCAAAGGTCATTGCTACATAACCTGCTTTGGCAAAATGTTCTGCAAATGCAGGCAACAATAGCTCTTTTACTCCAGCAAACCCATGGCACAACAGTATTACTGGGGCATTCGTTGTAACATCGTCTGGCAGATATAAATCAGCTGCGACTCTGGACCCTTCGGAATTAAATTCAACAACTTTCTTTTGCATTATTTCTTTCCTCTTTAATATTTTGATGTTTTCTTACAATAAATTGATAACACTGTCTGAATGACAGGATAAAACTACTGAAGCATTAAATATCTTTGCGTTTTTAAAGACTAGTGAATCCAGAGATGCCAGCACTCATGTTCTTCCTTAAAGCTGTGAAGTGAGTCTGCAGGTAAAGTATCTGCTGGTTTGAATCGATTTTTGAGGAAGGTTAGTCTGTTTAAAAATGAATAGCAATATATTAGTGAGCTAGTCTATTGTATGACAGACAAAAAAAACTCCGACCTGAACAATCAGGCCGGAGCGCTTAATGGCATACTTTTAACGGTATACTATATAGAGAATCTCAACACTCCAACAGAGTGCTAAAGTTTTTACTGCTTTTATGACTTAATAAATACAACTTAGAAAATATTGTATTTCAGTGTGGCAATAGCCGTGAAATCATCATCGACTGCATCGGCGCCTGCTTCTTGTTTGAACAATTCAAACCACATCAGTGTCTTAGGGCCGATGTTGAGTGTGTAGCCCAATGTAGTGGCCGCTATGTCATTGGCTTCACCCAGTTGCACATAGAAGTTACCATAGCTGATATTGGCTTCAACGCTGTCAGAATCACCTTGGTCCTGAAAGGTAGCACCCAGACTGACGCCGCCAGCTTGACCAGTGACGGTGAAGGCGGTTAAGGCATCTGCAAAACCGTCCAAATCTCGAGAAGCGGCAGCAATTTGAATTGGGCCGAAGTTATAAGAAGCACCAATTTCAACACCATCATCAGCATCGTCTGATTCCAAATATGCAGTTGCGCCAAAGCTGAAACCACCGATGGTTTTAGTGTAGGTTAATGCATCACCTGTACGGCCAACGTAACCCAGCATGTTGTAGCCGGAATGCCACCAAGGAATATCAACAGGTGCTACAGTGTAACTGTAAAATGTGTGGTAATCCTGGCCAATACGTAGACTGCCAAAATCGCCTTTCAGGCCGACATAGCCAAGGCGAATTTTGGTGGTGTCTCTGACGCCAGTTTCTGCATCAGCATCACTGTCTTCAGCATCGATCTGGAATTCCAGGCGGCCAAATGCAGTGAGGCCATTGCCAAGATCTGTTTCAGTGTTGTAACCAATACGAGATGCAAAGCTCTCGATAGTGGTGTCACTTTCTACGCCATCACCCGGATCGGTGAATTGAATGCCAATTCTCACATTGGCGTAAAAGCCTTCAAGGCCTTCTGCAAAAGTTGGAGCAGAAGTTGCCAGCATGGCAGCGGCTGCGGTGGGTATTATTATTTTTGATATATTACTCATTACTATCCTCTCTCTATTAGTTTAGAAATGTATGCAAACGAGATAACTCAGTATTTTTCTGTTTTGAGTTGTCCAATTTGCTATTAAATCTTAAGGGTTAATCAAACTTAATGATGTTGTTTTTGCGACATGTCTATAACTTAATGCGCCATAAATTGGCTTTTTGTGCAAAAAGAAGATCCTTTTTCTGCGAGAACACGCTGTGTGTCAGTTTTGGTTGATCATAAAATAAATTGCTTATGAACCAGAGTTTGAGGCATGAGAAAGACGATAATGTAAGATGAATAGAGTTGTATCACGTTGATGCAATACTATATAAAAGAAGCCGATGAGGAATGAGTAAAAAGGTGGACATCCATGTCCTGTCAAGTAGTGCTACAGCATGCGTCTGTTTAGTTTACCTTGGGATAACGAGCCTGTTTTTCCAGATTGTCCAAATCAATATTATTGCGCATATACATTGAGTCAGCTTCAAAGATAGGTTGATGATCCCACTTTATAGGTTTACCAATTTTCTGTGTTGCTGCAACTAGACGTCGGCGACGTTGGCTTAAAATGACATCACGGGTGATTTTCTCATTGTCCCAGCGTGTATTGGCTTCTTTGCGAAAACCTTCCAGAAGTTCTCCATAAGCAGGGTCAGTTGCCAGATTGTTGAGTTCTTGGGGATCTTCGTTCAAATTGTAGAGTTGGTCTGGATCAACACAAGAACAGACAAATTTATATTCACCTCGTCGAATCATGAATAGGGGAGCAATTGCGCCTTCACCGAGGTATTCACCGATGACTTCATCATGGCCTTTCTCGCCTTTTAAGTGGTTCAATAAACTCTTACCATCGATAGGGTTGGCATAAACGGGTGCTTTACCATTATTGGCTATTTCAGCAAATGTGGGGAGCAGATCCATTGTAGAAACTGATTCTTTGACTCTACGTGCAGCAAAATGATGTGGTGCGTTTATGATCATGGGGACACGTGCGGAGTTTTCAAACCAACTCATTTTGTACCATAGACCTCGTTCTCCGAGCATGTCGCCATGGTCTCCAGAGAAGACGATAATGGTGTTTTCTCGCAGGTTGGTGTCATCCAGCACTTTCAATAGTTTGCCTACCTGATCATCTGTGTAACTGATGGCGCCATAATAAGCATGACGGGCGTTGCGAATCTGCTGCTCGGTAATTTCTTGGGCATCCATATCATAAACGGCTCTCAATCTTTTTGAATGAGGGTCCAGATCCTCAGGCGCGATGTTTACCTCAGGCAAATCAATCTCATCATTGTTGTATCGATCCCAGTACTCTGCGGTGATCGCATAAGGGTCATGAGGATGGGTCATCGAGACTGTCAGTGCAAAAGGGCGGTCATCATCGCTTCGAACATAATCATAAAGATAGCGTTCTGAATGAAAGATAACTTCATCATCAAAGTCCAATTGGTTGCTGCGTATGCAAGTACCAGCTTGGGTCACTGAGGACATATTGTGATACCAACTTGGTCGTTCTTCTGGCTTTTCCCAATCAGGGAACCAGCCGTAATCTGCTGGATATATATCCGTTGTTAGTCGTTCTTCGAAGCCATGCAGTTGGTCTGGCCCGCAGAAGTGCATTTTTCCAGAAAGGGCAGTGCGATAGCCTGCATCGCGTAAATAATGGGCATACGTTGGAATGTCAGCTGCGAATTCAGCTGCATTATCGTAAGCTCCAATAGCGGTTGGCAGCTGTCCACTCATTAAGACATAGCGTGAAGGAGCGCATAACGGACTGTTGCAATACGCTGAATCAAATACGACTCCAGTATCCGCTAAAGAATCCAAATGAGGTGTTTTGATGATTGAGTCTTTATTATAAAAAGATAATAAAGGTGCTGACATCTGGTCCACCATTATAAATAAGATGTTAGGCTTTGTAGTATTCATTTGACAGATTTATTACCTTTGTTTGTAGTTAGTTGTATAACTTGTATTAATGAAAGATTGTGTGCTATTTTTTGATATTGCCATATTAATTAAGGTCTGTAACCGGAGTAAAAACTAATGCAAAACATAAGGTCAACTAATGAGACTGGGTAGAGTTGTTCATTCTGTACAAAGCCTGGTGGTTTTTGAGGTTGCAGCTAGAAATTTGAGTTTTACGCTGGCTGCGCGTGAGTTGGGGTCAACGCAATCGGCGGTTAGTCAACAGGTTCGAGCTTTGGAAGACTATATAGGTATCCAACTTTTTGTGCGTATTTACCGAGGCGTTAAATTAACAGAAGCGGGTCAGCGATTATTCGATGTTGTGCATGAGGGGTTTGACCGTATTGAAGGAACGTTGCTGGGATTGCAAAAACAAAAGCTTCACCCTCGAATTAATGTTGGTGCTGATTTTGCTTTAGCCTCTTATTGGCTGTTGCCTCGCTTACCGCAATTTCGAGAACAATACCCTGATATTGATATTCGGTTGTTTACCTCTCAGAGGCAGTTTGAATTTACGGCTGATGAAGTGGATGTTGCAATTGTATTTGGTGATGGGAACTTTCGTAATATGAAATCTTCGATATTGTTTCAGGAAAAAGTGTTCCCGGTATGTAGCAATACTTTTTTGGACAAGCACGGTGCTGTAGAGTCATTGTCAGATTTAGCGGCTTCCCCACTACTGGCTTTGAATGACAATAAAGATAATCATTGGCTCAGCTGGGGTAAATTGTTTGATAATTTGGGTGGAACCGGTGAGTTAAACGAACCCGTAATGAGTTTCAATAATTACACGCTTCTGGTTCAATCTGTTATTGCGGGACAGGGCATTGGATTGGGTTGGGATACATTGATTGATGAGCTTTTGAGTTCGAATGTTTTGCTTGCATTACCGCAGTTCACGGTGTGTTCCGAGATGGGGTATTATGTTGCTCAACCACAACATGAGGAACAGACTGAAGCGGTAGAGTGCTTTGTCCAATGGCTCAAAGATGCACACTGATTGTTCATAGTAAGCCATTTTTGATGAGGAATTCTTCAGCAACTTCCCAGATGAGTATTCTCTGGACATCAACTTTGCTGTTGAGCTCTGTCATGACAGAGTCATCAGTCAGTATTGACGAGAGTTTGTTCAGGTGTTCTTTTAGCTCGGGGTAGGTTCTTAATGTTTCAGCATGGATGATGGGGGTAATAATATAGGGCGGGAAAAAACGGCGGTCGTCCTCTAAAATAGTCAGGTTCATTGATGCGATTCGTCCGTCGGTTGAATACACAAGGCCAACATCGTAATTTCCATCGCGTAAATTGCCATAAACCTGGCCTACGCCGATGCGTTCAATGTCTTTTGGGGGAAAGCTGAAATTGTACTTTTTTTGTAATGGTTTCAAGCCGTCGTCTTCTCTACTGGTCCAGGTAGGGTCAGATGCGAGAGTCAGTCCTCCAATCGTATTTTGATAATGTGCGAGATCACTGATGGTTTTTATTTTTTTCTGCTGCGCCTCTTCTGTTCGCATGGCCAATGCATAGGTGTCATTGACATTGGACATATTCAGCCAAATGATATCTTTCTTGGCGTCCTCTATTTTGACCCGGCTATAAATAATATCAATTGGTTCACCGTTGTAGGTTTGTTTGTGAAAGGCGAGATAGCTGGTAGCGACATACTCCCAGTGCAGGTTTACTTCATTTCTCTCCAGTTTGTCGCGTAGGTCCTGGTTTTTCAGCCCTCGCTCATAGTCAACTTTGAAGCCTTTCTCCTCAAGGTATTGGGCCGTTATTTCGGTTAGAAGTATTTGCTCTGTGTAGCCTTCGCTACCTATTTTTATGGTGGCTCTTGCCTGGACTGCTTGTGTTGTTAATAAAAACATTAGCGTAAGTACTGATAATACTAAAATGGGCAGTGCTTGTGCTTTTTGTAATATATGGATATTTCTTTTCATTTTAAGCTCTTGTATCTGAATGATTTTTATCGCTGTGATGCGGCAGCCTGTATGAGTTCGCGGCCAATTTCATTTTCCATTTCTTTCCATAGAGGCAGCATTGCTTTGATCCATTTTTGCCGCTCATCGCTTGTCAGCTTTGTAATTATGGTGCCAGCCTCAAGCAATTGCTGTTTAGCTTGCTCGTTTTGTTCCCTTGCCAGAGAGCTGCCATAGGCAATGGCTTCGTTCATGGCTTGTTCAAACTTCTCTCTAATGTCTTCAGGGAGGCTGTTGATAAATTTTTTTGATGTTAAAACAATATAGCCCTGATGTGTGTGGTTGGATTCAAGGATGTAATCTTGATGTTGGTGGAATCGGTTGAAATAGATATTCGAGTAAACATTCATTTGTGCATTGACTCTGCCTTGGCGAAGTGCGCGAGATGTTCTGGTGAAAGGCAGTTCAACTGGTGTGGCGCCCATGTCAGTTATCCATGATTTCTCTATAAGAGAACTGGTTGTTCTCATAGTTAATCCCTGCATGTCCTTAGGAGTGACTAATTTTTTGCTGGATGAAATCTGACCCATTCCACCGGTGAGGTAATGAAAGCTGTGGAAACCTTTCTGGTTTAATGTTTTTTTCAGGCGGTTTGCGTAGTCTCCTTGCAAAAAGGCTTCAGCAGCTGAAGGGCTGGAAAAAATAAAGGGTAAATTAAAGACTTGAAAGCGTTTGGAATATTGCTTAACTATGCTTAGTGGCGGGGCTGCAATTTCTACTTTATTGTCTAACACTGCATCCATGACATGGATGTCATCGACAATGCGTCCTTCTGGAAAGATTGATACGAACATGATGTCAGTGCCAATGCGTTCTCGTATTAACGTCTGAAAATAACGTGCCATCTTTCCTCGTGGTGAATCGTCGGCATCAACATGTGAAAATCTGATTTCCAGTTGCTCTTGAGCAAGGCTTGAGCTGTGTTTGGAAATTGCGAGAATGCACAGGGTTGCCAATAGCATTATTTTTATTATGTTTGTAAACATCTTCACCCCCAATGTGAAATAAATTGAGCTGCCTTTATGTGTATTCAGGAGCCTTTCGTTTTAAGCATAGTCTTGCTTTGGATATTTGTAACGGGGGAAAAAACTAATGTTTTTGATTAGTTTTTCTAATGTTATTTCCTGTTTTATTCCTTGTTGAAAATATATTTTATTAGCTCAGCTTATTTAAAGCATTAGTTTTTAGCAGGGTTACAAGCCAAATTTGTTATGGCACTCTTCATATAGCAACTAAGTCTTTCATTAAGTTAGGTTATGTTACTTTCTAAATAAATGACAAGAGGTTAGTACGAGGAACATAAAAAACAATATTCTATTTATTGTAGTCAAGTCTTGTCTGTGCCTGTTGAGGTATAAAGTGTTGATTGGTTCATATAACAATATTTGTGATTTTAGTTCTGGGTGAACAACTGCCTGAAAGGGCTGTTGTTTGGATTTGAACGAGGAGTTTGAACTATCGAGACTCCAGTATTTTTATTTAAATTACAGGTGTCGTTAATGACTGATATTGCTAAGTATGTTCTTGAGAATTACGAAAAGATTCTCTTGTTGGCCATTGAACATTTGTATTTGGTGTCTACTTCTGTCGGGGCGGCTATATTGACGGGTGTACCAATTGGTATCCTGATTACCAAGAATAAACGAGTGGCGGATACTGTTCTCTATCTGGCCTCTATCATTATTACCATTCCCTCTGTGGCGTTATTTGGTTTGTTGATTCCAGTGTTGTCGTTGATCAATAAAGGAATTGGTTTCTGGCCGGCTGCCATAGCTATCTTCTTATATGCCCAGTTGCCGATCATTCGAAACACCTACACTGCGGTCCAGAATATTGATCCTGCAATGCGTGAAGCTGCTAGAGCAATGGGAATGAGTGCGAGCCAGAGGCTGAGAATTGTTGAAGTCCCCCTGGCGATACCCGTCATTATGGCAGGAGTGAGGATGGCTGTCGTCCTGAACATCGCAGTGGCTACTGTTGCGGTTTACATTGGAGCAGGTGGTCTGGGTGAACTTATCAATGAAGGTATTGCCAGCACCAATCGAACCAAGTTATTGGTGGGAGCTATTGCTGTATCTATTCTGGCTGTAGTCGCTGACTACATCTTTCTTTTTGTGCAAAAACTATTGACGCCGAAAGGTCTGGGGGACGTCAAACAATGATCCATATAGAAAATTTAACCAAACACTTTAAAGTGAAAGGTGGGGCCTCAGTGGTTGCTGCCAATAACGTTAACATGGAGGTCGGCAAAGGAGAGGTTTGCGTGTTTCTAGGCCCTAGCGGTTGTGGAAAGACAACTACTTTAAAAATGGTTAATAAACTAATTTCCAAGACATCAGGTAAGATCTATATTGATGGCAGAGATACTGATGATATTAATGCAACAGAATTACGTCGTGACATTGGTTATGTTATCCAGCAAATTGGTTTATTTCCTAATTTGACGATAGAGGATAATATTTGTGTTGTTCCTGATTTATTGAAAATAAATCGAACTCAAAGTCGCAGAAAAGCCAGTGAATTAATGGATATGGTTAATCTGGATCCGGGTTTGTTTTTAAAACGATATCCTAATGAGCTATCAGGTGGGCAGCAGCAGCGTGTTGGCGTCATTCGTGCTCTGGCAGCAGACCCTCCTTTAATGCTGATGGATGAGCCTTTTGGCGCGATTGACCCAATCAACCGTGAGGTCATTCAGGATGAATTCCTGAAAATGAATGCTGAATTGGGCAAAACGGTTTTATTTGTCAGTCATGATATTGATGAAGCGATTAAAATGGGTGACAAGATTGCCATCTTCAAGGACGGTAATCTGGAGCAATGTGATGTTCCTGATGAAATTCTATCCAATCCGAAAAATGGTTTTATCAAAAACTTTGTTGGCGCTGACAGGGCAATCAAACGCCTGACATTGATTGATGTGCAAGAGGCGATCTTGCCTGATGCGGTTAAAGTCAAGGTGGAAGATAGTCTGGAGTCAGCGGTAAGTCTGATGACCAAAAGTCAGGCTCAAGTCGCTATTGTTACCGGGCCTAAAGGCCGAGCCAGAGCGTATGTGAACAAGAGTAGTATCAAGAATAACCAGGGAATAGTCGGTGAGTATCAGCTCAATATACCTGCAACGATCAATATCAATGACAACCTGCGTGATGCTGTTTCACTGATGTATGCTCGAGGGACAGACTGGCTGCCGGTAGTTGATGACGATGGCATTTATCTGGGTTACACAACTCAAGCGGCAATAGCCAGTTTGCTTGGAGAAACCCCGCGTAAAGCCAAAGAACAGGTCATGTAGCAATGAAACAGGGCATATTTAAAATAAAAGGGGTGATGCTGGTCGTGCTTCTGGTCGTCTTTTTCTATCTTGGCTTACAGGCGGAGTCATCCGGTTTGCGCATGGAGTTTTTCGATACTTTTGAGGATTGGAAATATTTGTTGGTTGAGAATGCTTTGCTGGTTTTTTCTTCAGGCTTGTGTGCTGTCATTGTCGGCGTTGCTGCTGGAATTCTGATGACTCGGGAGTGGTTTGCTAAAGGTGCTGGTATTTTATTGCAGTTATTCAATATTGGTTCGGCCATTCCGACTCTGGCTGTCCTTGCCATTATAATGACAATAACCGGGGTAGGGTTTAAAACAGCATTCATTGGCTTGGTGGCAGTAACTATTTTGCCTATTGTGAAAAATACCTATCAGGGAATCAGTGAGGTGCCTGATTATTTGATTGAAGCTTCCAGAGGGCAGGGTATGACTAGCCAGCAGATACTCTGGCGAGTCCAGCTGCCGAATGCTTTATATGTTATTTGCGCGGGTATTCGCACCGGTTTTGCTATAAATGTTGGTACCAGTCCATTAGTAACGTTAATTGCAGCGGATAGCCTGGGTGAATATATCTTTACTGGAATTACCTTGAATGACTTCAATTCATTATTGATTGGAGCTGTTTCTGTTGCTTTGCTTGCTGTTATAACGGATTTTATTTTGTCCAAGTTACAATATTTGTTGATACCAAGAGGTGTTAATCCTATTGAATAAGTATTCCTAATAATATTTATATATTTTTATTTTAAAACAACGTCATTTTCCTTTATGACATTATTTATATTAATGTTTTGCATTAGATTTTAGGCTCGTTACAGAGTGTTTTTATTATGGCATTCTCAAAGGACATATAGTTATTTAATACAATAAGGTAGGAGAAACATGAAATATTTAGAATGTCTTAAAACCCTCAGTCAGCGTGTCAGTATAGTTGCAGTTGGTATTTTGTTTATGGCCAGTATCGTGCAGGCCGAGGTGGTGAAAGTAGGGGGGAAGGCTTTTACCGAACAGTTACTTATCTCTAATTTAACAGCCTCTTTTTTGCAGTCAAAGGGTTATGAAGTCGAGTTGACAACGGGCATGGGGACAGCTGTGCTACGTAAAGCATTGATCAACAAACAGGTCGATATTTTCTGGGAATATACAGGCACGGCTTTTTTAAATTACCACAAACAAAAGTTCGAAAGACAGTCACCAGAGTTTATCTATGAATCAGTAAAAGCGACTGATGCTAAGCAGGATATCATCTGGCTTAATCGGGCTGATATGAATAATACTTATGCTTTTGCCATGCGCGCTGATTTAGCCAGGGAAAAAGGATTTGAGACGATGGATGATATGGTTAAGGCTCTGAATGACGGTGCGGATCTGACCCTGGCAATTGATATTGAGTTTTATAAACGACCGGATGGATTGAAGCCCTTGCAAAAAACCTATGGTTTTGAGTTTCCTCGTTCAAAAGTCAAGCGTATGGATCCGGGCTTGGTTTATACAGCAGTTAAAGAAGGCAATGCTGATATCGGTTTGGTTTATACGACGGATGGGCGTATTCCGGCTTTTGATCTGACGATTTTGGATGACACAAAAGAGTTTTTTCCGCCGTATAACCTGACACCGATTGCGAACAAAGACGTGCTTGAGAAAAATCCAGGCCTGGCGGATCATCTCAACCAGTTGGCTGGAGCCATTACCACGGATAATATTTCCAGAATGAATGCTCAAATTGATGTTGATAAGAAGTCTATCAAAGAAGTCGTGGATGTCTTTTTGGCGGCTAATAATCTGTAAGTGTTACTGTGTTAAATTTATGCAGTAAATGTCTATTAGCTTAAATGATCATTTGCTGCATAAATCTTTCCGCTTAAACAGTTTCCAGAGCTGGGGTCACGCGTCGATCTAAATTGAGTGATAGAAATGAAGGGAGCAAGTAAGGTAATGAATACAACGCCCTTGTTTTTCTTCATTCATCATATCAATCACATTTTTTATGGTTGAAATTTCATGAACGGTGCTATCTCATTTGTGCTTTGCGAGGCGTTAGCGGATAAGGTTCCTGACAAGCTGTCGTACTATTTTTTATTGAGTTCTCCAACAATAGTTTTAATAGTATTTTAAAACTGTCGACCGTTTATTGCTGGCCGACAGTTATGGGCAAGGAGAATATGCTGTGATGGTATTTAGTCTCTTAATGCGACAAAAATGGTTTTTCTTTCAGTGAAGTGTTCAACTGCGGCCCAGCCATTTTCACGACCAACTCCTGACATTTTGACTCCGCCGAACGGCATGTTGATAGGAGTTATATTGTAGGTGTTGATCCAGCAGGTTCCAGCTTCCAATTGAGCGGCAACACGATGGCCTCTTGACAGATTTTCGGTGATGACACCCGCTGCCAGACCCAATTCGGAACTATTGGCTCGTTGGATGGCTTCAGCTTCTGTATCAAAGGGCAAAACGGACATAACCGGACCAAAAATTTCTTCTCTTACGATGGTCATATCATCGTTACAGTCAGCAAAAATAGTGGGCTTGATATAGAAACCTTTTTGCAGCTCGCCTTCGCTGGCACGCTGGCCACCGGTCATTAAACGCGCTCCTTCATTGACACCCGTAGCTATGTATTTCAGCACTGAATCCATATGCGATTCGTTGATCATGGGGCCCATGTCAGTGTCAGGGTCTAATGTATCACCGAGAACCAGTTGCTCAGTACGTGCTACCATTTTATTCAAGAACTCTTCGTAGACAGAGCGTTCAACAAACACCCGAGTGCCATTGGTGCAGATTTCGCCTTGAGTGTAGAAATTAGCGAATAAGGCGGATTCTATGGCTGTGTCCATATCGGCATCAGCAAAGATGAGTAATGGTGATTTGCCGCCCAATTCCATCGTTACATGTTTCAGGGTTGATGCACACTGTGCCATCACTTGTTTGCCGGTTTCTACAGAACCTGTCAGTGAAACCTTATTGATGTCTGGGTGGCTGCACAGTTGTGATGCGATATCCCGGTTAATGTGCAAGACATTGAAAACGCCATCGGGTATACCAGCTTTCTGAATGATTTTGCCTAATTCAACGGCGCTGATCGGCGTCAAACCGGCAGGTTTGAAAATGATGGCATTGCCGCAGGCCAAGGCTGGAGCTGATTTCCAGCTGGCAATTTGAAATGGATAGTTCCAAGCGCCAATAGCGAACACGATGCCTAAAGGTTCATGAGTGGTATAAGCAAAACCGCCATCGACCTTGATATGTTCGCTCTGCATTGTCTGAGCAATTGCGGCAAAATATTCAAAGCAGTCGGCAGCACTGTCAATATCCGCTTCGGGACTTTCTGAGATCGGTTTGCCTACGTCCAACGATTCGATTTCTGCAAGGCGCATACGATCTGCCCGAATCAAGCGGGCAACCTCGTTCAGAATACGGC
>JBOEHE010000105.1:0-30385 GCA_050633785.1 Arenicella sp.
TTAGTGTGAACAGGCCCTAGCTTGTGATGCCTGCGGCCCAAAGAGTTTCACCAACTGTTCCTGGATAGAGACTTTCAATAAATCATAATTATGTTGGCGCTGTCTTGGCAGCACGCTGATAAAACCAAACAAAGCGTAAGGCCCACCCTCTGCTGGCGATGCATCATGAATCTCACGCATAGGACCCTCCTGACTAACGACATCTCCAGAAAACCCTAATTTTCGCCAAAATGGTGTTTCATAGAGAATCACAGCCTTAGCCTGTCCTGCCATCCAGGTTTCAAGAGCTGCGAGTTCTGCCATTCTTTGAGCAGATAAAGCAGGGGAAAAGCGAATTGAATTGACCGCCAAGCGAGGTGGCAACGCCATGATTACTGCGCTGCTGCGAAACGTCTCAAACTCATCACCTCTATGAATAGTCGCTATGATTGCCCCATCTTCATAATGGACATCAGTAACACGGGCGTTATTAAACACCATGCCACACTCAATTTTATGCCGCACCTTTTGTTGCAGAGCCTCTATTAAACACCCCATTCCTCCATTGAGTCGATAAGAGCCTTGCATAGAAATACCACTGATGCCACGTTGGATATCAGGTCCATTTTCAAACAATGCATCTCCTTTGCTATACTGCATAAACACCTTATGCGTGAGATCAAGCTCATCCACCAAAGCCTGCATTTGAACTTGTCCGGGCCAAAACCATGCTGGCCCCAGGTCATACGATGGTTTACTGGAGTCATAATCCTCTTCATCATAATTGCACGACAAAATTCGTCCACCAAAGCGACTTCGAGCTTCTACCAACACATAATCAATTCCGGCCTTGTCGAGTGTGTAAGCTGTGTGCAAGCCACTTAAACCACCTCCGACAATCAAGACTTTCATTTCCATTTTCGTTGATTCCTCTAAATCGAATGGTCACCAAATATTACAAATATCATTCACGACATCTATGCCTGAACTTCCAGTGTAAATCATAACGACATTGGTCATAACAACATAAGACCAAATAGCGCACATCACAGCAGAACCCAAATCAATATTGTCACACGATATCACAGGAGAATGATAAATCCTTGCCCCTGACAGCCCCTTATTGAAGAGAACAATAAACAGGCCAAAGACTTTATCCTTTAAAAATTCATTATGCAGACAACAAAAAAGATTAACTAATCTGTGAAAAGAGAGTAATATCGCCTCTCAATGAAATAGTACCATTGATACGCGAGGTTCATGCATTGAGCGACTCTGAGTTGCAGCTCGACAAACAGGGCAATCTACAACATTTTTTGACCATAGATGGTCTATCACGTCAACATTTGCTGGATATTATGGACACAGCGGAGTTGTTCATTAACCGTCAAAAGAACAAACTCAAAAAACGCAAAGATCTGAAAAACAAGACCGTTGTTAATCTATTCTTTGAACCCAGCACACGCACCAGAACAACCTTTGAGATTGCCGCCAAACATCTTGGGGCAAATGTCATCAACCTCAATGTACAACGAATGTCTACCACCAAGGGAGAAACCCTGCTGGACACCATTCATAACCTTGAAGCAATGCACACCGATATGTTTGTTATCCGCGACACCAATGCCGGGGCCGCTTATTTGGTCGCAAAACATGTCGAAGATGAGGTGAGTGTTCTCAACGCTGGCGATGGGCGACATGCGCACCCAACTCAGGCAATGCTGGACATGTTCACTATTCGGGAATATAAAAAAGAATTCGAAAATCTGAGTGTTGCCATTGTTGGCGATATATTGCACTCACGAGTTGCCCGTTCACAAATAAATGCTTTAAAAATTTTAGGCACTAAAGACATTCGCGTTATTGGCCCTAATACTCTGCTGCCAACCGACATTGACACACTGGGTGTACAGACATTTAATTCAATGCAGGAAGGACTGGCTGACGTTGACATTATCATGATGTTACGTCTACAACGCGAACGCATGGAAGGCCAGTTATTTGCCAGCGAACAGGAATACTTCAATGTTTATGGCCTGAACCAGGATAAAATTCAATATGCAAAGCCAGATGCACTGGTGATGCATCCCGGACCAATTAACCGCGGCCTGGAAATATCATCCGATATTGCCGACAGCTCACGCTCATTAATTTTACCTCAGGTCACTAATGGCATAGCCGTCAGAATGTCTGTTATGGCAATAACTGCCAATAACCGCAGCCAGTCTTCATGATGACTACAAAAGAAATACGACCATGAAAGTTTTGATCAAAAATGGCACTCTTATTGATCCAGCAAATAAGGTTCACGCTCAGCAAGACCTGCTCATAGAAAATGGCCTTATCAGCAAAATCGGCCATATCGAAAGCACTATTGAAGACTGTAAAATTATCGATGCAACAAACTGCTTGGTCGCCCCAGGCCTGGTCGATCTTCGTGCTCGCTTTCGTGAGCCTGGCCTGGAATATAAAGCTACTATTGCATCTGAAGCCCGGGCAGCCGCCAAAGCTGGCATAACATCAGTTTGTCTACCGCCGGACACAGACCCAGTAATCGACCGTCCTTCAATGGCGCATATGCTTAAAGAGAAATCGGCCGAGTTGGGCACTGCCCGAATTTACCCTCTAGCCGCTTTAACCAAAGATCTTGCAGGCAAGACGCTAGCCGATGTCTGGTCCCTGACCCAAGCTGGCTGCGTTGGAACCAGCAACGCTGGTAATCCGATAGAAAATACACTGGTCATGCGCCGTGCCATGCAATACTCCTCCAGTTTCGATATCACTGTGCACTTATATGCTCAAGATCATGCCCTGATTGGCAATGGTTGCATCCATGAAGGTGCTACCAGCACTCGTTTGGGTTTGCCCGCAATTCCTGCTGCCGCTGAAATTGTTGGCATCGCCAGAGATATCGCCTTGATTGAAACTACGGGGGTCAAAGCACACTTTACAGGCATTTCCTGTGCTCGCTCTGTTGAGATGATTGCCAATGCCCAACAACGGGGGCTGAATGTGACAGCTGACGTTGATATCCATCATTTAGTATTGTGCGAAGATGATATGTTGGATTTTGATACTCATTATCATGTACAGCCACCATTACGCACAGCTAACGATAGAACAGCCTTATGCCAAGGCGTCAAAAATGGCGTCATTCAGGCCATTTGTTCAGACCACCAACCACATGATATAGACTCAAAACAGACTCCCTTCGGGGAATCATCTCCAGGCATTTCAGGTTTGGAAACGTTGCTACCGCTGGTATTAAAACTGGTTAAAGAGGACGCACTCGACATAGATCAAGCCATCAATTGCCTCACAAACGCTCCAGCTACAATTCTCGGTATTGAGGCAGGAACTCTATCCATAGGCGCGATAGCAGATTGCTGTATTATTGACCCTAATAAAACGTGGACTTTCAACAAAAACGACATCCACAGCAGTGGTAAAAACTCACCTTACATAGGCCAGAGTTTTTCAGGTCAGACAAAATACACCCTGATAGGCGGGCATTTGCTGGATACATGAGTCTTCTCAGGCATTGTGGTTGCGCATTGAATAGCGCAATCACAGCGCAATCACAACAACGGCACAAACGAAACATCTATCCCGTGCTTAACACCCTGCCCGGCTATCGTTAAACGTTAAACCCCTTAACTGTCATCAAAACCAACATTCTCAATGGATTTACCCAATTTGGTTTCTTGCGCTTCCTTACCTTCCAACTTAATTTTAAGTCGAAGATTATTTTCTGATTCAGCATTACGAATAGCCTCATCATAGGTAATCAAGTCACTCTCATAGAGTGCAAATAAAGCCTGGTCGAATGTCTGCATTCCCCATTCTTCTGATTTAGCAATCGTTTCACGCAATTCATCAACACGCAGGTCCTTAATCAAATCAGCCACCAATGGGCTGTTAATCATTACTTCTACTGCTGGAACCCGTCCATCAGAATCTCTCATTGGAATCAAACGCTGTGAGACCATGGCATGAAGGTTCATCGATAAATCCATAGCCAGCTGATCACGTCTGTCATGTGGAAAAAAGTTAAAAATACGATCCAATGCCTGATAGGCGTTATTCGCATGCAGAGTAGCCATACACAAATGGCCAGTTTCGGAAAACACAATCGCACTATCCATGGTTTCTCGAGTTCTAATCTCACCAATTTGAATAACATCGGGTGCCTGACGCATTGCATTGATCAGCGCTGCTTCAAAAGAGTCCGTATCAACCCCAACTTCACGTTGGGTTATTACACAATTTTTGTGTTCGTGCAGATATTCAATCGGGTCTTCAACAGTAATGATATGGTCATGTGAATTTTTATTGCGAAAGTCTATCAATGATGCCATTGAGGTACTTTTACCCGTTCCAGTACCACCCACAAAGATGACCAGTCCGCGTTTCTGCATGGCAATTTTCTCCATCACAGACGGCAGACGTAATTCCAACATATTAGGAATTTCACCTTTAATTAAACGCAACACCATTCCAACATTATTCTGCTGGACAAACACGTTCACCCTGAAGCGCCCAATAGCTTTTGGATGAATCGCAAAGTTACACTCTTTGCTAGCTTCGAACTGACGTCGCTGCTCTTCATTCATGATGCTATAACACAAATCACGTGACGCTCGTCCGTCAAGAGCTTCACCTTCAACAGGCTTGATATCTCCATCCACCTTCATCGATGGTTGAGTACCTGCCGTGATAAACAAGTCAGATGCGTCACGATTGGCCATAACGCGTAGTAATTCTGCCATTTTATACATACTGTATTCTCTCTGAACTGGTTAGTTATACTACAAACTACAAAAACTTAGATTTATCAACGGCTTTAACTCTAGCCTCGCTTGGTGCAATGGTACGTTCTCTAACCAAACGCTGCAAATCCTGATCCAGAGTCTGCATGCCGCTGGACTGACCGGTTTGAATCATTGAAAACATCTGCGGCACTTTATCCTCTCGAATCAGATTTCGAATCGCAGGGGTTCCAATCATAATTTCATGCGCTGCGACTCGACCACCCCCAATACGCTTCATCAAAGTCTGCGCTATAACAGCCTGAATAGACTCTGATAACATGGAGCGCACCATGGATTTTTCAGCTGCTGGGAAAACGTCAATAATACGGTCAACCGTTTTTGCCGCCGACGTGGTGTGCAGTGTACCAAACACCAAATGCCCGGTTTCTGCTGCGGTCATTGCCAGACGGATGGTCTCCAAATCCCGCATCTCGCCCACCAGAATAACATCCGGATCTTCCCGTAAGGCAGAGCGAAGTGCCGCATTAAAACTCAAGGTATGTTCATTTAGTTCACGTTGGTTGATCAAACTGTTTTTGCTTTTATGCACAAATTCAATTGGGTCTTCTACTGTCAGAATATGATCATGCTTAGTATCATTAATGAAATCGATCATCGCTGCCAGAGTAGTCGATTTACCAGAACCCGTTGGCCCCGTCACCAGCACCAAACCTCGAGGCACCATACAAATTTCTTTAAAAATCTCTGGCGCCTGCAAATCTTCCAAGGATAAAACAACAGAAGGAATCGTACGAAAAACAGCCGCAGGCCCACGCTCCTGATTAAAAGCATTCACCCGGAAGCGTGCAACATTAGGCAATTCGAAGGAAAAATCCACTTCAAGAAACTCTTCCAATGTTTTTCGTTGTTTATCGTTCATGATATCAAAAATCATTGACTGCACTGTATCCTCATCCAACTCAGGCAGATTAATTTTTTTGATTTCGCCGTCAACACGAATCATAGGTGGTAAGCCAGAAGATATGTGTAAATCCGAAGCACTGTTTTTGTGCGCAAACGCTAACAATTCTGCAATGTCCATTAGGTCTCCAATGATGATAATTTATTGTTATTATGGATCTGCTCAATAATAGTTTGCACAGCCTGTCTGTGACAATCTATTATTCTTTTTTCCGACTGTTTCAATATATTCTGCTTTATAGTATATCGCCTTGAATTATCTATAGTAACAGTCATTATTTAACAGACCCACCATGTGTATCTCCAAATCATTATAGCTGGTGAATCTCAATATGAATAGTTTGATAATAGACACAACAAACTTAGACAAAGTCCTGAAAAAAATTGCGACAGCGGTACAACACTATAATCGTGATGCTGGCTCTGTTCGGCTAATCGGTGCAAGCAAAACACGTGACGCCTCAGTCATTCGCGCCTTTCACGAAGCCGGGCTGACAGATTTTGGCGAGAATTACCTTGATGAAGCCTTAAAAAAACAAACACTATTGGGCGATTTGGATATTCAGTGGCATTTCATTGGCCATATCCAAAGCAACAAAACGAAATTGATTGCCCAGCATTTTCATTGGGTTCATAGTGTTGACCGCCTGAAAATAGCTCAACGTCTGAACACTCACAAAGAGGAATTGAATAATTCAACTCTTGCATCACAACTGAACATATTGCTGCAAGTTAATCTGGACCATGAACAAAGCAAAAGCGGAGTCAGACCTGAAGAACTATTAACCTTAGCTGAAAATGTCAGTAAACTGAGTAACATAAAACTCCGAGGTCTGATGGCTATTCCCAAACCGCGCAAGCAGTTTGAGGAACAACAGAACTGCGTAACCAGACTGGTAACACTCCAGCAAGAACTAAACCAGAAACTCGGCTTATCCCTGGATACTCTTTCTGTTGGTATGTCCAATGATCTTGAAGCAGCCATCAGTGCTGGCAGCACCATGGTAAGAATAGGGACCGACTTGTTTGGTCAACGAAACTAATGCATCTCTGCCCAAGTCTCAGTACAATAAGACGATCCATAAAACAGCAAACATCAAAACGTTTTTTAGCAAAAACCAATAAGCACTATGACTGACTCTACAATTGGCTTTATCGGCGGCGGCAATATGGCTGCCAGCATCATTGGAGGTCTGGTCCCGGACCAGATAAACGCAGACCATATCTGCGTTTTTGATCCAAACCCGGATACCTGTCAACGCTTGGCAATTGATTATAAAATTAGCATTTGCAGCAATAACGAAGAGCTGTTGAGCCGCAGTGATATCATTGTTCTTGCCGTCAAACCCCAAGTCATGCAAGCTGTACTTCAACCATTAGCGAGCATCGCTCAAGCTCAAAGACCGTTATTCATATCTATAGCAGCAGGGATTCCCTGTGCTCACATGAACGCCTGGCTTGACACTGGCAGCAATGAAGAACACGCTATTGTCAGGGTTATGCCCAATACACCAGCTTTGGTTAAAGCAGGTGCCAGTGGCTTATACGCCAATCAACATGTTTCAGAACACCAACGTCTGCAAGCTCAAAACCTAATGCAGGCAGTTGGTTCCGCGGCCTGGGTTCCAGAAGAAGCAAACATTGACGCTGTTACCGCATTATCTGGCAGCGGCCCAGCTTACTTTATGTTATTTGTCAAATCACTGACAGAAGCCGGAGTAAATGCTGGACTGACAGCAGACGTTGCCAGACAACTTGCTATTGACACTTGTGCTGGTTCCGCCAGTTTAATGGCCAGTAGCGAGCACGATATACAACAATTAATTGATAACGTCACTTCACCTGGTGGCACAACAGAACAGGCACTGCTCAGTTTCAAAGCACAAGAGTTACCCAGAGTGGTAGAAACCGCTTTTAACGCCGCACTTAAACGTTCCGAAGAACTGGCCGAGGAATTAGGCTGATCTACATGAGACAGATATAAAACCATGACCTACTTTAATAATGCTGGACACTTTCTTATCGACACTATTGTCGGTTTGTATGTTTTATTACTCTTAATTCGTTTTTGGTTGCACTGGACCCGTTCTGACTTTCGCAACCCGGTTGGCCAATTTCTGATTACCGTCACTAATCCGGTGATCGTTCCGTTTGGCCGTTTAATTACCAATCACAATGGTTTTGCCATCATTTCACTACTCGCAGCCTTTATCTTGACCACAATTAAGCTATTTATACTGGTCAAACTATCGGGCTTCACACCTAATCTTGGCGGTGTTTTGCTCTATGCAGTTGGAGAGCTGATTAAAAGCAGCATCTATATCTTTATGGTATGTGTATTTATCCGCGTCATCAGCAGCTGGTTCGCTCAATTAGGACAATACAACCCGATGATGAGCGTTATCTACTCCCTGTCAGAACCAATAATGGCTCCAGCTCGCCGTTTAATACCAAGCCTGTCAGGCATTGACCTGTCTCCTATTGTTGTTTTTATTTTCCTGCAACTCAGCCTGATACTCATTGTCGGACCGATTATGGGTGAAGCGAGACTTTATTGATAGCCAATTAACGAGCTCGAGATACTTCAAAATGCCTTCCGCAGAATCCATTGGTTTAGTCACGCCTCAGACGGCAAAAATTAACACGCCGCTGCAACTCGAATCCGGTTCTATACTGAAAAGCTATGAACTGGTCTATGAAACCTATGGAGAACTCAACGCCGACAAAAGCAATGCCATTCTAATCTGCCATGCTCTGAGCGGCCACCATCATGCTGCCGGTTACCATAGCGCTGACGACAAATCTGCCGGCTGGTGGGACAATCTGATCGGTCCGGGAAAAGCCATAGACACCAACCTGTTTTACGTGGTTTGCAGCAACAACCTCGGAGGCTGTCACGGCAGCACAGGCCCGGTATCAATCAACCCATTAACAAAGAAACGATACGGTCCAGATTTTCCGATTGTTACTGTTGCCGACTGGGTAAACTCTCAGGTCGAATTGAGCGACTTGTTACAGATAGATCAATGGGCAGCCATTGTCGGTGGCAGCCTGGGAGGCATGCAGGTTATCCAATGGTCTACCCATTTTTCCGAACGCATCCGCAATGCCATTATTATCGCATCCAGCCCCAAACTAACTGCTCAGAATATTGCCTTCAATGAAGTGGCTAGACAGGCGATTCGAACAGACCCTGAATTTCATGACGGATACTATTTCGAGAATCAGACAAAGCCTACTCGAGGGCTGCGCATAGCCAGGATGTTGGGCCATATAACGTATTTATCAGACGATATGATGGCCAAGAAGTTTGGCCGGGCCCTACGCAACAAAGAGGCTATCACCTTTGAGTTTGACCCGGAATTTCAAGTTGAAAGTTACCTGCAATATCAAGCAGATCGCTTTGCCGACTATTTTGATGCCAACACCTACCTTCTGATGACCAAAGCACTGGACTATTTTGATCCAGCAGAACAATTCAACGGTGATCTGTCAAAAGCTCTGTCGACGGCAACAGCCAACTTTCTAATTATTTCATTCTCCAGTGACTGGCGGTTTTCACCGCAAAGATCCAGAGATATTGTCAAGGCAGTTCAAGACAACAACCTCAACCTGACCTATGCGGAAATCAAGGCAGCAGAAGGCCACGACTCGTTTTTATTTCCTCTGGACGATTATGTTGCAGTATTTTCAAGCTACATGCAGAACATTGCGAATGAGAGCTGAGTGGTTAAGCTGAGACCCAAGTGAGATGAAAACAATGAATGCTCCAACTACATCAAGTGAACGCAAAGACTTCCAGATCATCACCGATTGGATTAAGCCAAACAGCCGTGTATTAGACCTCGGATGTAATGATGGTTCATTACTCAAAACCATGCGTGAACAAAAACAAGCCAGTGGTTATGGTTTAGAGTTGGATACCAAATCGATTCCTTTATGCATAAAAAATCAGGTTAATGTTATTCAGATGAATCTGGACAAAGGTTTGACGGGATTTGATGATCAGTCCTTTGACTATGTTGTGCTTTCACTCACTTTACAGTCAATAAAAAAACCGCTGGAACTTGTTGAAGACATGTTGCGAGTTGGCCGCGAAGGCATAGTTTCCTTTCCAAACTTTGGCCATTGGAGTGTTCGGGCTCAACTGGCGTTCAAGGGGAAAATGCCAGTCTCTAATAGTCTACCGCACCGCTGGCATGATACGCCCAATATCCGCCTGTGCACGGTCAAAGACTTTGAATATTTCTGTCAGACCAGAAACATCCATATCCTGGAATCCAGGGTATTGGATAATGCCTACAAATCCAATTTCCGGCAATGTGCCCTGCCGAATCTATTTGGCAATATTGCCATGTATCGAATCAGCAAATACAAGCAATAATAAAGTACTCAAAAAGACAGTAGACACCCAAGCGCAAGCTACTCGGCTGTTGAGGCAATTTTATACCTGAACCAGATTAACTATAGCCAATATAGCCAACAAATGCGTGTATCAGCTTAGAAGCTAAGTTCAACATTTTTCCGGTACTGTCGCTGCTTTGCCTTTATTTTTTTGCGTTGCCACCGCTGCATAGAAGCGCTCATAGTCTCTTGAACACAGCTCAAATAACCGCTCAAATGCTGGCACAAGCTCACGATAGGTAGCAATTGAAGCCAAACGAGCATTATTAACTGGTTCCTTAAACCAACCATCGTACCAACCAATACCCTGCCATTGCTCTTGCTTTAAGGTCACATAATCCTGTTCCAATAACAGCAAAGCCTGAGCCTTTTGTTGGCGTTTGGTAGAAGCCGATAATGACGACGAATAAATGGGTTTTAATTTTTCTTTGACATCTTGAATCAACAGAAAAAAGTCGTAACGTACCTGCAATCGTTGTTGGTACTTTTTCAGCAAATCAGGTTGCTGGTGTTGCAACCATAAAACAGCACCCTGTTCACCAACTACTGTCGCAAAGGCCTCGTTAAATTTGCTGTTACCATTTACATACAACTGTTGATGAGCCAATTCATGAAACAGAATTTCAACCAGAAAAGCATCATCATAGCGCAACATTGCAGACGTTAACGGGTCGTCAAACCAACCCAGTGTAGAATAGGCACTGACTCCACCTAAGGTCGTTTCAAGTCCCTTTTCCAACAATCCCTGTTCATACTTTTGGGCTGCTTTTTGTGAAAAATACCCTCGATATGAAGCACAACCAATCACTGGATAACACCATTGTCTGGCACGCAGAGAAAACTCATCCGCTGCAACCACAGACCAAACCGGATACTCTCGATTAAGTTCAACATACTGGGAGTAGCTGGCATTATCTGGCAAGGACAATTTCTCAACAGCAAATCGGCGGATATCCAGAGTCATTTGCAATCGCCGCTGTTGGTCACCTGTTGCTGTTTTGAGAACATCAGTAATCGGCTTTCGTGCCAACATCATCTTACTGTGCCCAACAACACTTTGAGTGTAATAGCCCAAAGAACCGCAACTACCAAGAACCAGGCACAATAAGCTCACGGCTGCCATGCGTAGTAATAATATAGAGCGTTTCGCAGTCATACCGTTTCTATCGCTTTCATGTTTATATGGGACAATAACTCAGGGAACAAATGCAAAAATGCCGCATTATAAGCAGTATAGTTCAGCTCGACTTCCTCTATGGCTCCTGCCAACTTGTTTTTGAAACGAATACGATGTGACAGTCGATCCAATGTTCTACCGACTCCAGCTAAATCACGATTGGTTCTCAAACCATCATCATCGAACATAAATTGCATTGAACGACTCATTGAAGCGTGCATTATAGGCTGAACCAAACGCAATTCGTCGTAAACAAACTCAACAAATTCATCAAGGTTTCTAGCTGTAAATTTCGACCAATGTTTAATCAGAAAATAATCAAAAGCCACATCTGAAATTAAACCAGAAAATCGACGCCGCTGTGGGCTGAGCATTTTCTTTAATGGCGGTAATACTGGGTGTTGGTCAGTGAAATGATCCACTTCACGATGGTTTTCAAGCCCTAATATTACGGGTTTAGGTAGACTCATCAGATCAGCACCTTTAATAAAATCGCCCAGCAAATTTCCATACAAGGATTGTCGGTTAGGCTGAGCCAGAAAACAGTGAGCCAAGAAATTCATTTACACTGCCCATTCGCCAGCAACTGGGGCAACAATAGAGCAGCATTGCTTATCATGATCGCCTAGTGCAAAAACAGTTTTTTCATCATTCGTGCTTCGTTGCCATATAACAATTTTGCTCGCTAAAGAGTCTGCTAAAGCAACGGTTGCAGGTGAGTCTAGACACAATGATTTAACTGATGCGTATAAACGACTTATAAACAACTCGGGCTGGATCGTGAATCCATAGGTAGATGGCTTTAATTCCAAAAACATAAATGTAACTGCGTATAATTCATACTTCTCTATTCTAAGCGATCATAACCAGTCAGTTTGCAGAATTTTGCCAAAACTACACTATTTAAGGTATCACGAACAATGACTGAGCCAATGAAATAATCCCTCCATGTAGATTCAGGTCGTTACGGGACTGACTCTGACAACAATTGAATGACTCTGCTTCCCAGCACGGCACTGTAATCACTAACTGCTTAAGGCGTGTGTTATAACCAGACATAACCGCCGGCATATAAGGGAACAGCATCAATAGCCATCTGAGGTCCTTTCATTGACCTTGCTACTAACCTGATTTTCCGTTTTATGGCCTGTACAGTCACCACTGACAACTGTGACTGTACACCCAGCCTCAATAGCGAGTATCTTAAGACTGCTTTAAGAGAATTCTCTGAAGAATTTTATCGTCATTCCTACTGAATTTAATTTGGTCATTCTTAGGCTCAAACACCCAGTAACCCAACTTTTTTTGCAAACATCCAACAGCTCCATTACCGCTCGCATCATGAACAATGTTTTTCGTTTTCAGGTAGATTAATTTCATTTTAAACCACTCCTTATGTGACTATTTTGCTAGCAAAATACATGACCAGCCAGTCATTCTGCTAGACACTACGATTATATACCTTTGAATTTGAAGAGATTTCACCCCTACACCCAGTGCCAACCTTATATCAAGCATTGCTGTGTGACAATACTGTCACACAATTCTTCATATTCGATAGAGTGTATCCAAAAAAAATAGTCGAACCACCTGTGTACAAAAACCACTTTCTCAGCATTTCTCTTTTATCAAGAGTCGCTGAATGATAGGCCATATCTGCTTTGTCAGATAAAACAACCCATCACCAGCAATGCTCAATCAATATAAGCAGCGTACTATTTTGATACAAGCAAGCCAGGTTTTATAAGGTAATTGACTCAGCTGAGGACCGTTTTCTCAAATTTACCCAGAGCACCCATCCAATTGTATAATGTCATAGCCTCGGTTACTAAGTTGCTCCAGCAAACCAATATCCTCAGCCATATGCATAGTCCCTACCAACACGTATTCAACCTCTGGTGTTTTCAGCATATCCTCAATTTTCGGCATCCAGTCGTTATTACGTCGATGCAGTAGCACCTCAAAAACTTCAGGGAATTCCTCTCGCATTTGCTTGATCTCACTGGCTTCAGACAAACCTTCGAGATTGCCTGTTCTCCAGGTTTTTATCATTGCAGAAAATTGCTGATCAAGCTTACCCATACCATCAATAAGATAACTGATAAACCGTTCCTCATCACCGACCCCTAAAGCAGTCAAGAAACTTAATTGCTGCTCTATTGTTTCTAACTCTCCTATGGTCTTACCATCAGTTATTGCCAAGTCCGTAAAATACTGGTCAACACCCTTTGTAGTAATGCCTTGACGCTGCAACTCTGTCATCATCATCATAGACATCAACATACCGGGTTTGAATTGCATTACTGCAGCTGCGGGTATGCCTATCGATGACAAATAGGCTTCCAACCGAACCTTTGTCTCAGGTTGAATTTTCTGTTGTAAACTCTCACCCACAGGATACATGCCTGCCTGAAGAGCTTTTTGACCAAACTCTGCAGAATTCAAGGCCGAAAAGTCAGTCTCGAAAACCAAAGTATCCGCTTTCGAATACGCCATTTGATACTCACAGGGTAATGGATAGTCGTCTGCTCCAAGAACATGTACTGTGCCTCCCAGGTATAACTCTCGTTCATCCTTTGACACTTTCCAGACAGAAGTCTTTGCCGTTGCTAAGGTTGTTATGCCAGTTACGATACAGGCACTTAATACAATTGTGGTGATCTTCTTCATAGCTTCTCCTTGAAATCAGGGCTGTCAGTACTTTATAGGATTTGATCTAGATTGCCGACGACTTGGGTACAATTGGTAAATGGTTCACTTTCTTCTGTGTTTTGATAGAAACAGTCACTCGCCTATTCAGGGCGCGCCCTTGCGGATAGTCTTGACCATTCCTGGTATTCTCCGCGATGGGTTTGGTTTCACCATAACCTTGTGTTGAGAGCACTGTACCTGAAATATTGTGTTTGATAAACCACTGTTTCACGGCATTCGCTCGACGCTTTGACAAATCCAGATTATAGTCATCAGAGCCTTTGGAATCAGTGTGACCCGTGATACTGATTTTAGTACCATCGTATTGCCTATACAACGCCAGCACATTCTCCAAAGCGTGCTGTGCTTTGGTCGTAAGTGAATCCTTATCATACTCAAAGAGGTAATCACCGGACAAATCTATGGAGAACCCAAAACCATCGGAATCGCTTTGAATAGAGGTTGCAGCTTTGGTCAAAGACACCGCTTTACTTACCAGTTTATGCTTGCCAGCAGATAAGGAACTGCCTCCAGACTGAAACCCAGAGGGCCTGCTTTTGAATTTATTCGCTGCTTCCGATTCAATTGTAAGCCCTCCTGAATGAGACTGGCTTATAGAGACGACACCGGCTAGCTCCTTAGACGGTTTAAGATCAGTAGGGGAGCCATACGATTCTTCCCCCGAATTGGCCGCTTGAGATTCAGCGGAATTAGATGCGATCGGCATTTCTGGTTTCGGTTTATTTATGTCTGCAGACGCTTCAGCCTCTACCTTCAACGCACTAGACTCTGCAACACGGACTTCACTGGATTGCACTTCCTGCTCTTCTTTGTTTTTTTCAAGAGACACTTGCACATCATCGGCAGAACAAGCCACACATATCAGCATTGACAAGCCTAGAGTTAAACGCTTCATTATCATCCTTTATAACCTTTACCTTACTGCGGCTTATTGAGCGTAAATGGCGTAACATCAGGAAAATTCAACTCGATAGGCCAGTCCCCATCATTGGGGGTTTCAAATTTGATCCAACCAATTTTTTTCTTACCTTTCTTAAGGGCATATGAGACAGTGGGCACATGCGATGCGGTAAAAATAGCGTCGCTGGAAAACGTATAACTGATGCTTGAGACCATCCACTTTCCTGCATCATCGCGCAAAACCTGATGATTGGCATCTGTAGTATTATAACTAACTGCTGAAACGGGAAAAGAATCCGACTTTATATCTTCATCACCGGCATTTTCCATTTCAAAGATAACAGTCATAATATTTTTCTTGATTGTTATCTTTTTGATATGCACTTCGAGGCCATCCTGACCATACTGTGTATCTAAATAACCTGCTGCATACACATTTGCACATAGTAATAATGATGATATCAATAGTATTTTTTTAAACATGGAAACTCCTTGCAATAAATAGTAAAAATTTACAACTCCTCGACAGGCCAGCGACTATAGCTCAAAAATAATAAGCTCGACAACCGGCTTCTTCGACTTATTGATTAAAACGCATCCTTGCTGTGCTGCTATCCTGTATCTGTTGAAATACATTAAACCCTAAAGTTGTCACCAGGTTGTTATCTTGTTGTAACGATTTAGTTACAATACCCTTATGATGGAAGATGATATATCTATGAGGAAGGTGCTCATCGTTGACGATGAAGCAGCCATATTGGAAAACCTGAGATCTTTTCTCAAACGGTCAGGGTTTGAAACAGAACAAGCTGAGAACGGCATTGAAGGTCTTGCTGTTGTCGATACATTTGCACCTGACATTATTATTCTGGATGTGATGATGCCAAAACTCGATGGCCGTCAGATGCTGCGAATTTTACGCGAACGCAACAACTGGACGCCTGTCATTCTGTTGACACAGGTAGGCGATGCCACAGACCGTGCAATGGCTTTGACCGAAGGTGCCGATGATTACCTTAACAAGCCTTATGATCCCCATGAACTGGTTGCTCGAATTCAATCTATTCTGCGGCGCGCCCAACGAGGTCAGGAATCTCTAGCCTCTGCTGATTTATTGTCTGCGGGTCAGATTATATTTGACCGCAAATCACGTATTGTAAAACTAAATGGACGCAAAATTAACCTGACTCCACGCGCTTTACATTTGCTGGAATACTTGTTACTTCACCCTAATGAACCCATCAGCCGAGATCGAATGCTGAACGCCGTATGGGGCTGGGATTTTGTCACAGGAACAAGAAGTGTTGATGCCAGGATTGTCGAAATAAGAAAAGCACTGCAAGGTGATGGTCAAACCAATTATATCGAAACCGTTTCTGGCGAAGGCTATCGTTTTGTTGCCGAGGTTCGCAAAGTGACACAATGACCAGAGCAACTATCAGAAAATCATTGTTAGTTATCACACCAGCATTTCTGGCCATAGTCTTCATAGGTCTGGTCTGGCTGACAGATAATACTGGCACTTTTTTGGTAGCTCGCATCCGTTTGGAAACATTAATTCTATTCACAGGAATAGCCGTATCGACTTGCCTGATAATGCTGTTGCTGGTCAGGCAACGAATATATTCAAATTCGATTCATCTTCGTGCACAACAACAGCAAGAAAGCCGCCTCGAACACCAACGGTTTATCCGCCGGCTGGACCATGAGTTGAAAAACCCTTTAACAGCAGTCCACTTAGGTCTTGAAAATCTCAGCTTGGTGGTCGCTGGCAAAGATGCCAAACGATCCATCAGCGAAATAAAAGCCCAGGCACAACGTCTAAACCAACTCACCAATGACTTAAGGAAGTTAGCGGCTTTTGATGACCAGGAACTAATACTGGAAGAAATTAATATTGCAGACCTTCTCAACGACACCAAGGCCCTTATTGATGACCTTGAACTGGCTGAGCAGAGAAACATACAAGTCATTTTGCCAGCAGCTCCCTGGCCAGTACCTAACATCTATGGCGATTGTGACCTGTTACAATTGGCACTGTACAACTTAATTGAGAATGCTATTAAATACAGCAATACCAATGATCATGTTGATATCAGAGCATTTGATGTTGAAAACTGGGTAAAGATAGAAGTTGCTGATACTGGCCTTGGCATTAAAAAGCAAGATCTTGATACAGTTTGTGAGGAGTTGTTTCGAGGTCAGAATGGCCGCGAGCGCTCGGGGACTGGCATCGGTTTATCTTTGGTTAAAAGAATCATAGAACGTCATGAAGGCCAATTGGATATCAGCAGCAAGGAAAACACAGGAACTCGAATCACTATCACTCTGCCCATTCATTCGAAATAGCCCTTATCCAGAAAAGCCTGGCAAACCAGCGGCTCAACCCCAAAAGCAGACATAACACAAACCATACCCGCTAGATCCTGTTAACACAGCCTAAAGAATAATTTTGTTAGCAAATTCATTTTTACTGAATGCTATTCGCTCAGAGACGGATTTGTCTGATAAACCAGCCGCTTCAGCTCTATCCAACCGACTTTCCAAACCAACACGATTAGCAATTTGAATAGCAAGACCCGGCCGCGCATTGAGTTCCAATATTAAAGGCCCTTTGTGTTTATCCAACACCAGATCAACGCCGAGATAACCCAAACCGCTCAAATCATAACAACCTGATGCGATTGATAACAGTTTGTCCCATTGAGGCACTTGAACTCCCACAATTCGGTTACGAGTATCCGGATGTATATCCACAATTTTATTACTCAAGACACCAGTGAGTGTCTTGCCTGATCTCATATCAATACCAACGCCAATGGCTCCTTGATGCAGGTTCGCCTTCCCTCCTGAAGCTCGGGTAGGCAAACGCACCATACCCATAACAGGAACGCCCTGAAAAACGATAATACGCACATCAGGTACTCCCTGAAAACTGATATCAGAGAACACAGGATCAAAATCCACTCGATACTCAATCATGGCTTTATCCGCCATTCCTCCCAGACTGAATACCCCGCTGAGGATGTCGGTTATATGTTGTTTTAAATCACTTAATCTTAATAAGTGACCACTGACCGTTTGCCAATCACAGTCAAAACGATCAGCAACAACAATAATGCCATCTCCGCCACTACCCTGCGCTGGTTTGATAACGAAATCATTGTAGGGTTCAAGCATCGATTCCAGCTGTTTCATTTGTCCCGGACTTTCAATCACACCGTAGAGTTCAGGCACTGACAACTGAGCTTCCAAAGCCAATTGCTTGGTTAACAGTTTATTATCAACCAATGGGTATAATTTGCGCGGGTTATAAGCCAGTGTATATCCGGCATTGCGTTTATTAATGCCCACCAGACCAAACTGTTTAAATTGCTTTAAAACACCAAACATCAGACCCTCCTGGTTGCTTCGCTATCAACAAACGCTCGAAAACGGAACAGTTCAGTTAACTTGAACCCTGTATAACGCCCCATCAACATAGTACCAGCCAGAATGATCAACAACAGCTCAGGAAATACAAAGACAATGTGCTGCACTATCGGGATATTCATAATGTAGTAGGCCATAGCGGCAACCACCAGAGTACCCATTCCCTGCTTGAAGACATCAAGCGGCCCGCGTTCATCCCAGACTATGGACATACGCTCAATCATAATCGCCAGAATAACCATAGGAAATAGCGTGACGGACAAACCAATATCAATTCCCAGCTTATAACTCAACACTGAAATAGTAATCATAAACAGCAATACCACAATCAGAATAGAACCCACCCGTGGTATTAATAACAACTTCAACTTGTCCAGAATCAAACGCGTCAGCAAGCCCAACAAAACAATCATCGAGAACATAATAATTCCGGCTTGCAAACCTGTCTCACGAAAGGACAGAGCTATCAACACAGGCATAAAGGTACCAAATGTTTGCACACCGATTAAATTCCTCAAAATAACCAGCAAAAAGACACCGATGGGAATAGTCAACAAAATACGAAAATCAGATTGAATACTCAACGGCAAACTGAAGAAAGAATAATCAATCATCCAATGCTTCGCTTCATTTTTGCGCAACTGAAAAAACTCCAGCATATTTTCATCCTGTCCTGTCAGTGATTGTGTCACCGTCAGGGCTGAACCGCCTGACAACTCAATATTGGGTTCCAAGCCAGTCCAGATAACCAAAACCTCATCCTGAGGTGCTGTCTGTAGAGTATATTGATCAAACAATTGCCACTGTTCGCCATCATACACCTGCAACCAGGAACGCAATTGCCCATTACCATCTTTTTTCAACAACACTCCATTAGCTACTCGGGCAGGAATATCCCGCCATGCCAGCAAACGAATCATCAAAGGCAATATGGATTCCATTCGACTGTTCGGCAATAACACGCTGAGATTGCCATTGCTGTCACGCTGACCAATTGCGTCAAATAATTGAATCACAAAACTCTCATGATCCGCAGACAAACGCGTTGCTTTAGCTAAAACTTCACTGGCAACATTACGCTCAAGCTCAGAAAATACCGGCTTATCAATTCGCAATTCACTCTGATCCATCGTTCCAAGATCAATTTCAACCGGTTCTATCAACGCTCGATAAAACAGGGTCTGCCAACCATTTGCTTCTCGAATAGACCAACTGGCCTGGCGGTCCTGCTGCTTATTTAATATCGACAGGCCATATTCACCCGAAAAGAAGTCCTCATCATTAACAACAAAGCGTTCGGTATTTTTAGGCAACCACAAATTCACCTTCACCGGAGAACCGTTTGCTTTAAAACGCACTTCGGTTTCCAATTGCCATAAGGTGTTTTGACTGTTTGGTGTGAGTGGAAAATTCAAACAGTAGATCTTATAAGACATTACACTCAACGCTACTGTAGTTAATAACGCAACAATAATATAGAGGTATTTATTATTCATTGAACACCTCTATGAAGACGAATTACAGTTGGCTTTATTCATATATTGACTGGCCACGTCAACCACAAACTCGCCTTTAAGAAAACTGGCTCCTACGAGAAAGGGAAAGGTAAATCGGCTGCGATCAGCCAGAGTGACTTCGACTCGCTTATAGACAGTTCCCAGACAAACACCCAGAATCACTACTGCTCTCGCCTGGGATTTTTGATTATGACGTTTGATTTTCGCTTCACGGTGTAAAGGCAAACTGATCGTGACCGATTTATCGTTAGAATCAATGGTATTGAAACGAACGTATTTCTTTGTTCCCTGTCGGTAAATACTCACATCAGTGGCATGCATCGATGAGTTGGTAGCTCCTGTGTCTACTTTAGCCTTGAATTGTAAATCATCCGGCAAAATTGAAACTACTTCATAAAGACCAATAACCTTTTTATCATTCAATTGCTCTGCATGCGTGTCCATAACAAACGCAAGCAGGCATAGTATCAAACAATAACGGGAGATTAGCGCAGCAAATCTAGGGCAAGGGTGCGTCATATCAAAAACCATTATTTAACAATCTGTTGTAATTTAGAACGGATGATCCATTCAAGCCTTACATATTCTCTAAACTCTAGCATAGAAACAATCTATTGCCGGAATTAGCTGAGAACAAAAATCAAGATATTGGTAACGCAGAAATAAGCCTGGTTTATCCTGGAGAATAAAAACAAACAAGCTTTACCGAACTAAACAGGTCATATACTGTATAGAGTATTAATATTGAGGACGAGCTTGTTATGAAATTACCCCTGCCCAATGACACTTTAATCAAATTTACTTTTGATCATGTACGCAATATTATTATCAGCGCCACGGTGATGGGCTCAGGTTTATACGCATCGAAACTGACTATGCAAGCCAACCCAAGCATAGACTTCAGTCTGTGTTTGATCACCTCAGTCTTAGGTGGATTACTATTTCTGCTGAACTATCTGCAGCTATGGCAAAAAGCTATCGATAGCAAAATTTCCAAGTTCTGGGCTATTATTGCAACTCCCATTTATATCTCTTTTGGCATCCTGATTTATTATATTGTCTGGGTCGGAGATATAGAAAACCTGTTGTGATTCACCAAAGCCTGTTGGTGGTAGAATTCCAGTATCAACAGGCCTTGGCTCAACAAAGGGCCTTGTTGTTAGAACTCTATATTCTGACCACGATTTTTCCACCAGCCATATCGCTTTCCATCAGTTCATGAGCCAGCGCAATGTCCTCAAATGCAAAAACCTCAACAGGTTTACTCTTATAACACCCTTTCTCAGCCATAGTGACGATGTCTTGCAATGGTATTTCTGACAAAGGGAATGCGGGTGTTCCATACATAAAACTGGCAAAGAAGTTCAAATTCACTCCAGCAGGCATGTCAGTCAAAGGATTAAACTGAAGTGATTCTGTTCCCCCCAAGAAACCCGCTTGACACACAAAACCATCTTTTTTCACCATTTGCAGGGAATCCAGTAAGCATGAATTACCAACTATATCCAACACACTATCGACACCTTCTGGGTATTTTTTTCGTAGCTGCTGGCTTAGCCCCCCATCATCAATCAGAGTTTCAGCTGCCCCCAGATTCTGTAAGAGTTCTACATTTTTGAAATTTCGAGTTGTTGCGATTATACGAACATCATCAATATTAGCCGCAATATTGACTGCCGCCTGCCCCAAAGCTGAAGTTGCGCCGCGAACAACAACAGTTTGGCCTGACTTGAGCTGCATATTATCGTGCAAACAACTCCAAGCCGTAACATAGGACTCAGGAATAGCCGCCAGATCAGTCCAGTCCATGCTGGTTTCTACCGGCAACACATTGGCCGCAGGCACGCAGGTAAACTCCGCATAACTACCATTACGTGACCGTCCCATACCTCCCATAATAGCAACGACTTTCTGCCCTTGAACCAACTCCCCGGTTTGGTCACTGACTACCTCACCGACACACTCTATCCCACTGACTCTGGCCACTTCACCCCACAAACCAAGGCGCATATAAACTTCTGCTCGATTTATACCAAATGCCTTAACTCGAATCAGAACTTCACCCGACGACGGTTCTGGCATCGCCAGATTCTTTAAAACCAATTGTTCAGTTCCACCATACTCATTAATTACGATTGCTTTCATTGAAATTACCTTACTCACTGAGAAATTGAATTACAGGTATGGTATCCACCATCTATGTCATAAAAAAGTACTGTTTATTGACATTCTTTGTTCATATAATTTATATTATGAACATTACATTACAACAACTGGCAACTCTGGATGCCGTTATTCTCCATGGCAGCATTCAAGCTGCCGCCGATGCTCTGAACAAAACCCACCCCAGCCTTATTGCCGCCATAAAAAAGCTGGAAGATGAAATTGGTTTCAGCTTATTTGACCGTTCTGGCTATCGCTCAACACTGACTACGCAAGGTAGTGAATTTCATAAACGAGCCAAACAAATTCTGACTCAAGTGAATGAGTTAAAAGTTCAGGCACACCATATCTCCCAGGGAGAAGAAGCTGAACTCAATATCATTCTGGGCGATATCACACCCATTGCCGAAGCTCTTGCTGTACTCAAGTCATTTTCTGATCAACACCCGGCAACCAGACTGAATTTATTCTTTGAAAACCTGACTGGCCCCAATGAAAAACTATTAGCAGGCAAAGCTGACCTAATCATTCATTTTGTCAGAAAGTCTGATTCTCGATATGAATACAAAGAATACTGTAAAGTTCCCATAATTCCAGTAGCTACACCCAAGCTGGTAGATGGTTTTAATGTAAAGGCATTGGCTTATCGGGATTTAAAAAACTTGACTCAATGCATCATTCGCGACACGGCAACACAGCAAAATACGAGCAATTATTTCATTCTTGAAGAAGCCCCGAAGATAACCGTAGGAGACCAACACACCAAAAAAGAAATTATCCTGCGAGGAATGGCATGGGGGCATATGCCCTTTTTCTTAATTGAAAATGAACTCAACAGCGGTGCACTCATATCCTTAGAAAGCGAGACTCTGAAAAGAAATACCATTGATATCGTGATCGCTCGTTTACAGTCAAACCAGCGAGGCCCAATGGCCGAACGCCTCTGGCAATTCTTTGCTTAAAAACCCATTAGAAGAGATTAATCTCCTGCCATATAAGACAAGCCACTCTTGCCTAGGCATCCAATGTTGGTTAACATCGACCTATGAATCAACAACGACTATCTTCTGTTACAAAAACTTGGCTACTGAAACCTTCAGTCAGCCAGCGTCGAATAATCGTTTAATTCATACACTGGCTGCGGTTGCAAACCGTGCCAGTCGCCCACTTTTAACGCCTCACAGTTTTCAACCTCAGTCTCCTCTTTCAACCTTATTTATCGTTAACGAGAACACTGTCAGGTAAACTTATGACCACGACCCTTTCAAACACCGAAGCCAAGGCTAATCGGCGTTATCAATTAATTGGCTTTGCCTTTGCTATTATAGGTTCGGCCTTATTTTCATTCAGGCCAATACTGGTCAAGTTTGCTTATCAGGAACAACTGGACAGTGTCACATTACTCGCTTTACGCATGCTGTTTTCTGCACCATTTTATATCGTTTTATTATGCATTTTCATGCGTAACCCAAAACGTCGTGAACCGTTAAATACTTCCATCGTCCTGCAAGCCGGACTGATAGGCTTCATGGGTTATTATGTATCCAGCCTGGTCGACTTGATCGGTTTACAATACATTTCTGCACAACTGGAGAGGATGCTGTTATTTACCTATCCAACTCTGGTGGTTATTTTTGGAGCTCTGTTTTTCAGACGAAAAATCACCGGCAATACCTTATTAGCTTTGGCATTCAGCTACTGCGGAATTGCATTTATTTTCACCCATGACCTGAAATACTATGGCGATGACATTGTCAAAGGCAGCTTTTTCGTTTGCCTGAGTAGTTTGATATTTGCCTTCTACGTTTTGTTTGGCAAACAAATCATCAACAAAATTGGCAGCCGTTTGTTTACCTGTATTGCCATGATTTCAGCCAGCATTGGCATTATGGTGCATTTTTTCATTACCAATGACATTAGCGACCTGCATACGAGTACGCGAATCTATTTTATCTGTTTTGCCATCGCCATCTTCTGCACAATATTGCCATCCTTTTTCATCAGCGAAGCCATCGCCCGTATCGGACCTGACCGCAATAGCATAGTCGGTACTATCGGACCAGTTTTCACCACATTATTCGCTGTGAGTTTGCTTGATGAAGCCTTTACCCATTATCATGTGCTTGGCATGTTACTGGTCATCATCGGTGTGTCGGTTCTAGGTTATAAAAAATCAACCCGGCAACCACGCGTCTAAGACTTACCAACGAAAAAACACTATGAACGAACGCACAATAAAACTTCATCCGGACTGGCTTGCCCATCTGCAAGATGAATTCAGTCAAAGCTATATGCAGCAATTATCACAGTTTCTTCGTGATGAAAAAGCCCAAGGCAAGATTATCTATCCCGACGGAGACAATATTTTCAATGCTTTGAACACAACTCCTTTACAAGCGGCGAAAGTCGTGATTCTTGGCCAAGACCCTTATCACGGCCCTGGTCAGGCACATGGTTTAAGTTTTTCCGTGCCCCAAGGACAAGCTATTCCTCCGTCGCTGCGTAATATCTATAAGGAAATTCACAGCGACCTTGGTATCACTCCAGCTCAGCATGGTCATCTGATAGACTGGGCCAAACAAGGAGTACTGTTACTGAACAGTGTGCTAACCGTGCAGCAGTCTCAAGCCGCCAGCCATCAAGGCAAAGGCTGGGAACAATTCACCGACAAAGTAATCAGTGTCCTGAATCAACAACGTAGCGGCCTGGTATTTATGCTCTGGGGCAGCTATGCACAGAAAAAAGGTCAGGTAATAGACCGCAATCGCCATCTTGTGCTCACAGCACCTCACCCGTCCCCATTATCCGCTCACCGGGGTTTTCTTGGCTGTCGCCACTTTTCTCAAGCTAATGCGTATTTGCAGGAACAGCAACAGCAAGCTATTGACTGGTCGATTCACTAATCATGTCTAAGGATAACTCCTCTATTGAGGCTTCAATGCTGCCTGACACCACTGCTCTGGATAATATTCGAGTCGTTCTTGTCAGACCCTTCCATCCTGGCAACATCGGTTCTATCGCCAGAGCCATGAAAACCATGGGTTTGACTAATTTATGCCTGGTCAACCCACGCAACTTTCCATCAGCAGAGGCGAATAAAATGGCTGCCAGTGCAGAAGATATTATTGAGAATATCAGTCTGTTTGATGACCTTGCTACGGCTATTGCTCCCTGCAAAATTGTTGTTGCCAGCACTGCCCGTATCCGTGGCCATGATTTGCCAGAACTTGAACCTGATCAATGCGCGCAGACTCTGGTGAACAATGCAACACAGCATAAAGTTGCTTTACTGTTCGGTCCCGAGCGTATGGGCTTGCACAACGATGACATACAGCACGCCAGTCATCGGGTGACTATTCCAACCAGCCCACAATTGAAATCACTCAATATAGCCGCTGCAGCACAAACGCTGTGTTATGAAATTTATAAAACATTCCGAGAAAACCAGCTAAACGAAGGCAGACAAACCGACTTCAGACGTTCAAAGTCGAAAACACAGCCTGATCGTGTACTACCTGACCGCGAAGATCACGAACGTTTTTATACCCACCTGGAACAGACCATACGCGACACGGGTTTTCTCAAAGCAGGCCATGGTGGTCCTATCATGCAACGATTGCGAGCGCTATTTGCCCGTGCAGAACCTGATGTGAATGAATTGAATATCCTGCGAGCAATTCTTGCTTCTGTGGACCGTTTGCGGGACAAGCAATAATGCCTGCATTGAGCGTAGAACAGGCTTTGTATCAACGGCGCTCAACCCGCCAGTTCATAAACAAATCTATTCCCCGGAAATTACTGGAAAAAATACTTATTGATGCCCGACAAGCCCCAAGTGGCGCCAATCTGCAGCCCGGCTTTGTCAAAGTTCTCGAAGGCAAAGCACTGCAACAACTATCAGAAAAACTCTGTGCCGCCTTTGACAATGGCGAGACCCAGACTGAAGAATACAGCTATTTTCCTAAACCTCTTCCTGATTACTTAAAAACCCGACAACGTACCGTTGGCTATGGGTTATACAATAGCTTGAATATCGCCAGACGTGATATCGCTGGACGCAAACAACAACACCGTAAAAATTTTGAGTTTTTCAGCGCTCCAGTTGGTCTGATCATCACCATAGAAAGGCAGATGGGTAAAGGCTGTTTTATGGATATGGGCATGTTTATCCAGTCAATCCTGTTGGCAGCAACTGCCGAAGGTGTTGCCACCTGCGGCATCGGCGCTCTGGCAAGTTACTCTACAATTATACGCCAACAATTGAAGTTACCCGATAATGAAATTGTTGTCTGTGGAATGGCCATGGGCTATGCCGATCCACAAGCCCCGGAAAACCAATTAATTACAGAACGGGCAGCTTTGTCAGAATATGTCGAATTCATTGATTCAGGGGATTGAATGAATTTATTGAATCATCAGGTCTGATAATTATGAACAATAGCTTGTTGACCATTTATTAATCATAATTACCACTGTAAACCACAGCTTGATATACTATTCGGTTGATACAGATAGCCCCCCATAAAACTCAATTTTTGAAATCCTTTTTTTGATGAAACCTTACGAATTCTGGCACCCACGAATCTTTGAAGCTCCTTTCTATGTCTATCTGGGCATACAATGTTTATTGAATCGAGTCAGCCTAAAATCATTGGCCAAAGCAAATTACGCCCTTGACCACGGCGAAATTGGCATTGGATCAAAATACGCAAGCCAGATGGCATTCAATCAAGACTATTTCATGCCAACTTCACTGGTAAAAGACCAGCTGAACCCTGAGCAAAAGAAAGCCTTTATTCTGGACTTCATCGAGGAACATGGTTATCCAGTCCTGCTCAAATCCGATGTCGGCTGTGTTGGCAAAGGCATATGTAAAATATCCTCAGAAAGGGATCTGGATGAAAAAGTGCCTCTGCTGCTGGGCGATTATATACTGCAAAAATTTACTCATAACTCATTTGAGTGTGGCATATTCTATATTCGCCAGAACGGAGTGGCCAAGATTACCGGTATCAATAAAAAGCATTTTCCAAGCATAACAGGCAATGGCCAGGATACCGTTTTGACCCTGGCCAAGCGACATAAGCGTTACACCCACCACTGGCATTCTTTTTTGCAGTATATTGACCTTGAACGCATCCCTGCAGCTGATGAAGAAGTTCGTTTATCATTTATTGGTTCGCATACCTTGGGTTGCAAATTCACCGATGACTCCTACCTACACACACCTGAGCTGGAAAGAGCAATTTTTGAATTCTTTGATGATCAGCCTGGCTTTAATTTTGGCCGAGTAGATGTCAAAAGTCCCAGCGAAGATGCTCTCAAAGCTGGAGATTTTGTTGTGATTGAGGTTAATGGCGTAGCCTCATTGCCGACACATATGTTTGATCCAAAATTTTCCGTCTTTAATGCGTATAAAATATTTTTTGAGCATGGAAAGTATCTAGCGCAAATTGGCCGTGAGCATAAAGACAAACCTATGAAACTACTACCCTATCGAGATATTTTGAATAAAGCAAAAGCCAATCAAAACATGCTAAATCTAGTACACAGCCAATTGAAGGATTAAAGATTAGGCCTGCCGAACTCATTCACCCTCCTGTCTTATTTAAGCATGAGCAGGCAGACATTAAAATGTCTGCCCTAGTTTAAAATATACCTGTTCTTCACCATCATCATCAAAACCTTTAGCATAGCCCAAACGGAAGTTCAGTCTGAGGTTGTAGCCCAGCACCACTGTGGAATTGACTTCCAAGCCTGCACCATGACGTACAGCATTGGTGTCAATTGAATTCTGCCAGGTTGAACCTGCATTATAAAAGACAGAGCCGCTCAACTGGTGTAAGCCAACAGGCGGAACCATCAAGCCTCGTTCAAGCCTGTAGATAGGAAAACGCCATTCCGTTTCCAGCAAAGCCATTCGTCGCCCTCTCAGTGACTTCAAACCAGAGGGATATCCCCGCAAAGAATAACTGCGACGATCAAACACATCGCCTGCAGGTGTCACAGATCCAGGTAAGGTAAACCCATTATTGACACCTCCCAGGCTGAAAGGTTTAGAATCGTCAAGGCCGTAACCATACACCAGACGAGTTGCCAGCACTTGTTGACCAGGCAAACGCGAATATGCTCGCCAATCAAGGGTTGCTGTCTGACCATTGAAACCACTTGATGAAACCTCACTATTCTCATAAATAAGGCGGAAAGTTTGACCATCGTTGCTACTGATAGAACGAGGATAACGTCTGGCAGAATTATATGACAGCGCCAGACCTACCCTTTCATCTTCAAAGTAAAAGTCCCGCGCAGAGGGGTTCTGTTTTTCCCTGCTGGTTTCTTTTTCCAGAACATACCCGAGATGCACTGCCCATTGCCGGTCACGTTTTATAACCGGAAATACCAATTCCAGTCCTAGGCTGTCAGAGTTGGCAAAACCAGCTAACTCTCCTTGCGTGTTGCGCAAAGTGAATACATCGCGTGACGCCTGAATTTTTATGGCGGGATTCCAACGATCATAAATATAGCTGATGCCACCAATCGCCCAATCATTTTTCCAGTCATAGGCAAGCAATGCCGAATATTGATGACGTAACAAAGGATCAGAACCAAAGGTAGTCAAACCTAACTCCGTCTGTTCATTACTGACACCAACATAAGGAAACCATGACTTAGGAGCCAGATTCTTCAGCCCGTTATAAGGCTTCACCGAATAATCTACTGCTGGCAATGCAGTGTCATCCAGCTGAGTTAATGCCTTTGACAGACTATTGGATGATACTGTAACCACATGCTCGAATAAGTCGCTTTTTTGTGCGTAGTAAACGTTATATCCCTGCTTGCTGAGGTCCATATAAACGATATCTTGCGTTGCTCCAACCTGGGCTGCTGCAATAGCTCCACCCAGCACATTGGTTTGCTGAATCATATCTCCTGATCGCAGATCCAGGCTATAGATATTGAAAGCTCCATCATAGTCAGCGCTGAAAATAACCGTATTGCCATCCATGCTGAAAACAGCTTGAATCTCAATATCTGTGGTGTTCGTCAAACCCTCCCACAAACGACGATCAAGGTCGAATTTTTCCAGATTCCAATAACCATCACGCCAGACCGAAGCAAGCACATATTGCCCATCCGGCGACCATTGTGGGTTCGAAATATTTTCCTGCTCCTGCCCGGCCCAGAGCGTTTCCAGAAACTCTCCATCGGCAGATAATCTATCCAAACGTTTATTACCTTGATGATTATGTACAGCAATAATTTGATTACCATCAGGGTGCCAGGCTCCAGCAACATAGCGCCGGCCTGTTGTCAGGCGCTTTTTACGCAAAGTGGTTAAATCATAATGATATAAATCCGCAATCGTATCACTGTTAGCCTGCCGGTCCTGTTCTGCAAATAACACACCTTTTTGCGCATGCAGATCAAAACGTTCACCTTGTACAGTCCTTAATTGAACCGCCTTTTTTGCCCCTTTTTTCAGCAACATCAACTTTGTCTGACTGGCATAATCCGTCTGGGTAAAATAGATATCTCCATTCGGTAAACTGCGTGGAAAACCCGTTAAATAACCTGAGTCGCTTAGAACTGTAGCCTTAGTCAGACCCTTGCCATTACGCCGTTCAATATCAGCTGCAAACTTAATGTGCAGATAGTGTTCAAACTCTAACCACAGAGCATCAAGTGGTTTGCCAAATGCTTGCTGACTTGAGCTATTCAGCATAAAAGGAATCAGATTATCGCTATAACGGTCAATCCATTGTTTAATAGCCTGTTCACCTCTGGTTTGTTTAATAAAGTCAAAAAAATACACTCCATACAAATAGCGCGTGTTTCCCATTGGCCAATCCGTTGTAGGTTGGTTGACTTGCCTTATCGGTTTGAGCCCATGAATAATTTCATTTCGCATCATGCCTCTGAAAAAATTATTATTGCCTCGACCTGTTCCGGGTTTCAGTTGAGATTCATGATGGGTTGCAATGCCTTCTATGACCCATGGTGGCTGCCAGGCATTAGGAAAAGGAGTCAGCAACAACCAATCGAAGCGACCGAATATCTGCCGTAATGTCAGTGCTGCCCCTGCCGCTTTATCGAGGTGAACAATATGGGCATACTCATGAGCGATCAAATATTCCAGATAGTTATCATGATTATCCAAAAGGCTATTAACGTCATCCGGTGGCGAGACGATAATAGTCATAATATTGTCAGGATATGGTTCGTCAAGTGGCATTAATAGCAGAAAGGACACACGATCGTATCACCCGCTATTTCGATTGGACTCCTCGGACAAAAACGCAGCTTGTACTGATAGACCGTATGGATTTCAACAATGGTAGTGCGGCGTCATATCCTGACAATATTATGAC
>JBOEHE010000106.1:0-63070 GCA_050633785.1 Arenicella sp.
AAAGAGTCATTATCATTTTCTTCATCTTTTGACCCACTCTCCGAATCTGAAGACTCATTCGAGATATCAACCTTCACTGCTTCTGGGTTTAATTGTTCATAAATCTCACGACCACGATTTAAACACGTTTCAAACTCCAAACGATTCAAAGGCTCTCGTATAAGGTTTTCATCAATCGAAATTAACTCCTGTTGCAATAAGTCTCGATCAACCACATGCACCTCAACCTCTTTCCAGCCTAACTCAGTAATTGCTTGAAAACGTCGTGCGCCCGCTAATAACTCATTATTATTATTAATCGTCAGTGGATTAATCAAGCCAATGCTCTCGATGCTCTTCTTCAAGCTATCAACATCCGTTCCATGGCGTAAATATTCACTATTTCTTTTGATGTCAGACAGTTGGCGTATAACGAGTTCCATTGTGGATACCTGAGTCGATTTTTGGGGAGCACATATTACAATACTACCGGAAGGATACCCACTTTAACTTAACGGTATTTCTATTTATTTAATACCGCAACTTCAGTTTCGTGCCCTATTAGTTTTGTATAGTAGTCAGTGTGATGAATGTTGCAAAACCATCTGCTTTTTACATTTGAAACACAAGGCTCATTTTTTACAAGTCGTTTTATTGAATATCTATATACTATCGAATCACTTTAAGAACTGCTTTTTACTAATTTTATGCTTGTTTATCGCCTATTAGGTATTTTATGCCTATCAGTATTATTTAGCCATCACGCCTATCCTCAAATTAAAGCTGATGACATCATTGAAGCAGCAATGCTTGGAAAAGTTAAACAAGTTTCTGCTTTTTTGGCTGCAGGAGCAGACATTAACCAGCAAGATGAAGATGGCGCAAATGCTCTGACAACGGCTATCAATTTTAAACGAGAAAAAATGGTGGAAATGTTGCTATCAAAAGGTGCAGAATGGCCTACCAATATCGGCGATGGGGAAGTCTTTTATGAATCTCTATGGAGTATTACTAAACCAATCAACCGTCCAATCTTAGAGATTTTGCTTACACATGGTTATGATATCAATCAAAAAACCAAGAACGGGGAAAGTATTTTACACGTAGCTCTAGCAACGCTGGAATACTCACATCCCAAGACCATTAAAGATGTGGAGTATTTAATAGAAAAAGGAGCTGATGTGAACAGCAAAGACGAATCAGGTGCTTCGGTGATATGGACTGTTTGTCAATATGATGGTGAAAAAGACGCTTTTATAGCGGTTATTGATTTGCTTCTTGATAAGGGTGCAGATATCAACGCAAAGGATCATGAAAAAGATAACTTGCTAGCAATGACAGGCTGCCAGCAACCCAATATCAAGGAATATTTGATCTCAAAAGGTGCCATTGATTTTTATCAGTAGTTTGTCTTGGCATTTATTTCATTGGATATTCCTCTGAGTGTGGGAATACGGGCTATGCCACATCAAACAAATCAATACTAGAATGGCATTAGTGAATCATTCACGAATAATAAGCATTAACAAACACTGTTGAGCAATACACCATAGCACCCTATGCGACCATGAATGAGGGATTGATTCCAATTGTGAACAGATCATATAAAGCTTATTCTACTCACAGCACTCTTGTTTGAGTTTTCAACTATTTACTAAACGCACTCAACTCGAGCAACCATTCTATAACAGCACGAATTTCAGGTTCATTGATGAGATCCTTGCGAACCTCAATATAGTATGAAAAATCGGCTGGCTTTCTGTTTTTCAATGGCGCAACTAACTGGCCGGTAGATAACAAATCACCGATCAACGCGCTACGGCCAAGCGCTACTCCCAAACCATTTATTGCAGCATGCATCACACTGATTGAATCTCGGAACTCAAAGCCTGGGTGTTGTTGAATATCTCGATCGCCCAACCAGAGCTGCCACCCCAACCACGGTTGAGTTCGACGACCGTCTATGTCATGAATCAACGAAAACTGTTTTAAGTCAGACAATGAGTTCAGACTCACCTTGTTAAGTAACTTTGGACTGCAAATCGGAAAGACATACTCATCCATCAAGAATCGACAATAGTGGTTGCTGCTTTTTCCATCAAAATACCGGATGTTAAGATCAAGATCTTCAGAGCTAATTTCCAGATTGGGACTGGTGTGTATAGACAGATTCAAGTCTGGAAATTGAGACTTAAAACTTTTCAGATTAGGGATTAACCAATGCACAGCCATGGCAGGAAGCACGCCTAATTTTACTGTGCCAGATATGCGCTCTTTTCGAACTTTCGTTGCAGCGTTTGCCAGACTATCCAGAACGTTACTGAGATCGGGTAAAAACACCCTACCCGCACTCGTCAGTTTCAATCTATTTGCCATCCTTACAAACAGCTTAACTTCCAGATACGCTTCCAAATGCGCTACTTGTTGACTGATGGCTGTGGGTGTGACGCTGAGTTCTTTTGATGCCTTGACATAACTTTCATGCCTTGCCGCTGCTTCAAATGCCTTTATTGCTGTTAATGGAGGTAATTTTCTACTCATAAATCAAATGACAGATTAAGAATTAATTATCCAAAAGCCCAGAATAACTAATATTAAATTAGCCTGATCTTCGGATTGTTAAGCAATACAGAATAAGTATTTCTAACCCTATCCCAAACAATATACTAATTGTAACTTTCGCTGAATTTTACGACACTTAGCTATACAAATCACTCATTTAATCATTTTCATTTTTTGCTAAGCCAGCCCATGGCTTGCCTAATTCACTATTTAAACAAAAGCAAACACAACCGAGGTAAATAATTTATGGATGCACTTAATAATCTGATCAATCAGGTAAATGCGTTTGCATGGGGACCGCCTATGTTGATTCTACTTGGAGCTACAGGTGTCTTTTTAACAGTGGGAACACTATTCGTGTCCTGGCGAAAAATAGGATACGCCTTCAAATTGCTTTTCGACAAATCGCAACCCGGAGAAGGTGAGGTAAAACCATTTAATGCTTTGATGACGGCATTATCTGCTACAGTTGGCACAGGTAATATAGCGGGAGTAGCTACAGCGATTGCACTGGGTGGCCCCGGTGCTATATTTTATATGTGGTTGATCGCATTGTTTGGAATGGCCACAAAATATGCAGAGGCCGTTTGCGCTGTCACTTATCGGGAAACTGATGCTAATGGTAATTACGTCGGTGGACCCATGTATTATTTGAAAAATGGCGTAGGTGCAAAAATGCCTAGATTAGGCACCACACTTGGATACGCTTTTGCCATTTTCGGCGCGGTCGCTGCTTTTGGAATTGGCAACGCTGTACAAGTCAATTCTATGGCTCAAGCACTTGGTACAAACTTCTCTTTACCCTCTTGGATTACAGGTGTTGTCGTAGCGGCTTTGGTGGGTTTTGTTATCTTGGGCGGCATTAAACGGATTGGCGATGTTGCAGGAAAACTAGTTCCAGCCATGATTATTCTGTATATCGGTGCAGGGCTTCTCGTGTTATTCATAAATGCGGATAAAATTCCTGATGCCTTTGCTCTAATCTTCCATCATGCCTTCAATCCAGCGGCGGCGGCGGGCGGATTCGGCGGTGCTGCAGTTGCAGCGGCCATTCGGTTCGGTGTTGCCAGAGGTGTCTTCTCCAACGAATCAGGACTCGGATCCGCAGCTATTGCCCACGCTGCAGCAAAAACCGATAATCCAGTTCGACAAGGACTGATTGCCATGCTGGGTACATTTATAGACACATTAATTGTATGTACTATCACTGCGCTTTGCATCCTAACATCAGGAGAATGGTTATCAGGTGTCTCTGGTGCATCATTAACGTCCAACGCCTTCGGTGCTTCACTTGCAGGTGGAAACTATGTCGTTACCATAGCGCTGGTCGTCTTTGCATTTACGACAATCCTCGGTTGGAGTTATTATGGCGAACGTTGCTGGCAATATTTATTTAAGGAAAAATCCGTCATTATTTATCGAGTGCTTTGGATAGCCGCAGCAGCTTTCTTTGCCACGCAAAAAGTAGATTTTGTCTGGAACCTTTCTGACACTCTAAATGGGTTAATGGCAGTGCCAAACCTCATCGGTTTACTAATTCTATCGCCGTTAGTTTTTAAAGTTACTAAAGATTATTTCGATAAGCATTAGTACAATTTTAATAGTTAATTAATTGTAGAAATTTGATGCGTACTATCGAAAGATAGTGCGCTCATTTTCTTTTGATATGTTTTTGAATAGTATTTAACTGGTGTGTTTGAGAGTGTTAAGCAAAGCGACAGACAAGGCCTCAGCAGAAAGTTCATCAGATACTTTAATGGATGGAATGTCCAGTCTTCCAACAGCTTCTATTACTTTAGAATTATACCAAATGCTTCGCCCAACATAATTCTGTATCATTCGTTGTTCATCAGATGCTCCTTCATACATCGATTTAATACTACGGGTTCGTTTATCCAAAAGAATTTCGTCCGCTACAAGCCAAACCATGCCAACATCGGATAAGTTTAGATTTTTGATCTCTTCTGGCCAAAGCCCCCACCCTTCTATAACAATAGGAGTTTCTCTTGAAACATGAGATTTGATGACAGTTTCAATTGCTGTACTAAAAGTTTTAAATCGTTCAATAGTATGATGGACAAGCTCATCGACTGAGTGATGAATATAATATTCTTGTGTTGTCCAACCTTCCATGAAATGCAAATTCGGGCGTGACTCAGGTGTTGATATTGACGTGATAGCTCTAAGCAAATCGTCGGTTGAAAGGCATGCGTAGTTTAGTTGAGAAGCTATGAGCATGGAAACGGTTGTTTTTCCAGTGCATGGCGCTCCTCCTAGAAGTATTACTTTAGGATACATCAAAAGCTCCGATACTCTAAGATATCTAATCTCAAATTGCCCCAATATTGCCCTTTACGGTCAATGTTAAGGAGTTGATTTAACAGGGGCAAATCCCTCAAACAACAAGATATTAAACTTCTCGTTTGTCCAAAACGTGCTCCAATTTGGGTTTGACCACAATAAAACGGTAGTGCTTTTTTCGAAGTCTCTATCTTTCTCATTGAGTTCATAACCAGAATAGAAATAAAAATTCAGGAGTAATGTATAAATTAAAGCATCTTCTATTTCTGCCGGGAAATCTACCCAATCAAAAAAACGTTGGTCACTCTTATCGGTAATCCAATCGCCTTTAATCAATAGCTTGTGGTCCTCAGAGTATCCGAATGCCCAGTTTCCCTGATTCTCATGTATTAGCGGCGTTATACCACCTTCATCTGGAACCACCTCATTCGGATTAACTATATAGTCTTGAACATCAAACAATCCGCGCTCGGTATTATGATCTAGTTCCACAGGCCCAAACGGGAATGGCGGTGGCTTCCAAAAGCCACCCAATCGATCATTTAGAGCTAAGATTGAACGAGGTAATGTATCGGGTAGTGGCTCAGCCCTATATCGACTGACTTGCGTCCCATTAGACCAACGCTCTATAAACGCAATAATTTCATCAATGCCACTACGGTTCATATTTTTATTTTCATTCTTCCAGCCCAATGGGGAAATCTGATATCAATCTTTAAAATTTTATATATTGTAATCTGGCTTGGTTAAAGTTGTTGGTCGAGTATTTTTTGACACCCATTTTACAGCATATTTTTGTAACATATGAACTCCTTCCTCAAGACTGCCTAAGTTAGCTATGATGGATCTTACTTCATTAATTTCACTGTTTGATAAGGGCTTGCCAGAGCTGATAAGTGTTAAATAGGATTTTCCCATTTTTCTATGGTCATTCCCCCAGTTAGCGCCAGCATTTCTATACAGCTCATCAGAAATCTTACCTGAGATTCGAACAACTTCACCTTGTTCTGTTTGCGCTGGCCCCTTTGCAGGAACAAGAGTGTTCCAAAGTTCCTCATATTGATCTTGCCATTGAACAGCCTTAACAATGATTTCGGATTGTCCATCATGCAATAGTCTACTTGGTACAGGCGGCACTTTAAAAAGTAAGTATAATTCCCTCAGAGCATCACTGAATTCATCGACAGAATCTTTATTGAAACCATCACGACTAAATTCAAAGTTTTCACCTATCTTAGTAACAAGTTCCTTCATGCGTGGTGTTTCATTTGCACCATGCTCAAAGAACAGTTTTGCAAACTCTACCATCTGAACAATATCAATATTGGAACAATATACTAATGCTTTCTCTAAAGGCGTCATACCTGAGGAGTCCTTCTCATTTATATCCGAACCGTATTGCAGTAATAATTTCGCGTTTGGCACATTGCGGCTTCTTGCTGCGGCATGCAATGGCGTGCCACTGCGTTTGGTATTTGAAGTGACATCTGCCCCTAAATCCAGAAGAACCTTGATACTGCTTCGATGACTTCCAGCTCGTTGATGCACAGGAGAGTCGCCATATTCATCCTCTTTGTGTAGATCCGCGCCTTGCTCGACGAGCCATTCCACCAGCTCATCAGGACAGAGGTCAAATGTAATTGCAGATCTTTTGGAATATCTGTAAGCATCAAGTTCACATTTATCAAACACTTTTTTCAAAGCTGATATATCACCTGACGCTAAAAGTTCTTCAAAATCTTTAGGAAGCGTTTTTCGTTTTTTGCCCATTATTTATCCCTATTCAAACAGTTTTTCTAATACATTAGCAATAATTGTTTCCGACACTGATCACTTAACCCTTTATTTCATCATCTCAACCGGTAGGTTTCAGAATGAACGAATGGTTATCAATGAATCAGCATTCCCTTCTTACTATGCCTGTCTATGTCATTCATATGTCATTCATCAGCCAGTCATAGGCTCTGGTAACATTATACTCGTTTAACAGAAGCATATTTCATTAACAAAAGGCGAAAGCTCTAAACTGTGTCAGTTGTCACCCAGATATGCGGTGAGTATGAAAGTACATGACTATAAACTCGATTCTATCTTCTGTGAAATCGCGTTGAACAGCTGATTATCCAAGTTCTTTTTTTGACTTAAGAATATTAGATAACTTATTTTAAGCTTGAAAATGCTTAAATAAAACAGACTGCGAATTTATTTCAATATAAAACAATCAGTTGAACGAGACCTTGCCATGAGCAATGAAAACAGGGATTTTTTGACATCGTGCATTGCTGGGTTGATGGTAATACTGGTTTATCTCTATGGACAATCGGCTTTTAAAACATGGAGTACTTGCGCAACAAGTTAATGGAGTGCAACTAGAGTTCAAGTTCGTTCAGAACATATGACTAACGACATTTACTTTATTGTCTCTTCTGAAGACCCTGCCCAGATGGGAAATCCTTACCCAGTCTTATTGAATTGATTGCAAAGCGAGAAAGAAATAATAATTATGATTAATGTCTCCTAGAGATTAGTGCGGGTTTACTTAAAATTGCCGCACAATCTACTACTTCAACCGTTGATTTTAATAAAGTTGTTTTTAACAGTAAAACCAACCAAATAGATATGTTACAACATATCTATTTGGTTATAATCACTGACTAACAAATTCAGACTTCCTATTATGATCATGAAAAATAAAATACTCCCCTACTCAAAGCAATTATTTCTTGCTTTATGCCTGCTTGGCACTGCTCAAACTGTCTCAGCAACTCCAACTTCTGAAAATACCGTTAAAATTCATGGAGTTTTTGAGATTCCCAGTTTAGATCCTACCCGCAGTGGATATTCGTTTAATCGGATGCAGGTTTTAGAAACATTAGTCAATGTTGATAGTTCAGGCAATTTGACACCGGGTTTAGCCAGTAAATGGCTCTTAAAAAATGATGCAAAAGTATGGGAGTTTACTCTTCGTGATAACGTAGTCTTCCATGATGGCTCTTCTCTTAATGCACAAGTTGTGGTTGATAACCTCAATCTGATTAGAACGAAACCCAGTGCATTAAAAAAAGTAGATGTTGAAACGATTGAAGTGATAGAACAGAATCGTGTTCGCATCACATTGGCTAAGCCTTATCGTCCCCTTGGCGCTGTTCTGGCACATCACTCGGCATCCATTTTAGCCCCTAAAGCGATCGATTCTTCCGGGGAAATAGTGTCACTTATCGGAACAGGCCCCTTCTCTGTTCATGAAATTGCTATTCCTCATAAACTGGTTGTAAAGCGTTTTGAGCAATATTGGGGGCAAAAAGCATCCATCGAATATGCCAGTTATCTGACCGGGCACCGGGCCGAAGCCAGAGTTTTACAGGCTCGAAGCGGACAAGCTGATATAGTTTTTGGTGTCGATCCTGCAGCCATTCCTACGCTCAAACGCTTACCAGATGTGACTATTGTGCGCTCTGATCTGCCAAGAACATTAGTTATGAAGGTAAATGTGGGACACCCTTTACTTGACGACAAACAGGTTCGTGAAGCTTTGAGTCTGGCTATTGACCGTAAAGGTATTGCTACTGCTATTTTAAAGGCTCCAGAAGTAGCTACCGAGCAGCTGCTTCATCCCTACATGAATGATTGGTATATCCGCCACGACGATGCAGGCTATAACATAAAACAGGCACAACAGCTGCTTGGCGATGCGGGCTGGAAAACAAATGTCGAAGGTTGGCTTGAAAAAGACGGCAAACTATTTGAGTTAACTTTAATAACGTATGCTGACCGTCCAGAGCTTCCGACAATAGCAACAGCAATTCAGGATCAATGGAAAAAATTGGGTATAAAGCTCACAGTCAATATTACCAATTCCAGTGCAATTCCTGCAGGTCATAAAGATGGTTCCCTTGAAGTCGCCCTACTAACTCGCAATTACGGATATATTGCTGACCCTCTTGGAGTTTTAATCAAAGACTTTGGTGATAAAAATGGTGGTGACTGGGGAAGTATGAATTGGTCAAATTCATCAATTCAAACTACATTGAATAACCTGCTAAAAGAAAGTGACCCTAAAAAATACCATGCACAATCTCAGCAAGTAGCCACTGCTATTTATGAGGAAAAGCCATTAATCCCTATTGCCTATTATGTACAACAAACCGTAGTCGGAAAGCGTATTGCAGGCTTCCAATTTGACCCATATGAGAGAAGTTATCACCTGAATACTGTGCAATGGAAATAGCTAATGCATGCTTCAGTTATTAAAAAAGTATTGCTGAAGCGCCTATGGCAATTACTCGCTGTTTCCTGGGGTGTTGGCACCTTGACGTTTATTTTGATGCGAGCACTGCCTGGCGATATTGCTTACCGAATTGCTGCTGGTCGTTATGGACAAGATGCTGTTGATTCTCAAGCGGCAAATTTGGTTCGTAGTGAATTAGGTTTAGATGGTAGTGCCTGGTCTGCCTATTGGCAGTGGTTGCAAGATTTGTTGCAGTGGAATCTAGGCACGTCTTTGGTAAGCGGCTCGCCAGTAGCAGATGAACTGTGGCATATGCTTGGACATTCAGTGTTATTAGCCTCTGCTGGTATGCTACTTGCCGCACTTATCGCCATTCCGCTTGGCTTGGCTGCGGCATACTGGCAGGGATGGCTTGATCGTTTCACCCTGATAATCTCTATTGCGGTGCGTTCGGTCCCCGTGTTTGTGATTGGTTTATTAGCCATTGTCATTTTCGCATTGGAACTCAATTGGTTTCCAGTTGCCGGTTTTGGCACAACCGCTCATTTGGCAATGCCCGCTTTCACATTAGCACTCAGCTTAGCTGCTGTTTCCAACCGAATTGTCTGCGTTGAAGCTAAACGTGTGTTCGGTGCTGCTTTTTTTGAGTTCGCACAAACAAAGGGGTTATCATCCTGGCAAGCCTTTATTCACCATGGTTTGCGCAATATTTCTGTCCCTGTTGTCGCCTTTTTTGGCGTGCAATTAATCACTGTGGTCGAAGGCGTTGTCATGATTGAGTCACTTTTTTCCTGGCCAGGAATTGGTCATGGCTTGGCCCATGCTATTTTTTCACGCGATATTCCTGTCATTCAAGGAGCTGCTCTGATGATGGGGGCTCTGTTTGTAGTGCTGAACACATTGGTTGATCTTGCCTGTTATTATTTGGACCCCCGTGGAGGGGAATTATGATAGCCCGCACCCTGGCACATGCAAGTCGGCAAACCAATAAAGCGCAAAAATGGGGTTTGGGTATATTTGCCTTGCTGCTGATTTATGCACTCTGCGCCCCATTATTTGTCGATGGTGATTCAGCATCACAAAATTTGAGTCAAGTATTAAACGCACCTAATGGGCAATACTGGTTTGGAACCGATCACTTTGGTCGAGACATGTGGTTGCGGCTGGCTGATGCGTTGCAGCTTTCTTTGTGGTTGGCAGTATTATGTGTATTGACGTCTGCTGCGGTAGGTGTTTTCTTCGGTGTTGTCGTTGCCATTGGCCCTCAGTGGCTGGATCGTGTTTTAGACATTATTGTCACACTGATTTTAGCTTTACCTGGTTTGGTTTTAGTGCTCATTCTTGCAGCAATTAAACCGGGGTCATTCTTGATGATATATTTTGCCATCTCCTTAATTCAATGGATTGAATATTTCAGGGTAAGCAGAGTCATTTCACAGCGTTTGGTTAAATCACCTGAAGTTGAATCGTCACGCTTAATGGGTTTTGGTTATCCTTATCTATTTATTCGACATTTCTGGCCAGCTATTAGGCCACAGCTGCTCACCATCGCTGCTTTTGGAGCTGCCAACGCCATATTAATGATGGCCTCACTAGGCTTTGTTTATGTAGGAATTCAGCCACCTCTGGCAGAACTTGGGTTAATGATTGTAGAGCTTTTCCCGTATTACAGTGAGGCTCCCTGGCTGCTCGCTCAGCCTTTAATTGTCCTGGCATTATTGGTGCTCAGTTGCCACTTATTAGGCGGGAGCAAATCAACATGAGTTTATTAACGGTTGATAAATTATCAATTCATGCCCAAGAAAAATGCTTGCTCAAGCCCATTTCTTTTGAATTGGATAAAACAGAACGTTTGGTCATATTAGGTCAAACGGGAGCAGGAAAAAGCTTGATAGTTCAAGCTGTTATGGGAACACTGCCAAAACAGTTATCAAGCAGTGGTAAGCTCTATTTATTTGATCAACTGATTGATAGTGAGGCACATCAACGTAGCCTTTGGGGGACTAAGATAAGTTCCCTCCCCCAGGAGCCTTGGAATGCACTTGATCCCTTAATGTCAGTTAAGGATCAGCTGACAAAAACGTATCAATTCGTTGCAAAACATGATCGTAAAGAAGCTCAAAATCAAGCGCATAAACGACTGGCCTCTTTAGGTTTGGAGCAACATGGACATCAACGTGTCGGGCAGTTATCTGGCGGGATGTCTCAGCGAATAGCACTGGCTTGTGCTATGGCTGGCGGTGCCTCCCTGCTTCTGGCTGATGAACCGACAAAAGGTTTGGATGCTTCTCGCCGGGATGATGTTGTTCAACAGCTCATAAACCAGACTGAAACAGGAGCATTATTGTTGATTACTCATGATGTGGAAGTTGCACGTCAAGTAGATGGCCGAGTGATGGTAATCAAAGACGGAGAGCTGGTTGAACAGGGTAAAAGTAAGACCATTTTTCTGCAAGCCAAACACGACTACACACAAACATTGATCGCTGCTGCTCCACGACAGTGGGGCTCCATAGGGCCATCAGATACACCGTCAACTCAAGCTGACAACCCTCTATATCCAGTATTGACAGCCAATCAACTGTCGATAGGCAGAGGAAATCGCCCCTTACTCAATGATCTGAACCTCACTATTCATTCAGGCGAAGTCATTGGTGTCACCGGTGACAGCGGCTGTGGCAAAAGTACATTGGGTGATACTTTATTGGGTTTGATCCCCTCTTTTTCTGGCAAAATCACACGACACAGTCCAGCCAAGTCCTATCGTTGGCAAAAACTGTATCAAGATCCCACTGCAGCTGTACCTCATGGTGTGAGTCTGAACACATTATTAAATGATCTTGTCAAAAAATACCTTATTAAAACAGATGCTATTGATGCCTTAATGAATCGCTTAGAACTGGATAATGACTTATTACAACGCTCGGCAAGCCAAATATCAGGCGGTGAATTGCAACGTTTTTGTTTATTGCGCGTGCTGTTACTAAACCCCGTTTTTTTATTTGCTGACGAACCCACTTCGCGTCTGGACCCTATTACCACGAAAGATGTAAGTGCCCTGTTAGTTGACGTGGCAAAAGAAACCGATTGCTCAGTTATGTTGGTCAGTCATGACCAAGACCTCATCAAAAAGCGTTGTGATCGAGTTATTAATATTCATCAATATGAACATTAAGTCGTTTTTTAAGCCCATTTCATCAATGGTAATACTCTCAAGAAAAACCGAATAAATACCTTTTTACGATTCAGGGTTTTGATTCAGGGCTTTGCGTTTTATCTGCTTCACGATGGCGTTTGTTAAATCGCCGTTTTTGAATGCGACGCAAGGTTGTTCTTGATGCTCGTACTAATGCGCTTCGAATGCTGGCATAAGCGTTGGAATTTCGTTTTATTACTACCACAGGTGCTTGTTCAGCCAGTTTTATCTCAACGCAGCATTCCTTATCTTTGCCACCTTTGGAGCCATTGATATCTTTGAGCCGGATGGTTAATTTTTCGACATGCTCGGCTGGACCACGCATAGTCTTACGAATTTGATCTTTGATAAATAAATTAAGAGCATCAGTTATGACAAAGTCGGGAGACTGAATTGCAGTTTGCATAGAATATAACTCCTCATTGATTGCATTAGAGTTATAGTACAACCACATCAAGAAATATAAAATCCGATTTTAATTTAAATAATATTCGAAAAAATCTTATCAAAAAAACAGAAAAGATATCTCACAGCCTATTCAGAAAGCAGTTTTTTGGCAGCTACCAAGACAGAATCGATGCCTGGATGTTTGATTTTTCTCTCTGGAGTAATGCCATAATAACGGTCTGAGATAGAATCTACGCGCCCTATAATTGCAACATCAAACTGTGCCAACACATCATGCTCTACACTGCTGGATACACAAAACACACCCCGGCCTGTTTGACCGAAGAACTTTAACAATGCGCTGTCATCAAATTCAGCGACTATCTTAGGCACTATTTTAGTTTGTGCAAACCACGACAATAAGCCCTGATATTGAGCCGACTTGCGTCCCGGCATCAAGAATGGGGCCTGGTGTAAAGAATGAGGAAAGCCTTTCTGAAAGGCTTCACTATTGCCTTTGCTTGCAAAAAAGGTAACCCCAGACTGACCCAAATAATTATTCGTCGCCCTGACGCTTACTCCTGTTGGTAATGGTTGATCTGAGATAATAAGGTCAAGCTTATTGATTGACAGGTCGGATAGAAGACTGGGTAGGTTCCCTTCGTGGCATTCAAGAATGAAACGTTTGTCCAGATCAAAGCATCCGTCAAGCATCCCAAACACCATTACTTTGGGAATTGCATCAACAATGCCGACGTTAAAGTTCTCAACCTGCCCGATGTCGTGCCCAGCTAGAGTACGTGATAATTCGTTGCCAAGATTAAATATATCATCAGCATATCGTAATGTGACTTTGCCCAAATGGTTGGGTTCCAGACGTTTGCCATGACGCTCAAATAGCGGCGCACCAATATATTCTTCAAAAGTTGCCAGTTGTCCACTGACCGTTTGTGGGGTCACGTGCATTGCTTCAGCCGCACGTGTAACACTACCTTCCTTAGCGACAGCATAGAAGTATTGCAAGTGATTAAAGTTCAACTGTCTCATTGATTTATCTCCATCAGGTTATTTTCGAAAAAACCGAATAATAACTCATAATATTTCGATTATATATGAGCATATTTCCCCTCATAATAGTCGTTAATCAATTAAAGAGCACGAAATGAACTTAAACAAACTGGTCAAACATGAATCTTTTGGGGGTATTTTGCTAGTGGCAGCGGCTGTTGTAGCCATGATTTTGGCAAATAGTCCAGCCGTCAATATCTATGAAGGTTTCTTGGAATTGCCAGTCGCTGTCGTCTTTGGCAACCTTGAGATCGCAAAACCACTCTTGCTATGGGTCAATGATGGTTTAATGGCTTTATTTTTCTTGCTTATTGGCCTGGAAATAAAGCGTGAAATACTGATCGGTAATCTGTCATCTGCCCAACAGATTATTTTGCCGGGTATCGCTGCGGCTGGTGGTATTGCCGTTCCGGCATTGATCTATGTTTACTTTACCGTTGGCGATCCGATCGCATTGCGCGGTTGGGCGATTCCATCCGCGACAGACATTGCTTTTGCTGTAGGAATTTTCACTTTATTCGGTAATAAATTACCCTTGTCCCTGAAACTATTCTTGTTAAGTGTCGCAATATTCGATGACATTGGTGCCATCATAATTATCGCGATGTTTTATTCCGCAGAACTCTCCATCATGTCACTGAGTATTGGCTTACTCGGATTGATCGCCCTATTCGCATTGAACCGATTTCGAGTTCGAAGCGTAACACCTTATGCTTTGATTGGGCTAATTATCTGGGTGGCAGTACTCAAGTCTGGCGTGCATGCTACTTTAGCAGGTTTCGCAATAGCCTGGTTCATTCCTCTAAGCTTGAAAAATCACAATGACAAGGCCATGTTGCCTGAATTGGAACATGCATTACATCCATGGATTGCATTTTTTGTGCTCCCCTTGTTTGCCTTCGCAAATGCGGGCATTAATCTTGAAAACATCGGTATAGACTCTTTGTTTAACCCTATCACCCTGGGCATAGCTATTGGTCTTTTTGTAGGCAAACAAATTGGCGTTTTTGGTGTTTGTTGGATCGCCATAAAACTTAAACTGACGGAATTGCCCAAAGAGGCTAGCTGGCTTCAGTTTTACGGCGTCTGTTTGCTTTGCGGCATCGGTTTTACCATGAGCCTATTTATCGGGACACTGGCCTTTGAAGACCAGGCACTGGCCTATCAAACCACGGTCAAGTTAGGCGTTGTCATAGGGTCTCTGGCCTCGACGATTGTTGCTGTCAGTGTGCTCAATATATCGAAATCAAACGATCCGTTTCTTACTCTCAAAAAGCAGAACTGACATGAATCACAGGAGGCTTACCAAATCGAGTCATCCAGTTGCTCATCCCAGGGTTTGCCTTTAGCGCAATCCCTATTAAAGTAAGCATGCGTTGGGTAGGTGTTGCGGTAGTATTCAAGTGCGTTATTTTCAGCAAGCAAATCAGGCACACCCAGGGCTATGGCAACATCATAGTTGCGTTGGATAGCCTGGCACTCGGTCTTTGGTTCACTTCGCTCTCCACGGATGTGCATGACTTCATGGGTAAACAAGGGCAGACTGAACTGCTCATCTGCATCAGCATCATAGGGGTCATCCAGATAATTCATCAGATGCCTGCACCAGGGGTATTGCAGAATGATCTTCTTCTGTTCAATAAATGCCAAACCCGCCATGGTGAATGAGCCAAAACTGTAATTTTCATAAAAGACCGACTCAAACAAAGAGTTACAGTGAACATCCACCTCGTCAACCTCGGCAAACTCAGCTGCCGTTTTGGCCAGAAGTGTTTCTAATTTCCAGTATTGATAAGGTACTCTGGCACAAACAAATGCCAAAGACGTCAGTATAGCTATATAGAATAAAGTGAAACCATCAAATTTACCCAGCCTGTCTTTACCCGGGAATAATTCTCTGAAAATCAACCATAAGAAAAAGACTGACAAAATTGTAAGTAATAGCATGCAATGACTTTATTTAGCTTTCAATAACACTATTTTCTATCTTGAATGATAAAAAATCTAGCGAATTTCTCTCAATGGTGACTTGATAATCACAAACACCATCCACAGCATCAATAAACAGACCCTGATGCCCCCCATTTTGGGTGATAGCTAAAAAATGCAGTTTTGCTAGAGTGGGAATTAATCTGGCCTGACACTAATTAGCGGTTTAATCTGACTCCAAAAGGATAAGTATTAAAGTGTTCACTGGGTTGAAAGCTGGCTTAATTATTTTTATCAGGAAGGTTCGCATGAGTACTGAGACGTGTTTTTTATACAGTATGAATGCACCGCACTGGGGGGAGAAAGTTCAATGAATTATTTAATGACTAATCTACGCCATCGTATGAAACGCTTATACCATGTAGCGTTGTGTGCTTTGATGATTGGAAACACTTATGTTTATGCTCAAAGTTCAGTGGTAGTTATTCCACTGTTTGGCGGTGAAGCGGCATCGTTGGCGAATGTAATTACTGTCTCCAGGTCAGGTGGCGATTTCACGGATCCTGTCTCTGCACTGAACTCAATTACGGATAACGAAGCAGGAAACACTTACATTATTATGATCGGCCCGGGAATCTACGATCTAACGGAACCACTGGTCATGAAACCCTTCGTCAATTTTCACGGTAGTGGAAAGTTTGTGACGCTTATTCGAGGAGCCAGAGCGGCTCAAATCCCGGGGCCAGATGCAGCCCTGGTAATCGGAGGACCTTTGTCCAAGTTGAGTAACCTATCTATTTCCAACGGAACTGACAGCTCTGGCAATCCAGTGGGTAAAGCCTCAATCGGTATTTATAGCAATGCCGACAATCCTGAACTTAACAATGTCACGATATCTGCCACAGGTGGTTTGAACAATTATGCCATGTACAATGTGTCTGCCAGACCCGTTGTTAAGGATTCACAAATTTTTGCCGGTCTTGCAGGAACAAACGGCAGTAACTATGGCGTCTACAACACCAACTTTTCTCACGCCAAAATCAGTCGTTCAGAGATTTCTGTTGGCCATGGTAAAAACAATTATGGAGTCTACAACATTAACTCGTCTCCTCGACTTGATGGCGTGAGAATCATAGTGGAGTCTGCCACATCAAGTAATCAAGGCATTTTGAATAACGGCGGTTCTCCAGAGATCATTAATAGCTATATCCTTGCAGATGATAACGGAGCACGTGGCATGCGCTCCGATGGCGACTCAGAACCCAGAGTAAGGCGCACCACGATTTATGCTGGCATCCAGGGAAATTCAGGGACAAGCACATCCGTTTCTCAAAGCTCTGTTTTTGGAACTGTCGTTGGATCTGGCAATTTCCATTGCACAGCCAACGACAACACATTTGGTTCTCCTCTTGACCAGAACTGTCAGCCATTGCCATAAAGAAATAGGCCATTTTCCTAATGAAAAGTACATATTCATACTGTTATCACTCAATCCTTGGATTGCTGTTTTGCGCATTTTTTTCCAGCCAGGCTATTGCTGCTACTATTACGGTTAATGCGCAAATCAATCAGTCAGGCTGTGATTTAATTGAAGCGATCCAAAGTGCCAATCAAGACTTCGCCGTAGGCGGTTGTGTCGCAGGCGATGAGGCAGATGAAATCATTATTTCAGGTATACATACTTTGACTATGCCATTTGATAATGCAGGCGCCCCGCCTCCATACGGTGATGCTGGCCTGCCGACTATAACAACGCCAATAATCATTAGTAGCTCCAATTCTTCCTCTGAAATAAGGCGCGAAGTTAATGATCCATCCAACCGCTTTCGAATTTTTAACGTTATTGGCAGCAACGCCAGTCTGACTTTAAACAATATAGTCGTGAGCGGAGGTGATGTTGAATTTGACATCAGCGGTAACGACAACGTCACAAGAGGTGGTGGGATTTACCTATTCGCTAGCGAACTTTCGCTTAATCAATCAACAATTACGAATAATGCCGCTGTGTCATTTGGTGGCGGTATATACTCTTCCAGCAGCAAGATAATAATTTCCGACAGTCTCATCACCAATAACCTGGCTAATAATATTTCCGCAATGAGTTTAAACAGTGACTCAGAGGTAGTAATCGCTAATAGCACGATAGAAAACAACAGAACAAGACGTGGAAGCGGCAATGTTGTATCGGCTTTGTTAACCGAAAAACTGAAAATTATCAACTCCTCAATAGTCAACAATGCCTCTGGCGGCGTTAAGGTACAGGGAGGAAATCTAATCATGTTAGACACGACGATTTCAGGCAATATAAAAGATACGTCGATGCTAAACAGTATTTTAGAAAGTATCTCGGGCTTACAGTTATCCGGATTTTCTGGCGCAAACTCTCGTCATAGCATAGTCAATTCCACCATCACTGATAACCCACCGGCTGGAACTCTAGCGCCTGACTTTATCGACATCCATGGAATAAGGGTAATACCGCCCAATACCACCTCGAGTGACACCCTAGTGGTACTGGTGCGCAATACAATAGTCAGTGGCAATGGCGCCAGTGGTAGCAACGGGACACCTGAAGGCCATGAAATCCATGTCTATGATGACGGTGCTAACTTTATAGCGGATGATATTTTTTTTGAATTTAATAACAATATCATTGGCCATGCTGGTATAAGCCAATCATTAGCCTTGAACAATGTCACTATCAGTTCATTGGACAACCAAATACTGACATCAGACTCTGTCAACCCAACAGAACTTAGAGACATTATAAACCAATTGGGTAATTACGGCGGACCAAGCCCTAGTCATACACTGCCCGCTGATAGTCCAGCAATTGACAATGGTTTATTTGACGGCGAACCAGTGTTAGTCCTGGGAGAAGGTGTATACTGGGAACCAGGTTGTCGCGGTGAAGATTTTGCACCCGGGACAAACCCGCCTTATAGAAACGATCAACGTGGTTTAAGTCGACCAATTGGCACCAATTGCGATGTCGGTTCCACCGAGTTCCGTGACTCGGATATAATAAGTAACTGTTATGTGGTTAAAGCCGTTAACAACAATATCGTTACTTTTTGTCTTTGATCTGAAGCTGCCCATGTCGGATAGAACGACGACCACTTAATGCAGAAAAGGTAAGAAGCAATGACAATCAGATAACTTAGTTTCGGATCTGTTCTTTGCTGATACGCATGTTTTCGTTTTGCTTGTATAATAAATATAATATTCAGCGCTTATGCTGATACTTTCACTCTAGGTATATATGGCTGACTGTGCTTGGGTAATAGACGATCATCAACTCTTTAATGCTGGTATCAGCCGCCTTCTGGTTGGTTTGACCGGCATCAATAATGTGTTTAGTTTTTCAAGCCCACAGGAGATTTTTGATGATAGTACACTAGTCTCACCCAACTTGATCATTGCCGACTATTTTATCCCCGGTTTCAGCGTCGAGAACTGGATCCCAAAATTGAAAGTACTTTTCCCTCGTTCCCCTATTGTGGTGATTTCATCATCTATCAGTTCATTGGACAAAAATAATTGTATGGAATTGGGTGCATATGCTTACTTCGAGAAACATCTGGAGCCTGAAGTCGTATTATCTGGTTTACAGCAAGTCTTGGACGATTGTTATAAACCAGAAAATATCGAGAGTGCTATAGCCCTGGAACTATCTGAAGGTCGGTTAACTCGCAGACAAATTGAGATTTTAATTTGTCTGGCCAGAGGTTCATCCTTAAAATTGATAGCACATGAACTGGATGTGTCCACAGAGACGGTAAAGTCTCACCTGTCAAATCTATACAGAAATCTGGATGTATCGTCCAAGGACGAGGCAATTGTCTGGGCCAGAGATCATGGATTGGTATAACCCCAATGACGTCACTGTTAAATCACAGTGTTATAATTCCTTTGTCATTCTTCTGTTGACCGTTTATACCTTCTGGATGCTCACCTTAATGGACTTTGTCTTGTTGCAGACTGTTAAAGGTTATCAATCGGTTGACTCCTTCTGGTTAGGCGCCATCATCTTTTTTATCGCATCACATGTGTTTATCCATCTGTTTAAAGTCTACAGATGGAAAAATCACCTTTTTTATTACATTGGTGGCCTGGCTACTTTTTTCCCTCTTGTACTGCTGGCTTCCATGCTGAGGGTAAGCTTGAACCTTTCTGAAAGTAGCTTCTTAAGTTACACAGAAATCTATTGTCCACAATTGAGCACAAATGAAACGCCAATATGTGGAAAGGCATTCGCTTTTATTGTCTATAGCATGACCGTCAGAGCCTTGCCAATTGTTGTCACTATCCCAATTCTTTACCGATGGTTTTATGTTGAGTTTCCACCACTGGTTGAGCGTATCATGAATAAGACTCAATGAACGACCAGCATACCACAGTGAATATCTTCAATGGTCAGTCCGTTTTTCTCAACATGGATAACCATTTTTCCGATAAGTTACCTCAGCTGATCAATTCACAAGTTGAGGAAGAACATGCATTTCGGTTTTTAGTGTATGTGAACGCAATCGCCTTTGTTGTGATTTTTTTAGCGGCGAATGGTTTGGGCGTGGATGAACTGATAACTATTGTGACAAGCGCTTATTCTCTGTTCATACTGGCACTTATTATTAATTTATCGAAATATATCACGGCCAAACTGGATAGCTCTAAACGTTTTTTTGCCTGGCGTTTAGGCCTATCTTATCTAGTTTATGATTGCACCTTAGCTGGCATATTATTAATCAATGCCCAGTCTGATCAACCTGCCCCAACCATTGTTGCCGTTATCATTGTCGTCATGGCTGGCTTCATGAATTTGACAGTCAACCCACGCTCTATAAGCGAATTTCTGTCGGGCAAAATGATCTTATTAACCGCGTCATTGTATGCGCTCTATATCGACCCCAGTGACAGCATGATGATGACTTTCCCACTGCTAATTGCCTTTATTTTGATGAGTATTTCAGCGTACTGGATTTTTGTAATTCGTCTCAGGGCTATGAGTCAACGTCTGGAACAGCAATATGCTTTAAATCAATTGCAAGTCGAAACAGATTTGCGTGACCGTCTGATGACATATATCGGACATGATTTGCGTCAACCGATCAATGCCATTGGCATGTTGCTGCACGCTATGCCTCAAAATGATCAAAATATAATCGAAGCCAAGGAATGTGTGCGTTCCAGTAAACGGCTCATCAGCGACATTGTACAACTTGCTGATTTTCATAAAGAATTAAGTGCCAGCAATGAGCTTTTTTCAGTTCAATCACTGTTTGATTCAATAGAATTGGAATACTCATTTGCCGCAAGTCAGGCAAATTGCCAATTACGTTTTGTCAGAACCCGGATGGAACTGGTCAATGACTACAAATATATCGCACGAATCATTAAAAACTATGTCTCTAATGCCATTATCCATGCAGCAGGTTCTAAAATTCTAGTAGGAGTACGGCGTCGCAAACACTGCATCGATATACTGGTGATCGACAATGGCCCGGGAATAAGTGATTCAGACAAAAACCGGGTGTTCGATGAGTTTGTCAAAGGGGAATCTTCCTGGCAGGATATTGGCTTTGGCCTTGGACTGGCCATCGCAAAACATTATGCAGATGTCTGCAATGTGGAAATACTATTCGATTCAGAACAGGCTCACGGCTCGATGTTTGGTTTAAGGTTTGCTCTTTAGTTACAGTTAATAGAGTTAATTTAAAAGAGTAACTCTTTAGTAGCGCCAGTTTAAGTTTAAAAACTGATGTTTTCGATCTCCAAAAGTAAGTTCCAGTGTTGTGCTCAGATTATCAGTCACATCAAATCGCGTGCCCACACCATAATTTACACTCTGCGTCGGCTGTAAACTCAAATCAAATGGTATTGGAGCAAGTGGTCCTGCAGGCGTTTGAACGCCCAAGTCAATACGTCCAGAGTGGTTTTCATCGATATCCAGGTACATAGCGGTTAACCAAACCTGTGCTTTAGAAAATCGTGCCCCCAACCTTGGCATGACACTCCAGGTTGTGATATTTGAAGAAAAATCACCGTCTAAATCACTTTCACTGTAGCTGAGCGTGAGCGATGAAAACCATTTTTCATCCCCAACAATGGCAGTCAAACCTCCGCCTAATACATCACCGTCAAGATCAATATCAATGTTACCGAAACGAACTGGCAGACCTGGCACCTGCACTCGTTCAAGCGAAACGCTGGTTGAACCATCGATCTTGCCAAACATGACAAAGGCATTGAGGAATGGAAAAATCCATGCATCAAGTTTCAACGCTGAATAATCCGTTTCCGATTCAATGTGTATGAGCGATGTATCAATTGCTGCAAAGTTAGGCAATCCCAGTTGAAATCGATCAATCTCATAATCTTGCTCCATGGATAATACATCAATGTTAATTCCATAGGGTTTTGGTAAATCCCTACCATCAGCTAGATGCGCCAACATGGGTAACTTTGCTGACACAGGTTGAGTGATCAACATTAATGCTACCGCCAATAGCATCACTTCAAAATAAGATTTAATTAGTGTTCGCACGTAAACTCTTGTTAATAAATGATCAACTGAATTGTTATTATGCTTAATACTAGCAAGTAAAACCGTTAATGAATATGTCAAATTGACTCTGATGATCAACCGTCTACAAATGAGAGCAAAGAAACATAAGTAAACACGAGTAACTCTTAGATCACTTCTTAATTTGCTGAAATGAGTCAGGACTAGGCACTGTCCCCTACTAACGTCATGTTACGCCTTCTAAAAACTCCAGCATTTTTTCACGATATTCAGTGACTGCTTCTCGCCTTGGCCCATGCCCGCAACCTCGAAAAACGTGAAGTCTGGACTGTGGAATACCCTCTTTAATGAGACGTGAACATTCAGGTGTTAAATGGTCAAACTCGCCAACAAAGATTTGTGTAGGACAAACAATTTTGGGCAAATCATCAAGTCGACTCCAAACGGATAAATTACCAGAACGACAAAAATCATTCTCTCCCACCATAGCTTGGTAAATCGTCTTATTGTCATTTTCAAACTGATATTTCAATGTTTCAGGTGGTTCGTCCATGCGTACCACATGCCGGTAATGAAGAATCGTCAAAGCTGCTTGATACTCTGGATGATCCAATGTTCCTTCGGCTTCATGGCGCTGCATCATGGTTTCAGTCTCAGGTCCAAGACTGAGGCGTAACCTACGAAGTTCATGGTCATGATGCGGCATGTCTGCAACCGTTCCTTCAAGGATAAGACTCCGAACTCTGTGCGGATTGTTGATGGCATATTCGATTGCCAGCATACCGCCCCAGGAATGGCCAAGAACATGCATAGTATCGAGTCCTAGTTGTGCCCGCACCATATCAACTTCTTCAGCGTATCTCTCAATAGTCCACAAAGAAAGGTCATCAGGACAATCAGAACGCCCAGTGCCTAGTTGATCAAACGAAACAATTCGTAAAGCAGAATTTGCCAATGGCTCAAAACACTTACGTATGTCGATTGAGGGATTACCAGGCCCACCATTTAACAACATGAGAACATTGTCGCCAGCTCCATAACTATAAGTAGCGACTTTGTGTCCTTTATGGACGGTAACGAATTCTATTGGGTCATCATCGTTGATCATAAAACCTGCAAATCAGTAATAGTGGATAAATCCTCATGAACTTCACGGGGCATGTTCTCTGCGAGAATCATGAGACTATAAATTCATCGTAAATGCAATTATTGACTTTGAAGGTTAACAGGATATCTCTACTTAAGGTTGTTTAATAGTGCAGCTACTCTTTGTTCACCTGAAAAAATTAGAAAATGGATTAGGCTTTTTGAAACTGAATCATTATATAAATCACCATGAAATGACCTCAGACTTGTGCGCCTCAACGTTGTTTCCAGCTCTGTTCCGCCTTCGAAATGATGCCATCACTAATGCTGTTTACAAAACTCTTCCTGGCATTATCGCTGAAGAATAAGTACAGTTTTCCATCATCTACAAGCCAAATGCCTGGATCAATATCGGCAGTCATTCCAGATGCGACTGCCGTAGCACAGTAGCCCCCAAACTTTGGTGCATGTGCTTCAGGGTCTTTCCTGAATGCATCCAAATGCTCTTGTGAAACAAAGCGCCATTCAACCTCGTTCCATGTATAGGACCAAGACACATCGCCAACTTGAGCTTTGCCAGTTTTTATATATGACACAGGGTCATACCCAGCAATAGCAATGCCGCCAGAACTGTTAATGCCTCCCCAGAGTTGCCATCCCAGTGGGCCTACTTTGTTCATGCCCATGTAGGTCAAAAAGCTGATAAAAACTATCGTGAGGGTCAAGAAAAGTATTTTTTTCTTATTTATTTTCTTCATAATGGATTTATTTCCTAGGAAAACTGGTGGGATTAAAAAGTTATTTAGTTTCAAGACGGTATTTGAGGAAGCTTGTGCTTTGGTACTCAACGGTACCAACAAACTTAGCTCCGCCCTTGATCAACGCCCCAAATTTTTTACGGGACGGCGGAAGAAGAAAGGTCACAAAATCAATGCGTGGATCGCCTCTGGCAAACTCAATAGCTTTGCGTGAAACAGCCATACCGAGCCCAAAATATTGAGGCTTTAAAACTAAACCAAAATCCCATTCGTCACCTTCTTTTTGAAAACCACCCCAACCTATGTATGTTTTCTCACTTAAAATAGCCCAATGGCCAAGTCCATCACGCGCCCATGCGTCCTCTTTAGCCATCACAAATCTCTCTACCTCATCGAGTGTCCATTCAAAATTCAATAAGGGCATATGCTCAGCCACACGTGGCTCAATCATATGCGACAGGATTTCTCTCAAATGAATCTCTGTTAGCCTTACAAAAGTAATTTCGCTTGATCTATTCATGTCAATTAAATGTTGCCTTCACCGCTAAATACGTCAGCGTATATTTCAATATATTGCAATTATAAATACGCTTACGTATATTTCAAGCTTAAATTGAAATAAATACCTTGTTGTAGATAATAAAATGAATAAAGTTAAGTTTACCGAAGAAGCCTGGTTGGCAGCCGGTTTTCGTGCTCTGACCAGCGAAGGCCCAACGGCTATAAGGGCTGAAGCACTGGCAAGAAACCTTGGAGCAACCAAAGGATCTTTCTATTGGAATTTTTCTGACCTTCCATCATTCAAGCGTGCGATGTTGGTTATGTGGCGAGATGCGGTAATTGAAGAGATTGAAACCACTATTCTGGTCGAACCGGACAAACACAAACGCCTGGAGATACTGGCGGAGTGTGCTGCCGTATCCGCCCCTGATGACGTTGGTGGACGCCGTCTTGGACCAGCAATGCGCTCTTGGGCATTGACAGACCCTTTAGCATTCACTGTTGTGAATGAAGTCGATCAGCTTAGACTTGAATTAATCACCAGATTGCTGCGAGAGATTGGCTTGAATGACCCTGTACTTTGCCAATTGGTCTACGGTGCCTATATAGGGCTTGATGATCTCACTTCTATGGGACATGCTGATATCAGCTGTGGACTAAAATCTCTGCTTAAAATGATTAGCAACATCCAAGCAACTTGAGGCCCAAACACATGAAACCTGAGCGCTTCGCTTACGCGCAAACCCTACTAATCCAATAACGGTCAAACGCATTGCAACACTCCGTTCAATTATAATATGGACAACATCTGTGACAAAACAATGAGCCTGGAAATCCACCAGAATACGATACTGTAATTCACTTGATAAACTTAAAGAATATCCAATCTTGTTATTTATCCTTGATCAGTATCTGCACTCAATAACACGGTTGAAAATTACATAAAGGCTCTTTGTGTTTTAGGTTTTCCAGACACAAACAGATCATTAGCCGGTGAATTCAAGTTCATTAAATAATTGCATTAAAAATCAGCAAGATAGGGTATTTTTTCTTCTTCATTATTGAGCTATTCTAGTGTTTCTTCATTCACTGACTATCACTGAACAGGAGTAAACCAGGCATGGAGAATATGCTGAATTTAATGGACGAAAAAGCTTTAATTAATCTTGTGTTATGGGCCCCTTTTGTTGTCGGGGCAATAGCATTATCAATGGCCGTTAGTGTTAGGTATATCCCGAAAAGGTTTCGAATAACACTCCTCTTAGTCCTTGGACTGTTTGTTTTTTTTCCATTTGAAGTCACCAGAAACCTTGTTGGTGTAGAAGAAATCGGTGAACACCTGTTGTCGTTTTATTTTCTGGGAGTAGCAAAGAAAATAAGTCTCACTGTAATCCTGTTACATTTAACCATCCTTTTTCCAAGCAGCTTGAGTGGCTTTTTCTTTGTATCTGTGGCTGTATTAACACTAACACCCTTTATGATGCCGGTGGGTCATGTCACGGCAACCTACAGTCTGAGAGATGTCATTACTTTGTGTTTATCAATGGATTCGTTAGATGAGATTCCCAACTGGTTTTTACAAGCATGGCAATTTCACATAATGTCCTTTTCAAGCACCGCCATTAGCAGCTTTTTAGTATGGAGAATATTCTTTTGCACGGCTGAAAACTGTACCATTCTCAACTCTAAAGACACGCCTGCTTAGACTTGTTTGTGTAAAAGAGGCTGTTAATTATTTGCTCTCAAAATAAGCAAGCAATACCCCCTTTATATTACCTCCCATACAACTGAACTAAGACAGACTCAGGACGAGCTGTTGACTCCAAATGTACCCTTCGGTGGCTCACTGGGTTCAATGAAAAACCAATTCATAGCTCAAACGTAGCGTTATATTGGCCACTTCTATCGTGGTTTTTTACCTTTTTTTCCGCATATAAGCCAAGAAAAGTAACAACCCTCTCGTTACATTGTAAAAGAAATAGCGGCACATAACCCATTGACAATTACATCAGAGAAAATCATGTCGGATAAAACTCCAAACCAGCTCGCCTTAAACGAAAAACTGACCTCTCTGCTCAATACGGATGGAGTGATAAGCAATTTTAATATTTTTTCGATCGATCTTCTCAATAAAAATTTAGCCTCGATACAATGGGACAAGCAGTTTAAGCAATCGCCGAATAAAAATGCGTATTGGTTTTTTGTTAAAGGCGGAACGGCTTTGCGCTTGATATTTGAACAAAATGGACAAAATGACTTAATGCCAGCCCCCAGTGACTGGGATACTCAAATTGTGATCAATCCCGATTATGATTTTGAGCTTTGGTACAAGGCCTATGGCAAGATTGAAGAAGCTGTTAATAACACCCTTATCATGGCAAATATGGCGTTCACCATGCTGCCTGACATAAGTAATCAAGTTACGACAACCATCCCTGATGAATGCAATAATATGCCTCTTATCGCCAATACCTGGCATGGTGAAGTCAAATATCGCGAATCAGCCGATAAAAAAACGGTTTATCTTTATAAGGTATTTCACCCGTTACAACCTTCTGATATGGCCAGGCAGAGTTTTGCCCACATTCCTCACAATCAGTGGGCTGATTCTGGGGAAAAGCAATCGCTATTTGATGAATTATTTCCTCGTGAGACTTTAGAATTCAATCAACTGCAATATCGCACCCTGCAGCTTTGGATCAACACCTATAAAGCTCTTAATGAATTTATAGATTCAACGGGCTGGCCTCTTACGGACGAACAAAGAAGCAAAATAATACAAACCTATAATTTGTTTTATTGGTCCATGCAACGAGTTACGGACACGAACAAAGCAGATGCTATCCAATGGAGCAATGCTTTTTTCAACACCGCTTTGAACAATGGCGATAGCGTACAAACAGTACAACAAACCCTGGATACAGAATATAAGAAGCTGCAAAAGAAACCTGTTTTGCTGGGTAGCGGCCAACAAACTTTGATCATCGATGAGTTCTATCTATTTAGATTGGTCGTAAGATATAAATATCACAAACCTGTCCCTCCTGTGCCCAATTTAGATTACAGAAAAGAATGGACTGCATCAGGTAACCTGCGCGGAGAGTTGATCGATGTCACTGTTCCTCGCCGTGACACTTACGAAGCAAAGCATCATGGGATAATGCTCGATAAAGGCATATGGGTAGTCGAAAATATCAGTAAAAAACTTTCTGATGTCGACGGAGTTGAAGCGGTTCTGCTCCCGGTTTTATCCAGCAACTATCAAATAACAGAACAAATTCTAATCATCCGAGAAATATTAGCCGGTAAATCAAGTTCACCTACGAAAATCAGAAAACGCCTGGAACGCGGCTATGCTTTAGCCAATGCAGGTAGTAACAATGATGCTGGGAGACTGAAAGCCAGAAAAGATATTATTGATATTTTTAATCAACAATTTACATCAACGTATCAACCGTTTGCGAATGCTAAAGTCAACGAACTTATTCAACAATATTATGGATATTTATTAAGGTGGTCTGAGCCTGAGATCCCCAGTGAAATACAAGCAGAGACAGCTTTGGATGATTTAAAAAGAAGTTTTGATATCCAATGTCTGGAAAGCAAGAACAATCTGGAAAAAACGTTGCTCAGTCAGCAACAACTTGATGGGTTAACAACGTTTGTCCGCGATGTTACCAGCATAGAGAATTACAGGAATGTCTGGGGAACAGACCAAACCAATGCAGGCATGTTGGATTTCTTTATGATTAGCACAATTTATGCACAAATAGCCTCTAGAATACAAATGGTATTGTCAGGCCGAAGTCTGGACTTATCGATTCGTAAACCTAGGCGGGTAACAGATGCTCGGGAGTTAATAAAATATTTTTGCGCTACTCTGAGCAATAACCCCAATATTTACCCTCAGGTTGCTGGCCGTGCAGCCAGTTATTACCACCTCAAGGAATTGTATGAAGTGTTCAATGAAGTAGATACCAAGCTCAAAGTGGACACGATAGAATTGAAAGCCATTCGCTTTTTCCCTGGCGAATTATCCCTTTCCAGTCACCTTGACATAATTCTCAAAGCTCTTTATGCCATCGGAAATACCCTTGTACATTTTGGGCAAATTGTGAGCTTTGAGGTCAATTATACAATGATTGAATCCGTTAACTTTTATACGTTAGATATTCATGGCGCCACAGAACAACAAACCTATATGCGTGTCGAACTCATTTCAGAAATTGACAGTGCCAGTGAACAATATCAGACTGAATATGCCTATGGTTTACCTGTCACAGGCTTAAACGACCTGATCAACGAGCTGCAATATCAAATCGTCGCTTCTGAGTTTTTGCAAAGTCAAAAAGTCAGTGCGGAATTAAAAATGCTGCAACAGGCGCTCAGTATTCGTGAGCATGCCAGACACAGCAATGAGTCGAATATACCCCCATTAAAACGTCGTTTATCAATCAGCGATATAGCCAAGGCTGATGTCTGAAAACTACCCTTTTAAACTCAAACGAATATTACTTCGACGGAAATACTAACCATGAGCAGAAAAATTGCAATTATAGGCGCAGGTGCAGCCAGCATGGCAGCGATCAATCAAATACTGACAGATACTGAGGCCAGTGGCGATGAAACCATTGATGTCTATGATGGACGAAACCGCTGGGGTGGACGCACATTAACAGAAATGGTCGGTGATGAGCCAGTAGACATCGGAGCAGAAGCGATTGAAAATGAACAGAGCCAATGGCTGACGCTACTGGCTAAATCTAACGAAAATCTAACGTGGAAAAAAGCGTTAAACACTCCAACGACAGGACTGTATTGGGCGAACAATAAAACACAGACTCCAAACGATGCTGGAGATGCTGAAAATGAATTGGAGTTCGCCAACAATCGTGTTGTCGACATCATAAACAACCAGATAAGCTTCCCTGAGCAAGACACGGCAGCGGCCAACCCTCAGCTTTGTGAAAATCCTACAGACTTACTGAAAGTGTATATGAACTTCACCTCATCTGAGGCCATTGAACCTTGGATTTTCTCCGCGACAGACCGGAATCGTTTTCAATCAGGTTCCGTTGCTTTATTTCCGTACTTGTCTACTACCGGTAAGCGTCAGGGCTTAGGAGACGAATTCGCAAGTTTTGGCAACTATTTAGTGGATCAATCGGCAGGACGCATCACAACCTTATGGGGAAAGCACATTACCGCCATTCAGGCCAGTCAAGACCCTGGCAGTCAAGGGTTTACTGTCGTTGACAGTAACAGTCAGGCAACTGCAGGATATGATGCGGTTTTAATCACTGTGCCGGTCCCATTACTGTCAGAACTCTCCCTGCCCTATACCGCTGATCAAATTGTAAAAACAACTATTGACGGCATAGAACTAGGTCATTATCTTAAAATTGCTTATGATTGGCCTGAAGCAGTTAAATATTGCACCAATGCAGGTGACGGCGGTTTTTGGGGTTGGTTCGCTGACCCAATGGGTCAATATATGTGGCAATTACAAGCCTTTCCAGACAGTGAAGTATTAATTGCCAGCATTACCGGTTCTTATGCCCAATTACGTTCAGCAAGTTTGGAAAAATCGGCGTTATTATTGCAAAATCAATTGATCACTACGTTTAACAACATCAACCCACCCAAAGAGTATGTAACCTACTCTTGGTCAGACCACCCCCAATCAAAAGGCTGCTATAGTCATTGTCGAGCGGGACATGCCGAAAACCGTGATCAATTCTCACGCCTGTATTTTCCTGGACTTTACTTTGCTGGCGAAGCTATGTCACTAGGGTATTATGGCCAATTGGACGGCGCTTATGAGACTGCGATAACAGCCGCCAAAAATGTGATTAGCTATCTTTCGACACTACCAGATGAATAGCGTTCCTGGTCTCGAACTACACCATTTTTAGTTCGCCTGACGCAACAGGCATTGGCGTTTCACACATTCTATTTAAACAGACATCAATTACAGATAAATTGGGTGGCAAACAGCAGACGAACTGCCCGCCACCCATGATACTTTAGCCTCCTGAAGCGGCATTATACTGATAGTCCTGATAACGCCACTGGTTGTCTTTCAACGTCAGTAACCGAAAATAAATAGTCCTGCCATCCGTTGGCAAACCAGAAATTGTGACACTGGTTTGATTGGGCACAAATATACTTCTAAATGCCAAATCACTGCTGCCTTGTACTGAGCCAATTTGGATTTCATACATCGAAGCGCCTACGTTGTTCCATTGAAATTCAACGTCACCAGCCGGCAATGTTGATAGTGGAACCGGGGCAGTCAATGAAGCTTTTAATATTTCAAGGCGCCCTCCTGAAGCTGCTTGGTACTGATAGTCTCGATGTTGCCAAATACCATTTTTCAATGTCCGTAAGCGCACATATACAGTGGAATTGTCATTTGGCAGATTTGCCAAGGTGATCTGAAAATCTTGCAGATTAGAGAAAACAATATCGTAATTGCCGGGCGTCGAACCCACTAAAATTTGATACAAAGACGCGCCTGCATCTTCCCATTGAAAATTGACGCTTGTACCTGACAATGTAGAGTTCGGCGTCGGTGACAACAGTGTCGCCACATCTGGACGGTTATCCACTCCCGAATAAGCAGTAAACTCAAAATCATTGGTACGCCATATATTGTCTTTGCGGGTGAAAAGCCTGACATGAACTTTGGAGCCATCATTCGGCAAATTAGCAACCGTCATGGAGTGCGTATCATTTCCTATTGAGAAACGACTGCCTAAATTTCGAGAACCTTTCCTGGTTCCAAAATACAATAGGTAAGCTTGTGCCTCAGGAACACTGTTCCATGAAAACACGGTGCTCAATCCCGTCAGGACGCTGTTGTTTGCCGGGGATGTCAGACTCGCTTTTACAACAGAAGTCACAGAGCCTGTATAGGCGGTATACTGATAGTCGTTGTACCGCCATTGGCCACCCTTACGAGTCCACAGGCGTACATAGACATTTGAACCATCATTCGGCAAACCCTGCAGAGTTTTACGCGTAGTCGCTGCGTCAATCAAATTGTCTTGAACGACATTAAAAGAGCCTACGCCATCCGTGCCAACCCAAATGGCATAATATTGAGCATCGGTTACCGAGGTCCATTCGAACTCTACATTATCACTCGACAATGTTGTGCCTGGCACTGGTGAGACTAAGGTCGCTTTATTAACTGTTGGAAGACTCACTGTTACCGTTTGAGTCGCTGAAGACTCATTGCTAAATGTATCACGCGCTGTCCATGTAACAATGGTCTCTCCCAAAGGAAAAATGTTCGGTGCATCATTGCTGATTGTGACAATTGAGTCATCGATGGCCGTTGCCTGACCAATATCAACAGCGGTTGGACCATCACTCTCTACCATCACATTATCAGGAGCTGTTATTATCGGGGCTTCGTTATCTATTGGAATGGACGTCGGCTTCAGGGCTGGATCCCCTAATAAATTATAGGAACTCTGTGGTTTATTAAGCCAAGCTTGAGATGCCAGCAAGAACGATTCTCCAAGCGTATAGCCTCTTGAAAAACGCCAAATAAAACGCGTTTGAATCACATCAATTGAGACGGTTCCAGATGGCACAAAAAAGGCTACACCACCAACATCCTTTGCTACTAGAAAACGCTCAGCATTCAGCCCCGATGAAACTGGTGCAGTCGCTAATGGGTATAAACCCGTCAATGAATCGATAATCACGCCTACGGTTGGTTTACCCACGTTATTCCACTCATTGACATCATCTTTAAACATCGGTCCTTGCTGTGTGTTATGCCCAGTATACACCGTCAATAAAGCACCTTGGTCGATGGCATTGATTGCTTTGTTTTTTGCGCTCATCAAGGCAGCACTGGTGTCGGACTCAACTAAAGCCTTAACGATGTTTGGCCGAACTGTCGATAAAAACAACGATTCTAACTGGGGTTGGTAGTGTGTTTCCCCATAGCCATCGGAATGATTAGTTGCCAGCAAGGCTGTATAAGCATATTGGTTGTTCTGATAAGCCACCATTTTATCAACAATATTCCCAAGCTCATCTATGGACTCTACCGGCAAACGACCAATAGCAATTTCCGGCATAAACGTAGACCCATTGGGATCGAAGTCAACATAACCAGAGTCTGAGGGGTAAAATTGGTACCTAATGGGATTATGGTAAACCGATGGTATAAACGACTCTTCTTCAACTACGTCATTAATACGGTTTCGGTAATCATAGAAATCATCGCCCACCAATAGCACCATATTAAGCGCATGATTCTCATAGCGATACTGCAAATAGCGATGAATGGCCCAGGGATCGAAGGTGCCTGCGGCGTATTGCGCATATATTTCATCGACATCAATCACACGAGCTGAATAGTCCTGTTGGCGCATGCTCAGCAATGTATTCATTGGCACAGAATCAATGAAATTCGGATGAGAAACAATCAGATAATCAAAATCACCTGTTTTAATATCACGATACTCACGTGGCTCAATCAGTGCGACTGAGTTCGACCCGACCGGCAAAACAGTATATTCAGCACCTGAACCTCCCTCAAGGTAAACAGTCGGTTCATCCGGTATAATCTGCCTGGAGGTATTCCCCTCCCTCTTTCGCCAAACGACAGTGCTTTCATTAGAGGCTTGGTTCAAACCCGTTACACGGGCATATGTCGCATCACTGGCAAAGCTCAAAGCATTATCACTTGCGACAAGTTGACGCTGATAGCGTAAGGTATATTCATCGAGCTGAAATCTGGCACTTATCACGTTGGAGTCATTGGCTAAAGCTGCAATGACACGAAGTGAGTTCTGCCCTTGAACTAACACATTAGCAGGTATCGAGACAATACCAACACCTCGCGACAAATCATAAGTAACATTGGTTGACACAACAATACCATTCACTTCAGTCTGTATATCAAGCTGTGTACTGCTATCAAATTCAATTCTCATTTCAGCAGCAACATTCAAATTGGTAGCGGTATCGAGATCGAAATGAGCCGTCACAGAACGGCTTTGCCCTTTTGGTATCACTGGAACCCACAAGTCGGGGTCCATCCATCCATCATCAGACAGGCCAATCAGAAAGAACTCTGGATTATCATCAGTATGTAATTGCGCTGTGGCTTGGGAGGCAAAGTTCGTTTGAGGTGATGTAATGTGAACAAATATGTCATTGTCTACCGACACCTGAGTGCGCGAGAAATCCAAATACAGCTGATACATTTGTTCCGTGGTGTAGGTGGTTTCCATACCATGGACCAACAACTCCAGGTAACTCTGCTCAGTAAAAACACTTTCCGCAGCAACGAAAACCGGAACCTCACCGCCTTGGTTATGTGCAAAAAAGGCACTTTTATGTACCCCCCTAAAATCAAGACCATAAGCCAGAAGTTCAGAATGAGTAAAACGCACAATTTGAGTTTTGTCACTCTTAAAACAAGCGAACAAGTGGCGATCAGAGACATCCGCCTGACAGCGCCCTGATTGCTTTTCCAACTGACGAATATCGCCACTGACACGATCAATCACTGTTTGAGAAGTCATGGCATGAGCAACTCCAGCCATCGACAAAAAAACAATCAGAGAAACAGCAAGTTGAGCAAAATCCTTAAAGGAACAAAGCAAAAAACTGACATAACGCTTACGCGCTAACATAAAGGAAGGGATCATTTCAAAAGCTCCATATGAAAAATAAAACGAAGGCATACACATCCCATAAGCCCCAATCAATCTTGACCACACCAGCCAAAACCAGAGAATTAAGATAACAAAAGTCTCTGAAAGTGTAAATCCATATTGAAATATATCTCAGGAAAGATCTATTGTCTTACAAAGTAGTATTTAACTCGAGTGCTACTTTAAGAATAATTGGACCTTTTATCATCATTGTTTCTCTGCCCAATGGACACAAGAGAATCTCTCTGAACACTGAATTTTCTATAGTCAGTAAAGCATGCGTCGTACCTTTGAGAAAAGTATTGGCCAAATCAACAGCATCAGATCATTTTATTAGCCAATTTTGCAGCTCCTCTCACTCCACTTGAATCACCGAAAGATGCTCGAACCAGATTTACTGCATTGGCTTTTGAAATCATATATTTTGGAGTCTGCCGAGACACATCCTCAATAAATCCATCAATATTGGACAACCCTCCTCCCAATACAACCACATCTGGATCAACGATACTGTAGATCATTGCCAGAAACCTAGCAAAACGATCAATTAAACGCGTGTATGCTGCCACCGCATGCAGGTCTTGCTGATCACGCAACACTAAAATCTCCTTGCCTTTGCGTCTTTTACCTGAGAGTCGGAAATAATCATTTTCAAAACCTGTTCCTGAAATATACTGTTCAGCACAACCCAGACGCCCACAATGACATTCGAGCAATGGATAATCATCAGTTTGCATCCAAGGTAATGGCGTATGCCCTGCCTCACCGCCAATTCGATTGGGGCCATGATGCAACTGCTGATCAAATACTAAAGCCCCTCCAATACCTGTGCCTACAGTTATGGCAAAAACAACTCGATAATCCCTAGCAGCACCATCCAGAGCTTCTGACATGGCAAAGCAATTCGCATCGTTTTCAACGATGACTTCACGTTGCAGTATTTCAGCAAGATCGGCTTCGACATTCCGGTCATTGCAATATTCTCTATTGCAGTTTTGCCATAAACCCGTCTCTGGCGATTGAGACCCAGGCATCCCTACTCCGATAGCATAAGGCGATTTACCTAACTGTGTTTCAACCCAGACAACCAACTCTGCCACTCTCTCGATCAAAGCTAAGTAACTCGTTGGTGTATCAACACGTTGTTTTATCAGTTCATTACCCGGTTCATCAAGCGCCACGATTTCAATCTTGGTTCCACCTAAATCAACACCAATGAAATAGCGCTTATTTTTTTGCAAATTGCGTGATTCTATTCTGCTCACAACATCGTACCCATTTTTATTGTTCACTTAATCGTGAATAGATATCATCGTAACGGACAATATCATCTTCTCCAAGATAATCTCCGATCTGAACCTCAATAATTTCAATCAGCTCCGCGCTTAAATTCTCCAGACGATGCTTAGCTCCCAGAGGAATATAAATATACTCACCTTGAGTAAATCGCATGATATCTTCGTTGACGGTCACCGTGGCTATACCTTGCACAACAACCCAGTGTTCTGCCCGCATTTTATGACTTTGCAGAGACAGCTTTTGTTGTGGTTTCACGAGAATGCTTTTGACTTTATAGCCAGGGTTTTCGCACAACACATTGAATGACCCCCAGGGCCGGTTTTCACTTTGAGCTTTCATATTTATCTACAATCAGATATTCCTAAAATTTAGTTGTTATAGAGCCAGCATAAAAAACAAAATACCGTCCTAAGCTATGCGTTGCCCATTTGCAGGGTCAAAAAACACGGCTTTATCCATATTAAAAGCGAACTGCACGGACTCTCCTGCCTGCACCTGGGCATTTGCCCGCATGCGAAAAATGGCTTCCTGGCCTGCTAACTGAGTAACTACATAAGTATCTGCTCCAGCAGGTTCCACCAAATCCACCACACAGCTTGCTTCGCAAATAGAGTGGGCTTGTTGATCAGCGCTGCCAGTATCTGTGACCTGTTCAGGGCGAATACCAAATACTATGTTTTTGTTTTGCCAGGCCTTCAAGAGGCGCCCTTTGGTTTGGTCTACAGGCAAATAGAGGCACTCACCACCACTGTTCTTTATCTGAATCTGTAACGTGTCTGCTCGTATAACAACAGATGCATCAATTAAGTTCATTGCAGGTGACCCCATAAAGTCGGCTACAAAAATGTTAGCAGGATCATCATAGATCTCGGCAGGCGTACCTACTTGTTGCAAATAGCCATCTTTTAACACTGCAATTTTAGTTGCCAAGGTCAATGCCTCAATCTGGTCGTGTGTCACATACACCATGGTTGTTTGCATTCTCTGATGCAATCGTTTGATTTCGTTGCGAACATCAACCCTGAGTTTTGCATCCAGATTTGACAGAGGTTCGTCAAATAAAAAAATCTGAGGGTCTCTGACCAATGCCCTGCCCATGGCAACACGCTGACGCTGTCCGCCAGATAACTGGCCGGGTTTACGGTCCAGCAAATGAGAGATTTTTAACATTTCAGCAACCTCTTTAACCGCCTTATCACGTTCAGGCTTTGCAACGCCTCGCATTTGCATACCAAAGGCAATGTTTGCACCAACATTCATCGAGGGATAAAGAGCATAGGATTGAAACACCATGGCAATATCTCGCTCTGATGCCTGCAAATCGTTGACAGAGCGACCATTAATACGAATCTCTCCCTGAGTAACTGACTCAAGGCCAGCGATTGTATTCAGCAAAGTCGATTTCCCACAACCAGAAGGCCCGACAAGAACCAGAAAATCACCTTTTTCCACGGAGATATCGATACCTTTAAGTACATCAATATCGGCAAAACTCTTTTGTAAACTATCAATTTCAAGAAACATGCTCTATCTACCCCTTTACTGCACCCGCCATCAAACCTCGAACAAAATAGCGGCCAGAGACGATATAAACGATTAATGTTGGAAAAGCGGCCCATATAGCGCCAGCAAAATGTACGTTGTATTCTTTTACGCCATGCGAAGAATTAACCAGATTGTTCAATGCCACGGTCATTGGTTGCGAATCAAAATCGGCAAAAGAAGCCCCAAACAGGAAGTCATTCCAAATATTGGTAAATTGCCAAATCACGGTAACCACGATAATCGGGCCAGAGCTGGGCAACAATATGCGCCAGAATATCTGAAAAAAGCCCGCACTATCCATTTGTGCAGCACGAATCAATTCTGTTGGAAATGCATCGTAATAATTACGAAAAAACAACGTGGTAAAACCCAAACCATAAATAAGATGAACCAATACCAGACCGCTGGTTGTGCCTGCCAGATGGAACATTCCTAGAACCTTAGCCATTGGGATTAATACGATTTGAAAGGGAATAAAACAGGAAAACAGCATTAATCCGAATACGACACCATCACCACGAAAGCGCCATTTTGTTAAGACATAGCCGTTGAAAGCCCCTAACAAAGTAGACAGGCCTACTGCTGGAATAACCATTTTTACTGAATTCCAGAAATAAGGCTTCAAACCAGTCGGTTCAACTCCTACCTGAGCCGAATTCCATGCTTTCAACCAGGGTTCAATGGTGAATACTTGTGGCCATGCCAGCATATTCCCACTGCGAATTTCGCTTAAGGGTTTGACTGAATTGAGAACCATTACTGTCAGTGGCAACAGATAATAAACCGCTGAAATGACTAAAATGACATAAATCATCCCCCTGGCCAGTTTGGTTGATTGTGAATATGGTGCATTGACAATACTGCTCGTAAACTTAGTCATGATCGCTTACCTGCTCTTAATTCACTGTACAGATAGGGAACGATTACTGATGCTACCATTGCCAGCATAATCACAGCTGATGCAGCCCCCACCCCCATCTGGTTGCGTGTAAAGGTATAGGAGTACATAAAGGTTGCTGGCACTTCAGTCGCTCTCCCCGGCCCACCATTGGTCAAGGCAATCACCAGATCGTAGGCTTTGATGGCCAGATGTGCGAGCACAACAAAGGCCGATAAAAACACGGGTCTAAGCTGCGGAATAATAATTCTCCAATACAAACTCCAACCAGAAGCCCCATCGATTCTGGCTGCCTTGATCACTTCATTGTCTAATCCTCTAAGACCCGCAAGAAACATAGCCATTATGAAACCAGACGACTGCCATACAGCGGCTATAACCACAGTATAGATGGCCATCTGGCTGTTTTTAATCCAGTCAAACGCAAAGCTTTCCCAACCCCAACTGTGCATGGCCTGTTCCAGACCAATGCCTGGATCGAGAAACCATTTCCAGGCAGTTCCAGTGACAATAAAGGACAATGCCATTGGGTAGAGGAATATCGGCCTGAGAAACCCTTCTCCGCGAATTTTCTGATCAAGAAAAATAGCTAGAACCAGACCAAGAGCACAGCAAATAGAAATATATAAACTACCAAAGATGGCCAGATTCTTAACTGCAACAGACCAGTGACGTAGCTGAAACAGTTTTAAATAATTGTCCCAACCGACCAGGTCATAGCTAGGTAATAACTGTGAGTCGGTAAATGACAGATACCCTGTAAAAATAATAAACCCATAAACGAACAGGACTATTAATAAAAAACTGGGTGCCAGAATCAGTTTGGGAATGATATGTTGCAGATAGGATTTCATGACTTATTTAGGATTCATTCGGTTGGACCGTCCCGGCAACACTGTTGCCGGGACTTTGGAGGTCAACAATACTCAACAAACAATGTTTGTTAACTATTGCGCAGTATCTATGGCTGCCACTAATTCTTTGACCGCTGTCGCTGAATCAAATTCCCCATTAAAATGCGCTGTAACAACATCGTATATAGCGTTTTTGATCGCTGCTGGAACAGCATGTCCATGGGCCATGGAACCAAATAGTGAACCATTACTATTCGCAGCGGCCAGATCGCTCATACCTTTTTTTCCACAATCATCAAACTCATCATTAGCGATATCTGTTCTTGCAGGCACAGACCCTTTGACCTTGTTAAAGGCAATTTGAAAGTCTGGTGACAACACTGAGCTGGCTAATTGTGTCTGTGCTGTCTTATCTTTGCTCCCCAGATCAAACATCACGAATTGATCTGAATTAAAAGTTACCGTGCCCTGGGTTCCTGGAAAACGGAAACAACTGAAATCTTTACCAGGGACTTTCCCTGCGTTTAAAAACTCACCCTTGGCCCAGTCTCCCATGAACTGCAGTCCAGCTTTACCTTCAATCACCATTGCTGTTGCCTGATTCCAATCACGGCCTGAGAAATTTTTATCCACATAAGAGCGGATTTTTTTCATACGTTCAAACACTGTGAGCATAGTGCTTGAACTTAAGGTACCTTTATCCAGGTCTATCATCGATTTTTTATAAAAAGACGGACCACCCGTAGCGACCAGAACGGCATCAAAGATAGTCGCATCCTGCCAGGCTTGTCCACCATGCGCCACTGCAATCAACCCCGCTTCTTGAATTTTATCCAACGCGGCTATCAGTTCATCCCAATTACCGGGTTGACTGATGCCCAACTTATCAAACACAGACTGGTTGGCCCAGACCCAGTTAGTAGAATGAACGTTCACCGGGGCCGCAATCCATTTGCCATTATATTTTGAAAAGCTCTGCAGTGCTTTTGGCACAACAGTATCCCATTGTTCCTTTGTCGCCAGTTCATTAAGATTCGCGACATTACCCTGTTTCGCCCAGTCTAAAATATCATAACCCAACATTTGTGCCGCTGTAGGAGGGTTACCTGAAGTGACTCGAGCACGCAATACTGTCATCGCCTGATCCCCACCACCGCCAGCTATTGGCATATCTTTCCAACCAATTCCTTTGCCTTCAAGATCTTTTTTTAATAAAGACAATGCACCGGCCTCTCCTCCAGAGGTCCACCAATGGAGAACTTCTACATCATCAGCTGCTTTCGCAGTGCTGGTTAACATTATTATCAGCAATAAACCGGCTAATACATTTTTTGTCATCATCGTTATCATTAATATATCCCCCATTAAGAGTTTAATTAGAGTGATTGAACAAACATTACAATCAAATCTGTAACGTTACAGATTTAGAGAACTGTAACGTTACAGATTTGATCTGTCAAGATCTTTAAAAAAGATAAAAAGCCTTAAAAAGGCAATATAACTATTTGATTAATAATATTTAAGTAGAAAACAAGTCGCCATTCAGAAAAAATATAATCGCTATCAGCAGCACATAGCGATATAATTTCTATTAATTGTGTCAAATTCCAGACTCGCTTTGAAAAACTCTGACAAACGCCCAACACTGAAAACCATCTCAGAAATTACCGGACTCGCTGTTACTACGGTCTCTCGAGCACTGAAAAATGGCTCTGAACTCAGCGTGGAAACAAGAGCTCGGGTACAACAGGTGGCCAAGGAAGTCGGCTATAAACCGAATCGTGCAGGCATTCGACTTAGAACCGGACAGACGTATGTCATAGGCTTAATTTTGAATCAATCGGATGAGATAGCCGAGTTTGCACGCCGAATGATCATGGGAATCTCCAATGCGCTGCGTAATACCCCTTATCATTTGGTCGTCATTCCACAATTTATTGATTCAGACCCATTGGAGCCCATCCGCTACGTTTTGGATTCAGGTGCCGCTGATGGCATTATTTTTACCCACACGCAGGAACATGATGAACGCGTGAAACTGTTAATGGAACAGAAATTCCCTTTTGTTACCCACGGCAGGACAAAAACAGTAAACCCTCATCCTTTTCATGATTTTGATAATCATGCTTTTACCTATCAAGCCACAAAAAAGTTGCTCGAACGCGGCAGAAAGAAGATCCTTCTCATTAAACCACCGCACAATTTCACCTACCAGGAATATCAAATTAAAGGCTTTATGCAAGCCATCAATGAAACGGAAGCTCAAGCCATTATCCCAGAGCAAGTTACTCTTGATTCAACGCCCGATGAATTGCGTAATTTTATCAAAACTCTGGCAGCTAACAATGATTTGCCTGATGGACTAGTCTGTGGCAGTGAAGGCCGCAGCCTGGCTATTACTGCAGGTTTGCAGGATGCCGGTATCAAAATTGGCATTGATATTGATGTCATCACCAAAGAAACCTCTGACTTACTGGACCATATCTTTCCACAAATAGATTCCTTTGCAGAGGATTTGGTTGCAGCGGGTAATGAGTTAACTTCATTGCTGCTACGAAGCATTAATGGAGAATCCCCAGAACAGTTACAAACATTAGCTCAACCCATTGCCCGCAAGCGAGTAACAGTCATGGTTTAAACCACTGTTACTACCTACCATCGTATTTCCATTGATTCCCAACAAAGATAAAACACATTAATAAATAAATTTAAGTCACTGATAAATCAGATATATCATCCAAATTATACAAAGCTGAAGGCAAACCTTTTTCACGTAATATTTGAAAATCCCCCAAGGCTTGAGCACGGCACAGCATGTTAAAACTATAAGGTTGACCTGGGATGGTTAAATCTGGGACATTGTTTTGAGTTAAGACAATAAAAATTCCCTGCGACTTACCACCTTTATGCAACTGACCTGTAGAGTGCAGGTAACGGGGACCATAGTTAACCGTGACGGGTGATTGTGTTTTCTGCTCGATAGCTATGCTCAATTGCTGTAACAAATGGTCATTGCTGGCATTAATAGGCCAATACGCCAAAATAGAAATATATGAATCGGGCTTAAGCTCTGACAATAGTTCTGCCAACGGTACTACCTGTGGACTTGCCTCAGAAAGCGACATTCCATTGGTCTCAATGGCGCGTTCCAGCAATTGTTTGGTGCGAACCTTAGCTTCAGTCACATTAGGTTCATCAAAAGGATTGATCTTCAATGTTGCGCCAGCCAAAGCAACGGCAAATTCCCAATGGAAAAAATGCGCAGCTACATCATAATCATCAACCAGATTCCAGTAGGCTTTATTTAAGTCAGAAAAGTCTTCACGTTTGTGTGCTCGTTCAATACACAGACACTTACTATTAGGCAACATTTGAAAGTCATCGCCAACCTTTAACACCGGTAGAATTCCCTGACCTTGTTTGCCAAGCGACTCGGCAACCAGTTGTTCAATCCACCAGACTAAAGGAGCTAAATCTTCTGGTACTTGTATAACAAGTTTATCAAGATGCCGTGTCTCATAGCCCTGCACCAACCATTGCCCAAGTTTCACTCCAGCACCAATAGATGCGTGACAATCCTGTACAGCCTGGGCGGCGCGTGACAATAGTTTATCCAGTGACAGGCCAAGTAAAGCAGCGGGTACCAGTCCAAAATAGCTTAAGGCAGAAAAACGCCCACCGATATCAGACGGATTTATGAAACATTGTCTGAAATGGTATTGACTGGCTAATTGTTCCAAACCTGAACCTTCATCAGTAATGGCAATAAATTGTTGCCCCTTTTCAAAGCTATTACTGACTGGCACACGATCATAAAAATAGTGGAACAAAGACATCGTTTCGATTGTGCCACCGGATTTACTTGAAACAATAAACAACGTTTTTTCCAAGTCAACACGTTGTTCAAAATCGAGTATCTGTTCCACACACATGCTATCAAGCACTAAAAGTTCCAGACTGTCCGGTTTTTGTGGAAATAATTTAGAAAATACTTCAGGAGCCAGAGCTGATCCCCCCATTCCCAATACGATGACATGTTTAAAGCCATCAGCTTTGATGTGTTCTACCAGAGTTAATATTTCAGCTTGCCGTTGTTGAAACTGAGAAACCGCTTCCAACCACCCCAAACGATTGTCGATGAGTGCCTGAACAGTCTGATCTTGCGACCAGAGTGAGCTATCTTTTTCAAAAATTCTTGTAACTATCGTCATGATTATACCTTCTTGTTAATACTGTTATTCAATAATACGGATGGTCATTGTGTTGGTGTGCCCACAGGTACCGATGCGGCTTCCAAGTGTAGCAATGACCTTGTCTGAAGGAGTCAACACGCCTTGAGTTGATAACTGTGTCAGGGCATTATCCAATACTTCAGCAGCACTGTTTCCGACCAGTTCACAATGAAATGAGTTAACCCCGCGAAACAAAGCAACTCTATTCAAACTGGTGTGCTGGGGTGACAAAGCAATAATAGGCACATCCAACAACACCCGGGACATCCATAAAGGCGTGTCTCCTGATTCCGTCAAGCACACAATCGCTTTTAAGTCTGGCAAGCGTTCTGCGACATAAACACTTGCTCTGGCTACCGCTTGATCAACTCCGGCGAAAGCCTCATGTACCGAATGATCCACCGGCAGGCTTGCAGAATGCTTTTCAGCACCAAGGATGATACGACTCATCGCTTCCACCACCTTGACCGGGTGCTGACCTGTTGCGGTTTCTGCTGATAACATGACTGCATCGGTACCATCCAGTACCGCATTGGCTACATCCATAACCTCAGCTCGGGTCGGCATGGTATTATCAATCATCGATTCCATCATCTGTGTGGCTGTAATCGACACTCGGTTCAGCTGCACGGCCATCGCAATGATTTTCTTTTGTACGCCAATCAGCTCTTCATCGCCAATCTCAACTCCCAAATCCCCTCTTGCCACCATCACGCCGTCAGACGCTTCAATGACTGAGCGCAAACGCTGTTGCGTAGCCACCACTTCGGCTCGCTCTATTTTTGCAATCAACTTAGGCACATAGTGGTGAATCGCACAGATCTTGCGCGCATCATGAATATCGTGCTCAGAGGTTGGAAAGGAAATTGCCAGATAGTCCAGTTGCAACTTGCTCGCCAATTGGATATTGGTTTTGTCTTCTGCTGTTAAAGCCTCATTCGATAAACCACCGCCCAAAAGGTTTAAACCTTTATTGCTTGATAAACGGCCACCTGTGACTACTTGTGTTTGTATTGCCGAGCCATTTATTTCAGTGACGATCAACTCCAGGCGGCCATCATCGAGTAATAAGTGCTGACCGACAACGCAATCTTTGTATAGATCAAAATTAATGCCCACAGATTGTGCATTTCCAGACTCCAGATCAAACTCGCTATCGATAATAAATGAGGCTCCCTCAACAAGCTCAACTGCGCCTTGTTTAAAGCGCCCGATGCGGATCTTCGGCCCTTGTAAATCACCCATAATGGCGACATGGCGGTGCAGGTTTTTGGCCGCAGTTCGCACCATTTCAGCCAATCTGGTATGGGAATGTTCATCCCCATGAGAGAAATTCAAACGGAACACATTGACACCAGCAAGAACCATATGCTCAATCACTTCGAGGCTATCTGAAGCTGGGCCCATTGTTGCGACGATTTTCGTTCGTCGTTGCATTGCCTGTTTCATAATACCCTAACCTGCGGACTGCATGACCAGGACATTGTCCAACATACGATTAGAAAAACCCCACTCGTTGTCATACCATGCTAATACTTTAACCAGTTCACCTTCAACTCGGGTCTGATTCACATCAGCAATACTGGACGCTGGATGGTGATTAAAATCTGACGACACTAACGGCAGTTCATTAATCGCCAATATACCGTTCAAGGTACCTGTGGCAGCCTTACTCAAAGCCGAATTTACTTGTTCTACTGAAGTGGTTTGGCTTGCAACAAACGTCAGATCCAGTAAAGAAACATTCAACGTCGGTACTCTCACAGATAGACCATCTAGCTTTCCAGCCAATTCCGGAATCACCAGACCAATAGCCGTTGCTGCACCAGTTTTGGTTGGAATCATATTGTGGGCCGCTGCGCGGGCGCGCAACACATCGCTATGATAGACGTCTGTCAGGCGCTGATCATTCGTATACGAATGCATGGTATTCGCCAAACCTTTTTCAATGCCAACGGCTTCATGCAGGGCTTGTGCTATTGGCGCCAGACAGTTCGTCGTACAAGATGCATTTGAAATCACCCTATCGGTGTTTTTCAAACTCTGATGGTTTACCCCATATACAATTGTTGCATCCATATCTTTGCCCGGGGCTGATAACAGTACTTTTTGGGCACCTGCTGCGATATGTGCACTGGCGGAACCTTTGTCTGTAAAAAAACCCGTACATTCTAGAACGATGTCAACATTCAACTCCTTCCAGGGCAGTTGACTAGGGTCAGCTTCTTTGTAAACCTTGATGCGTTGTTTTTTTACCATCAGCTCATTACCTTCAACAAACACTGACTTTGAAAATGGCCCATGAGCTGTGTCATAGCTCAACAAATGAGCATTAATCCCAATATCGCCCAGATCATTGATGGCGACAATCTGAATACGGTCATCATACCCTCCCTCAAAACACGCCCTTAGAATGTTTCGGCCTATACGACCAAAACCGTTTATTGCTACTTTAATCATCTTAATACCTAAGCAGTTAACATTAAACGCCACAAAGCCCCCTGCTTAAAGCGGCCTTACAGTGGCTTGATAAATCGTTACTTCAGCTAGGGCTTACTGCAATAACTCTTCAGAAAATTCACTCACATAACGTATTCAACGTGACATTGCTTGCACTTTTCGCCTTATACTTTCCCAATCCCTGCGCTGTAAATCGCGTTGGTTGACCAACCAGGAACCTCCGACACAACGGACATTAGCCAACGCCAGATACTCCTTTAAATTCTGCCTGTTGACTCCACCAGTTGGACAAAATGATACATCAGGCAGAGGACCCGAAAAGGATTTCAATGCAGGCACTCCTCCATTAGTCTCTGCTGGAAAAAATTTTAACATCGAAAAACCGAGTGCGGTCATTTGCATGATTTCTGTTGCTGTTGCAGCACCCGGTAACAAAGGCATATCCGCTTGTAAGGCTGACGATGAAAGAACGTCGGTATATCCTGGGGATACTATAAAATCCGCGCCTGCTGACCTGGCATCAATCACATGAGACGGGTTCAATACGGTACCTGCAGCGATGATGGCACCATCAACGGTTGCCATTTTTTCAATGACCTGCAACGCCTTAGGCGTGCGCAAGGTAACTTCAAGAACAGGCAAACCAACATCTACCAACACCTTGGCCAGATCGACTGCCACTGCGGGTTCATCAACCACTAAAACAGGAATGACATCCACTGTTTTTACATACTCTATTATCTTTTTTGAAGATTGTTGCGCCGTAATCATTGTTTACCCCAAGTATTGTCAATCGTTTCTATCATCATGTTGGCGTCCATCAAAACAACACGCTGCCACCATCTTCAGCTAAACCCACTGTCTGTCGAAAACCGTTAAACAACTCTCGGCCACAGCCATATTGGTAACTGGACAAGTCTACGTCGTTAAGCTCGCGTTCGGAAAATCCCTCTGCATCTACAGACAGTTCACCGTTTGCCACATCCAGAGTGACCATATCACCATCACGTATTTTTCCAATTGCACCTCCGGCACATGCTTCCGGTGAGATGTGGATGGCTGCGGGGATTTTCCCTGACGCTCCTGACATACGACCATCTGTCACCAAAGCAACCTGATATCCTCGAGCCTGAATGGTCGATAATATAGGCGTCAGCCCATGCAACTCAGGCATGCCATTGGCCTGTGGCCCCTGAAAGCTGAGCACACACACAAAATCCCTGTTCAATTCTCCAGCCGTAAAAGCCTGCTTGACTTGATCTTGAGAATAAAACACTCGAGACGGAGCCCGAATATACAATTGTTCGGTTTTCAAAGCCGACGTCTTTATGACAGAACGCCCCAGATTACCATCAAGCAAAACCAGCCCTCCTGTGCGAGAAAATGGGTAATCAATATTCGCTAGAACTTCAGTATTGTCGCTTGTTACAACACCTTCAACCCACTCTAGTTGTTCATCACTATTTAAGACTGGTGAGAGCGTATAGTCGCTCAACTGTTGCCCAACAACGCTTTTGACATCGTTATGCAGCAAACCAGCTTGCAACAACTGATTAATAAATACAGACATGCCTCCTGCTGCCTGAAACGTGTTCACATCCGCCCAGCCGTTTGGATAAACACGACTGATTGTTGGCACTTCCGACGATAGATCAGAAAAATCTTGTAAATCAATAATAATGCCCGCTGCTCGTGCCATGGCCACCAGGTGAATAACTAAATTGGTAGAACCACCCGAGGCCAACAAGCCAACCAGAGCATTCACAAAATTCTTTTCTGACAATATTTCACACGCTGGCGTAAACTCGGCACTGCCTTGTGTAATGTCTAAAATGCGCTCAACACCATAGAGTGTCAATGCATCTCGAAGCTTCGTATTCGGATTGACAAAGCTTGCCCCTGGCAAATGCAAGCCCATGATTTCCATTATCAATTGATTAGTATTTGCTGTTCCGTAAAAGGTGCACGTACCCGGGCTGTGATAAGATGACATTTCAGCTTTCAATAACTGTTCTTTGCCCACCTCACCTGCCGCATACTGTTGGCGAACAGAGGCTTTGTCTTCGTTCGCCAGTCCTGATGGCATCGGCCCTGCTGGCAGCATCATAGCCGGAAGATGGCCAAAACTTGCCGCTGCCATCGTCATACCTGGGATTATTTTATCGCATACGCCTAAATAGGTAACAGCATCAAAGCACTGATGTGACAATGCAACTCCCGTGGCCATAGCAATCACATCTCTGGAAAACAGGGATAACTCCATCCCACTCTGACCCTGGGTCACACCATCACACATCGCCGGCACACCACCAGCAACCTGCGCAGTCGCACCCAATTCAAGAGCGCGCTGTTTGATCAGTTCTGGAAAAGTCTGGAATGGTTGATGTGCTGACAACATGTCATTGTAAGCCGTCACAATGCCTATATTCCTGGCCTGATCGCTTGTGTAAACTTGTTTTTCTTTGATACTGGCTGCGGCACAGGCATGCGCCATATTGCCACAAGTCAGGTCTGAACGTCGCACACCAGCAGTCATTGCCTGTTGCATGCGCTGCATATAATCAGCACGCGTTACCTGACTTCTTCGAATGATACGCTGGGTAACATCAGCTACAGTATTATTGAGTTTATTCATGATTAAATTCTGTATTCTCTTTTATCTATTTTCTTCTTAGTGCTTATGGCTGTGCGGCATAATAGATTTCAACACAAGCATTATTCAGCATATAACTGATGGGTAATTCAAAAGATTCCTGCTTAGCAGCTGTAGCTGCCACTTCTCGTTTAGCAGGCCCCTTTATCAATACATAGTGCCGGCTGGCTGTTAACAGAGCAGATACATTCCAACTCACCCGATGTTCTGGTTTATTTGCCACCTTGACAGCCAGCAAAGCCGGAACTTGATTAACATCCAAAGCATCCGCCAGGCCTTCCATACCAGCAAACAATGAGGCTGTATGCCCATCCTCCCCCATGCCCAACACACAAATATCTATCGTCAACTGTGGACTGACAGTCCGGTTGAATAAAATCACTGCGTCAGTAATTGCTAAATCGTGGTTATACAAAGGTTCAATGTGCACATTGCTTGCCGCATTTTTAGCAAATTCTTGACGTAACAAAGCGTCATTTGACAATGGGTCGTTCAACGGAACCCAACGTTCATCGTTTAATACCAGACGCACTCTTGACCAATCCAGGTCATCATATCGATTGAGATGATTAAAGAATAAGGCAGGCGTTGTTCCACCTGGCACACACAGAGTCACCGTGTCTTGTTGTCGCAGCAGGTTCTGGATATCATCAGCAACCTTAGCTGCCAGCGCCACAGCCTGCTCCTTACCATCATTAAAACACTGCCACTTCATTGAATTTTTCTCCAACGACGATTGTTACGTGCCATTAATTCCATAGCACCTGCGGGTCCCTGGCTGGCATTATCATACGACTCTGGCTGTTCACCAGATAACTGCCACGCCTCAATAATCGGGTCTACCCATTGCCAGGCTGCTTCCACTTCATCTCCACGCATGAATAAAGTCTGATTACCTCTGACAACATCCAGCAATAAGCGCTCATAGGCATCTGGCATACGAAACGCACTTCGTTTATCGGTCTCAATCGAAGTATCCAGCGAGGATTGGCGCAAACGCAAACCTCCAGGTCCAGGATCTTTGGTCATTATCTCCAGATCAATCCCTTCATCTGGTTGCAAGCGAATCACCAGAGCATTCGGTTTGATCGGAGTATCCAGTTCACCAAAAATTGAGTGCGGAGTCTCACGAAATACAAAACTTATTTCCGTCATGTTGGCCCGCAGTCGTTTTCCAGTACGTAAGTAAAACGGAGTTCCTGACCACCGCCAGTTATTGATTTCAGCACGTATGGCAACATAACTTTCAGTAGCACTTTCGGCTTTACCTACATCTCCCAGATATGACGATGCAACAGTATCGCCATGATATTGACCGCGCACGGTATTATTCAATGCGCCAGCACCCGTCAATGGCTTTAAACTTCGTAGTACTTTAAGCTTCTCATCACGAACACTATCCGCATCATAAGCATGCGGTGGTTCCATGGCGCTCAGGCACAACAATTGCAACAAGTGGTTCTGGACCATATCGCGCATCGCGCCGGATCGATCGTAGTATTCGCCCCGCCCCTGCAGCCCCAGAGTTTCTGATGCCGTGATCTGTACATGATCCACATGGCGAGAGTTCCATAAAGGTTCAAACAAAGCATTCGCAAAGCGTAATGCCATCAGGTTTTGCACAGTCTCTTTACCTAAATAGTGGTCAATACGATAAATACTGCGTTCATCAAATGCATCGGCCAATAATGCATTGAGCTGACGTGCAGACTGGTAGTCGAAACCCAATGGTTTTTCGACTACCAAACGTGCAGACTTATGCAAGCCCTGTGATTTCAAACCCGATATGATTGGACCAAATAACGATGGTCCGACCGACAAGTAATAAACATGAATGCGTTTGTCAGCTGACTTTCTGACAAACTTTGCAAACGCTTTCCAATCATGCTGGTCTTCAATATCAATTTTTTGATAACGTAATAATTGCAAAAACTCTTGCACCTTATTCTGTTCACGTTTGTCATGTATCAGCTGTTCACTCAATGCCTGGTCAATCAATTGACGAAATGATTCGTCATTGTAGTCTGACCGAGCACACGCAATGATTCGTGACGATTCAGGAATTTGCCCATCGGCAAAACGATGATACAAGGCTGGCAATAATTTACGTTGTGCCAGATCACCAGTGCCACCAAAGACATAATAATCAAAAGGTTCTACCGGTATAATTTTGTGTGTCATACATCCGTACCCTTACTGCAATCAGATCGCAGCCATGGTTAAAGTGAAAGTTGAGATAACTCTGGGTAAGAATTAATGGAACCCGCCTGTTGTATCGAATAGGCGCCGCAGGCAGCAGCGAACTCAATCGCTTGCTGATAGGTGTCCGGATGATGTCCAAACAAACCTTCCTGAGTCACGAAATGAATAAATGCTCCCCAGAAAGCATCACCTGCACCGGTGGTGTCAACAGCAGCGATTTTCTGTGGCTGATGTTCGATAGAGCCTTTCTTAGAATACAGTTTTACCAACCCGGCACCCGAAGTGACAACAACAACCGGGTTGTCACTATTGAGTAAATTTGAAAAAAACAGATGATCCTTGACCACGGAAAATGTTTCTATATCTGGTTGTTCCGACAATAGATCATTGAGTTCTTCATCACTGACTTTGACAAAATCTGCCATAGACATAAAGGTCATAATACGGTCTTTATCCGGCTGGGATTGCGGCCATAATTCATGCCTGAGATTCACATCAAATGACAATCTCCAGCCATGACACTTTGCCAGTGAAACCATGGCAAGCGTCAATGCTGTCAAGTAGTCATTTGTCAAACAATTTGACCCAAAATGAAAAATGCCCTGCCTGGTTTGAAACAGGCTGTGCGGTACTTTATCAACAGGAAATTGCATATCAGCCGTGTCGTGGCGTGAAAATGAAAAAGAACGTTCACCCTCATCATCTATAGAAACATACGCTGCAGCAGTAGGAAAATCAGACAGCTGCAACGTGTGTTCTGTATTTACTCCATTGAATTTCAGATCGGCTAAAATTCTGGAACCAAATTCATCACCACCAACCGAGCCAATAAAATAGCTATCACCTCCCAATTTGCTGACAGCAACAGCAACATTTGCTATTGCACCTCCGGTAAAAGGTTGCAAAGCATCATCCAGCCATAAGAAATCAATCAAGGCTTCGCCAAAAGCAACAATACAATGTTTAGACATCAGTTTTCCAATACCTTATTTTTTCTTGGGTTAAACAGAACCAGCATGTATTCACCTAAGTTGCTCAGGTGGTTCTGACGCTCCAGTCATAAAAGAAACCGCATCTGACATTGAGTATTCTTTTGGGTTGATAGTACACAGACGTTTACCTAGCCTGTGAATATGAATCCTGTCAGCCACTTCAAAAACATGAGGCATATTATGAGAAATAAGAATGACTGAGACACCTCGCTTACGAATATCCTGAACCAATTCCAAGACACGGCGGGACTCTTTAACGCCAAGTGCGGCTGTCGGTTCGTCTAGAATAACCACTTTTGAACCAAAAGCGACTGCTCTGGCCACAGCGATACCCTGACGTTGACCTCCGGAGAGCGTTTCCACAGCCTGTGAAATATTCTGGATCGTCATCAGACCCAGTTCAGATAGTTTTTCTCTGGCGAATTTATCCATTGCCTGTCGATCCAAAGTCCGAAAAAGCCACCCCAAGATTCCCGGTTTGCGAATTTCACGACCCAGAAACATATTGTCACTGATGGATAATGCCGGAGATAATGCCAGAGTTTGATAAACGGTATCAACACCGGCTTCGCGAGCACCCAGTGGTGAATGGTAATTAATCTCTTCCCCTTCCAACTTAACAACACCCTCGTCAGCCTTTACAGCCCCGGACAATGCTTTGATAAGCGATGATTTACCAGCACCATTATCACCAATTATTGCCAGGATCTCTCCTCGATGCAGATCTAGATCAGCATGATCAAGCGCAGTGACTTTACCATAACGCTTAACCAGACCTCGAGCTGACAATATAATGTCTTGCGAGTTCGTTTGTTCTAAATTTACAGCATTCATATCGTTTTTTTGTCTGTTTGTTACTGTCATGATGAGACCTTCCTGATCCACTGATCAATAGCAACGGCTATAATAATCAGCCAACCTATAGCAAAAACCTGCCATAAGACATCAACATTCACCAACCTCAGCCCGGATTGAAAAACACCAACAATAAGAGCCCCTATTAACGGCCCCATGATTGAACCCCGTCCACCAAAAAGAGAAATACCCCCAATCACAACAGCGGTAATTGATTGCAGGTTACCTTCATAGAAACTTTGTGGGGAGATTGCCCCTACTCGCCCAATGGAAGCCCATGCCCCTATCGCACAGATGACACCTGCCAGAACATATACCGAGATCAATGTAGCATCCGTTCGAATGCCTGAAAGTTGCGCCGCTTCTTTATCATCTCCAACCGCATAAACATGACGCCCCCATGCCGTACGATTCAGTAAATACCAGAGAGCTACAAACACCAGTACCATCAGGATTGAACCATAGGTAATACGTGCATCTCCAACATTGATACTGCTGCCAAACAGTTTCAACAGTGGGGCATTCGCATCGATATCCTGACTTCTGATTGATTGTGCACCTGACAACCAGAGGTTTAGTGCAAAAAAGATATTCCAAGTTCCGAGTGTGGCAATAAATGGGGGAATTTTAAAACGAGTAACCAACACTCCATTGAGTGCACCGGCCAGAGCCCCTACCATAAAACCAATCATCAATGCGATGGATGTGGGTACACCATGATTGACCGCCAGAGAGCCACAGATAACAGATGAAAGCACCATGATTGCCGCAACCGAAACATCGATACCCGCAGTTAATACAATGAGACTTTGTGCTGCCGCCAATATTCCGATTATCGATACTTGCTGTAGAATCAAGGACAAGTTAAATGGACTGAAAAACCTCTCTCCGGCCATTAAGCCAAAGATGAGTAAACTTAACAACAATACAATTATGGGCACCATTGTCGGATAGTTGTGCAGAAACCGTCTGATATGCCCAAAATAATTCAATTCCTCATGTTCAAAAGAGGCTATATTTTCATCAACTTCAACTAAGGTATCTTCAAAGCCTTGCTGTGTATTTTTTTTATCGCTCATACTGTTTTACTTTCCTAAAAACCAGACTTACTCTTAAATATAGTCTGCTTCATGCATTAAAAATGACTTTTAATGAAAACAGGCCTCACTCACGAGAGGCCTGCAACATATCATTAAATTGTTACTTACCTGGTGAAGATTAGCCCCAGCACTTAGCCAAACCTTCTTCAGAAGTAACGGAGTCAATTCCTTCAACAGGTTCATCTGTGATGAGCGTTACACCAGTATTCATAAAATCCAAACCTTTGCTGTTTTGAGGTTTAGCACCGGTTTCTGCCCAGGTCTTGATGGCTTCAATACCTTTTGAGGCCATCAACAATGGAAACTGCATTGACGTTGCACCGATAATTCCTTCTTTAACATTGCGGACTCCAGGACAACCACCATCGACAGAAACAATCAATACGCCTTTTTCTTTGCCAAATGATTTCAATGCTTCATATGCACCTGCTGCTGCGGGTTCATTAATCGTGTAAACAACATTGACTCCAGGGTCTTTTTGCAACAGATTTTCCATTGCTTTTCGGCCACCTTCTTCATTGCCATTGGTGACATCGTTACCTACGATACGTGGGTCATCCTCATCACCAATGTCCTTAGGATCTTTGATGTCGATGCCAAACCCTGCTAGAAAGCCATTATTTCGCAGATAATCAACCGACACTTCAGAAGGGTTTAAGTCAAGCAATGCAATTTTGGCATTTTTCGCATTATCGCCCATTTTGGCTGCTGCCCATTGACCAATCAATTCACCCGCCTTGAAATTATCAGTGGCAAAAGTGGCATCAGCTACTGATGCTGGTTCAAATGGTGTGTCCAAAGCAATCACTAAAATTCCGGCTTCTCGCGCCTTTGTCACAGCTGGAGCCAAAGCTCTTGAATCACTTGGCGTAATCAAAATTCCTTTCGCTCCTGAGGCGATACAACTTTCAACTGCAGCAACCTGGGTTTCGACATCCCCATCAATTCTTCCAGCATAAGTCTGCAGATTAATGTCATTGGCTTTTGCTCCTGACTTTGCACCCTCTTTCATTTTAACAAAGAAAGGATTGGTATCCGTTTTAGTGATCAAACATGCGGAGGTCGCCGCTTGAGCTTGATTTAGGGCAAAACAGGATGCTCCTGCGAATACCATGGCTTTGAGTAATTTCGTTTTCATGTTGTCTCCTAAATATATTTTTATTTGTAGATTTCTACTCCCGGTAAGAGAGCAGATGTTCATTTCTTAAATATAGTAAATCGCAAATTTGCATCACTGTCAATAAATAAATAAGATTGATTTATTAATTGACAGTCTATAAAAAATGATCCATTCTTACTATAGAGTTATGAAAAATAACCATGAAATTTGACCTTTTAAGGCCGTATAAATGCTCGAGATACAACAGTCTGGCTTTTAATAGCCATAACGAATAAGCCAATTTATAATCTTTTTTCCAAACAAAGCATTAACAAAAAAATAGTTTAATTATGAAGCGAAAAAGCTTAACCAATACTAACCAAGGCACCAATCAAAGCATTATGCGTGCCTATAATGAACGCCTTATTCTCTCGATCATTCGAAACCACGGCAGCCTTGCCAAGGCAGACATTGCCAAAATCACAAAACTGTCGGCACAGACTATTTCTGTGATCATGCGAGAGCTGGAATCTGATGGTTTTTTGTTAAGAGGAACACCTTTGCGTAAAGGCAAAGTGGGCCAACCTCTGGTTCCAATGAAACTTAATCCAGATGGTGCTTTTTTCTTCGGCCTTAAAATTGGTAGAAGCTCTGCACAACTGGTATTGATTGATTTTCTAGGTCATGTCAGAACTATATCCAGCCATTCATACCTCTATCCTTCGCCAGATGACATCTTAAGTTTCACACGCAAAGAAATTAAAAAAATTACCCAGACACTCTCTCCAGAGCAACAGGATTCTATTGCTGGCCTTGGGGTTACACTGCCCTTCAATCTCTGGAGTTGGTCCGACATTGTTGGCGCCCCCATCAAGAATCTTGAAGCCTGGAAACACACCGATATTCAGGGCCTTTTGTCCAGAGAACTCGACTGTCCAGTCTTGTTGCAAAATGACGCGACAGCTGCTTGTGGTGCAGAGCTTATTTTTGGCAACAAAAATAATGCACGCGACTTTGTGTATTTTTACATCGGATATTTTATTGGCGGCGGTATTGTCATCGATGGCAATTTATTCAGTGGTCGTACTGGAAATGCCGGCGCTTTAGGGTCTATGCCTATTGTCTCAAAAGAAGGTTCAGCTGCCCAATTGATTGATATTGCTTCAATAAAGACGCTGGAGTCCAGCTTAACTGCTAATGGGCATGAGAGTGACTGGCTATGGCAGTCACCTGAAGAATGGCCCACACCAGATGACACGATAAAAAACTGGATTAATGAGACTGGCAAAGCAATTGCCTATGCCATTGCCTCCTCCAGCACCGTCATAGATTTCGAAACAGCCTTTATCGATGGTTGGTTACCCGAAAACATACGTTCTGACATAGTTCAAAAAGTGGAACATCATCTACAGAATTTGAATATACAAGGCCTTGAGTTGCCCAGCATTGAACAAGGTTCTATTGGCTATCATGCACGTTCTATTGGAGGGGCCAGTTTACCATTGTCTAAGTTTCTTCTGGGCAACGCCCCACTGGAAACCAACAAAGCATAAATTCTGACATGCAGCACCGTAAGTTCTCCATCAAACACATTGCAACTCAAGCAGCTGTTAGTCCTGCAACTGTCGACCGTGTGATAAACAATCGGCCCGGTGTCGGCACTTACACAAAGCAACGAGTCCAGAACGCAATAATTGAACTGGAAGAATATGCTGCAAAAGTAAACTTTTCATGTAAGCAGCTCTATGTAGACGTTGTTATGAATACAGAGCATTGTTATAGCAGCCTGGTTCAAGAAGCCTTTATCCGAACCTTGCATTCCATGAAGAATTTTAACATTAACCCTCGATTTCACTTTTTTCAAAATGAGTCGCCCTCTTCTCTGGCCAATCAAATCAGCCGTATTATCGATAATGGCACACAAGGAATAATCATTAATGCCAATAACGAATATCCACTGAAGGAGTCCATCGAATATGCCCTGTCAAAAGACATACCAACGGTTACTTTTGGAACTGATATCCCTTATTCAAAAAGAGTTCAATATATAGGAGCCAACAATTTTTCAGATGGACAAACAGCGGCCTATTTCATTGGGCAATGGCTGAAAAGCAAGCATACAAAAGTACTGATATCCACATCAATGCCTAACTTTTTAAATAAAGCGGAACGGGAAATTGGCTTCAGACAATACCTTCAACAAAAGTTTCCAGACCTGCATATCGACATCTTATTGCATAAGGACAACTCGTATAAGGAAACCTTCAATTCCGTCAATAAATACCTGAAGAATGACGGTAATGCCTGCGCTTTGTACAGTATAGGAGGCTGCAACAAAGGCATATTATCCGCGTATAAAAAACATGCAAAACCTATCAAGCTGTTTATCACACATGATTTGAGCCACAGCAATAAGTTGCTGATGGAAGATAATAAAATCGACGTTGTACTTGACCGCAATATAGATGTCGACGCACACAACGCCTTTTTATCAATCCTCAGATTTCATAAGTTGATAAAACATGAAACAGCCTACATTCCAAGCAGCACTGGCGTCATTACTCCCTGTAATTTAAGCCCAAGCTAAATCCAACAATGCAAAATAAGAAAAATACAATGAAATTATCCAGAATAAAGAAAAAACCAACATTACTTCTCTCAATACTCCTATCATTCACAGTTTGTTTGCCTGTAAACGCCGTAACATGGCAGTTAGCTGAATCCTGGTCTAAAGATACGCCTGTGTTTGGTGATGCTGTTAAAAGATTAATTGAGAATGTGGAACTGTTCTCTAACGGTGAATTCAAAATTGAATCTGTTGCAAGAGAAGTGCATAAAAAACCATTTGGTGTTTTTGAAATGGTTCGTGATAACACCTTTGAGATGGGCCATAGTGCTTCTTATTTCTGGAAAGATCGTGACATAAACACTCTCTTTTTTACTACCTTGCCTATGGAGATGGTCGCGATTGAACAATATGGCTGGTTCTATCACGATGAAGGAATGGAGCTTATGCAAAAAGTATTTCAAAAGCATGGAATGCTGGCTTTTCCCGGTGGCAATACGGGCAATCAAATGGGCGGTTGGTTCAAGAAAAAAATTGAAACTGTGGATGATTTAAAAGGTTTAAAAATACACATCCCAGGACTGGCTGGCGATGTTATGAAGTCATTGGGCGCAGAAGTAATAAACCTGCCGGATGATCAGTTATACAATGCTTTCAGAGATGGCAAATTAGATGCCGTAGAATGGATTGGCCCTTCCATGGACTTAGGTATGAACTTCCATGAACTGGCAGTTTATTACTATACCGGATGGCATGAGCCCAGCACCGAATTACAATTTTTGGTCAACGAAGAAGCCTTTAAACAATTGTCAAAACACCACCAGGGTATTTTGATCAAATCCATGCGCCTGGCGGCCTATGACACTTACATTCAAGCCTATCATGACAGCGCCAAGAACCTGAGAATCATGAAGGCTGTGATTCCCAACTTAAGTTTAAGAGCCTTTCCAAGGCAAGTGTATAGAGCTTTAGTCAAAGAGTCTGCCCGTCAGCTTGATAAAATATCGCAACAAGGAGACCAACTATCGCAGGATATTATCAAATCCAGAAAAAAATACCTCGAGTTTTCACGTGTTTGGACCCGTTTTTCAGATCAGGCATTTTTGAACAATCAGTTTTAACGCGTTCTGTCTCAGATTGGTATCAGGCCAACAAGCAGACTTAAGACTTCGTGCTCTCGCTCAACAACTGGCAACTATTGATTTAAAGGAGCACACAGCAATCAACAAACACATAAAACGCGCTGGATAATAGCGCTTGAGGTTTATCAATGAAAAAATACATCATCAGCTTTCTCACACTATGCTTTTCACTGTACGCAGCGATTGCCCAGTCGCAAGCCCAGACGACTGCCTGTTTAATTGTAAAAACTAAGACTAACCCTTTCTTTGTCAAGATGATTGAAGGTGCAGAAGAAGCCGCAAAGTCCAGTAATATCAAATTACTATCCTACTCTGGCAGAGTCGAGGGAGATGTAGAATCACAAGTCAAAGCCATTGACTCCTGTGTTAACTCTGGCGCAAAAGGCTTATTAATCACACCCTCAGACTCAAAAGTTCTTGCCCCACATATTCGCAAAGCGCGCAATGCTGGCCTGTTGGTTATTGCATTAGACACCCCTTTTGATCCGTATTCTATTGCTGATGCAACCTTTGCAACCAATAACTTCAAAGCTGGCAGGCTTATCGGTGAATGGGCTGCAGCAAAAATGGGAGAATCAGGAAAAAAAGATGCCCGTATAGCTCTACTTGATTTAACGCCTCCAGAAGTGTCTGTTGACTATCTGCGTAACAACGGTTTTTTGTATGGTTTTGGCATCGATATAGGTGATCCCAAAGATATTGGCGATGAAAAGGATGCTCGTATTGTGGGGAATGCCTTAACGTATGGCTCCGAAGAAGGTGGTCGTGAAGCCATGGAAACCTTATTGAAAAAGAGCTCTGACATCAATCTGGTTTATACCATCAACGAACCAGCTGCGGCTGGTGCATACGACACGCTTAAACGCTATGGCAAAGAGCGAGGAGTTCTTGTTGTTTCTGTTGATGGTGGTTGTCAAGGCATACGCAATGTCAGCAATAAAGTCATCGGAGCAACATCCATGCAATTTCCTTTATTAATGGCTTCAAAAGGCGTTGAAGCAATAAAAACATGGGTAGACAAAGGCGTTAAACCCGGCGCAATAAGCGGCTTACATTTTTTTGATACAGGAGTGAAACTCGTCACGGACACCCCTGTTGAAGGCATTGATTCGATCAGTTCTGCAGAAGGCTTAGGCTTATGCTGGGGCTAGTTCAAATACGAATCAGCTGCGGAACAAGGTATTCTGATTAATAGCGTATTGTTGAGAAAGAGGCAAACTCGCAGCCCCGATTGCTCGAGCAATATAACCCAACCCTCCAGGATTAATGTCTGGTTTTTTAATCCCTTGGAGGTCGTGTTTATCTATTGCCACTGAGAGTTCCAGAACGATTTTTTCACGAATGTGTTCAGGAAACGATCCATCAATAACGACATTCTTAAAATCAATGACTGACAGAGACGCAATGACAGCGTGCGCCAAGCCTTTGGCTGTAGAACAAACCCACTGATCAACAATGGCTGTATATTTTACCCAGGCATCGCCTGCCTCATAAAGTGTTTGAGGGCTTTCACCACTGTCTTTTATCATGTTTTCAAGAACAAATATCGAAGCATGATCAACCAACGTACTGGCTTTTTTCTGTTCACTCGGTATTGGCATTGGGCCCAGTCCACCAGCATTCCCGGAAGGCCCTATAAACACGCTACCGTTGAGCACAATACCCCCACCTATCATTGTTCCTACATAAAAATAGATAAAATCCTGTTGTAGTTGATTGACTCCAAACATTAACTCTGCGGCACATGCTGCCGTTCCGTCATTTTCAATAAAGACAGGCCAATTACCCGGGTTAACTATGGATGATTCCAGATCAAAACCTTCCCATGAAGCCATCGCATCTGCTGGAGCACCAATTTTTTCAGTCCAATTCCAAAGTTCATAAGGTATTGCAATTCCCAAACCTGAAATTTTATCGTAAGAAACCCCTGTTTCTTCAATAATAAGAGGAATTTTTTCATTTACAAACTGCACACAGCTCTCTGGCAGAGGGAAAGCGTAATTTTGTTTTTTCTGACCTATAATATTACCTACAAAATCCATTAGAATAAGATCTAAACTTTTGCGACCAATTTTCAAGCCGAGGTAAAAAGCTGCCTTTGGGTTAAGATGCATTGGCACTGAAGGTTGACCTATCCGCCCGCGCAATGGATCTCCGCGAAGCAAAAAATTCTCATCCTCAAGAGACCTGAAAATCACTGATATAGCATTGGGTGATAAACCTGTAGCTCGAGTGGCCTCAGCTTTGGTTAATGCCTTATTTTTGCGGATAAGTTGCAAAATTAGTCGTTCATTATAATTACGAACTCCGACCTGGTTAGTGCCCTTATTAAGATTTGCTATTACCTCAACATTTCCTTCGTTTTGTTTCAATGTCATATGGTCTTCTTCGAGAAGGAGTATTGCTCTAGTCAGTGATTTTTTTGGACGATTAGCTTCAAGTTAAGCTTACAAACATTATATCGTAATGGACTATGTAGATAAAATGTCTCGTATTATTACTTATGCCACTTTACTGTTATTTGTGCTAAAACGTTTACTGGTTTCTCAAAAAACTCTCCAAATTAATTTGGTCTTTAATGAAACCACGTATTCCTTCAGCAAGTTTTTCAGTTGCCACAGCACTCGCATTCATCTGGTAGCGAAACTGAGCTTCATCGAGTACAACTTTATCAATGTCTTCAGTAACTTCCTCAGGAAACAGTCTGCGGGTTAACGTATCGGTACTCTCTTCCAACTCTTGCAATAATGACGGGCTTATAGTTAAACGATCACAACCCGCCAGAGATTCAATTTCAGATATATTCCGAAAGCTGGCCCCCATAACAATAGTGTTAATATCATGTTGTTTGTAATAGTTATATATTTTTTTAACCGATATTACCCCTGGATCATTGTCACCTAGAGTATTTTTCAAATCCGTATTTTCCTTGTACCAATCGAGAATTCTGCCAACAAAAGGAGAAATCAAAAACACTTTTGCTTCAGCGCAGGCAACTGCTTGAGAGAAACTAAACAGCAAAGTCAGATTGCAGTTGATACCCTCTTGCTCCAATATCTCAGCCGCTTTTATCCCCTCCCAGGTCGATGCTATTTTTATCAACAAACGGTCCTTGCTGATATTATGAGATTGATATAAAGCAACCAGCTGGCGAGCCTTATCAACCATCGCCTTAGTATCAAATGACAGGCGAGCATCCACTTCTGTAGAAATTCTACCTGGAATAGCAGAGATAATCTGGCAGCCAATCAATACCGCTAATTTGTCAGCCGCAAAACTGATAGAGCTAACTTGATCGCTTCCCTGTTGCTTACCCCAGGCAATAGCTTCTTTTACCAATTCGGCATATTGTGGCATTTGGGCCGCCTTATATAACAGTGTCGGGTTAGTAGTTGCATCTACTGCCTGATATTGACGAATACTTTCAATATCACCACTATCAGCAACAACAGTTGTCATGTTTTTTAATTGTTCAAGTTTATTGGTTTTCATAGTTTTCTACTTAATTGAGCAGGTCTTTCTAATAATTTATACGTTTTCAATAGAACGAATAGTTTCTTCAAAGCGAATATCGGCCTCTGAGCTCTGTTCTAACACTAGATTCGCATTGACCAAATCGTTATTCCTTGCACGTGTTTCGGCTGTTTGCTTATCAAACCCATAGTTCTGCCAGCGTTCTATTAAGCGTTGCTCCAGAACATCTATCGATGGGCTTATAAACACCGTATGGTCAAATGTGGTCAATAAAGAATCCCACGGTTGACTTTTTAACAATAAATAGTTGCCTTCAACTACGACAACAGATGTTTTTTGCTTAATAACTCCAGAACCTGCTATGGCCATATCAAGAGTTCGGTCAAACAGCGGATAGAAAAGATCTTCTGTTGAGTCACGCAAACTCTCAACTAAAGAACAAAAGCCGTTTGCATCATAAGTTTCAGGTGCACCTTTACGTGCTAGTAAGCCCTTTTTTAGCAAGACTTCATTGTCAAGATGAAATCCATCCATTGGTAATAGTGCAGCACTTCTATCGCTTAACACTTGATCATTCAAATAGTCTACCAACGCATCAGCCAAAGTTGATTTACCAGATGCAGGTGGACCTGCAATTGCAATGATAAACCGCTTGTTTTCGGCCTTGAGTCTTTTAATCTCCTGACTCAGAAGCAGTACATTATTAACCAACGCTGAACACATCATATTTTCTCCACTTGCTTAAGTTTTTTTAGGTTGTTATAGGCAACAGTTTGTTTTTTGTTTAATGAATATTTTCATTTTTAACAGTCAATTCAATTTATTAATTCATATTGAAGTAATTATTATACATAATTCTAATTAAAAAGATATATTCAATTAAACTGAGTAAACAGATAAAGTAAAATACAAAGCAAGAGAAAATAATTTTATGCAGATTGCCCACGGTTGAGCCATCCTGAACTAGCTGAAACCTTGACAAGAAATAGATAGAAGCTTACAAACTGTATTAGCCAATGAATCTACTACTCAGTAGTAATCATCAAAACCTATGAGCAGTTCTTCCATAAAAACTGTTGTATTTAAAGTTCCCCCGCCCTAACCCTGATATTAATATAAGCAAAAAGAGTTTTGTTTATATTAATAAACTAATGAGAAATAGATCCCAAAAACAATAGAGCTGTTGCCAATTGTAGAGCGACAGCCACCAGAGAAATAACGACACTTTGCAGAAAACTCGCTCCTAGAACAACCGAAAATGCAATTGCGGTAATAACAAACACCGACATACCTGCCAACAACTCGTTGCTGATCAGGGTTTCGCATAGAGAACCGGTAATTGAAGATAGAATAACAGCGAAGAAGCATGTCCAAAAACCGGAATTCTCTGCCCCAATAAGCTTAGCCGCCACCATCACTGGAATAACAGTAATCCCTACCATCAAACCGACAATTAATAAAAAATCCATGATTTCGCTCCTGAATAATATTCCCT
>JBOEHE010000107.1:0-13469 GCA_050633785.1 Arenicella sp.
GTTAAAGCCTATTCAGCAAGAATCTGTACCATTGTTCCAACGGCAACGTGTTCGTAGAGCTGAATGATATCGGCATTTCTCATTTTGATACAACCATGTGAGCTGGGAATTTTCATGGGGTGCGTATCAGGGCAACCGTGGATGTAAATATAACGGGCTTTAGTATCACAGCATACCAACGTTCCAGTTTCCTGATTCTGTGTATGCCCTTGGTTAAAACCGGCTTCCTCCCCCTGTAACCAAAGAATACGTGTGAGAATCCAATCCCTCTCAGGGTATTTTTTTGACAAAGATTCATCATATATCTCTCCGGTTGGCTTACGACCGACAAAAACTGTGTTCTCGGCAAGCTCTGAGCCTATTTTTTCAAAAATACGGTGTTTCCCTAAAGGTGTACATTCACTCCCTTCATATTGGCCAATTCCATTTTTGGCAGTAGCGATCGGATAATTTTGCACACTCTCAGTTCTGATATTAGTATCAGTGCCAGTATCAACGAATACCGTAAGTTGCTGGTGGGCAATATTGATTTCAAGGCGTGTTGAATTCAAAGTTAAAACTCCGGATATTAAAAAATATGGGGTAATTCACACGAGTTAACAGTTATAATTTCAAAATATACTATTATTACTTTATATTATATAAAAAATTAACTCAGGGTGTTAATACATAGGTGTCCTCCACGGTATTTTCAAAACCGTATGCAAAGCCACATCAACGATGTGGCTTTTGCGTGTCAGGACTAAAAAAACTGAAAGCTGACCATAACATCAACCGTCATAACGGTCAGTGTTGTTTAACAAATAGTCAATAAGGCCATCACAGGCATTATCCACTAAATCAAATACTCTCTCAAAACCCTGAGCCCCGCCATAGTAAGGATCAGGCACCTCAGTAACACCAGCAAAGCCATGAGCAAACTCCATCAACAACCGAACTTCAGCTTGTCCACCTTCTGGAGCGTTGTAATTAACCAATTCAAGGTTTTCCCGATCCATAACCAGGATCAAGTCATAAAACTCATGATCTGTGATAGCAATTTTCTGCGCCCGGATATTGGACATATCAATACCTCTGAGCTTGGCTGTCTCCTGAGAACGCTGGTCAGGAGTTTCACCTACGTGATAGGCATGTGTTCCCGCAGATTCAATAACAAAGGAGGCTGTCAGGTCACGTTCGTTGACTTTATGTTGCATCATGGCATGGGCTGTTGGTGAGCGACATATATTACCCATGCAGACAAATAATAATTTATACAATTTAGTGGATTCCTGTGTTGTCATTATTATTGTTCATTACTATTAACTATTCGTTGGTGAGCACGCTCTAAATCCTCAGGTGTGTCAATACCAAAACCAGTTGGATAATCTATGGTTTTGACAGCTATTTTATAACCATGAGCCATCACCCTCAATTGTTCCAATGATTCAGAAAGCTCTAAGTCATTCGGTTTGAGAGCATGGTATTCGGCAATAAAAGCACTGCGATACGCATAAATGCCAACATGCTGGTAGTATCTGGCACTCGAAGATTCGCGAGGAAATGGAATTGGTGCGCGTGAAAAATACATAGCATGCCCGTTGTTGTCCATAACCACTTTGACAATATTAGGGTTATTAATATCCTCAATATCGGTCAAGCGATGACAGGCTGTTGCCATTACAAGCTGTTCTTGTTGCTGACGGTCTTGATGTTGACTATCTTGGCGCTGCAAACTGGCAGCCACTGTATTAATCAATTTGGCAGGTGCAAAAGGTTCATCACCTTGTAAATTAACTACAACCCGATCATCATCGATATGCAACTGTTGAACAACCTCTGCCAGACGATCTGTACCCGAAGCGTGATCAGCAGCGGTCATGCACACATCCCCGCCAAATTCCTTTACCGCCCTCTCTATTCGTTCATCATCAGTGGCAACGATAACCCTATCGGCATCACTTTGCCTGGCACACAAATAAACTCTTTCTATCAATGACTTACCTGCCAGGTCCAGCAGTGGTTTACCGGGCAATCGAGTCGAGGCATATCGTGCCGGTATAATGACATCAAAACTCATGTTAGCTACCTTGTATTATCTTCTATTTGCCTTCTTCATAGTCTTCCAATGACTTAGCCGTTTCCACCAACATATGGGGAATGCCATCAACAATAGGATACACCAGCTTGGCTGCTCGACTGATTAACTGTTGGTTTTCACGATCATATTCTAATTTGCCTTTAGTAACAGGACAAACCAGAATTTCAAGGAGTTTCTTATTTATCATAATCTAATAGCTCAATTGTTCCGAAGATATTTCATCGTTTTACCTTTTCATCGATAAGTCTGCTCAGCTTAGCTTCTGCAACATCATTGAGACGCGCTTGAACCGGCAAAAAATAAAAACGCTCTGTGGCAAATGCCGTGCATTTTACAGCATCTTTCTCAGTCATAATAATAGGAAAATCATCATCATAATCAAAATCATCAGCGACAAAGTGGTGATGATCTGGGAACGGGTGCTCAATCAGTTCAAAGCCCAATTCCTGCAGCTGGCGGAAAAAGCGTTGTGGGTGGCCTATTCCAGCTACGGCATGAACCTTCATTTCTTGATTTAAGACCTTATTGCCGACCATAGACACAATGGGTTGATGTTCCAACCATAAACTGGCTATTGGTCCATCTGACGGGAAAGCTGAATTTGAAGCAACAACTGTCTTAGTTTGACCGCGTTTGGGGCTAGTATGAAAGACAACCATATCCACCTTACGCAATCGAGACACAGGTTCTCGCAATGGCCCTGATGGCAAACAGAATTGATTCAAATGACGTCTCTGAGAATCAACCATGGCAATTTCGATATCACGGCGCAGTGCATAATGCTGCAAACCATCATCCGAAACAATGACATCACAATCAAAACGTTCCAGCAATAAGTCAGCCGTTTTGCCCCGGTCTGGCCCTACAACAACAGGGCAATGGAGTCGCTTTGCGATCAACACAGCTTCGTCGCCAATGTAATGAGGATTGCTCTTCTCATCAACAATTTGCGGCCAATCCAGAGCTTTGCCACCATAGCCTCGGCTGATAACGCCTGGACTAAACCCCTTTTTTCTAAGCAGCTCAATCAATGCCATAGTTAACGGGGTTTTACCAGTGCCACCGACAGAGATATTACCAACAACAATGACAGGAACTCGAGCTCGGTAACGGGCTAAAAAGCCCCAGCGATAGACTTTAAAGCGACAGAACATCAACACCTTATATAACAGAGTCAATGGCAACAATAGATAAGTTAACCAGTTTGGTTCAGACCAACCAGAAAAAATTGTATCGCGTAAATACGTTTTCATAAGGCTAATTTATTATTCAGCAGCATTAACAGTCTGGGTTTTCTGCAAATGATGGAGTTCGGCGTAAAAACCTTGAGCATCCAGCAATTCTTTATGGGTGCCCTGCTCCACCAATTTGCCTTGATGTACAACCAGAATCTGATCAGCGCTTTCTATGGTTGTCAGACGATGTGCAATGATAATTGAAGTTCGATCAGCCAGCAAAGTTTCCATCGCATCCTGAACAAAACGTTCTGACTTTGTATCCAATGCCGATGTTGCTTCGTCCATAATAATGATGGGAGCATTTTTATAAATTGCTCGCGCTATAGCTATACGTTGTCGCTGCCCTCCAGACAAACGCAAACCATGTTCACCAACCATTGTTGACAAACCTTCCGGTAATTTATTGATAAACTCATCAACATGGGCCGCTTTCATAGCTGTTTGCAAACGCTCATCATCGTCAGTATCAACACAGCCATAGACTATATTATTGCGTACGGTATCATCAAACAGAACCGTTTCCTGACTGACCAGCGAAATCATATTCCGATAATCACTGAGCACATAATCGTTGATGTCGACCCCATCAAGCTTAATACTCCCTGTATCTGCTCTATAGAAACGCATCAGCAGTGTAGCAATGGTTGACTTGCCACTTCCTGACGCGCCAACCAATGCAACTCGTTGACCGGCCTTTATTGAAAAATCAATTCCATCAATAACAGGTGTCGTTTTTGGCAGGTACTGGAAACCTACACCAGCAAAATCAAGATGGCCAGTACAATGTTGCAGAGGAATATGACCACTATCCTGTTCAGCCTCAGCATCAACAATTTGAAACACACTTTTTGCTGCGGTAACACCTATTTGAATTTTCTCATTAACCTTCGCCAATTGTTTCAATGGTGACATCAACATCATAAATGCACCAAGAAAGCTGACAAATTCACCAGCAGCGTCTTTCCCTTCACCTAAGTAATTCAAGTAGATGTACAACACAAGAGCAAACGTCGGGGCGATACATAACATTGTCACTGGAACAACGGCAGCTGACACAGTCGCTCTTTTCAGATTTTTTTGAAAATTATCACTATTAGTCTGCTTGAATCTGGCAGTTTCCTGTTTCTGTCCGCCATAAATTTTGATAACTTTTTGTCCTAGAGCCGCTTCCTTAATATTATTGGCAATATCCCCCATCGAATCCTGTATATCCTTACTGGTCTTGCGAAAGCGACGGTTTGCATAACTGGTCACTGCAAATACTAACGGTACACAGGCAAAGCCAATAAGAGTGAGTTGCCAATTCAAATATAACATCCAGGCAACCAGGCCAATTGCAGTCAAGCTATCTCTTACCAGTGATGTCAATGTATCCGTAGTCGCAATAGCGGTTTGCTCAACATCATAAATTAGTTTGGAAACGAGTTTTGACGATGAATTCTTATCATAAAAATGACTTGGCAAACGAATCAGCTGGGCAAATACATCCGTCCGCAGGTCCTTGATCACCAACCGTCCAACTTTTGCCATCGAATAATTCGATAAAAAGCCCACTATCGAACGCATTGTCATCAGCACAAAAATTTGTATAGGTAACCAGACAGCAGCTCTAGCCGTTTGCTCAACCAGACCTTCGTTAACAATCGGCTTTAATATAGCTGCCAGTCCAACCTGAACTAAAGCTAATAAAACCATAAAAAACACAGCCGTAAAAAACAGCGTCTTATGCTTGCCAATATAGTGTATTAAACGAGCATAGATTGCACGGCTATCCTGCTGAGGTTTGCTCATAGGCTACTTATTCAGCCGTTTTCTGCGTTGCAAAGGTAATACGCGTCAAACCTACCTTCTGCGCAACATCCATGACCTGCACAACTGATTCATGGGTCGCCAGCTTATCTGCCCGAATAACCAATAGCAAAGAATTGTCATTGCTACGATAGTCGTTAAAAGCACGCACCAAGGTTTCACGTGCACTATTGACCAGAGAAATCGGTGCATCATCATTTGGACCTTTAATGGCGTATCCAGAACCTTGAGTAACATACACCTCCATCATTTTAGGTTTCTGAGTATTTTCCTGGTTTTGTGAAGATTCAGGCAAATTAATTTTTAACTCAGACTCTTTGGTAAAGGTAGTGGTCACCATAAAGAAAATCAGCAATAGAAACACCACATCAATCAATGGCGTCAACTCTATTAGTGATTCCTCTCGGTGTTCTTGTTCAGAAAAGTTCATAGGCTTAATTCTGTTTTAGCTTAAGTTCTTTTATTATGAGCTGCATCCACCAGTCGCAGAGCATTCTGCTCTAGCTTGACGGTCAACTCCTGAACACGCCCCCGGAAAAAACGATAGAACATTAAACTGGCAATCCCAATTGCCAAACCAGTAGCGGTAGTAATTAATGCCTGTGAAATGCCACCTGATAATACGGTAGGATCACCAACACCATTACTGGTGATGGCAGTAAAAACTTTAATCATGCCAATAACGGTCCCCAACAGCCCCACCAAAGGACTGACCGAAGAGATCGTACCTAAGGTATTCAAATACCGGCTCAACCGATGAACGACATGACGACCTGATTCTTCAATCGCCTGCTTCATCTCATCACGTCCACTGGCGGCATTGCTGATTCCTGCGGCAAGAACCTCACCCAAAGGAGAATGCTGGCGAATCATTTCGATTTTATTGGGGGTCACCGTTTTATTTTTTACCAGTTCCTCAATTTGCGACTGCAACTTAGCGGGGACAACTGAATTTTTATTAAGAGACCAGAATTTTTCAATAATAATGGTAACTGCAATTAGAGAACATAATAACAATACCCACATAAGTGGGCCGCCAGCCTTAAATATTTCAAACATAGTGTCAGATATTCCTTAGAATTATTACTGATAAAATCGACGTCAAGAGGCTTGGATCTAATAACATGTCATTGCCAATAGTTCCTGAAATTGATGACAACAAACAGTCGTATACATCACTATAAAAGCCACATAGAAAAATCAGCGCTTAGCATACCAAAATCGACGATGCTTTGCTCTAAATTCTAACGTCTGTAATCCACTTTGTTGAAACCTGATTTGAACACTCCCAGAAGTGGCAGTATTCAACACCTTCTGCGACGTTCTGGTCAAACGATTTACCACTTCTGGGTGCGGATGACCATGACGACTTAAATAAGCAGCAGAGATAACCGCCACCTCTGGTTTTACCGCAGCCAAAAACATGGGTGTCGACGATGTCTTGCTACCATGATGCCCAGCTATCAAGACGTTTACAGACAATTCTTTTGAGTGTTTTTTGACCAGCTTATGCTCAGCTGAACGCTCAATATCTCCAGTGAGCAAGACGGATCCCCACTGGCTACTCACTCGTAGCACGCAGGAATCATTATTTAATGGTAATTTACTAAAAAAAACGCTTTTCTCCGGACCCAGCATCAGAAAATCAACACCAGCCTCTTTCCAGCGTTGCCCCGCACGACAAGGCTTTTTGACACCTGAAAACTTGATGTTATCAACTCGACTACTCATCAAAACATCAACTGGTTTGGAGCGCAGCAACGATTTCAAACCACCAATATGATCTTGATCATGATGACTAACTATGACTCTATTCAAGTTCTGAACTCCACGAGAACGTAAATACGGTTCGATAACACTGCTTGCGCTGTCACCATCATTAAATGCTTGCCCTGTATCAAAGACAGTAACTCCTTGCGACGTTTCTATCGCAATAGCCAATGCTTGACCTACATCAAGCACCGTCACCATGAACTCATGCTGAGAAAAATCCTCTCTTTCATCAAACAGTAATAACACCAACAAAACAAAGACAGTTATTGCTTTAGCTGGCAAAGCATTCCTCACCATCACAATACAAAGAATACCAAACAGACATAACACACTGGCCAAACCCACAACAGCATACGAAGTAGATAACGGCACTACACTCTCAAGCCACTCAAGAAAATCCCAACAATGTTGCAGAACTTCAGCCATTACATTCAGCAACCAATCCGCCAATGTCGATTGACCCAATCCCAACAACGCGAAGACCATAAAAAGCCCTGGCAGCACAATAAAAGCAATGATTGGCACGGCAATAAAATTGGCCAACGGTGCGACAAAGGATACTTCCTGCATCAATAAAACAACAAATGGCATCATTGCCAGACACAAGAAAAATTGCATCTTCCAAGCCGATTGTTGTGTTTTACCAGCAGAAATAATAGCGATTATAGTGACAGCAATTACAGACAACCAAAAGCTGACAGATAGTGTGCTTAAAGGATCCCAAAGTAATAAAGCGGCAACAGCCAGCAGCAACATTGATAACAGATTAGTAGTTCTGGCAGTAAACTGCAGCACACAATAGACAAACAGCATAAGCAATGCTCTCTGTGTTGTCAGGGAAAAACCAGCCAGGGCTGCGTAACAGCAAGCACCGGCAAAACCCAGACTGACTTCCAGATATAGAGCGGGAAAAAGACAGTAAACCGGTGAAATCACATTACATAACCGCCGCACAAACCAGCGCAACAATAGAAAAACCAAGCCGATATGCAAGCCTGAAATTGCGACCAGATGACTTAAGCCCGTTGCTCTTAAGAGATGCCAAGTTTCAGCGTTGAATAAAGAACGGTCACCTATCGCTAATGCAAGCAGCATTGCCCGGCTTTGCGTTGCAACATTTTCAGGTTCACTTCTGATATTGCCTTCGGACAACATATCAAGCAGCATAGTTTGTAAATTTTGCCGGTATCGAGCCAATCTCTTTCGCGCCGGACTTACTCGATGTATAGTTTCAGACGTTTTAATGGAACCAGTAGCAACAATACGTTCAGCCAGTGCGTATTTCTCATAATCAAAAGCGCCCCACGATGCACTTCCATGTGGCCTTTTGAGGGTAACTGTAAACTCCCAGACTTCTCCCAACAAAAAGGTCTGCTGGCAATAAAAACAATTCAAACGTAGCTTTTGCCCTTGCAAACGCTTCCATTGTGGCTCAGATAACAATGAGTCTTGATTAACTTTCACTACTGTTGCGGCAAACACTGTTTTGCGTGCGCTATATTTTGCGAAATCACTGACTTCGACTTGCAGGCTCACCTTTTGTTTTTGCATGGAAGCAGGCAACCGTTCCCGCATGGCCGATTGTGCTATCAAGGTAAACCAAGCTCCTCCAAGAATAACCAAAAACACATAAGCGAATACCCGATAGCGGATTGCAAGCAACATGACAAGTAACAGCATCACGACAATATAAGGAACCTGCATCAAGTTCTGGAAAAATACTGGCAATGTGCAACCTAACAGCAAACCACTCCCTGCAACAGCTGCGTTGGGCACAGTATTCAAATTCAGCAAAAAACAATGTAAATCGCTCCATTTCACGGATATCCATTTAATGTTCCACAGCTTACCTTTCATAGAACCTTCTGCCTCCTTGCAGTTTTATCTATTCACTTAGACATAAGATGAAGAATACACTCCAAGTTATGACTTTATTTGAAGTATTTAATTGCAAAAAGTCCATTTTCCCTGCAATTATCGAACAATAGCTTATAATAAAAGTATAAGCAATTTCAGACTGTTAGAGACTCATTATCCATGCGCTTTTTCCGTAAACTCCGTCGTCGTATGCCAAAGCGCCACGATATACAAAGCCATCGTTCCCTTAGTATGTTCCGAACGTATTGGCATTTCCCTGAACTATGGGCAATGAACCGAAGCAGCATTGCCAAAGGTATCGCCATCGGTTTATTTTCAGCATTTCTACCTATGCCATTTGAAATGGTTGTAGCTATTTTTCTGGCTGTATTTTTCCGCGGCAATGTTATTTTCGCATTCTCTTTAGTCTGGATTTCCAATCCATTCACCTGGATACCGTTATATACCCCGTGTTACTTACTCGGAGCCTGGATAATTCAACTTGAACCAATAGCGCTATCACAAATGACAACCCTGCGCTTAAACCTTGATTTGGCTTATCATTATGTTGCGCTTTGGCTGGGTTGCCTGATTGTTGGCACGGTATTATCTGCCTCCAGCTTTGCGTTGGTCCATGGAATTTGGCGTACACAAGTGCGTAGCGAATGGCAGCAACGCAAACTACGTCGAAAGCAAATCAAACAAGCGTCTTTAAACAAATAAACACCACCACTCAACATCAATAAAAACCCGTTTAGTTAACAATATTTGACTTTTTAGGCCCTACAGGCTAAATTAGATATTGTCCAGCTCGTGGGGGAAATAATAATAATAAATCGAGTCAGGAGTGTGGTAAAAATGCATCTTTCACAACAGAGCGTTGTTGTTTTGAGACATGTACAATTTTATTTGAGTTACATATACAAAGCACAATTGTGTTTGCAGGACCCTGAGTGCGTCCGCAAATTTTATAAGTTAGTTTGCACTCAAGATGATTGGTTGTTAAATAGTTACTGGCATGATTTCGTTGTTGCTTACAATGCTTCAGCGACTCATAAAGAAAAAATGGCACTCAAACGGGCCATCAAAGCTGGTTCTGCGCAGTCGAAAGGCTCAAGCAGTTTAGCCAAGTACATAAACTCCAGCTTGGAGAATGTCGCCAAACATTAATTTTTTTACTTATGTTTTACTACGTTGTTTTGCAAAAGAGCGATTACTTCGGGTAAAACCGGAGTAATCGCCTGCGCGCTTTAACGCAAAACTCCATCCTCTAATTTGACCATCCGACTCATCTTTGTTGCCAGAGAATGGTCATGAGTCACCATAATAATAGCCGTACCATATTCCTGGTTGAGCTCCATTAAGCCCGCAAATACATTATCCGCCGTCTTTCTATCCAAATTCCCAGTTGGTTCATCTGCGAGTATGCACTTTGGTCGAGTAACAATAGCTCTGGCAATAGCTGTGCGCTGACGCTCACCGCCAGAAAGTTCTGCCGGTCGGTGTTGCAACCGATGTTGCAAACCAACAGTTGCTAAAACATCAGCTGCTTTCTGCAATGCCATTTCTCTATTATCACCACGAATCAATAGCGGCATAGCCACATTCTCTACAGCAGAAAATTCGGCTAGCAAATGATGGAACTGGTAGATAAAACCCAAGAAACGATTACGCAATTCACCTCGCTGTCTGTCATTCACAGAATGCATAGCATGCTCAGCAATGATTATCTCTCCTTCATCTGGCTGATCCAAGCCACCCAGAATATGCAGCAAAGTACTCTTTCCTGAACCGGAAGCACCAATGATAGCCAGACTGTCGCCTGATTCAATCTGTAATTGTATATTCTTCAGGACCTCAACTTGCAAAGTGCCATCATCAAACGTTTTACGCACACCTTGTGCTGATAAGACTACAGACATTATTCATACCTCAATGCTTCAGCGGGTTGAATTTTCGAAGCTCGCCATGCTGGGAATAAAGTAGCCACCATACTAATAAACAACGACCCCAGAACAATACTTAACAAATCCGCCATCCTTAATTCTGCCGGAAAGTTGGTGATCACATACACATCCGGGGGGAAAAATTGAAAGCCAAAAACACCTTCCAGAAAACCAATAATACTGCCCAGATTCAAAGCAATCAAAACCCCTAATACTGCGCCTATAAATGTGCCTACTAAACCAGACGTTGCACCTTGAACAAAAAAGATGCGCATAATACCTCCAGGAGACAAGCCCATGGTGCGCAAAATGGCTATATCCGCCTGCTTATCAGTAACAACCATAACCAAAGTTGAAACAATATTGATCGCTGCCACTGCCACAATCAAGAATAGCAAAATAAACATGACTCGCTTTTCAACCACTAGAGCGCGAAAAAAGTTCTTATGTTGTTGCGTCCAATCAGTCACAAAGTATTTTCTTCCATATTGAACATATAATTCATCGCGTATATCGGGTGCCTGATAGACATCATTTAATTTCACCCGCAAACCACTGATGCCACCTTTGGTTTTATAAAGCTTTGCAGCATCATCAATATGCACTAGTGCCAGGGTACTATCCACCTCGTACATGCCTAAGTCAAAAATACCAACGACTTCAAAGCGGCGCAAACGAGGAATTAAACCTCCTGGAGTAGCCTGCCCTTGTGGGGCCATCAAGGTAATCTTTTCACCCAGCTCCACATTTAGTAAACGCGCCAAGTCCTGACCAATAATAACCCGATACTTACCGGCAACCAGGTCTGAAAACGACGTTCCCGGCATTAAATATTGCTGAATTTTCGAGACTTTCAATTCCAATTCAGGGTCAATGCCTCGAATCAGCGCAGCATTAACAGAAGACCCAAGAGTTGCCAGGCCTTGCCCATTGATATAAGGAGCAACATCGTCAGTGCCAACAACACGTTGCACTTGTTGAACTTCATCCTGCCAATTGTCCAACCAATTACCAGCACGCCCTTCTACAGTGACATGAGAAGCAACATCTAGCATTCGGCCGCGCAATTCCTGACCAAATCCATTCATCACTGAGATGGTTACGATTAGAGCTAACACGCCAATTGCTATGCCGACAATAGAGACCCACCCAATAAAAGAAATAAAGCCATTACGGCGTTTAGCACGAGAGTAGCGTAGCCCTATGTACGCCGGCAAACTGAGTTTCATAGTCTTTTACAGTCGTTATACAGTTTCAGGTCGCATATGAGGGAACAGCAATACATCTCGAATCGTCGGACTGTCAGTAAACAACATAACCAGACGATCTATACCAATACCTTCCCCTGCAGTTGGCGGCATGCCATATTCCAACGCTCGAATATAATCAGCATCAAAATGCATTGCTTCATCATCTCCTGCGTCTTTTTCAGCAACCTGATGCTGAAATCGTTCCGCTTGATCTTCCGCATCATTTAATTCAGAGAAGCCATTAGCCAATTCACGGCCAGCAATAAACAACTCAAAACGGTCAGTAACCTGTTCATCACTATCATTACGTCGCGATAAAGGCGACACTTCTACAGGGTATTCAGTAATAAACGTTGGTTCCAGCAATTGTTCTTCAACGGTTTTTTCAAAAATTTCAATTTGAACCTTGCCAATGCCATAGCTGTCTTTGATTTCAAGACCCAGTTTTTTAGCATAAGCCGCCAGTTTTGCACGATCCTGTAAATCATCAGGTTTAAGCTCAGGATTGAATTGAAGAATTGAGTCAGATACCGAAAGCCGAGCAAAAGGCTTATTAAAATCAATATTTTGCCCTTGATAGTTAACAACACCATCAGCAGTAACTTGCTTAGCTACGCCTTGCAACATGGCTTCAGTCGTGTCCATTAGATCACGGTAATCTGCATATGCCTGGTAAAACTCAAGCATAGTGAACTCTGGGTTATGCCGTGCACTCAAACCTTCATTTCGAAAGTTACGGTTGATTTCAAAGACTCGCCCAAAACCACCTACGACCAGCCGTTTCAAATACAATTCAGGCGCTATACGCAAAAACAATTGCATATCCAATGCATTATGATGAGTCACAAATGGACGCGCCACTGCACCACCAGGAATGGCTTGCATCATCGGAGTCTCAACTTCCAAATAGTCACGTTCCAACAAAAACTGTCGAATGTAACTGATTATGGCGCTACGAGTGCGAAAAACCGCCCGACTCTGCTCACTCATAATTAAATCAACATAGCGTTGACGGTATTTAGTTTCGGTATCGGTCAAACCATGAAATTTCTCTGGAAGTGGCCGCAATGATTTCACCAACAATTCGATACTGGAAACTTTGACGCTCAATTCGCCCTTATTGGTTTTAAATAAGGTTCCGGTGACACCTATGATGTCTCCAATATCCCATTTTTTGAATTGTTCGTTATAAAACCCATCAGGCAAGGCATCACGTTGAACATAGATCTGCAGTTGGCCGCTATCGTCCTGCAGGTTAGCAAAACTGGCTTTGCCCATAATGCGCCGCGTCATCATACGACCAGCGATAATGACCTCAACTCCTTTCGGATCCAGAGTTTCTTTATCGAGTGCATCAAACTCTGCAGAAATTATTGCCGCTTTATGTTGCGGGCGAAATGTATTTGGAAAAGGATTCCCCGCTTCTCTTAAAGCAGATAACTTTTCTCTACGCAGCCTGATTTGTTCATTTTCATCAACTGACGGCGTGTTATTTTGATCTATCACAGCATTACTC
>JBOEHE010000108.1:0-2363 GCA_050633785.1 Arenicella sp.
TCGGCAAAACCGACAAAACTGACACCCCAAGCCGCTTTTCGACCTGATAGTGTGATTTGAACGTATTATCAAAATGAAAGCGCAAGGTAATAAAACCTCCGCACAACAACAGCCCCAGCATAGCCGACAAAATAATAGTTTTTGAGCCAGTCATGTTGTAAGGATTTTTAGGCTGCTTGGCATAGTCGACAATGGTCGCATCACTCAAGCTGACATCGGTCGACATATTCGCTTCCTGGAAGCGCTGCAGAAACATGCTGTATAAGTTTCGCGCAGAGTCGACATTGCCTTCCAGACGCACCAGTTCAAATTCCGTTCCTCTTTTTTTAACAGCTTGAGTTGAACCATTGTCCAACTCACTCTGGGCAATTTCAACCTGAGCCTTGGCATCCAACAACTTAGGGTGCTTAGGTCCATAACGTTGCAACAACTGCTTATAATGCAACTGTGCCGCAGTCAGAGCCTGCTTTAACTCGCTCAGACTTTTTTCTGTGCTGATTTCAAGGTTCTTGGTATTAAATGTGCCTTCACGCGCTCGGAATTGCTGCAGAGCCTGCTCCGCTGTTTTCAGCTCCTGCTTGATTTCCGTCAATTGCTCCATGAGCCAGGATGAGGCCTGAGTCACACGATTCGTCTTGGTTTCTTCCAGATAATCTTTATACGACTGAGCAATCGCGTTGACAACATCTGCCGAAAATTTAGGGTCTGGTGCCGAAAAACGCAATTCAAGGAGTTCAGTCTGGTCCGAGGAAAGCAGCTGTAAATGGCTATTAATATTCGCCACAGCCGCATCGACAGAAGCAAACTTCAACTGAACATAATCAGGAGCTTCATCGGTCGAATAATTAAAACCAGGTGCTACTTTGTCTAAAAAAGCTGCGAACAGATTACGCGAAGCTGGATATTGATATATCGTATTATCCAGCAAATTCAATTTGCCAACGACCCGATCTAGAACGGCACGGCTGCGAATAATACGGTATTGAGTTTCATAATAACGATAAGAACGCTCATCCAGATAACCTTGGCCAACCTGGGCTGAGTTTGCAAACTGCGGCTGCACCAGCATCGACAAACTGGAACGATACAAAGGTGTCTGTTTGGTAGAAATGTGCAAACCAATTCCAGCTCCCACAATAAATGAGATCAGCAATGCCCATTTATACAACCACAAAACACGCAACATCGGGACAATAGAAAACGAATTAACTCCTTCGTCATTCAAAAAATCACGAATATTTATAGTTTTAAAATTCTTTGCCTGATNNTACCGTCATTCGTTTTCCAGAGCATTTACCTCATACAACAGTCTGAAATAGAAATTATATTCAAACCAAGGATTTACGCTATATAGTTAAACTTTTTCTAACAATCTATACCAATCTGTTGATTGCAGCAAATAGTTCCTGCCAGATATCACATTGTTTAACCAGTCTAAACTAGAATAATCGCCCAAAATTATTTGAAAAATCGTGTAAATTCATCAACTTCCAAACGCGGCGTGCGATAACTATTAACCAGAGCAGCAGTATCCTCATATCCCAACGACATGCCACATAGCAATACAGTGTCTTCTGCATAACCTAATTCGGCTTTCACCAAAGCAGGGTATTCCGCCAAAGCCGCCTGTGGACAAACAGCCAGACCACGCTCGACAGCAGCCAGCATCACCGATTGCAGAAACATCCCATAATCAAGATAACTGCCTGCCTCCATAATCCCATCCATGAAAAAATACAGGGCCACCGGTGCATCAAAAGCACGATAATTCGCTGCCCATTGATCCTTCTGACGTTCTTTATCTTCGCGAGTGATATTCAAGGTTGAATACATCAACAAGCCACATTCCTTGCGCCGTTGCTTATAAGGTTCCTGCCACTCTAAAGGGTAATACTGATAATCCATCGCACTTTTCTCTCCAGCGCGAAAAGCCGCTTCCAATTTAGCCGACAAACCCAGCTTCGCCTCACCAGAAACCACTGCCACCTGCCATGGCTGCGTATTCACCCCCGAAGGTGCATGCCCAGCAGCAAGCAATATTTCACGAATCACAGAATCATCAACTGGCTTATCCAAAAAAGCTCGAGTTGACTTACGTTTTTCCAACGCCTCAGAAACCTGCATAACCACCTCAAAAATGTCTAAATGTTGCGAGATAAAATACTGCGTCCCCTTTCAAAAAGCAATTTATCCATTAAATCAAAAAAATAGTCAGAAAAGCGCATCTTAAGCTTGACTAAAGTCTCGCATTGTTTTGTAATTCGCCTCCACGTTGATGCAACATCAACCAACTTGCAGAAATCGCCCAAAAGGCAACACAAGTTGACCAGTTTATAATGCGTGGCCAGGTAGCTCAGTCGGTA
>JBOEHE010000108.1:2387-3324 GCA_050633785.1 Arenicella sp.
ATTCTGTCCCTGGCCACCATTTATCTCTTAAAAATCAATAGATTACCAAGAACCTCTATTTGCCTTAAAATTCCTTGCGGGAATTTTGCGGGACTACATTATGCTTCGCTTAAGCAAAACCAATTCTGGTTTTGCTTGGTCGCGCTGTGCCACACTGTTAGCGGCTTTGATTAACTGCGTTAAATCTGCCGCCGAATAATGTGTCGTTATTCTTCCTGAGCGATGTCCCAGCAAATCTTGACGATCTTCAAAGGAAGCACCGGCTTTACGAAGCCTGCTACCAAACGTATGTTTCAAATCATGGACACGAAACATGGGAAGCTTCGCTTTCTCACGCGCCTTTAACCACGTTCATGATTCTGGTTATGGGTTTATCCTTATATGTAAAAACATACTCAGAGTTCACGCCACGAACCTTATCGATGAGAGCCTTTGCGGTGTCATTTAACACTACTAAGCGATCATCGCTATTTTTGACATATTCTCCTGGAATAACGAATAGTGATGTTTGCATCTGTGGAACCTGCACTTCCCATTCCCACTTTAATTTACAAATCTCACCATCTCGACATCCTGTGTGGACGCCAAAAGTTGCCATATCCTCTAAATGCTAGGCAACAGTGAGAAAAGTATTCCTGCTCTGCCCAGCTTAGCGGATAAGGTTTACGTTTATCTCGGTGTATCTCCTCACAAATTGGTCACCGTAATTTCCATCCCATTTGTCAAGGTTTTTGATAAGGATAAAACATACTACAGAGGCTAGTCGTAACCAAATAAGGGACCTAAGAAAGGTCCCTTAGATTCTCAAATATTATCAAGCCCAACATACTACTAATTTTGGATCCACGCTTCCATCTAGGACTTAGAGCAAGACTAGCAACTAACCATCTGTCCCAGTTATTCCTATCATTCCTTGATTTTATAATTGCTATCGTTA
>JBOEHE010000109.1:0-19410 GCA_050633785.1 Arenicella sp.
GGACGATCTAAACGCATAACAACTCCATTCAATAAGAGAAATCACCATGCCAGCAGCTTTTAATAAACACGAGTATCAAAGCCGTTTAAAGACCGTTCAAGCCTCTATGGCCGAGAAAAACCTTGATGCACTATTGCTGGGTGACCCTGCCAATATGAATTGGCTGACAGGTTTTGATGCATGGTCTTTCTATGTCCCACAAGTTATGTTGGTACTACATGATCGAGATCCGATATGGATGGGGCGAAAAATGGATGCTGGAGCAGTATCCTTAACGACCTACTTGGGTGAAAGTTCTATAAAACCTTATCCTGAAGACTTTGTACAACGATCAGGTGTGCACCCGATGGACATAGTTGCTGGCTATTTGCTCGATCTTCCGCTTCAAGGAAAACGCCTGGGATATGAAAGTGATACTTATTTTTTTTCACCCAAATCATTGCAATGCCTTAAACAAGGGTCAGGAAATATAGAATGGGTTGATGCTGATCTGTTAGTCAACTGGTGTCGAGTCATAAAAAGTGACGTAGAAATTGACACCCTGCGACAAGCTGCCCGCTTGGTCGAAGGAGCAATGACTGTAGCCTATGAAACGATTGCTCCAGGTGTCAGACAATGCGACCTCATGTCACGCATTATTGCGGCTCAAGTTGGAGGTAACGAACAGTTCGGAGGGGACTTAACCGCTTTATCTCCACTGATTCTAGCAGGAGAAGCAGCAAGTACCGCTCACCCCATGTGGACCGATGAAGAGTTTATTGACGGGCAAACGGTAGCTCTGGAACTTGGGGGAACCCGTAAACGTTATAACTCCGGTTTGGCACGCACTATCCAACTTGGCAAAGGTCAACAAGCCGTATTTGATACCGCTCATGCTGTTCAAGAAGGATTGGATGCTGTTTTAGAAGTGATAAAACCCGGTGTTCTGGCAGCCGATGTTCATCAGTCCTGGCAAAATGTTCTAGACAAATACGGGCTGGTTAAAGACAGCCGGATTGGTTATAGCATTGGTGTTGGTTATTCCCCAGACTGGGGGGAGCACACTGTCAGCTTACGAGCTGGAGAAGAAACAGTGCTTGAAAAAAACATGGTATTGCATGTGATGCTGGGAATGTGGTTGGACGACTGGGGCATGGAAATCAGTGAAACCATCGCTGTTACAGGTACTGGCGTTGAATGTTTGACGCAATTTCCACGTGATGTCCACGTTATCAATTAAAATAAACAGACCTGATGGCAACACTATGAATACGACTGATTTCTCTGAAGTCAAATCATTTGCTCTGGACACAGACTATCAAATTCCCAACAAAGCGATTGATTTCTTCAATCAAGATGGCGTTATTTGTTTGCGTAACGCTTTCAACCCGAGCTGGCTGCAAATTATCGAATCAGGTATCAAACAGGCCTTAAATGGCTCCAGCACCAATATTGATATTATTCAGCGTAAACAGGATACAGGAACTTTTTCAGTCAGCTCTGGCGCATGGATGAACGTTGGCCCCTTCCGTCAGTTTATTTTTGACTCTCATATTGCCGATATCGCCCAGGCATTATTGCAATCCCAACAACTCGTGTTGTTTTATGATTTTTTGCTGATCAAGCAAGCGTTCAGTAATAGTGCCTCGACACCATGGCATCAAGATCATTCCTATTATCCGCTGGATGGCAAAATGGCCATTAATTGCTGGGTTGCACTGGATGACATTCCCATTGAGTCAGCTTTACGATTTATGCAATCGTCACATCAGTCTGGCATGCTCTACCGCGCTATAGACTTCGACAGTCCAGACAATGATTATCAACATGCTCGTAAAGAATTACCATTGCCGCCAAACAGTAATGATACTGACTTCCCAACTAACATTCTTTGCACTGCTGTTAAAGCTGGCGATATGCTGGCCTGGACTTCTTATACTCTGCACAGCGCTCCTGGAAATCAATTAGATCATCGTCGAGCTGCATTTTCTGTTAACTGGTTGGGTGATGATATTACGTATAATGGAAAGCCATCACTGGATACTTACCGCGACCCAAGTCAGGTAACAGGGCAACACATTATTTGCGATAAGTTTCCACTCCTTCGCAGCAAACAGGGCAAAATTCTGTCTAAATAAGCTATAGACCCTACTTCAGTAAGGCCTTAAAACAACACATTGTATACCGTTTCTGATAATGGAAATGTGATGCATATGGCCATTTAAGCCTGAGAATGACTTCGGTAATTAACTCACTCAAGCATTATTCATCATCATAAAACTTGAAATCTCAGGCTCTGTTACCCAAAGTAGAATAACCACCGATTTCTTTACGCCATTTTAAATAGCTATCAAAATCCTCTTGAGTTTTCCAGTATTCGATAAGAATCCATTGAGCTTTTTCATCTGGTGAAGAGGTAATTCTGACACTTTCATTACCAGAAAAATCTCGCATTCCCTTCAGGATTCGCTCAAAGAATTGACGAATCTCTTTCCACCTCATCACTATCACTGTGTCCGTTTAACTCAAATTTCACCATAATACTCATTGCTTATATTGCCCAATGCCTTAAATAAAAAACGTATTAATTAAATTGCTCTTCTACTGTAAAGTCATCGTATGAGAGGAACCAACGTTGACCTTCTTTGACCCATAACTCTTCGCTGATAAACCCTCGACCAACATTCATTGACCATTTAGCTGACAGCTTCGCTGTATTTTCATTAATGATCTGGACATCCACTTCGCTGTAAGATAAATCCCCAGCATTTGTTGAACTGACAAACCCATCCCAGAATTTATAGATAGCTTCTCGCCCCTCATAACGCCCCATTGGTCTTGCATCCATTACAGCATTGGTCATGTAGGTTTCAACACACGTTTTTATGTCCGTCATGTTAAAGGCCTTAATCCATTGTTGACTGGCTTCATTAATTTCAGATCGTATTAACTCTGTATTTAGCATTTTTGCCTCTCATGTTTTAATTTCGGGTAGATTACTGTTAAAATTTATAACTATAAATAAGAATTTTTATAAAACACTGTTTATGAAAACTGAACAAAAAAGTACATTTTTCTGGCTGATGATCTTTAATGAAGTCGTAAAACAAGGAAGCTTTACAGCCGCTGCGGACAAACTTAACTTAACTAAATCAGGTGTCAGCCAACACATCAGTCACCTTGAACAGTATCTTCAGGTACAACTACTGACACGTTCTACCCGAAGGCTCAGCCTGACAAACGCTGGAGAAAAACTATTTCATCGCAGCGGAGAATTGAAGACCTTGTTGGATTTAACAATTGATGAAGTTCGAAATATCACCCAGCAAGCTACAGGGCCTTTGACAATTACAGCTCCGCAAGCATTGGTTCAATCAGCGGTACTACCTGCTCTGCAACAATTAATTAAGCAATTTCCCAATATCCAGCCTCGCCTTATCGCAGATGACAGTAATCAGGACATCATAAAAAAAGGCATAGACATTGCAATACGTGTAGGCGAACTCCGAGATAGCGATCTTAAAGGGGGAAAAATAGGTGAACACCGTGAAATTTTCGTTGCCTCACCTGCGTATCTGTCTTCTGTGGATCAACCCATTTCCATAAACAATATCAGTCTACACCCATTTATTGCAACCCGTTGGCAAACAGATAACCACAGGCATAGCTTTGTCGATACTAAAAAAACAAGGCACGATATACTCTTGCAGCCAAAGTTTGAAATGGACAGCTCGAATACTGCAGTGGAATCAGTGCTTTTAGGTCTAGGAGTGGCATTGTTGCCCGATATTTATGTAAACAGATATATTAAAGAAGGAAAAATTCAGCATATTTTGAGCAACCTTCAAGCTAATGCAGACAATATATACTATGTTCATGCCTATAAAGAGAGTCTTCCTTTAGCCATAAAATGGTTTATCGATTTTTTAAGAAAGCAATTTCTGTTAATGAACAATCAGTTAATGAGAGACATCCATCCCCAGTTCTGACAACAGCTCTGGAATCTAAAAACAGTTGCCCAACATGACAGCTTAATTTCATCCACCACTTGATCTCAAAGACAGTATGTTCGTTCTGAACTTGATCTTATTAATTGGATCATCAAGAGTCTTTTGCAAGACCAAGTCAACTCAAGAAACAACTTCAGTTTTTGCTTTTCAAACCAACAAGCTGAACACGATATCAGGTGCTTTTTCTGGCTATTAAACGATTATTGTTGATTTGGGTATACACCACTTGCTGCCACTGCCCCGGTTCAAAATCACCACCTTCGAGCGTAACCGTTAGATAATCCTCAGAACGGGCTCTGAGTTCAGAATTCGACGAATTTTCCGGCAAAACCCACGCTGTTTCACCCAGGCGGGAGTGGTGAAGATCTGCCTGCAGTTTTGAAGCAACTGCTTTCAGGCGTGCTGCTCTCGCTTTTCGCTCCTGGGTAGGCACTTGTTTGGCCTCCGGTATTCTGGCTGCCGGAGTGCCACTGCGATCTGAATAGGTAAATATGTGTGGAAAAGCGATATCCAAATCTATAACGGTTTGTTCTGTTTCCAGATACTGCTCTTCTGTCTCTGTTGGGAAACCAACCATAACATCAGCACTTAACACCAGATCCGGCAAATGCTGTCGCAAGCGATTGATACGCTCATAGACATGATCACGGTCATAGCGCCGTTTCATGCGTTTCAATATCAACGTGCTGCCACTTTGTAAAGATAAATGTAACTGTGGGCACAGCCGTGGTTCGCTTGCCATAAGTTTAATCAAACGGTCTGAAATATGTGCCGGATCGATGGAACTGAGACGGATGCGAAAATCAGGGTTGCCGTCAACGTTCAGGCCCAACAGTTCCTGCAACAAATCAACTAGATCATAAGCGCGTTCTGCGGTGTCTGGAAAATCATCACCATAAGACCCAAGGTCAACACCACAGATGACCACTTCCGGGTAATTATTCATAGCTAACCGTTCAACCTGTCGCCGAATCAAGGTGGGAGCCAGAGATCGACTCGGGCCACGAGCGCGGTGAATGATGCAGAAAGTGCAGCCCTGATTGCACCCTTGTTGAATCTGCACAAAAGCACGGGTATGCGCCTCATACCCAGTTAACAGTTCTTCGGGCAAGCTCACATGTTGATCCAGATCACCAACCAGAACTTTGGGCAACTCCCCAGCTTCAAGCTCGGGCATTAGAGAATGAATATCCAGTTTGCGATCATTGCCAACAACCAAGTCAACACCTGGAATTGCTGCACAGGCATCCGCATCCATCTGTGCATAACAGCCGGTTACCACCACTAATGCATCTGGGTTGGTTTTCACTACTTTGCGCACTTCACGTCGTGCCTGACGATCCGCTTCCTGTGTCACTGTACAGGTATTAATAATATACATATCAGCAGCTTCTTTCGCTGATACTACCGCCCAGTCATTGGTTCTAAAGGTTTCGCTGATCAATTCAGACTCAAATGTGTTCACCTTACACCCCATGGTTGTGACGCCGATTCGACGCTGTGGAGTATCTGCCATGGACTCATTGTTCTGCAATTCCAAAGCCGTCGATGGCTTGGAACGAAGAGAGGATAATGGAATTTCAACAGAGGACATGGCAAAAACACGAGTCGGTGATTATAAAGTGTCGCAAATTCTAGCAAAAATAAACGGATATAACGAGTCAGGGTTTTATTGAACCCATCAGGCACAAAAAAAGCGGCCATACTCAGTATCGCCGCTTTTTCTTATCTGTGTTCTTGTTTTAACTAAAACAAGAAACGAATCCCTGCATTGTAAGCATGGTTATCACTGAAACCATCTTTACCATCTGGGTTGTCAGAATCTATACCACGTGCCTCAACAAACCATTCTGTTGACTTGGTTACTGTACCACCTGCATTGATAAAGAATGATTCTTCACGAAAATCGCTGTCATCAACATCCCACATGCCAAAACCGGCACCGATGAAAATACTGTTGGTGACATATTTCTCAACACCTAAATCCAGAGAAACGCCGTTATCTGGATAATCGATGCCTTCGTTAATGCTGGTACGATTCATGATGCCCAGAGCTGGAACCAGATAGAAATCTTTGCCTAGAGGAACTTTTACACCACCGCGCAAACCAACAAGACCTGATGCATCACGCATATCCATGGCCCACATGGTTTCATAGCGCATCAACGTTTCTGTACCAACAAACGGTGCGATGAATGGTATCAAGCCTGATTTTTTGGCAGGTAAGACCGCAGCAGCAACCGCTGGAGCAGCAATCACAGCAGAACTGTCTGCAACACCACACTCACCGACAGAATTGGCCGCATAATCACCTGCTGGCAACTCAGTGCCCGTCCAACAGCCTTTTTCATCCAGAGTCAGTTCCTTAGCAACGCCATCAGGACCAGTCAATGTCACTTTAGATCCTGGATCAGAACATACAGTCATGCTGTCGCCGTCAACTGTAGTTGTCAATACTGGTGCAACTTCAACTTTTGACGTTGTTGCCAGAGAGAGGTTACAACAGGCTTTCGGGATTACCATCTGATAATTAGTACAACTGCTGGTCAAATTAACTTCAAAACCCTCGAACGCTTCTTTGCCAGCCCAAATACGTCTAGGCAAAGCCGTTGGCACACCTTTTTTGCGTGAGGACATCCACTCAAAAGTTGTTCCAGGTTCATAAGACGTTTCGGAAAAATCACCAGCGGCGATAGCATCCATTAATTGTTGAGGGTCACCCTGCCAGTCAGCATCTTGCAAAATAGCCTTGACCACATCAGGGTTGTTGGCGAAAAAAGCTTGTAATTCCGCTCTTGTTTCAATACCCGGTTTACAAATCGCCTCTGAAGTTCCCAGTCTGCGAACTTCCGTATATTGAGCCGAGGCGCTGGATATTGCGACAAAGCTGGTTAGAACCATTGCAACAGCAATGACAGGTTTCATCATGCGACTAGCGCGCTGATAAAATGAAATAGGATTGCTTGAACTTGACATAGTTAGGGTAGCCATAATTTCCTTCACTGAAGTTAAAATTTAATTCGATCTGAAAAAGCGAATAAAGCGTAACATATAGCATTCACCAGCTCACGCCAGAGAATGTTAAATTTGGTTACAGAGTAAAATTGAACAACATCTAGCCCGACATAATAATGCAGAGAACATGCCTAGGCAAAATGTTTAATTATTTTTTAGGCTATATGTATGGAATCCAAAGCCAGCAACACACTGTACAGAGACAAGAAAACAGCAGATAAACAATTATTTACAATAACTTACGGTATTAAAACTATCTGTAAAGCCGAGTCAGGCACTAATTGCGAAACTTTCACCACAACCACAATGGGCTTCAGCTTTTGGATTAGAGAACTTAAATGTTTGGTTTAACCCTTCTTGCACATAGTCAATCTGCGTACCTTGCAAAACGTCCAGGCTAGGTGCATTGGTGATAATTTTTATGCCCCGGCTTTCCAGAACCACCTCATCTTCTTCAATTGATTCAGCCAGATCCATAACGTAAGAATACCCGGAACAGCCCGACTCTTTAGCCGTAAAACGCAAGCCAACCGCTGAGGCATTATTGGCGATTTGACCACTGATTCGATCAGCTGCCGATTGAGTTAGTGAAATTGTCATATCAATGACTCCGTTAAAATACTGTTCAGTTATATAGATGGTAGCAAAGAAGCAATAAATCAACCAATAAAATGCAATTGTCAGGAAGAAGCTTTTTCAGCTTCTCCTGTGTTGCCATTATTTTTGCCATTGCGGCCCAATTCAATGCAGCTTGTATCCACCTCTGGTGAGGTAAGTCCACTGAGATCAACACCACTTTTTTTCAACTGATCCAACAGTTGCTCATTATATTCGGCCATCGTACTCAAACGTTCACACAATTGATTGATTGACAATGCAATGGGATCATCCGCGTTTGCACTGTGGCCATAGGCATCAAATTCAGGAGTCACCTTGCCAGTAGCTCGATTATATTCTGGGGAACCAACAACATGCGCAGGAATTCCCACGACGGTAGCTCCCTGGGGAACTTCTTTCACTACGACTGAGTTTGAACCTATCCTGGCCCCATCGTGGACCGTAAAGGGCCCCAACACTTTAGCGCCAGCTCCAACAACCACATTATTGCCCAGAGTAGGATGCCGTTTACCTTTGTTCCAACTGGTCCCGCCCAGAGTAACACCCTGATACAAAGTGCAATCATCGCCAATTTCAGCAGTTGCCCCTATAACAATACCCATACCATGATCAATGAAAAAGCGCTGACCTATTTTTGCACTTGGATGAATTTCAATGCCGGTGATCCAACGCACCAGATTTGACAACAAGCGTGCAAGCCATTTCAAACCAAGGTTCCACAGATAGTGATTCAAGCGGTGCAAAACCACCGCATGCACCCCTGGGTAAGTCGTCAAGACTTCAAACCAGTTACGAGCCGCAGGGTCTCGGTCAAATACAACAGCAATATCTTGTTTTAAACGTGTAAACATGGGAACTTTTTATTGTCTTTCAGGATTTTAAAGGGTTTTGTTAAGTTCATTTTGCGTAGCCGTTAGAATACCGCGCAAAATATGCAATTCTTCAATATTGACATCAGCTCGATTATACAACCGTATTATCTTGCGCAGCAATTTTGTTGGAGGTTTAGTCTTAAGAAAATCAAGTTGCTCCAGTGTTTGTTGCAAATGTTCATAATACAACATCAATTCATGTTGAGTAGCCAATCGTTGGCGTTGCTGTTGACCGGTATTTTTGCGCTCACCCTCTTGTGCAGGCACATCGTCACTGTGAAAAAGGTGGCAATGCAACTCATAGGCAATGATCTGAACAGCGGCAGCCAAATTCAATGAACTATATTCTGGATTCGCTGGAATTCTCACCTGCCATTGGGTTTTGTCCAGTTCTGAATTTTCCAGGCCAGTACGCTCACGACCAAACACAAAGGCTATATTGGCTTCAGGGTGTTGTTCAAATTTAGTGACCAGAGCTTCAGTTACTTTTTTAGGAGACATGGTTGGCCAACTGACACGGCGATCCCGAACAGAAGTTCCAATAACCCATTCGCAATCAGCTATTGCTGCATCCAACTCATCGACAATGATAGCCTGCTCCAGAATATCAGCAGCACCCGCCGCTCTGGCAGTCGCATCTGCATGTGGAAATTGTCGTGGCTTGACCAGGACTAAGCGAGTCAGCCCCATTGTTTTCATGGCTCTGGCGGCCGCGCCAATGTTCCCTGGATGCGATGGTTCGACCAGAACAAATTGTATTTGTTGCAAATTCATAAGGCTTTTTAGTCAGTTTTCGATTCAATGACACTAGCGATGCTTCGTTGTAATTGGGGTAGTTTATCTCAACTGATCACAAGTAAGTGAATTATTCGACAGTTTGAGTTCACTTTCTTGGCACTGGCAGCTACAATCGCCGGTTTCCTTGTGTTCACTTTTTTGGAGTCATTTTGATATGCACGCAGTACTAAATGTTGCGATTATGGCGGCGCGTGAAGCGGCCTCTGTCATTAATCGCTATTCATCACAGATTGAACGCGTCAATACGCGTGATAAAGGTGCCAATCAAATTGTCTCTGAAGTTGATATCATTGCCGAAGAAAGCATCATCAATATCATTCGTCAACACTTCAGCGACCATAAAATCACCAGCGAGGAAGGGACTGCCGGTGAACAACCTGCCCCTGCCGCTGGTGAAAAAGAATATGAGTGGATTATAGACCCTTTGGATGGCACGCATAATTACTTACATGGTTTTCCATACTACTGCATTTCCATCGGCATTAAGTTTGATGGCAAAATAGAACACGCCGTAGTAATGGATCCTGTCAGACAGGAAATTTTCAGCGCCAGTCGTGGTTCAGGTGCTCATGTCGACAACCAACGCATTCGAGTGTCAAAAACCCGACGTCTGTCAGAGGCTTTGCTATCAACAGGCATGCCCTTTCGCGATCCGGCCGACATAAAATCCTGGCTGCGCTCCTATGCATCAGTAATTCCACGCGCTCAAAGCGTTCACCGAGTCGGTGCATCAGCACTGGATATGGCTTATGTTGCCGCCGGTCGCTATGATGGTTTATGGCAATTAGGTCTCAAACAATGGGACATGTGTGCGGGAGCATTGTTAATTCAGGAAGCTGGTGGCCTGATCACAGATATCGATGGTAAACAGAATTTTCTGGAAACAGGTACTATTGTCTGTGGCAATGATAAAATCCATGAAAAACTGCTGCAATTAGTCCAGTCTCAAATTAAACCCGCATAAATAAAAGGTAGTTATTTCGGCTTATGACCGCAAAACTCACGACGATTGCCACCAAAATGAAATTGGATGTCAGCAAGTTGACTCCAATGATGCAGCAGTATCTGACGATAAAATCCGATTACCCGGACACTCTGTTGCTATACAGAATGGGAGATTTTTACGAAATCTTCTATAAAGATGCTGAAACAGCTTCAGAGCTGCTGGGCATAACACTGACAGCTCGTGGCAAAAATGGTGATAATCCTGTCCCTATGGCTGGAGTTCCCGTTCATAGCGTAGAGCCTTATATCGCCAAACTGGTCAAACTGGGTTTATCGGTTGCCGTCTGCGAACAGATTGGCGACCCTGCAACCAGCAAAGGCCCGGTTGAGCGTAAAGTTGTTCGAGTCCTGACTCCCGGCACACTCACTGATGAGAGTTTGTTGGATGAACGCCAGGAAAATAGTCTGGCCAGCCTGCATTTTCACGATAAGCAATGGGCCCTTTCGACATTAGAACTGTCATCAGGGCGTTTTCAAGGGCAACTTCTGGCCGATGAAGCAACGGTGATCAGCGAGTTGGAACGGCTTCGCCCTGCTGAGTTATTACTGGCAGACGATGACTCCATTGACACACAGGGAAACAATGCTATTTCTCAGTTTTTGACAATGGGGAAAACTCATTGCCATACCGTCCCGGGTTGGTATTTCAATCACGATGTCGCACTGGAATTGATGACCAAACAGTTTGGCACTGCTGATTTGACCGCTTTTGGTTGTGATGAACTACCACTGGTGGTCAGTGTTGCTGGCGCTTTGTTGCAATATGCCAAAGACATGCAATATACCTCTATTCCTCACGTGCAACATTTTCAAGTCATCCACAACGATGCTTATCTATTGATCGATGCATCCAGTCGACGTAACCTGGAAATCGAATTTAATTTATCAGGCGGCCGGGAACATACACTGATAGCTTTAATGGATAATTGCCGTAATCCAATGGGAAGCCGCCTTCTCCGCCGCTGGTTGCATGGTCCGATTCGAGATCAACAACAGATTCGTCACCGTTTGCATGCGGTTGAAACCCTGATCCATCAGCTGGATTACCATGCTATCCGGGACCTGTTAAAACAATGCGGTGATATTGAACGTATTCTGACACGTATTGCACTGGGCTCAGCCAGACCAAGAGACCTGGTTCGTTTGCGCTGCGCATTACAGAGTCTGCCATCATTGCAACACTCTTTGGCCAATAACGACTCACCAGCAATTAAGCAGATACAAACAGCACTAGCACCACAGGATACACTTCAGAGTCAGCTGGAAAGAGCTATTCTCGATGAGCCAGCAGCCATTATTCGCGATGGTGGTGTCATTCGAGAAGGCTACGACGAAGAGTTCGATGAGTTGCGTAAACTCAGTCAGAACAGCAGCGATTTCCTATTGCAGCTTGAACAACGGGAGAAAGAACGTTCAGGCATACCCACTCTCAAGGTTAATTATAACCGTGTGCATGGTTTTTATATTGAAGTCAGCAAGGCTCAGAGTGCATCGGTACCTGAAGAATATGTTCGTCGACAGACACTGAAAAACGCGGAACGATTCATCACCAGCGAACTCAAAGAATATGAAGATAAAGTTCTCAGTGCTCGAGAGAAATCACTGGCTCGGGAAAAGTGGTTATATCAAACTCTGATTGAATCAATTCAACCACAGATTCCGCAATTGCAGGACATCGCCAGCGCACTGGCCAAACTGGATGTACTGAGCAATTTTGCCGAACGTGCCATCATGCTTGAATTAACGGCACCAGAACTAGTGGACGAACCTGTCATTAATATTCGCGGTGGCCGCCACCCCGTTGTCGAACGTAATCTGGACAAACCATTTATTGCCAATGATCTGGTGCTTGATAACAGTACCAAAATGCTCGCCATCACTGGACCTAATATGGGTGGTAAAAGCACCTATATGCGGCAAAACGCCTTGATTACCCTATTGGCACATACTGGCAGTTACGTTCCAGCATCAGCAGCAACCATAGGGCCTATCGACCGTATTTTCACCCGAATTGGTGCAGCAGATGACCTTGCTGGTGGACGCTCTACCTTTATGGTTGAAATGACTGAAATGGCACAAATCTTACGTAATGCAACTGCCAACAGCCTGGTTTTGGTTGATGAGATTGGTCGAGGCACCAGCACTTTTGATGGTTTATCTCTGGCTTGGGCTTGCGCTAATGATCTGGCAAAACGCCTGCAGTCATTCAGCTTATTCGCGACGCATTACTTTGAAATAACTCACCTTGCCGAAGAATTAGACAATGTTGCCAACGTTCACCTTAACGCTGTGGAACACGAACATAGTATTGTCTTTATGTACACCATCAAACCAGGCCCTGCAAATCAGAGCTACGGCATCCAGGTTGCCCGATTGGCTGGCCTGCCCGATGATGTTCTACGCTCAGCCAAACTGAGGTTGGATCTGCTGGAACAACAGAATTTGAACAATGGTTTACAAGGACCAAACCATCAATCTGGCCCTAGCACAATGGATATGTTCAATCAGCCTTTAAGTGCAAATCCGGTTGATGTTTGCGTGCAGGAATCAGATCCCATCGTACAAGAGTTAATGACTATTGATCCAGATAACATTACTGCGAGAGAAGCACATCAATTGCTGTACAAGTTGGTTGATTCTGCTAAAGAGAATAAGTCATAATCACGGTTTAGAGGTGGTTTACCTTTAGTGAGTAAACACCTACAATACGCGCTGCAAATTATTTTACTATTGAGAAAATTACCATGACCTATGTTGTTACCGAAAACTGCATTAAATGCAAATACACCGACTGCGTTGAAGTATGTCCGGTAGATTGTTTTCATGAGGGACCTAATTTTCTAGTGATCGATCCTGAAGAGTGCATTGATTGCAGTTTGTGTGAACCGGAATGTCCTGCTGGCGCTATTGTTGCTGATGACGATATGACTGAAGAGCAAGAGCCTTATCTTGAACTGAATACTGAGTTGTCCCTGGTATGGCCAGTGATTACTGAAAAGAAACCTGCTTTGGATGATGCTGACGAATGGGATGGCAAAGAAGGCAAGTTGGAATTGTTGGAGCGTTAACTTAATAAGTGGCTCGCTGGCATTAAGCATGCAAAACCACACCAGAGTTTTCAATATAAGGTCGATAAACCACTGGCAAATTACCCCAATTTGCCAGCTCGGCTACACTATTACACTATCAGAGTAAGCTACACATAAGCGATACTATTGAAGACCCACATCTTCTAACAAAGCTCATTCAGTTTTTCATAAAATTCATTTTACCCGGCACCGCGGTGAGCATTGTACAAATGCAGGGTTTCAAATCATCTTCAAGTTCTTTGAGAATATAATTTTCAATATCTTATCCTTGATACTCTGGCAATATTGCCAAATCAACGATCAACCCATAAGTAAACACCATTATCAACAGTTCTCCCCACACCTACCAATTTACTATCAATACACACAACACACGAAAGGTTGGCTGTATGGGATATTCATATGTTCATCTTTATTGTTGAGTTTTATCCTCTAAGCTGACGCAAGAAAGTTTTCCCCAGCTTTAATGACATTGTTCATAATATAAGAAATGAGCGATTATTGATCAAACTAGAGCGAAATTCGCTCAGCATTAATAGCTTGATAAAAATACCTTTAGCAACAAGTTCATTAAATTAGCCATTTATCACTCAATTTCTGATTGGCACATTAGTTGCTCCTGCTTCAATACAACTTTATTTGAATTTTATTAATATAACGTTAACGGAGAGTATTATGTTAAAGCAAGGTAACAGTGGGCGCTCAAATATTTCAAGGTTATTCCATAAAACATCTATAGCAAGCGCATTTTTGCTCTGTTCACAGGCATTATGGGCCAGTGATATCAACCAAAAGCCTCATTTTATTAAAGGAGAGATCATCGAAGTCTATTACGATGGAATCAGTGATGATCTAGCCACCGCTGGCTTGGGATTGGTTGGCCTGCAGTCTCCTGTGGGACCAACTCCATCAGACCCGTTAAACCCAACTGCCAGAGAATTGCGTCGACTGGCAATCCACACAAACTATCGCGCACTGACCGACCCAAGCACCGAAGGCGGGTTTGGACGCATATATGGCCCTAACATAAAAGCAGACGGGTCTTTTGGACAAGGACCTATAGCGGGCCATGAAGCATTGGCCTATGCAGGCAACTTGAATGTCACAATGATGGTTCAAATCCCGGACAACTTTGACCCTGAAGAGCCTTGTATTGTAACAGCCCCTTCTTCCAACTCACGCGGGATTTACGGTGCTATTGGAACGGCGGGCGAATGGGGTTTGAAGAACAATTGTGCCGTTGCCTATACTGATGCTGGCAAAGGCAGTGGCGCTTATAGCTTGCAAAATAATAAAGCGACACTCATTGATGGCACTCTTGCTGATGCAACCATTGCAGGAGATCAGGCTCATTTCAAGCCCAGGTTGTCAACTGCACAACGCTTGGCATACAACACGTTTTTTGCTGATAGAGTAGCTTTCAAGCATGCACACTCTCAAAGAAACACACAAAAAATATGGGGGAAAAGTGTACTCCAATCCATTCGATTTGCCTTTTATATTCTTAATGAAAAATATGGAGAAATTAACGACAATGGTCACCGTACGAAAACCATAAAACCCAACAATACCATTGTTATAGCGTCCAGCGTTTCCAACGGCGGCGGTGCATCAGTGCTTGCAGCGGAGCAGGACAGGCATGGCCTTATCGATGGGATTGCTGTCTCAGAACCGAATGTCACTCCGCGGTACAACCCGAATTTCAGCATAGTTCAAGGCGACGGAGAACCACTTTATAAACATAGCTTGCCTCTGGCAGATTATGGAACCTTGATTAATGTCTATCAAGCGTGTGCTAATGCTGCTCCTGAAAATGCTCAAGCTCCATTTGTTCTGCCTCAATTTGGCGCGATACCTTGCGCAGTATTGCGCGAAAAGAACCTCTTACAATCAAACACCCTTGATGAACAAGCAAGCGAAGCTCAACAAATCATTAACGATTATGGTATTTTGCCAGAACAAAACCTGGTTCAGCCATCGCATTGGAATATAAGCATTCCTCAAGCAATTTCAGTCAATTATACCAACAGCCATGGGCGCTTCAGTGTAGCGCGTAACTTATGCGGTTATAGCTTTGCCGCTGTAGATGCCAATAAAAAACCAACAACATTACCACCTGTTGTCCATGCAGAGTATTTTTCACGCAGCACAGGCATCCCACCTTCAGCTGGCATCGCTTTGATCAATAACAACTCTTTGGGTGGTGCCATAGAAAATACAGTATCGATATCCCCTAGTTCTGGACAATTTGATCAAAACCTGGATGGTGCCTTATGTTTACGTGCTTTGATCACTGGTTCTACTACGTTCTATAACCCCCAAGCCTTTGTGGACTATTGGCGTATTCGATATGGCGTTCAACAAATTAAAGCGAGAGGCAAGCTTAGAGGCAAACCAGCTATTTTTGTTACCGGTCGTTCTGATGGAATTCTAGCGCCCAACCACACCTCAAGAGCGTATTTCGGTTTGAATAAATTAACCGACAAACAAAGCAAACTTCACTATTACGAGGTGGTAAACGCACATCATTTGGATGCTCTAAACGCCTTTCCAGGCTTCAACCACCGTTATGTTCCCCTGCATCACTATTTCCTGGAAAGTCTGGACTTGATGTTCAACCATCTAAAAAATGGCACTGCACTACCAGCTAGCCAAGTCTTACGGCCAGTTCCCAGAGGAATTAACCCTGACACTTCAGTGCCAAATTTAGAAAAAACACAGCATTTACCCATTATTCCTGTTGAACCTAATGCGGAAGATAAAATTGATTTTATAAACCATCAAGTCCGTATTCCAGACTGACATTAACAAAAGAGTATCGCAATTAAATCAAGGCCTGTTGACACTTAATCCTTAAACTAAGATCACTGTCGGCAGGCCTGTTCAAAAATCAGGCCAGAGTGTTATGAGTTTCAGATCAACTGACTCATTTATTGATGACAATTCACACAAAAACTATCCCCAATAGAGTAAAAATTTATTTTTAAACCATTTATTGTTGACAATAAATGGTTTAAAGGTATATTAAATGCAGAAAATTTCCGTGAAAGCAACAATACTGTTAACAATATCAAATCGATGATTAATAACCAATCAAGAATATTAGTTATCGCGATAGTTGATTGCTTTTGCCCCTCAATAATCATCTAGCGACAAACTTACGAGGACTTCATGAAAGTATCAGATGCTTTACAGCAACGAAAGTCAACACGAGCATTCCTGGACAAAAAACCTGACGAAGCGTTGATACGGAAAATTCTGACTTCAGCAGCGCATGCTCCGTCAGGAGTCAATTCTCAGCCTTGGCAAGTAGCCGTTTTAACCGGCGCAAAAAAGGAAAGTTTACAAAGCAAAATGGAAACCGCCTTTCGTTCAGGCCAGAAAGGTAAAATGGATTATTCATATTACCCAAATGAGTGGAAATCTCCTTACAAAGAACGTCGCAAAGAGTGTGGTTTATTAATGTACAGCACACTGGGTATTACGCGGGAGGATAAAGAACGTCAACTCAAACAATGGGCAGCGAATTACCGTGCCTTTGACGCCCCCGTAATGCTGTTATTTTTTATGGAAAATGTCATGGAAGCAGGGTCTTTCATGGATTTCGGTATGTTTTTACAATCCATTATGCTCAGTGCCATGGAGGAAGGCTTGGCTACATGTCCACAGGCAGCACTGGGTGAATACCCTGATATTGTTAGGAAAGAGCTAGGGTATCCAGATAATGCTATCGTGATGTGCGGGATGGCAATTGGCTATGAAGATGAATCTGCGGTCGTAAATAGTTATCGCACGTCACGAGAAAATATCGACGTTTTCACAAAATTTTATAGGTAAATTCACCTCTGACATAACGTTACAGGCAAAACACTATTCCAGACTGTTACACACAATCCAACCATTCAAATAGAGGAAACTATGAACTATCAAGATGAATATAAACGCTCTATTCGAACTCCGGAAGCTTTCTGGAATGACAAAGCAAAACAACTTGACTGGTTTACTCTGCCAAAAAGTATTTTAAGCACTGATGAACATGGCATTTATCACTGGTTTGCAGATGGTGAAATGAACACCTGCCATATGGCATTGGATTACCATATAGAGCAAGGCAGAGGTAACCAAATCGCGCTCATCTACGACTCCCCTGTCACAGACCAAAGACACCAATACAGCTACCTGGAACTACGAGACGAAGTAGCCAGAACAGCAGGCATGTTGCAGAATTTGAATATTGAAAAAGGCGACCGAGTCATAATCTACATGCCAATGATTCCCGAGGCGGCTATAGCCATGCTGGCTTGCGCTCGTCTAGGAGCAGTTCATTCTGTTGTGTTTGGTGGTTTTGCTTCACCTGAGCTGGCGGTACGAATCGATGATGCGAAACCCAAAGTGATTATGTCAGCTTCCTGTGGAGTTGAAATAAGCCGCATTATTGAATATAAACCACTATTGGATAATGCAGTCACGATTGCTAAACACAAACCCCAGCATTGTGTTATTTTTCAACGGCCTCAGCGTGAATGTAAGTTAAATCAAACTCAAGATATAGATTGGAAACAGGCACTCAAAACTGCCCCAATAGCACATTGCACCTCTGTCAAAGGCACAGACCCACTGTATATTCTTTACACTTCTGGAACGACGGGTAAACCCAAGGGAGTGGTTCGTGAAAATGGTGGCCACGCTGTTGCCATGAAATACAGTATGAGTGCTATTTATGATATCAAACCCGGTGATGTGTTCTGGGCCGCATCGGATGTCGGTTGGGTAGTTGGTCACTCTTATATTGTCTATGCGCCATTGCTGCATGGCGCCACAACTGTCATGTATGAAGGCAAGCCTATAATGACACCTGATGCAGGTGCTTTCTGGCGAGTTATTGAGCAATATCAGGTCAAAAGCCTGTTTACCGCTCCTACGGCTTATCGTGCCATTAAAAAAGAAGACCCTGAAGGTAAATTGATGAAAAAATATGACCTGGGGTGCTTACAAACCGTATTCTCCGCAGGAGAACGCCTTGACCCGGCAACTCATCAGTGGCTTGAAGAAACCCTGGACGTTCCAGTTGTTGATAACTGGTGGCAAACGGAGACTGGTTGGGCAATTGCTTCTAATCAACGAGGCATTGAGTCTATGCCTATTAAACAGGGTTCAGCAACGGTTCCAAGTGCCGGGTATGAGGTGCGTATACTTGACGAAAATGGTCATCAGCTTCCTCAGGGTGAACAAGGCGATATAGCAATCAAACTCCCCTTGCCTCCCAGCTGTTTAACCACTATATGGGGCAACGTTGAACGTTTTAAGAATGAGTATTTATCAACTCATCCTGGTTACTATTTAAGCGGTGATGGCGGTTACTTTGATGCCGATGGCTACCTATTCGTAATGGGTCGTGTCGATGATGTGATCAATATCGCTGGACACCGACTATCAACCGGTGAAATGGAAGAAGTTATTGGCAAACATCCTCACATTGCTGAATGTGCCGTAATAGGGAGAAACGATGAACTAAAAGGCCAGATTCCAGTTGGTTTAGTAGTTCTCAAAACCGATGTCAATTTACCGCTTGAAGAAATTCAACATCAGTTGGTTCAATTGGTAAGGACTGAAATTGGCGCAGTTGCAGCACTCAAGGAAATACACGTTGTACCTGGATTACCCAAAACACGCTCAGGTAAAATTCTGCGAAAAACCATACGACAAATATTCAACGGTGAAAACTTCCTTATTCCATCGACTATCGAAAATCCTGATCGCCTTGAGGATATCACAAGCATTATCAACAGCCGTTAATTCCACTCTCAAAGCGTCTTTAGAAAACAATACCTAATTAAGCTGGGGAGTCTTTATACAACCCACTTTCTATAGCTCATAATATCTTTATTTAGCCATGATAATACCTTTTCACCAAAAGAAGTCTGCTTAGTATTTGGTGCTGATTTTTCCACACCAGAAATTTGACTTGAGTTATCATGCCTTGCTGTTTTTTCAATCAATAAACTTCCGGTTGAATTCAACCGG
>JBOEHE010000110.1:0-3412 GCA_050633785.1 Arenicella sp.
CCAGCATAACCCAAACGGATTCTAGTGGTATCTCTAACACCGGTATCAGGGTCAGCATCGCTGTCTTCTGCATCGATTTGGAATTCCAAACGACCAAAACCAGTCAGGCCATTGCCCAAGTCTTTTTCAGTATTGTAGCCAATGCGTGAAGCAAAGCTTTCAATGGTGGCATCGCTTTCAGCGCCATCGCCATTGTCCTGATNNTTCATTTTATTGCTCATAGAATTTACCCTCTCTCTATTTAAGTTTTCTATATAGGTTTTTTTGTAATTTCCTGAAATGTTCATCGCTGAAAATTTCCTTCACTAGTGCCACTCCTGACTGCCTTGCAAGTACAATCTTTTGAAATCGACATATCTAATAAAAAATAATTTACAACCATGAACATATTCAGAAAATGTATTCTCAAAGGTGTTCCACGAGTTGCAAACAAGCTATAAAACACACTTTGATACCCAGAGTATTTATGTCAAATCCCTCATCTGCCGATTTAAATTCAACAGCTCACTCATCTCATTCACAGCCCGGGACGAATGATCATTAAAAAGAGATTCATTGATTTGCTCTATCAAATCTGTGGATTCTGTGGTCTCATCAGATTCAGACTCACCCTCTAGCTTTGACATAAAACACCCTCTGGAAAATTACAAATTTGTTAACACGCTATAAATTTAGTTTCCGGCATCGCTTAAATCAATCTAAAAAAATTAAACCAACTTTCAATTTTTTTTGAATTGACCTACAATCTGCGCCATGCACATAAAACTAGACACCTTGAGAACATTCATTATGGTTGCCGATTGCGGCACTCTAATTGAGGCTTCCGATGCATTAGGAAGGACTCCCTCTGCGATCTCAATGACACTGAAACATTTCACCAACGAACTGGGGGGAGACCTTTTTGAAACAGACAGAAAATCAACCCTGACCCCGTTAGGGCACTTTGTGTTAGAGGAAAGTCGCCGGGTTATCAGTGATTTTGATGCTTCCATGCTCAGCATTCATCGTTATGCTCATGGCAGGATTGGCACCGTCCGAGTAGCAGCAGTTCCATCTACTGCAATGAAAATATTACCGGAAGCGGTGAGAACATTTCATGAAAAGACGCCCAATGTGAGAATAGAATTACGAGATAATGACTCCAGAATGGTCATTTCGGCAGTTCAAAATGGCAGCGTCGATTTTGGCATCGCAAGCCTGTCAGCCAAATTTCATGATTTGAATACGGAGCTACTTTTAGAAGAACCGTTCGGAGTTGTTTGCCTGCCAACACATCCATTAGCACAAAAAAATGCCCCGATCGAATGGCATGATTTGAACTCCGAAAAAGTAATCAGCAATGATTTGTTTTATCTCATTAAAAACCAGAAGTTCACCCAATTAGCCATCAAAAGTCATATCCATATCCACAACAACATAACATTGATAAATTTTGTCCAAAATGGTTTTGGCCTAACCCTTCTTCCTCGATCTGCTGCTGAAAATCAGCCAAATCTAAGCTTTTTGCCACTAAAAGACAAAACAGCAGTTCGCCAACTTTTCTTTATATCACGCAAACATCATCAACTGAATGTTGCAGCAAATACCTTCAAAAAAGAAATTAGTCACTATATAAAATCGATCTTCTAGACAAACATTACAGCATCGATGTTTGCAAAAAATGTAGGTGTAACCCAACTAAAAAATCAACGGCACCGAATAGGCAGGCTGATTTTGGGCACATCTGTTTTATTACTTCCCGAAACAGCCATATCGGCCGGAAGTTCATCATAACCACAAATCCACGAAATAGGGCTATCTGCTGACCCTTCAACATAGACCGGACGAATTGAGAGTATTTTCCCTTGCAATCTATCTGAAATTTTCTGACCCAATTGTAGGTGCATCGCCCCATCTTTTACGGTCATTTGCTGCAGGTAATTACCAAGAACTTTCTCTGGATCAGGTAAGCCCACAGCATCGTTATCTTCAGGAAATTGACCATTGAGCAAATAATAGCCAGCAATGAGTTTTTTATAGGGCTCCACCAAGTCCAGAGTCTCCACTATCTTCAACTGGTTCTTTTCACCCATCATCGAAGGAATTGCCATCAAGGCCATAATAGCCACAACAGCCATAACGATGACAATCTCAATCAGACTAAAACCTGCATGAGAATTGCTGCCTGTATTTACAACAGCAATTCTCATAGACCTAACCTCAAGGTTTCTTTGACAGTATCCATTGCCACAATACTGGTTGATTCTTTAACATGAGGTATTGCCAATAAATTTTCTTCCAGCAAGATACGGTATTCGTTCATATCTTTGACACGTGCCTTGATCAAATAATCAAATGCTCCTGTTGTTAGATGACATTCTTGTACCGCAGGAATAAAGCGTACGGCCTGCCGAAACTCCTCAAAATTATCTTTAGACGTATGATCAAGCCTGATCATAACAAACACAATCAACCCGGCATCAAGCAAAGCGCTATTTAACGTTGCGGTATAACCCGTTATGTATCCGCTTCGCTCCAACTTCTTGACACGTTCAATACACGGTGATGTTGATAAACCAACCTTATTCGCCAATTCAGAATAGGTAATGCGGCCATCACCTTGCAATTCATGCAAAATGGACAAATCTATCTTACTCAAATCTCCAGCCATAAATTTTCTCGAAAAATATTAGATTTAAAGAAAATTCTATCAAATTANNAAAAATCACGAATATCGCGTTGGCTTGACTCCAGCAAGTGTATTAGAACTTGTAAGCAATGGTCATTCCGTGATTGTAGAGACTAATCTAGGCGCAGGCATCTATGCCAGCGATGAAGACTATAAAACCGCAGGTGCCGAAATTGTTGCAACCGCCGCTGAGATTTTCGAGCGTGCTGAAATGGTGGTTAAAGTAAAAGAACCACAACCGGTTGAATGCAAACAATTGCGCAAAGGGCAAATTCTATTTACTTATCTGCATTTGGCTCCAGACTTGGAACAGACTCAATTATTGCTGGAATCGGGTGTAACAGCGATTGCTTATGAAACCGTTACTGATCGGAACAACCGCTTACCCTTGTTATCCCCGATGAGTGAAGTTGCCGGACGACTGGCTGCTCAAGCTGGCGCTCATTACTTGGAAAAACCTCAAGGTGGCCTAGGTAAATTAATCGGTGGAGTCACGGGTGTTGAAGCCGCAAATGTGTTGATTATTGGCGGAGGCATTGTTGGTGAAAATGCCGCATGGGTAGCCAGTGGCATGGGGGCCAACGTAACTTTACTCGATCGTTCAATTGATCGTTTACGCGAATTAGATGCAAAATATAACGGCTTAATCAACTGTGTTTACTCGAACCAAAGTGCTCTTCAACAATATACTCTGGAAGCAGACATTGTCGTTGGTGCCGTTTTAATCCCTGGGGCAGCAGCTCC
>JBOEHE010000111.1:0-460 GCA_050633785.1 Arenicella sp.
CGATTGCTGTGACATTGTCATCAACTTCATCAGCACCGGCTTCTTGACGATACATCTCAAACCACATCAACGTTTTTGGACCGATGTTCATGGTGTAACCAAGAGTGAATGCACTCTGATCATTGGTTTCGCCGAACTGAAGATACGCTGGGCCATAGCTGATATTGCCTTCATAGCCATCGTTATCACCTTGGTCTTGGAAGGTAATGCCCATGCCTACACCACCAGCTTTACCTGAGATAGTGACAGCGTTAAGTGCATCGGTGAACGCATCAAGATCGCGTGTACCAACACCCAACTTAACTGGACCGAAGTCATAAGATGCACCAAATTCAAAACCATCATCGGCATCATCCGCTTCAAGATAGGCTGTTGCACCAAAGCTGAAACCGCCTGCTGTGTTGGTGTATGTCAAACCATCACCAGTTCGGCCAACGTATTGAATCAGACCAATACCTGA
>JBOEHE010000112.1:0-21304 GCA_050633785.1 Arenicella sp.
AGTGGATTAAAGCCAATCAGGCAACGTTTGACTCTTGGGTTGCAGCGGCAAAAAGCCTGTAAACAAGTGTGACTCTACGACCCCCGGAGCGGTGTTTTGCTCCGGGGGTTCTCGACAAAAATGTCGTAAATAATTCTGTAACAAACGCCAGGCCGGTCGTTTTTATAATTGTGGGAGGTTGAGTACATGACTTTTCATTGTGGTTTTTTATTAATGCCGGATTACTCCATGATCGCATTCAGTTCAGCGATTGAAGTTCTGCGTATGGCTAATAAATTAAGCCGGAGACCCTTGTATACGTGGACAACGTATACTCTGTCAGGGCAAGCTGTTCCTGCCAGCAATAAACTGTTGATGGCACCGGATAAATCAATACACAATGTTGTGGGGGAGCTGGATGCCTTACTTGTTTGTGGAGGCAATCAGATATCGAATCAATGGACGAATGAAATTCATAATATTCTGAACGAATTTGATAGAAAAAAAACGATCCTGGGAGGATTGTGTACCGGGGCATACCTATTGGCCAGGTCGAATTTGCTGAATGGGATTAGGTGTACCATTCATTGGGAGTATATTGCTGCGTTCAGGGAAAAATTTCCTGATGCTGTTCTGACGGAAGAATTGTTTGAGATGGATCAGAATAGATATACCTCGTCAGGTGGGACTGCGCCTATGGATATGATGTTGCAAATAATCAAAGCTCATCATGGTGAAAATCTGGCGGTATCAATATCCGAGCAATTTATTTGTGATCGCATGCGCGGTCCTAGTGATAAACAGCGAATACCATTGCAATTGCTGATTGGTACCCGCCAGCCTAAGCTGGTTGAAGCCGTTGCATTGATGGAAGCCAATTTGGAAGAATTAATCAGTTTGGGGGAAATTTCGGCTTTAGTTGGCATCTCCAGACGACAGCTTGAAAGGTTGTTCAAAAGATATTTGAATGCAGTGCCACGACGCTATTATTTGGAATTGCGTTTAAAACGAGCACGTCAGTTATTGTTGCAGACTGACAATTCAATCATGGATATTGCTTTGGCCTGTGGTTTTGGCTCGGGGCCACATTTCAGTAAATCGTATCGTGATTTTTATGATGCAACACCCAGTGTGGACAGGCAGTTGAGACGGCAACTATTTGTATAATAAAGGGCAGAGTTTTAAATCTACATATTTTGTACCAGCTGCTGGTCCGATAGCATTACTTAGAGATTACATCGGTGATGAATTATGCGAAGTGGCGCATTCTGCTAATAACAGGTCGCAAAACTGACTTAATCAAAATGAATACTGAGGTACTTTGTGTTTTTGATTCTGAACAGGAGAAAGATGCAATGAGTGATAATCGAGGTTTGGTTTATGTCGCGCCCCATAAGGTGGAAGTTCGTTCCATACCGTTTCCCACATTGTCGTTGGGCAAGCGTTCTTGTAATCATGGGGTGATCCTTAAAGTTCTGTCGACCAACATTTGTGGCAGCGATCAGCATATGGTCAGAGGACGAACCACAGCGCCAGAAGGTCTGGTGCTTGGGCATGAGATTACTGGTGAAATTGTTGAGTGTGGCGGTGATGTTGAGTTTCTATCGATTGGAGACATAGTGTCGGTGCCGTTTAATATAGCCTGTGGTCGCTGTCGTAGTTGTAAAGAAGGCAACACCGGCGTTTGTTTGAATGTCAATCCAGCTCGTCCTGGAGCCGCTTATGGCTATGTGGATATGGGCGGCTGGGTTGGCGGACAAGCTGAATATATCATGGTGCCTTATGCAGATTTCAATCTGTTGAAATTTCCGGACAAAGAACAGGCCAGAGACAAAATTCGTGATCTGACTTTGTTATCAGACATTTTGCCAACTGGTTTTCATGGTTGTTATACGGCTGGAGTCCGTCCGGGTTCAACGGTGTATATTGCCGGAGCAGGCCCGGTTGGTCTGGCTGCGGCAGCATCAGCACAGCTGTTGGGGGCGGCTGTAGTGATTGTCGGTGATATGATTCCAGAACGCCTGGAGCAGGCGCGTAGCTTTGGTTGTGAAACCATCGATCTTCGTCAGGATGCAACGGTGCCAGATATGATCGAACAGATTCTTGGAGAGCCTGAAGTGGATGCGGCGGTAGATTGCGTTGGGTTTGAAGCACGTGGTCATGGCTGTAATCATGGGCATGAACAGCCAGCAACAGTGCTCAATACCATGATGGAAGTAACCAGAGTGGCTGGTGGTGTCGGTATTCCCGGTTTGTATGTAACAGGAGATCCAGGCGCGGTTGATGATCAGGCCAAGACGGGTCAACTGGGCATTCGTATTGGTTTGGGTTGGGCTAAGTCGCAATTTTATGTCACAGGCCAATGCCCAGTGATGCGTTATCACCGGCAGCTGATGCAGGCTATTTTGTGGGATAAGATCAAAATAGCCGATGCCGTGAATGTTGAGGTGATCAGTCTTGATGATGCACCCAAAGGGTATAAGGATTTTGATGGTGGTGCGGCGAAAAAATTCGTGATTGATCCACATAATCAGATCGCTGCTTAATGTGTTTTGATGCAGTGAAAGAAAAAGTCAGGGAATGACAATGATCAAACGAAGAATGGGGCACGGTTTTGGGCAAGGATTCGTGGGTAACCCCATTCTTCGTTTTCTCACTCAAGTGAGATCTTTGAGTTATGCCAGGGTTCTTTCCAGATAGTTACTTTGGTCGTAAAAATACAAAAGCAGGTCGTGATGCTGACAGCTTTTCTTTGTGGTTGAGGTATTATGGGTAAGGAAGTGTTACTTATCCGAAACACGGGTCCTTTCATAGCGCTTATGGTATCTGAAGGCCGGGAAAAAACGGTGGTATTAACAGATCCTGATAATCGACCTTGGGCGTGAGTGTTTCTATGAAGATCAAAGAAATCCATATCTATCAATATGACCTGCAAGTCAGAAATGGCCCCTATCGTATGGCAAACTCTGATATTCAGGCTCTGAATACAACATTGGTCAAGCTGGTTGCTGATAATGGGCTTATCGGTTGGGGTGAAACGTGTCCACTGGGTTCCGCATATGCCCCAAGCCATGCTGCAGGTGCCAGAGCTGCCTTGGCCGAAATGGCTCCCTCTTTGCTTGGCGAAAATCCGTTGCACCCATTGGCTCTACGCCGGAAAATGGATGGACTCTTGAACGGACACCGTTATGCCAAAACTGCAATTGATATTGCTGCTTATGACCTGCTGGGCAAGCGAACCAATATGCGAGTCGCAGATCTTCTGGGCGGTGCAGTGAGAGAACGTATTCCATCCTATTTTGCCAGCGGTATTGGCAGCCCTGATGAAATTGCCCGCCTGGCTGCCGGCAAAATGGCAGAAGGCTATCTGCGCATGCAGATCAAGATTGGAGGTCGTCCGATTGACATTGATATAGAAGTGATTCGTAAAGTCTGGGAAACGGTAGGTTCCGGCATGCGTCTGGCGGTAGATGCCAACCGAAGTCTTACCGCGTGTGATGCTTTGCATATCAGTCGCGCATGTTTTGATATCCCGTTGGTCATTGAGCAACCCTGTAACACTTTGGAAGAAATCATCGCGATTCGCAACCAGTTGCACCATCCCGTTTATATTGATGAAAACAGCGAGGATCTCAATGCTGTATTGCGCGCAGTTGGAGAGGGAGTTTGTGAGGGTTTTGGCATGAAGCTATCTCGCATTGGCGGTTTGCATGCGATGGCGACATTCCGTGACATCTGTGAAGCCCGTGGCTTGCATCACACCTGTGATGACTCCTGGGGTGGGGATATTGTGGCTGCCGCCTGTACTCATATCGGAGCCACTGTACAACCCCATCTTTTGGAAGGAGTCTGGTTGGCACAGCCTTATATTGAAGGTCACTACGACCCAATTAATGGTATAAAAATTAAAGACGGACACATTGCATTACCCAGTGGGCCGGGATTAGGCGTTGTGCCTGATGAAACAATATTTGGCGAACCAGTAGCATCGTTTTAAACTGGGTTGTAAGCCCTATAAAATTATTGCCTCACTTCTCTTGCTCATTTAGTTAGGGAAAATAGTAGAGCAAGAAGCGCTATCTCGAACTCATGTCCATTCAACAGACGTTTAAGGCAGGCTGAGTTTGGCGGTGCGTCCGCCATCCGCAGTAAAAATCTGCCCAGTGATAAAAGAGGCTTTGTCAGAAGCCAGCCAGGCAACCAAAGCTGCTACTTCAGCTGGTGAGCCGGTGCGGCCAATTGGGTGAATACCACCGATTTGTTCTTTGAAAGCCTTGGGGTTTGGCATGGAGTTGATGAAGTCCAGATTTAATTCGGTATCAATCCAGCCTGGAGCAACAGCATTGCAGCGAACACCGTGGGGACCATGGTCGACTGCTACGGCCCGAGTCAAACCATGTATGCCTGCTTTGGATGCGCAATAGGCTGAGTGTTCAGGGTTGGAAGCAAGGCCTTCAATTGACCCTATATTGACGATGCTGCCGGACCCTCGCAGATGTGGTAATGCGTGTTTTATCAGCAGAAAAGGTGCTCTGAGATTGACCGCCATGGTGAATTCCCAATCGTCCAGAGACATAGTCTCAATGTCCGATTCGATCATGACCCCTGCATTGTTGACCAAAACATCAAGGCGGTTAGTCTGGTCAACTATTGATTGAATAATGTGCTCAGGTGCTGACGGGTCTGATAAATCAGCTGATATTGTTGCAAAACCAGGGGCTTCACTTCTTTGGGCGGCGAAAACACAGTAGCCATCATCGGCCAATGCCTGTGCACAGGCAAGGCCAATGCCGCTGCTGGCTCCAGTCACCAATGCTACTTTCTGGTCTTTGTTTTGATGTGTATTATTCATGCGACTGGTCATGCTACTGGTTTGCCTCCGTTGACTTCTATAAGGCTACCACAGATATATCGGGATTGATCAGAACACAAAAATACCACAACATCGGCAATGTCTTTGGGCTGTGCTATGCGCCCCAATGGGACGGTGGCATTCAGTTCGTTGACGGCATTCACCGGGTCCAGACCACGAATTTCGAAGCCAGTACGCAGCATTGGGGTGTCGACCTCGTTGGGGCAAACCGCGTTGACCCGAATTCCCTGATGGGCATGATCTCTACCCAGGCACTGTGTCATAGCAGCAATCGCCGCTTTAGTGGTGCAATAAACCAAGTGATTGGGACCGGGATGAACTCCCCAGCATGAGGCGGTGTTGACAATGGCGGATGATGTATTTTGTGCTAACAAGGGGATGGCTGCTCGGCAAATTCTAAAAGGTGCCTCGACGTTGATGGCCATGGATAAGCTGAAATCCTTGTCGCTGGCTTCGGTTATAGCTCCGCGAGCCATAAACCCGGCGTTATTGATAATGATATCTAGCCCACCCATGATTTGTGCTGCTTTGCCGGGTAGCTGGTCGCAATAATCCGGGTCAGTGAGATCTCCTTCTAAGAAGCCGTCACCCTGTGTGCCTTGCAGCGATTTATCCGCAAGCACCACCTGAGCGCCAGCTTCACGTAAGGCAATGACGATAGATTGACCAATCCCCCCGCCAGCTCCAGTGATGAGCGCTTTTCGGTTGTTTAGTGACAACATTGTTAGCTCCTGAAATTCATGGTAATTGATTCGACATGCACTGGTAGAACTATCAGGTGACTGAAGTCATAAATGTAATGCTGTCGACGAGAAAACTATTATTCCGTATTGATTCTAGATAAAAAGGGTTTTTGGTAATAGCTTATAAGGTATTTTTCTGGACGGCATAAATCGTGGTAATGATTAAGCATTTAGAATCAGTTTTCGACTGCAGGTACTGCTGTGAATCAATGGCTTATTCAGATGGCATTCATTAAGCGTCTCAATTTGATGTTACACTGCCATCAAATACTCTTTATTGGGAATAGCAGTGAAGAAATTAAGCAGTTTTACAACTATTGACACAGTCTACGGCCCGTTTATTGTGAATCGTCATTGCCATTTTCATGCAGAGGTTCTGATCAAATCTGGCTATCCGCATATTCAGGATGAGATAGAAAAGATTCAAGCAATACTTACTACCCTACCAGACAATAGCGTGATGATCGATGCAGGTGCAAACATTGGTCTGATAACGGTTCCTGCGGCACAGGCCTTACAAGCAAAAGGAGGGAAAGTCATTGCTTTTGAGCCTCAGCGTGCTTTCGCCTATGCTCTAGGCGGAACTTGTGTGTTAAATGAGCTAGACAATGTTGTGGTTAATGCGGTTGGCTTGGGTGCCGACGAACACTCAAAAATGATTCAGCTGCCGAATTATAATAAGCCCCAGGATTTTGGCTTGTTTGACTTGAATAGTACTCATAGTGATCAAGGAGAAAAGATAGAGGTGGTTTCCATCGATTCTCTCAAATTACCACGTTTGGATTTTCTAAAAATTGATGTAGAAGGAATGGATGTTGAAGTATTGAAAGGAGCGGCTCAGGCGATCAAAGCCTATAAACCATGGTGTTGGGTAGAGTATTGGAAAAGTGATCTGGAAGCGATAAAAACTCAGTTTCAAAGGCTTAATTATCAGTTCTATAAAATGGATAAACTCAATTTACTGTGTGTGCCTGTGGATCGGCCTGAAGCGGCCAATGTTAATGTGGCAGCTACGAGTATTTAAGCTCAAATTATGCATCAGGGATCTGCTTTCTACTTGCTCGTAATACCGACGTGGATAAACGGGACCAAGCTTTCAATGATGCCTGATTCAATGATTCATCAACACTGCCCCAAAGCAGGTTCTTTTCTTTACTATTTATGTGCTCCCCAATGATGTCGAGTTGGGAATTTTCTTGAAATTGTTTGAAAGTTATTTGCAAATAATCGGGGGCTATTTGGGTATTTTCGTTTAATAACCAAATGAAATCATAACCGTCATTCAGGGCTTGCTGAAAACTGTGGTAAAGATTTCTGCAAAAATGTTCATTGTTGGCAACGATGTATAAACGAAGTGGGTCAAAACCCTGAACCTTAATCAAGTTGTCTAAGCATTTGGTTAATACTGTTAGTTGCCCCAAGTTAGGCACAATCACAGCGACTCGTTTGGGTGCTGTAGGTGCATGCCAATGCCCTGATTGGGTTTTATGAAAGGAATCAATATGGCGCTGAGTTTCCTGTGCAAGCTCTTCTGGATCGAGGTTTAACCAAATTTTTTTAGCTATGGCAAGATGTTCTGGAACATCACTTTTATGTAGATTTTGAATAAAGTTTTGATTGTTTTTGGGGAGCCAAGTCCTCACTTGCGGAAGTAATTGTGCTGATCGAATATCTGGTAGCACGGTGGGCAATAATACCGTTGGTTTGCTAAGCGCTGCAGACAGGTGATAAACCACGGTTCCTACCGAAATAACAGCGTCAACGGCATTGATGATATGAGTTAAATCATCAATCGAATTGCAATGCTCTGATACATCAACGAAACCATTGGGTGGCTTATCATGACGGAATGCGCATACAACCGTAAAGCCAGCAGCAATTAATGCCCTGACAATTTGCGCAGACTGTTGGCTGGGTAGGGTGCGCAAGGGAGACGATGATACTGGGTGTAATAACACCGTTTTCTGCTTTTTATCAAATTCTCTGGTGATGATGGTGCGCATCTTTAGAGTTTTAGCAGAGTCTGTCGTGATCTTGGCTTGCAGGTTGGTTTTGGGTATTAAGCGATTAACCGAAAAAGCATGAGCATTAAAGTGCGCTGCTGGAATGTGATCAAAGTGAGGCATATTCACCAAACCATCCAGGTCAATGTGAAAGTCCATCTTAAAAAATTGACTCATCGGCATGACATTGCAATGCATGGTGACATTGCTTTGATGCCGATACACAGGAGCAATGCGTTGATCTAACTCTTGCATCAAATGAAACTGAACTCGAGTGGGAGCAAGTAAGTTAGTTAAACGTTGTAATGCACCTAAGCCTATATAATTGTCCCCTAAGCCATTGCCGATTCCATTGATCACGACGATATTGACGGTGTCTGTATCACCAACCACTTTGACAATGGCTGCACGTAATTCTCTGACGCTGTTAAATTGCCGGTTCTTAAAATCAACGGGAAAGCCTGGGTGCTTAACCAGCAATTGTTGTTGCTGAGAATCCAGCTCCTCTAATTTTCCTTGATGCTCGTCACCCAAGGCTGTTTTCAGGTAGTCTACATAGTGATTAGAGGTCACATATAAATGCGACAGAGGCAATATTTTTCCAACATAAGCTGCAGCAGACTTTAGCTTGAAAGGCGACGAATAAGGCGTCTGCATTGTGGGTATGTCATGTCGAGTATAATAAAAGCGTAACATAGGTGGGTATCGTGTGTGTTTAGACTCCCTGATGGCTTGCGTCTGGTTCTGAATGCAGCATACTACATCTATACTGCATCTGACCAAAAAGGTGATTAAAACCGAATAAACGATTAACGACTATGAATGTCACATGGAATCAACAAGCCCATACACTATGGCAATCAGACCACAAAGCAGAGGCGATTGATTGTGTCGTCAATGCACTCAATGCTTGTGAACGACCTAAGCCAAAAGTGTTGTTAATGCAGTTCAGCTATTATTTATTTCTGATCGGTGATTATGCGGCAACGTGCGCAGTGCTGGAAGAAGCATTAACTTTTTATCCAGACGATCAAGACATCAGAAGCAACCTGGTGGTCAGTTTGTCACGGCTTAAACACTATCAACAAGCCATTGATCACGGTGAGCAACTCGTGTCACAGGATCGGAATAATGCGCTGGTGTGGGATGCTTTGGCCAACAGTTATGCCAAAACAGAGCAATGGGGTAAGGCAGTGGATGCGGGCAACCGAGCGTTAAGCATAAAAGACTTACAACATACCCAATCGACGATGGGTTGGGCTTTGCCCGAACAATCGATAGCGTCTTTTACTGCGGATAAAAAGAAGGTTATCGCATTTAGCTTGTGGGGCCAATCTGAGCGTTATATCAACGGCGCCATTCGTAATTGTTTGCTTCGGCATGATTTGTATGCAGATTGGGAGATATGGATTTACCTTGACGACAGTGTGCCTCAATCAGTCCGCGACACCTTGATTCAATTAGGCGCTAAATTGCATCAACAAGCGCCGCAACAAAGTGAAAAACAGAAATTATGCTGGCGTTTTCAAGTTGCCAACGATGCTGAGGTTGGGCGATTTTTAGTCAGGGACATTGATTCTGTTTTCAGCCTTCGAGAGCGGATGGCCGTTGAACAGTGGCTAGAATCTGACTATTGGTTTCATACTATCCATGACTGGTGGACGCATACCGACTTAATGCTGGCAGGTTTATGGGCTGGAGTGGCCAATGTCTTGCCCAATGTGTGGCAGATGGCCGAAGAATACACGCCAGAATCGTTAACCACGCCGAACATAGACCAATGGTTTTTACGCGACTGCCTCTGGTCTTATGTGAAACAAAGCTGTTTGATGCACGACCGTTTATTCCGACAGCAGCAGACAATGGCAATCCCTGGACCCGCTCCGCAGGGCAAGCAACATATAGGCAGTTGTGAGTTTTCGCAAATGCCTGAAAAGCAACGGCAGTTAATTAAACCGTATCTTTAGCCATGCCTGTCTTGCTGGATGAGCGTTTCATTGGTTAATCAGCTATACAATGGAAACTGCTCTGGCCCATGAAACTGATTAAACTCTCATTAGTTCATTATCAATGGTTTTATATTAAAAGTTCAATTTTAATGGTATTACCTTATTTTTTGAACTGATTTAAGTTGGTTCAGATAATCTATACCCTAAATGAACTCAGCGTGACTGTATGTCAGTCCTAGGCTGGGTACTATTAGCAATGCTCACAAAAAACAACCGACAGTCGGACTATCATATTAGTAATAAACATTTAAATAATTGATTCTAATGAAGAAAAATAATAGTCTCTGTAAAAGCGACAAAAAAATAGACCGACATGAAGTCAGTTTTTAAGGGAGAGTCAGAATTGAAAAATGATATAAGTAATTGTTTTATCAATAAAAACAACCAGAATTTTAGAAGTCGGACTATTATAATAGTCCGACAACTGTTCAACCGACATAGAGACGGTGAATAAAACTGTTAGGTTCTCAGGTTATGGCAGATCAACCAACTAACTACGTATTAATAGATTACGAAAATGTTCAACCTAAAAATCTTGAACTTTTAGGGGAGTATCCATTTGAGATATTGGTTTTTGTAGGCAGTAATCAAACTAAAGTTTCAATTAGTCTGGCTTTAGAAATGCAGAAATTAGGTGATCGTGCTCAATATATTCAAATATCTGGCAATGGGTCAAATGCGTTAGACTTCCATATAGCATTTTATATTGGTCAAATTTCAGAGAAAAACCCCAATAGCTATTTCCATATTATTTCTAAAGATACTGGCTTTGACCCATTAATCAGGCATTTGAAGCGAAAGAAAATCAGAATTATGAGAGAAACTGATTTGGCAGAAATACCATTATTGCAAATATCAAATTCATCAGATACAGATGACCAAGTATCAGCAATAGTGAAAAACTTAACTGGTCGTGGTCAGTCTAGGCCTCGGAAAGTAAAGACTTTATCTAATACAATAAATTCATTATTTAGCGAAAAGTTAAGTGAGAAAGAAATGAGAACTCTTTTTCAAAAATTAATTGAAAGAAAATATATTGTAGTTAAAGATACAAATGTTTCATATAAGCTTCCGAACAAAACCTAATGAAAATAGCTAGGACACCCATCTTAAAAGGAAGCCAAGAGTTAACTAGTTTTTCCTTGTATAAAGTATTCATTTTTTGATTATTATCAGAAACGGGTCGCTTCAGACGTTGACTTGGAAATTAAGTCTTGAAAAGTGAGTTTTTAGGCGAGTGACTCCCTCACATTGCTGTGATCACTGTTTCTATATCAGGTAGATTATTTAATCAAAGAGCGTTTTATAGTTTTTTGTCGATGGAATGCGTTGATAGCCTTTGCTTTGGTAGGTTTTCCTGACGATTGATTCCGATCCTACCCAATGGCTAAATTGGGACTCAAAGCGAGTGGTGAGAATTGTCCATGCATTTGAATTGAGTTCAAGCCGTTCTAATATGGGTGGCAAGTTGGAATCGATAGTCCCTCTTTTGCTCTCACTAATAATTCGTCCTGTCCAATCGATTAAGTTTAAGTAGTCTTTTAACTCAAAGGGTAAGCCAATTCTCTCTGATTGATGACCGACAAATTCTTCCAGAGTCTTGGGTAGAGTTTGTTGTGTTTGATGAGCTGCAATTCGGGCATGAACACTGGTAAATTCTGATGTCTCAGGTGTGGTTGCTATTGCCGCCCGAATTGGATTTAAATCGACATAAGCCATGCAAGAGAGTAGGGCTTTTTCATCTAACAAAGCCTGACTTTTGAAGCGGCCTTCCCAGAAACGACCGGTGCATTGATCTTCTTGATTAGCTTGCCTGGCAATACTTTCGTTCACAATACGCATGAACCATGAGATATCGCATAAACGAGATCGCCAAATGGTAATGTCTTTTGCTAAAAGCGTTAATTCGGTTTTGTTTAAAATTGAATGTGAGAGTAATTTATGTGAGAGACTATTGCCGGCAAATAGAGAATGCCAGCGTTCAACGACTTCTCTATCAGACCAGTTTTGAGCGATGTCATTGCGTACATGTAAGACAACATGATAGTGATTGCTCATCACCGCATAGGCGCAAAGTTTTATGGCAAAAACGCTGGCGACATAATGCAGTTTGTTCTCAAGCCATTGACGGCGGTGTTCGAAGTCGGTGCCTGAATAGGCGTCAATGCCACAGAGGAAAGCACGTCTTACGCAACGAGACATGCAATGATAGTAAGGTGTGTCATCGACAGAGACAATGGTTTTGCGTGCTTGGGTCATTCCGTGCTCCAGTATTGTATTCATCCTTGAATAAGATCATGTTGACACTATGGAGATAGAAATGCAATAGTTCTTGGTGTGGGTGTCCAGTTAGAACCCGTTCTTGGTGTGGGTGTCCAGTTAGAACCTTACAATTAACTCGGCTTCAAGAGCAAGGTGCGCACCCAGCGCGAATTGGGGTGTATAAAGCACGTTGGTGGCGCTGGCTTGTTTAAGCAATTGATCCTGTCAAGCTATTGTTTCGGGTTTACACAGGCACAAAGGTTGCAGGTAGAGCCGCAACCCTGACCGGGGAAGCAGATGCTTCGATAGGGATAACGGCGGTAAAAACGGTTCCGCGGCTACCTGTGATAAACAAGGTCCTCTGCAGATAATACCGCAACTCGCAACCAACCGAAATAGTCCCAAATACTACGCTCGCCGCTTCCATCCGCATACCCGCATCAATAGATGAGAGCCTTAACCAGTCGCCCGCAGGAGAACCGCTTGCACACCAATCGCCTTCTGTAGTACTTGATGCTTGGTTCTCAAAACTAACCGAAAATCCAACGTCAGTGTTAGTTAATGGACGTTGAAGTTGATGCTCGATGCGGACGGTCGGTGCCTCTCCCGGGACTTCATCTATGAACATCATGTCCAAAAACTCATAGCTATCTGGTGAAAATTCGTAGGCGATGCCTAAAAACTCGGCATTTTCACTGACTGACTCAGACGTCTGCGCGTGAGCAGGCAATACCACCCAATTTAACAGCGGGCTAGTCCACTTTGAGGGCAACAACGGTGTCAAAGCGGTTATACCGCCAGTGGTGGTGATAGCCTTTAATACACGGCGTCGTGCTTTGGGTTTTTCTTGCATCTTTATACTCTAAGTTATTCGGAACGAGTGACCAGATAGAATATAAGAGAATAGCTAGTGAATAGCTAGTGAATAGCTAGTAAGAAAGAAATAGCTAGGACATCCACCTTAAAGTGTTCTCAAGCCATTGACGGAGGTGCTCGTAGTCGGTGCCTGAATAGGCATCAGTGCCACAGAGGAAAGCACGTCTTACGCAGCGAGACATGCAATGATAGTAAGGTGTGTCATCGACAGAGACAATGGTTTTGCGTGCTTGGGTCATTCCGTGCTCCAGTATTGTATTCATCCTTGAATAAGATCATGTTGACACTATGAAGATAGAAATGCAATAGTTCTTGGTGTGGGTGTCCAGTCAGGATTTATAAAAGGGATGCCGACACCTTGCTATCCCGACATCAAGTCGGTATAGCAAGGCTAGATAACAAGGTATAATCACATAAGCCCATGAAAGTAAAAGAAAATAACCAAAGTCGGTTTTTACGGAAATCAAGAAGTAAACAACACATTGTTATCCGACACTGTGTCGGAGAATAAACTGTTAAATTCTATGAAGAAATACTTAGCCCTTTTATTAATTTTTACAAATCCAGTATTCGCTGAAGATTTTGATCTAGATAAATTCATGCGAAACTATGGCCTCAGCTTATTCGCCCTCGAAAAGCTTGGAGATAGACAATACTTTGAAAATCATCGTTTCGTTCGAGTAGAAAACGGAGAGCTTATAATTGGAGCTCAAGGCGAAAGCACGAATCAAATGAGCTATAAAGAGGGAGACATCGTCTATAGCGGAACAAATAACGGTGAATGGGGCGGGAAGTTGGATGTCACGAAGGGTGGTGTTACCGAAGAATTAATGAAGGGAAATATAGTCCATCTATTGCCTATTCAGGAAAAACTCTATGTCATTGAAGGGTTGGCTCACTTAAGCATGAGCGGGGGTTCTGTCAGCGTCTTACCTAATCGAAAAGCACCGAAAAAACCTTCCCGAGTCACCCTTCTACCAGACGCACCAAGATTGGTATATGTTGACAAAACACGGCCGGACTACCAGCCGATAATAATTGTTGGCCCCAACAGTGTCATGGCGCTTTCACCATTTGAGCATCTAGAAATACTACATTGGAAGGCATTTTGGTCTTACAAATTAGCACCCACGAGTATTGCTAGGTATAAAAATTACTATTTTATAGGTCTTCCGTATGGTGTCGCGGTGTTGCCAGCACCTTGGGGTTCTCAAGAGATTCGGTTCTATACCGATCCCGAATTTAACAAAGCATTACAGCGGACAAGCCGCTGAATGCGGCATTATACGTATTTATGAAATACCCCCATTACAAAGTATTAAAGTCAACTATTGAGGATGCTTTTTCATCTAATAAACATATTCTAGCTCTAGAACTGGATAATTTTTCCGAAGAATTAGATTTTGAGATTACAGGAGTTGCTCAATCACTTTTTGAAAGTGATGTACCCAACATCAAACTAAAAAAACAATTGTCACTTTGGTTTGCTGCAAGTTTTCCAGAACAAGACTGGAATGAGAATATGTTCACTGATACTGTCATTAAAATAAAAACAAACCTAAAGAAAATTGAAAACGTATAACAAGTTGCTGAAAAATCACTCCACTACGTTTCGTTTGGACGCGGCTCAGCCGCGCCCTTTAACAAGGCGTTATATGCTATGAAAATAACCATTACTCTAATCTTTATTATGTTGTTGTCCTCTCCAGCTTATAGTGGTGGCAGTTATTTTTCGGTAGAAGTTATTGACTTTAATCGAAATAAAAGTAGTTTCACATTAACCGCAAAAGTAAAAGGAGACTTCGATTATGATTCTTCAGATTGTAAAGTAATAAAATTAGCAGGAGATTATGACGAAGAAAGATGGAAAAACTATTCTAAATTAATAACTAAAGACAGGCATTTAAATGCATTAAATTTCTTGAGTGAAGTATATTTAGAAAAAAGATCTATCAACCTAGGTTACATTGGTAGCGGATTTTTAAAAGTTGATCATTGCTCATATAAAAGCAAAGGACTTTATCATGGTCAAAACACTGTTATGTCTATATATGGGCGCATATAACAAGGCTGTCAATCGGACGGCTTTTCCGTTGCTCGTTTTTGTGCATGAATAGCACAAAACCAACCAACTACAAAGCTGCCCATTACAGCGGCGTTATATGTACAAACGTATGAAACCTATTATTTTATTATCAATTATATTTTTTTCTGCAAATACCTATGCAAGTGAATGCTCTGATAAAGAGCGGAACCTTGTTAAGCAGTTAGTTGAGGGCAATAAATTAGTTGAGTTGTCTGAAAAAATAGAAGCTAAACTTTGGAAGTTTACTCATGCAGATTACCCTGATTGGTGTCAAGCTAGTTATGAGGGTACAGTCTATAAAATTCATAGTGCAAGTTGGAATACTTCTATTATTGTTCAAAAGGTACTTTCAACACAAAATAGATTTTATGGCTTATTTAAAAAAGACAGATAACAAGTCAAATCACAAGGACGTCTAACCGTTGGTTTGTCGCCCATGTTTGAGGCGTTATGTATATTCGAAAATCATCAAATTACATGGAAATTTTAAATGAAGAAAATATTTTTTCTTATGTTGATTATTAACTTGGCTTCTTGCAGAAATCAAGAAGAGTGGTATTGCAAAGTTGACGGTAAAACTATGTACTCACTTAGTGAATCTGGAAAACTCGGTAGCGCAGATAAGGGCTGCTCTTGTGATGAGATACGATCATTTGAATTAAAAATATATGGTGAAGTTGACGAACAGGCTTTGAAAGATGATTTTGGTTGTTAATGAAAAGGCCGTAAGCCAACAGAAATACATAACAAGGCAAAACACTGCCACTTCGCTCGGACGCGCTAAAGCGCGCCCGTGTTCGCGGCGTTAGCATACTAGGAGGTGAAAAGATGTCTGATCACAAAATTTTCTCTATGGCATTCTCAAAAATATATTCTCTCTATGTTCAAAAGGCTGAGAAGAAGAGCAGAACGGAAGAGGAAGTCATCCAAATCATTTGTTGGCTCACAGGTTATAGTTCTGATGGTCTGGCTAATCAGGTAGGTGGAGAGAATGACTTAGCCACATTCTTTGCCGAGGCGCCGACACTTAACCCCAACGTATCTCTCATCAAAGGGGTTGTATGTGGAATTCGCGTTGAAGAGGTCGAAGATCCACTGATGCGTAAGATTCGATATCTCGATAAGTTGATTGATGAGCTTGCCAAGGGTAAATCAATGGAAAAGATTTTGCGGTCATGAATTGGCGTAGGGTTTAAAGTGCTGACAAGTTGATGAATTCGTTCGTTACTCTCACTGGACAGCAAAATTGCTATGCGATTGGCCGCCCATTATCGAGGCGTTATGTTTCAAAGTTATCCATGGCGGATGGGTGTTCTTAATAATGCTTTATAAAGGTTCATGTAATTGTAATCGGTGGCAAGTTGAGGTTAATGTCACAAAACCATTGGGCAATTTTAACCCACGGGTTTGCGATTGCAATTATTGTCAAAATAATCCTTCAGCGATTATAAGTGACCCTGATATGGTAATTGATTTCTTTGGTGGTGAAATTACGATTAATCAAAATGGTGATCAATTAGCTAATTTCTATTATTGTGATTATTGTGGTGATTTATTAGCGGTAGGGTGTCATTTAAACGATCAATTACGTGGTGCTGTTAATCCTGATTTACTTCGTAATGCCAATCAACTTGGTAAACCAATTCAAATTCAACCACGATTATTAAGTGCTGATGAAAAACTAGATCGTTGGGGCAAGTTATGGGGTGTATTAAATGGTGTGTAAAAACATAACAAATTGCTGCGTCGGACGCGGTAAACCACCAACTTTACCACGTCGCTGTGCCAGCAGTTATAACTCTGGAGGCTTATGAGTTCTTATAAAGAGGAAAATAGAAAACGACTCATCAATTTGCTTGAGCATGTAAAGGCTGAGAAACATCCTAATGGTTGGCGTCATGTGACGTCCATAGCTGTCGGTGGACTTCTTAGTGTCGGATTCTCTAAAGTTGAAACTCATCTATTATTAGTTATTTCAAGTTCAGGAAGGGGTTTAATTGATAGCTCTACTGGAAATAAAATAGAAAGAGATTACGAAGAATATGAAGGTCTTGATGAGTGGGATTTAACTTGTAAGGGAATTGGTACTGTTCAGGATGAAACGATTACGATATGTGGGCTCAATGGCGGAGGATTACCTCAAAGCAACTCAGCTGGTGAAACCTTAGAAGTGGTTTCACCGAATTGGCCTGAACAAGATTTGATTTTGTGTAGAGAGCATAAATGCTCCTTAATTGATGGGCATCAAAGTTATTGTAATAAAATCTACACTGAGCATTTACGTGGTTTTGGTTTCTCTTGGTGCGGTAATTATATAGTAGCTGCATGTGGCAGTGATTTCGACATTTGGCAAAGAATTGAAAAGTTATAACAAGGCAAAACAAAAAGGACACGGAAAAGCAACGTACCTCTGTTTGAGGCGTAAGGTGCCCTAGAGGATAATGAATATGATTTTAAAGTCATGGTAAGGAAAAGAAAAAATGTGAGTTGTTTTTTGGATTCGGGAGAATTTACGGTTTACAAAAATGGGCCATGCTCTAAGTGGTAAGTCAATTTTGACAAAATTAGATATCTTCTTCATCGGGTTATTCCAGTTAAACTATCAGTCAGATTGACTTCTCGCCATTGAATCAATCAATTATTCCCTCATGATTATAAAAAGACCTGAATCTCTCCAGTTGCCTGATAGCGCTGGCGTATCTCAGGCAAATATTGTTGTAATCGCTCACTGACTGTTGACCAGTCATCAAAAAAGGTTTGCCTGAGAAGCCGCATGGAAGGATACCATGGTGTGTCTTCACGATTGTTTTGCCAACGCCAATCCGCAGCAAATGGTAAGAGATTCATCACCGGTTTGTTCAGCGCGCCAGCCAAGTGTGCAACGGATGTGTCAACGCTGATGATTAAATCCATTGCCTCGATGATGGTCGCGGTGTCAGTAAAATCCTGAATGTGTATCGACATATCGACCACATCATGATTGCCAAGCACTTGTTCGACAGCTGGCGATTTGACCACATGCAAGCAGAAAAAATGAAACCCCTCCAGTTGCAAAACAGGTAAGACATCCGCAGTGCCAAGACTTTTTCTTTCTTTTAGCATGAAATGCAAATTGTCTTGTTGTTGCAAGCGTTCAGGTAATGCGGTCGTCCAAACAATGCCGACTTTTATTTTTGTAGACTCTGTTGTTGGCAGCCGTTCGTAAAGCTCTGGATTGCGGTCGCAGGCTTTAACACCCTTAGGTAGAGTTGGTAGGCTTATATATGGAAAGGTTAGCTCAGGTATCGTCGAAGGGGTGAGTTGAATGCCTTTCATTAAACTCATTAATGGGGAATGATAATCATAGCGGCGCGTCAAAGTGACTTGTTGATTGTGAATAACGTTCACCTCACTGACCCCAGCCACAGTGTTTAGCAACTCGGCCAAACCACTGTGATCCTTTGACAACATCAAATCAACCGTGGCGCCTTGTTGGGCCAAAACGGTAATCATTCTGGAAAATTGAATGCTGTCGCCTAAGCCTTGCTCCGACCACACCAGCAGGGATTTACCGGCTAAAGGCTCTCCCTGCCACTGCGGCATTGGCATTTTTTCGCACTGCAGCCAGTTGAGTTTTGGGTAGGCATCAAAACGGTGTTCATACAACTCCAAACCCTCCTCATATTGGCCTTGGCAGAGCAAAGGTTGACTCAGGGCAAATGCTGTCAATTTCGAATACTCTACTGCCAGGCTACGGCGAAAGGCGGCCACCGCTCCCACGCAGTCTGCCTGCATGAAATGCGCTGTGCCTAAACGGTGCCACATCAACCGATCATTTGCATGCAAACCAACACAGAGCTGCCCCAGAGCCACGACTTGTTGGTAGTCGCCTTGCTCCATATAAAAGGACATGACCATCGTGGCGACGAAGTGCTGTGAAGGATCTTGGTTAAACGCCTCTACCAATAAAGGCTCTGCGTCTTTTAACTGACCTGACTTATATAAACACCAACCTTTGATGGCGAGTATATAGGGCTGGCTGGAACCGGCATTCAACAAGGCTTCGCAATGCGTCAACGCAGTGGAATAGTCCTGCCCTTTAAGCGCGTTGTTGAGCTTGGTTTGTAGTTCTTCACTCATAAAAAGGCGATGATCTGTATTTAATCGGTTACCCCGTTTACAGTAACGGTCAGACTTGTCGTCGAGGTATCACCGTCAGTATCCGTGATGGTGTAATTAAACTGCTCGGTCAAACTATGTCCAGTATCCAATGCATCTACAGTGCTATTGCCATTATCCAGTGTGTAGGTATAGGTGCCATCCGAATTCAAATCGAGTGTGCCAAAACTGGATGGAAACGGTGTCCCAACCGTTTGAGCACCGCCAAAATCGATACCCACCACAGAGATGGCGGTGTCCGCACCCGATGTATCGTTAGTTGTGACATCGCCTGTGACGACATTGGTAAAGCCATCTTCAGTAATAGAGGCAGTATCAGGTGCTGTTGTGGGAGCAGTATCGGTGATTAAGATGTCCAGTGTATCACTGTTAGAATCACCTTCATTGTCAATGAGTAGAAATGAGGCTGATTCAACGATGCTGGTATCACCCGCTGAATGGTCGCGGTTGCTACCTGTTGGATCGAATGAGTAGGAGACAACTCCTGTACTTGAATCAAAGTTATTGATAACAAACGTCCCATCGCTCCCGACTAAGGTTACAGGAATTGTGCTGGCATTGGTGATATCCTGGCCGCCCAAGGTGGCACTGGCAACGCCCGCTGTCGCCACGAAGGTGAATTGTTGTGAGGAGAGCGTGGCATTTTCGGCAACACTGCTATCACCAATCACGCCACCACCATTATTATCTGGAATAGCAATGGTGGGTAAGGCATCTTCGACGCCATTGATCGAGACGGTAAGGTTGGCGCTATCGGTGCTGCCATCACCGTCAGTGATGGTGTAGGTGAATACATCGGCAATACTTTGGCCGCTTTTAAGGCCTTGTACGTTTATGTTGGCATTGTCTAGGGTATAGGTATAAACCCCCGAGCTACTGATCAGGAAGCTGCCATAATTACCCGCAATATTAGTTCCAACAGTGCCATCGGTGCTACCAAAATCGATATCGGTTACAGGGGTTGAGTTAGTGTCAATGAGTGTGTCATTAACGTCACCCGCTGCAAAGCCGACGACTGCATTACCAGCAATCCTGAGGGTACCTTCCAATATATTGCGGGCATCATCATTTGCCACTGGGGCAGTATCGGTGATTAAGATATCCAGACTATCACTGCTGGTGTCACCTTCATTGTCTTTAACCGTTAAGGCGATAGCGTCAGTGATCTCTCCACCTGAGTGATCTTTCGATACGCCGCTGGGGTCGTAGTTGTAAGTCACCACGCCAGTTGCCAAGGTGAAACCAGTTAAGGTCAGACTTCCTTCTGTGGTTGGAATGACAATATTAGTGGAGGCTGAATTTTGTAGTGCAGATAAACTGACAGCAGTACTGTTAACCATTAATGCTTCAGTGCTGTCTAGTCCTGCGCCAGCCGCAATGGTGAATTGCCCTGCTGTGAGAGTGGCATTTTCAATGACACTTTCATCACCCGTTGCAATCGCGTTATTGTCGGTGATGGTGACTGTCAATGGTTCATTGACACGCGTAATACCCATGCTATCACTATCACTGGATTGGAAAGTACCATCGTCAGCCTGGATTTCAACCGTGAGTGACGTCAGGCCTAAGGAGTCGTTATTAATCGCGTCAACGCCTGCCTGAGTGAGAACGACATCCGTGCCACTGATCGAAAAATAGCTATTGGGATCGTTGAGCACAGAATGCGTCAAGGAATCACCGTCAGGATCGCTGGATGAAAAGGTCGCAATCACGTCTCCGACTGAAACACTTTCTTCGGTAACGCTTGAAGCAGTCACGCTGATGATAGGCGCATTATCATTAACGCGGGTAATACCCATGCTATCGCTATCACTGGATTGGAAAGTGCCATCATCGGCTTCGATTTCAACCGTCAGTGATGTCAGGTCTAAGGCATCATTATTAATCGCGTCAACGCCTGCCTGAGTAAGAACAACATCAGTGCCGCTGATCGAAAAATAACCATTGGAATCATTGAGCACCGCATGCGTTAATGAATCACCATCGGGATCGCTGGATGAAAAAGTCGCAATGATGTCTCCGACCGAAACACTTTCTTCAGTCACGCTACTGGCAGTCATGCTGATGATAGGGGCATTATCATTAACACGCGTAATCCCAATGCTATCGCTATCACTGGATTGGAAAGTACCATCATCGGCTTCGATTTCAACTGTCAGTGATGTTAGGTCTAAGGCATCATTATTAATGGCATCAACGCCTGCTTGCGTGAGGACAATATCAGTGGCGCTGATTGAAAAATAACCATTGGGGTCGTTGAGCACCGAATGCGTTAATGAATCACCATCAGGATCGCTGGATGAAAAGGTCGCAAT
>JBOEHE010000113.1:0-2062 GCA_050633785.1 Arenicella sp.
ACCATCTTTTCAGCGGAATCTCTAGCCAACAACATCCCCCCTTTTGCATGAGGCACCATCACTACCTCAGCCCCATATGCTGCCATAGCATCACGCCTTTCCGCGCTCAGATTATCCGGCATAAATAAAACCATACGATAACCCTTCATAGCAGCAGCCATCGCCAAAGCAATGCCAGTATTACCGCTGGTAGCCTCTATCAGAGTGTCCCCGGGCTTTATCTCACCACGCTCTTCAGCTTTATTAATCATATTCAACGCGGGTCGATCTTTGACCGAACCAGCTGGGTTATTACCTTCCAGTTTACCCAACACAGTTACTTGGTCGCTTTCGAACAAACGTTGCAGCTTCACTAATGGCGTATTGCCAACACAATCTTGAATCGTTTTCATGCCTTGAATTGTAACGCAAAAAGAATGGCTAAGTTAAGCTTTAAGTTAAGCTTATAAATCAATTTAAAGCTCTCTATTGGTATATTCCCTGCGGTCAATTGGAGTGAATATGATCAACCATCAGCTGCAATTGCTTGCGACCCTGATAGTGATTCACATCCAGACGATACACGATTTCAATGATTCCTTGAGGCAATGCTTCATGGTCACGCATATAACCAAAGCAGATAGCATCGATATCATCATCCAACTGACGTGGACGTAAGCGCATCTTAACATGAGTTTCTCCAACCACCCGTGCATCTAACACTTCGAACTGACCATCAAATACCGGCGCTGGAAACCCTTGCCCCCAAGGTGAGTGATACGCCAACTGTTCAGCAGTCTCCAATGTGTATTCACTAGCCTCCAGTTCTCCATCTGTCCATAATACCTGACTCCAATCCTTATCAACCGTCATTTCCTGAAGCACTGCAGCAAACACTTTTGAAAACCGCCCAAGATTAGCACTGGGCAATGACAAGCCTGCTGCCATGGCATGACCACCAAACTTACTGATCAAACCAGGATGTAAAGCATCTACCCTAACCAGTACATCACGAATATGAACGCCCTCCACACTGCGTAGTGACCCTTTCCATTCACCATCAACCTGCTCAGAGTCTGCTGGTGCTAAAGCGACAACTGGTCGATTGGTTTGTTCCTTAATTTTTGATGCCACCAGCCCAACAACGCCCTGGTGCCATGAAGCATCATAGAGAACATAACCCGCAGGTTTATTTTCAGTTTTGACAGTCAACTTATCCACCAATTTAATAGCTTCAAGCCTCATATCCTGTTCAACTTCACGCCGCGCTTTATTCAGTTGGTCCAGCTCAGTTGCCAACGCAAAAGCTCGAGGCTCCTGCTCTGCCAGTAAACACTCAATACCAACAGACATATCTTCCAAACGACCGGCAGCATTAAGTCGTGGCCCCACCACAAAACCAAGATCACTGGAGGTGATATTCTCAGCTTGCCTATTGCCAACGGTTAATAAGGCCTGCAAGCCAGGACAAGCCAAACCAGCCCTAATCCTCTGCAGACCCTGTTGAACCAAAATGCGATTATTTCGATCCAATGGAACGACATCAGCTACTGTGCCTAAAGCAACCAAATCCAGAAATTGTGACATATTAGGTTCAGGAATATCAGCTTGTTCAAACCAGCCCATACGGCGTAAATGAGCTCGCAATGCCAACATCACGTAAAAAACAACCCCAACACCGGCCAAGTTCTTGCTGGGAAAACGATCAATAGGCAAGTTAGGGTTTACAATAACATCGGCAGTTGGCAACTCCTCGGCTGGCAAGTGGTGATCCGTTACAATAACAGACATCCCCATAGCTTGAGCAGCATGCACCCCTGCAACACTGCTTATTCCATTGTCTACCGTCACAATAACATCGGGCTGCTGCATCGCTGCAACCCCAACAATTTCAGGAGATAGTCCATAACCAAATTCAAAACGGTTGGGCACCAGATAATCAACATGTTCGGCCCCCATCGCAACCAGAGACTTAATCGCTACAGCACAGCTGGTTGCCCCGTCAGCATCGAAATCACCAACAATCATAATTGAAGCCTGGGCCGATATAGCTTCAGCAAGCAACTCGGCTGCAGCATCAGTC
>JBOEHE010000113.1:2107-3431 GCA_050633785.1 Arenicella sp.
CTGGATAGCAACGGAGAAACCTGCGGAAATACTTGCGCCATATCATACTGGCGGCGTTTTATATGGATATTCGACATCCAGAGATTATAATGTCATATGGAATTTATTCCATGCACTTATTCAATGAACTCACATAGAAGGCAATAGAGCTCAAAGAATTCCATGATAAGAAGGTATAAAAGTATGCCCTGACAGTCCCAGCACACCTTAATATGCAATAATTACCTAATAATGATGCTTCCATACCATACACTGATCACATGGCTGTGCCGACTATTGCTTATCTCATTATGTCTGTCCATGGGGTATATTGTCTTACTACCTGAGTACAATTTTTCCCATTTAATGCCCCACAACTTTATTCGCAGTCTGGGAGTTCCTTATGAATTTCGACTGCAATTTGAGCAACATAGCGACAAGATTCTCCATTTCATAGGAGCCCTAGGCTTAACCATTCTTCTGGATCGCTCTAAAATTTATTTCAAACAACAACAATTCAAGCGGCTATCTTTGACGGTAATTACCGTAAACAGCATGATCATTGGCGCAGAAATAGCACAATTTCAGATTGGCCGCGGCTTCAGCGTATTGGATATTATTACCGGAGGTTCAGGAGTATTAATGGCCTCAATACTCTTATTCAAACGACACTCAAGCAGTACAACCATACCGAGCAGCGACTAAAAGCTCCAGCTAGCAGCAATTCCCAAACCTTTACTGGCAATGGAAACATGCTTAAGCCATTTAGGCGGTGACTGCATTGTCAAACGCATAGTATCGAGCACCGCGGGCATCATCAAAGCCCATGCCAATTCCGCGCGAGAACGCCCAGTAGCCTCACTGATCGAATAAATATCACTAGTCTCTTCATCTTTTAGCACGGTGAGATAAGCCAGTGATATAACAATATGCCCAGCAATAACACCTTGAGAAAATTGCCGATATTCTGTGGCTTGGATACGATTGAAAGCCAACTCCGATGCTAGCCACTGAGACTGAAAGCCCGCAGAAGCCACTCTTACCTTTTGCGAATCCGTTGGCTCCCAGCCAGGATAAACAATAGAAACACCATCCAGATCAACATCAAACCCATAATATTCAGCCATCGCATAATGCGCTCCCTCATGAATCAATAAGGTAGTCAACATTCCCCCAAATAAAGCTCCCCAATCACTGCTGTGCTGAGGACTCTGCCATTGCTGACCATAACTGATTGAGCTGCCAAAAAAGACAGTCATTAACAAACACACTTTTATAATTTTGTTCATTACACGCATCAAATTGATAAAATATCTCTATAATCCTTAAACCCGGATTATGCATT
>JBOEHE010000114.1:0-31301 GCA_050633785.1 Arenicella sp.
TGCTCTGGACTGAGTTTAATCAGCAGGTGATAGTGGTTGCTCATGATGGCGTAGCTGCAAATATCGATGGCGAAAAGAGATGATAACAGTCGAATGCGGTCAACAATCCATTGTCTACGATGGTTGTAGTCCACTTGTGAATCATGGTCGAAGCCGCATAGAAAAGTGCGTCTTACACAACGGGATATCAGGTGATAATAAGGTGTGTCATCAATTGAGATAAGGTCTTTTCTTGGACGTGTCATCGTTAACTCCTTTAACGAAATTGATGGGATAACCCTATGGTGAATTTGTTAGAATGTCAATGATAGTGTGCCTGATGTGAGGTATCCATCACATCAGGCACTGCTTGCTGCTTGATTTGACCAAGGATACTAGCAATATCGATTGAAAACGCTATTTTTCTAATAACCAAATAAGCGTTTCCCAACAATCTGTCGGTTACGTATCCACATATCCCTTTTCGTATTCACTTCTTTTATAAACGTAATTTCAGAGACTTCTTCTCCGCTATTTGAATCAACTAAAATAAAGTGACTTTCATTGAGCTGAACGGCCTCAAAATAAGCCCAATCATTTAAACCAGGTAAAAAGCTGATGACACGCAATAAATCATTATCCAGATACACAAACGTTGGCAATATCTGACCAGTGGGGTATCGTAGTAGATAGCCACCTTGGTACTGCTGCCAATCATCAGGCCCGGTTAAGATCGGCTCAGGTACTTCAACAGTATCACTAACTATTCCACTATTTTCTAAGATACAGTATGCAACGCCACTGGCTCCACCATCATTGTTATTCATTACACTAATCGAAAATTCAGCTTTAGGGAGCATAATAGTGTGAGCGTTCCATCCAGGCACATTGCCGCCGTGTTCAATGATGGGGGGGATTCGGGCGCCCACGTTGCCTTCATTAACATCAAGCAAATTTTGAATTTCTACACCATACCCATAGTGCCTACTGGGGTCTCCACCTGACATGTTAACTTGGGCAGACAGCATTTGTTTCACCGATTCATGCGACAGAGTTTTACCACCACCACTCATCAACATTATGGTCCAGCGTGCTAGATCACCAATGGTTGTAAATCCCAAACCCGGAGGGCTGGCAGCTTCACACGAGTAATCATTCATCGGTATTGACATAAGTTCACCCGTAACCGAGGTATGCCCGTATGATTGATTTGGATAATTCATCGCTTGTTCTAATGTTGCAAATGTACTATTCATATTGCTGGGTCCCCATACCGTTGATTGCATCAGATCCGCGTAAGGGATGCCTGCTGCCCGTTCTGCAACAAGTCCAGCCATCATAAACCCACCATTTGTATAGTTGAAGAACAAGTTTGCGGGCGACATTGTATGTGTGTACGTTAAATTTTCTGCCCAGTTTGTCAAAGTTAAATCATCATCGCACTGCACTAGTGTTTGATCTGGAATGCCCGAGGTATGACTCAATAAATTGTGGATACTGATTTCGTTTTGCTCATGCGTCGGTTGCGAAAAAAACTGAGCTTCTGGAACTAAACCTTGTATAGAATCAGAGAGCTTGAGCTTATTTCTCTCCTGTTGCACTAGAACCGCTGCGGCCGTCATCATTTTCTGTGTTGATCCAGGTCTAAATAGAGTCTGCGCATCAACTGGTTCATATACGTCCGACCTTTTACTACCATAACCACGTTCAACAACTACCTGATTTTTATGAGTAATGGCAATGACTAAACCAGGCACTGTGTCCGATAAACCTTGTGCTGCACACGAGTTAGCGATGCTTTCCAACTCTTCAACTGATAGCTTGGCAATTTCACTGCTGCTAGAGTTATTGAAAGCTGCTTCAATTGCATCCCATTTGTTATAATTGTTAAACCCAACCGCGTCATTTGCGTTGGTGTGTAGTGATAAAGCACTGGTGATTGCCAATATTGAGAGTTGATTAGTTAGAGTCTTTTTTTTCTTTGATAAAATAACCATAAGTTTTTTCTGATTTATATTGAATAACGACGTAGCATTCTAAATCAGAGGCCTGAATGTAGACTTAACAGGACATTAACTCAACCTTAACAATGATAGAGTGCCTGATGAGATGGATACCTCACAAAACGGCATCTAAGTGCCAAAATGAGGTTTCAATAACTTTCATTTAGGAGGTATCCATATAGGTCCTTACTGGTTTTGCAAGCCCTTTGATATGTTTTTACTGTATTGAGTCGGTGTCATTTCTGAAAATTTTCTAAAAGAAGAATAAAAAGCAGATTTGGAGTTGAAGCCAGATTCAAAAGCGATTTGCAATATATTGATTTCCTGTTGCGAAGATTGAATTAACCGCTGTGCTTCTTCAACTCGGTATTTGTTGATAAAATCATGAAAATTCATGTCTAATTGTTCATTAATTATTTGCGATAAATAGTTGGTTGATAACTCAAGTTGTCGAGCAAGGCTTGGTAATGTCAACCCTCCATCTAAATATGGCTTATTCTCATCCATGTGAGTTCTTAACTCCGTCAATAGCAAAAGGCTTGCTTCTTTGTCTAAACCTGACTTTTCATACCTCTCACTATCCTGGTCGGTTTTACCTGCTAAAGTTTCAGTAAATATCTCAGGCTGGCGCAAGGCTAAATAACCCAAAATGTAAATCAGTATTACCGCTAGAATAGTAATTGCGTCACCTAAAAAATTTATTCTCCAGAGGTCAGGGAAAAATTGGTCGCCCAGGAAAAAAAGATAGATCAGAGATAAACCCAAAAGTAAATTTCTAAACCAGGTCAGCGATATTTTTTCTATGTCTGAATATTGTTGTTTTATCGCGGAATAGTGGGATGTAATTCGTCTTATCGAAATAGTAAGGTAGAATCCTATTTGAGCAATAGTTATGAGAGTTAGGATAATGATTCCGACTTCCACAGATAAAGGAATGTTTGGTACAGTGTGGAGTTGACCTTTTCTCAAAGCATCAACGAATGCAATTTTCTCAGCTCCACCAAGAAAGATATGGAAGGGCAGAATCAACACTATACCTGTAAAAACAGGCATAAAATGCCAGCTGGAAAATCGACGGTTTTCCATGTCATAAGAAACCAATAAGGTAATGTAAAAATAGAGTAGTGGGCCATACAGCAAGTCTATAGGTGTTAGGGTTTGTAACAAGTGGGGAACTGTGTTGAAGAAACCGATCTGATAAAGAAATTCTTCCCCCAAATCAATAGTAAACAAAAGCGTCAATAATCCTAATGCTCTATTAGGTCGGGCATTCCTGTTTTTTGCATTGAATAGTGCTGAGGCTAGAAAAAGGCCATGTGTAAAGCCCAGTAAAGTCAAGATTGACATGAGGTTGAGTGCTTCTTGCATATTCACTTTAAAGATTCAAATCAGAAGTTGAAAACGTCCCGTAATTAGCATGTCCCCTAAATAGGTTCTTGTCAGAAAACACCTTCTGTGAGGGGAGAGAGAGTGGGTGTTTGTAAGCTTTCCTATCCTATACGGTTGGACGAAAACTAATGCCAATGCATTCATAATTTCTTCAAAGTGGTTGTTCTAAATAACGACATATTTATGAAGCATTCTACAACAAATTTTAAATTATTATAGAGGATCAATTTAGATGAATAGCCTTAAGAATATACCTGAAAAGTTTATTGTAGAAAGGTATAACCGACCCTTGTTATTCTATTTTTCAGCAACTCTGGGCACATGGACTGCATGGTTTCTGGCAGCTTGGATCAGTGGGCAGGCAGCGACAGACAATACGTATGGTTTTTTTGTTACTTTGCTTCTGCTGCTTGGGTTATTGTTTCCATTTTTCGCATCCTGGAGTTTGACTAGAAAAGATCCCATATTAAGGGCTGATTTTTGGGAAAGGCTAACTCGTTTTGGGGAAAAAGAAGCACGCTTTTCTTTAGTTGCTGTGTTAATCATGCTATTGAGCATTTTATTGGCTCAGTTGATATCTCTATTTTTTGGTTACAGCGCTAATCAGTTTGCATTCAATTTCAATCCATCATTTTCTGCAGGTCTCATTTCAGGGTGGGCAGCTCTGATTATTGCACCCATAATTGAAGAAATGAGTTGGCATTGTTATGGGACAGACACTCTTAGACGCAAGTTTAATTTGATGATGACTTCTTTAGTTTTTGCAATTTATTGGATTGTTTGGCATGTGCCATTGGGATTTGTTGAGGGTTACTATCAGGCTAATGTGGTGGAGAGCGGGGCGCTTTATACATTTAACATGATTCTGAGCATTGTCCCATTTGTCATAATCATGAACTGGTGTTACTACAAGTCAAATAGAAGTGTCCTTGTAGCCATTATATGTCATCTGTGTGCTGGTATTTTCAATGAAATATTCAACACCCATCCGATGAGTAAAGTCATACAAACGAGTCTGTTGATTCTAGTCTGTATGATTTTAATCACACGTGATCAAAGGTTCTTTTTTAGCTCAAAAATTAATTATGACCGAAAATAATGGGAGGGCATCAATGAAAACGAAAATCAAATTAGCATTGTGGATCATTATTCTTTTCGTAATGCATGTAAACTTTTCCTATGCTGAGGGTGTTTGGGCCATTGGTCTTGCTACGCAAAACCTTAAAGGACAATACGAAGACTCTAAAACAATTACAGCGCCTATTTTAACTTATGAAAAAGGTCGGTTCTCCGCTTCTACGCTCGATGGTGTCAGTTATCGTTTAATTGGCTTAAAGCCTAAAGTGAATCAAAATTGGAGCTTGTCACTTTTATTAATACCCAGGGCAAAGCCTGATTTTGGAGACGATAAGGCCCATGACAGTTTAAACCGTAAACATGGCTTGGATCTTGGGCTTAAAGAGGTATTTGTAATGGGGTCAATATTTTTTGAGATCCAAGCTGTTTCAGATCTGACAAATGCTCATGCTGGGTCAGAGATACGGCATAAAATCAGCTACCAACTTCAATCTCTACCTGTAAAAATATCTATTGGTGCAGTTTATCGGAGTTCTAGTCTTAATCAGTATCTGTTTGGTGTAGAGCCATCGGAAGCAAGCGGTGATCTTGTAGAATATGCTGCTGAAGATAGTTTAACTGGTTTTGCTGGTATTGGATTAAGCTTTCCAATAACCCAGAAATTGATCGGATTTGGTGAAATTAAATATGAAGATATGGGGGCTTTGTCTAACAGTCCTCTGATAGTGGATGACAAATTGATTCATTCTACTTTGGGAATAGTCTATCGATGGTGATAAATGTCGTTCATTCAAATATTTGAAGTTTGTCCTCTTGAACTGACTTGTCAACAGGTGTATTGAACTATTGCAAGCAAAAACGACAAAGCAAGCACCGAAAGCACCTAAAAAACTCACAACACGCCCACAGTAAACACATACTACCCAGCTAGCATGAACTCTTCACAACAAGTTGAGGAGAGTCCTATGAAAGTCAAAATGGTATTGCCAGCATTGATTGAGGCGAAAAGTCCTTTTTGGAGACCGATCAAATACTCGTTATTTCCGCCTCTGGGGTTGGCAACTTTGGCAGGATATCTCGATGATGAGGATGAAATAGAGTTGGTTGATGAGCATGTAGAGGAGGTTTCGCTCAATGATGTTCCTGATCTGGTGGTTATTCAGGTGTATATCACCAATGCCTATAGAGCCTATTGTTTGGCTGATCATTATCGGCAGCAAGGTGCTTATGTCATTCTTGGGGGATTGCATGTCACTTCCTTGCCTGCTGAGGCAAAACCTCATGCAGATTCCATTTTTCTGGGGCCGGGTGAGGATACTTTTCCTCAGTTTTTGAGTGACTTCAAGGCGAATAGACCTAAGCCTGTTTACGAATCCCAGGTTCGCACTCTGGTGGGTGTCCCAAAAGTGCGGCGTGATTTGATCAAACGGCAACGCTATCTGGTGCCGAATTCAATTGTTGTCAGTCGTGGTTGTCCGCATCATTGCAACTTTTGCTATAAGGATGCTTTTTTCAGTGGTGGCAAATCGTTTTACACGCAAAAGGTGGATGACGCTTTGGCTGAAATTGATGCACTGCCTGGCAAACATTTGTATTTTCTGGATGACCACTTGCTTGGACACCAGCGTTTTGCCACTGAATTGTTTGATGGTATGAAAGGTATGGGGCGTTTGTTTCAGGGGGCTTCGACGGTTGATGCTATTCTGCGCGGTGATTTGATTGAAAAAGCGGTTGAGGCCGGTTTGCGCAGTATTTTTATTGGATTTGAAACGTTGAATGCAAACAATCTGGTGAATAGTAATAAACGACAAAACCTCGGTCGTGACTATCAAGCCGTGATACGTCGTTTGGCAGATCTGGGTGTTATGATTAATGGCAGTTTCGTTTTTGGTCTGGACAGTGATGATGCCTCGGTTTTTCAACGAACAGTTGACTGGGCGGTGGACAATGGTTTGACAACTTCAACTTTTCATATTTTGACCCCTTATCCTGGCACACAGTTATTCAAGGATATGGAAAAAGCAGGACGTATTCAATCTTACGATTGGGATTTATACAACACCCGTGAGGTTGTTTATAAACCAACAGGGATGTCGGGCAGAGAAATCAAGCAAGGGTATGACTGGGCGTATAAGGAGTTTTATAGTTGGAAGAACATTTCACGTTCCAGTTGGTTTCATCGTGATATGCCATCGCATGCAATCAAACAGTTGGCTTATAGTGCAGGGTGGAAAAAATTTGAACCTGTGTGGAATGCAGTGATTAAGTCCCGGCGCCTGGATTTAATGTTGCCAATACTCGAATCGATTTTATCAACAGTCAAGCGAGAGCGCCCGGAATCGAGTCCTGCCTTTGAAAAACCGATTGCGATTGATGAATATAAAGTGTCCTGATATGGCGAAACGTTGGTTCGACTTCTGTGTGGCATTATTGGCTTTAGCCGTTTTTCTGCCTGCTTTTATTGTTCTATCTCTGGCCATTTTCTATGAAGATGGCAGGCCTATATTTTTCCGTCAGACTCGCATTGGTTATAAACTGGATGAGTTTACGATGTTCAAATTTCGCAGTATGCGTGGTGGACGTATCACCCGGGTGGGTGGTTGGCTTCGCAGTACTGGCTTGGACGAAATTGTGCAGTTCTTCCATGTTTTGCAGGGAACGATGAGTGTGGTTGGCCCCAGGCCTTTGACGGAAAGTGACTTGATCCGTCTGGGTTGGTTTGATCGGGAGAACCAGCGTTTTAAGGTTAAGCCAGGTGTTACTGGTTTGTCTCAATTGTATGCAGGAAGGAATGTACGGGTGAGTCGTTTTCTTGATGAAACCTATGTGAAAAAACACTCCTTATGGATGGATATGAAAATAATTATATTGTCGTTTGCTATTAATATTCTAGGGAAAAAACGCATCAGAGCTCTGCTTTCCAATAAGTGAAGAGACAGCAGACTGTATATACTCAGAGGAAATAAGAGTCACAGAATGCTGTCGCTTGTTACTACACGGCATTCATAAATCTGCCGCCATGATATTGCAATCAAACAGTATTGTTAGAATGCATAATTAACGCCGATGGTGAAGGATGAATAGTCCAGTTCATTGGCATTAATTTTCCCAGGTACGGCTACTTCTGGGATAGGGTCAAAATCCACATCGTTAAGTTGTGAATATTCGGCCAACACACTCAAGTTGTCAGTAACTTGATATTCACCACCAAAGCCAAAAGTGAAGGCACTTTCACTGCGTGATGCAGAGCGCTTGGGAGGAGCGAATGGGTATGAGTTGTTCAAGTCAAAGTCCAGATTGGTAATGCCGAGAGCGCTGTATACGGAAAATTTGTCAGTGATGTCGATACCGGTTCTCAGTTTGAAGCCGTATGAGTTATTCAAAGTGACTTCAGTAATCAATAGGTTGTTCAAATTGCGTGTGGTGATATCTTCTTCGTTATAGAACAATTCGCCAGCAAGGTAGAAATTGTCTGTCAGATGTTGTTTATAACCCAGATTGAACCCAAGCCCGACATCTGTTTCATCGTTGGTAGTGCTGATGCTTGGTGTTGTGTTACTGCCAGTATTGCGTTCTATGCTGTGGCTCAGTGTTGAGTTGGTTATTTTGCTGCCAATATAAAGGCCATCTTTAGCCTGCACAACATTGCTCATTGACAGTGTGATCAAAGTGGCTGCGGCGGTGGTCAATGCTGTTTTATTCTTGATGTTCATTTGCTCTCTCTTAGATGTTTAAAGTTGTCATTGTCGTATTTAAATAAATACCGAGGATATGACCGACTATCTGTGCATTTATTACATGACACTATCGTAAGTAATAACTTTGTTTGCTGCTGGGTCGTGAGTGCTTCGGGGTGGAATTTTTGATTGTTCTTTGATCAAAAAGCGGGGTCATTATGACTGTGACTGAGGTTCAAAACCGGGTGCTGCAGGTTGCCTCCAGTTATAGGAATTCAGGGTGACGACAAGTGCCTATTTCATGCGTGAAGGTGTTGTGGTGTGTTTGATTAATGCAGCAGGATTTCAGTTTGAAGGGTGTCTATAGAGCCTTGTGTGGGTTGTTCCTGGCAATAGTCAGTATGACTCTTTGTTGTTGAGAGCACATTGTCAGAGTCTATTGGGTGGTGAAGAGGCAAAGAAAGGGAGGAGGTGTTAACAGCGGTGGGGTAGTACAGTGTGGGGTATGCCGCTAACACCTCCAATGTAATATGGGGCGAAAATTACCATGTTTTAGATAACATTGAAATTGGTGAACTTTTCACAGATAATTGTGCGAATATGCACAGGCAGCAGTGGGATGATTTACAGTTTGTATTGGCGGTAGCGGAGTTGGGGTCGTTGTCTTCGGCTGCGCGAGCGATGGGAGTTCATCATGCCACAGTGCTAAGACGTGTTGCAGCTTTTGAGGAGTATTGCGGCGTCAAATTATTCATAAGAGGAGCCAGAGGATATCACTTATCACCTGAAAGTAATCACGTCTTAGCAGCAATACGCAGTATTGATGATCAGATTGGCAAACTTGGACGGACGATTGCCAGTCAGGGAGATTCGTTGAAAGGTGTATTGCGGGTGACGACTATGGACTCTCTAAGCACATCATTGGGGGTGAAGTATTGCCGAGCCTTGAATATGAGCTACCCAGAGATACAAATTGAATTGCTGGCACGCAATGACCGACAGAATTTGTCTAAAATGGAAGCGGATATAGCTATTCGAGCTTGCTCATCCCTGTCACCGGAGCTGCGAGGAGAATATGTCTGTGAGGTAGGTTTTCGTGCGTATGCTGCACCGGAATATATAAAAGGTAAAGAAAGCGTTAACAATGCAGCACATCATGAGTGGTTGGGTTTGTCTGGTTTGGTCAAAGGTGCTGGTTTTTCGAATTGGTTGGATGCCAATATTCCTGCCTCTAAAATATGCTTTCGTGCTGATTCGTTTGTGACTCTGGCAGCTGCCGCAGAATATGGTGGCGGAATAGCTCTGCTGCCATGTTATTTGGGAGATCAATCCAAAAAACTTGTCCGGGTTGAAAATATTGCCCCTAGATTTTCTATTGGACTCTGGGTCGCCACACATGAAGATTTGTACAGCTCACCTAAGATTCAGATGGCTATGTCGTTTTTTACTCGAGCTTTGAATGAGGACAAAGCTCTGGTGGAAGGTTAGGGATTTTTTATATTAAGCTTCTGAAGCAAAAACGTGGAATAAAATCCCGTTTCTTGCCTAACTGTTGGTGCCTGGAATTTTTCTGACATTATGTCTTTATTGTGAGGTTCTTTGACTTTAAATCATGTGCATTATATAGTGCGTTCAAAATATGAACACTGATAAAGATAGAGAAAATAAACTGACCCTTGATCTGCTCGATGCCATCGAGCAGCGTGATGATATGAGTCAGCGCCATCTGGCTCAACATATGGGGGTTGCTTTGGGTTTGACCAATACCTATTTGAAGCGTTGCGTGAAAAAGGGTTGGATCAAAATAACCACGGCGCCTGCCAATCGTTATCTCTATTATTTGACGCCCAAAGGTTTTGCTGAAAAAGCACGGCTCACAGGCGAGTTTCTGGCGACGTCTTTGACTCTGGTAAAACAGTCCGGAGACGCTTATCTGGGCTTGTATGAGCAATGTCTGCAGGCAGGACATTCTGACGTGGTTTTTGTCGGTTTGTCTGATTTGACGGAGTTAGCGTATTTGCGTTCATTAAAGGTGTCTGTGACAGCAATGGGGGTTTATAATCCGGTGCTTGTTGAAGCTGATGATGCAGATGTTGATAAAGAGTGGTATGGCTTACCGGTTCATTCAACATTACCGCTTGAATGGCAAGGGGCTGTGTTATTGATAACCGCTTTGGAAAACACGGCGGATTTGATCAATGTCATTGAGAAGCACTACCCCGATATAACCCTGATGGTGCCTGAGTTTTTAGTACAGCAATCCAATGGCGCTTAAACATTGGTTTGAAACAAACGAAAGATTAACAAAAAAGTGCAGCAAATAGTGCTGTAAAAGAGGTAAATATGACACAGACTGTATTACTGACCGGTGGAGCAGGGTTTATTGGTTCAGCATTGGTGCGTTATTTGATCGATGCTACTGATGTGACAGTAGTGAATGTTGATAAGTTGACCTATGCCGGTAGTCGCTTGTCAATTGGTGAAGCTGATTCTGATCCTCGACATCATTTTCATGAAGTAGACATTGCTGATGCCAGTGCTATCCGGCAGCTAATTGAGCAATATCAACCCGACTACATCATGCATCTTGCTGCTGAATCACATGTTGATCGTTCAATTGATGGGCCGGGTGAGTTCATTCAAACCAATCTGGTTGGCACTTATACTATGCTGGAAACTGCACGTGAATACTGGGATGCACTGCCTGAAGATCGTCGTGCTGCATTTCGTTTTCATCATATTTCCACCGATGAGGTCTATGGCAGCCTGGGAGAAACAGGCTTATTCACTGAGGATACTCGATATAAACCTAACTCCCCATACTCGGCAAGTAAGGCGGGTTCGGATCATTTGGTGCGTGCCTGGCATAAAACGTATGGTTTCCCAGTGGTAACTTCAAATTGTTCCAATAATTATGGGCCATACCAGTTTCCTGAAAAATTGGTGCCATTGATTATTCAAAAAGCGATGGCAGGAGAAGCGCTGCCCATCTATGGCAAGGGTGACAATGTACGCGACTGGCTGTATGTTGATGATCATGTCAAAGCTTTGTGGAAAATCGTCACAGAAGGGGTACCTGGTGAAGTCTATAATGTCGGTGGTCACAATGAGAAAACCAATATCGAAGTTGTCACAACTTTGTGCAGTATTCTCGATGAATTGCGCCCTCGCGCTGATGGCAAGCCCTATGTTGATCAAATCACCTATGTTGCCGATCGTCCGGGTCATGATCGCCGCTATGCGATTGATGCCAGCAAAATTGATCGCGAGCTTGGGTGGACACCCGATGAAACCTTTGAGACTGGTTTTCGCCGAACCATCGAGTGGTATCTGGATAATGCGGATTGGGTGGCTAAAGTATCAAACGAGTATAGCGGTCAACGCTTAGGTAAAAAGGCCAGCTAAGTCGTTGGTGGTCATACAATTGGTTTAATAAAGCATACATTAAGAGAGAGGATGTCCATGAGAGGTATTATTTTAGCAGGTGGTTCTGGTACCCGATTACACCCGGTTACCCAGGCTGTTTCCAAGCAGTTATTGCCAGTCTATGACAAGCCCATGGTCTATTATCCACTGGCATCGTTGCTGCAGGCTGGAATCCAAGATATTCTGATTATTTCAACGCCTATGGATACACCGCGTTTCCAACAGTTGTTGGGAGATGGCTCTCAATGGGGAGTGAATTTATCCTATGCTGTCCAGCCATCACCTGATGGACTGGCACAGGCCTTTATCATCGGCGCAGAATTTATAGGCAATGATAGTTGTGCTCTGGTGTTGGGTGACAATGTTTTTCACGGCCATGATTTAGGCAAATCCCTGCGTAATGCCGGTAGCACTGGCAATAAAGGCAAAGGGGCGACGGTGTTTGCTTATCCTGTGCATGATCCAGAGCGTTACGGGGTGGTTGAATTTGATAAAGACTGGAATGCGTTGAGTCTGGAAGAGAAGCCAGAGAAACCAAAATCCAACTATGCCGTAACGGGGCTGTATTTTTATGACAACAGGGTTGTTGATGTGGCTCGCAATGTGCAGCCTTCCAACCGCGGTGAGCTTGAAATTACTGATGTGAATAAACAGTATCTGGAATGGGATGCTTTATCGGTCGAAGTGTTTGACAGAGGTGTGGCCTGGCTGGATATGGGAACCCATGAATCTTTGCTGCAAGCCTCTATGTTCATCGAAACCATTGAAAACCGTCAAGGCTTGAAAGTGGCCTGTCTGGAAGAAATTGCCTTCTTGAATGGCTATATAGATGAAGAAAAACTGGCACAGGCTGCTGAGCAATACAAAAAGAGTGGCTATGGCCAGTATTTGCAGCAGGTCTTGGACAATAAGGAACAATTCCTGGCTTTGAACCGCTAAGCGGCGACTTTAGATGTTGAATACTTTTCTGCAACACCGATATTTGACCTCGCAGATGATCAAGCGGGAAGTGCTGGAGCGCTATCGTGGTTCCCATTTCGGCTTGCTCTGGTCATTTGCATACCCAGTGCTTATGTTACTGGTGTATATGTTTATCTTTGGCGTGGTGTTCAAAATGAAATGGGGCGCTGCTGCTGCGGCCGATCAAGGCAATGTGCCCTTTGGCGTAATTATGTTCAGCGGTTTGATTCTGCATGCATTTCTAGGTGAGTGTCTGGTGAGATCAACCAGTCTGGTCACTGCCAATCAGCAGTATGTCAAGAAAGTCGTTTTTCCATTGCCTATTTTGCCTTTAGTCACTATCGGCACTGCTTTGTTTCATTTGCTGGCGGGAATTTTTATTCTGCTGGTGTTTAGCACCATTGCTGGTGCTCCACCTGCTTGGACAATTCTGTTAGCACCATTGGTGCTGTTGCCATTTGTTTTTTTTCTATTGGGTTGTTCCTGGTTTCTGGCGGCTATCTGTGTGTTTGTGCGTGATATAGGGCAGATAATGGGGGTATTGGTGACGGTCTTATTATTTCTGGCACCAATTTTTTATCCCTTATCACAGGTGCCAGAACGATTACAGTTCTGGATGTATTTCAACCCACTGACTGTCATAGTCGAACAGTTTCGCGCTGTGGTGTTGTTTGGACAAACACCTGACTGGTTGCACTTGAGTATCTATGGTTTAGTTGGTCTGGCGACTATGTTGTTGGGATACGCTTTTTTTCGTCGAACTCAGGGAGCCTTTGCTGATGTCATCTGAACAGCAAGTGACGCCTGTGATCAGTGTTGAGCGCGTGAGTAAGTGCTATCAGAGTTATGATAAGCCTATTCATCGCCTGTGGCATGCATTGTTGCCCAAAAAACAGTTGGGTACGCCCTTCTGGGCTCTCAACGATGTCAGTCTGCAGGTTGCAGCGGGTGAAACGGTTGGTCTGGTAGGCAAAAATGGTTCTGGCAAATCAACTTTGTTGCAAATAGTCACAGGCATTTTGCAAGCTACGCAAGGTTCCTGTCAGACACATGGGCGAGTCTCAGCGTTGTTGGAGCTGGGAGCTGGTTTTAACCCTGAGTTCACGGGTTTGGAAAATGCACGTTTAAACGCTACCATTATGGGTTTGAGCCGGGATGAGTTTGAGCAGAAATTACCGGATATTATCGAATTCAGTGGTCTTGGGGATTTCCTGCATCGGCCGGTAAAAACCTATTCCAGTGGCATGTATGTCCGTCTCGCGTTTGCTGTTGCTATTAATATGCAACCCGATGTGTTGATTATTGATGAAGCCCTGGCAGTGGGTGATATTCGCTTTCAGGCAAAATGCTTCAGACGCATAGAGCAATTGAAACAACAAGGTGTGGCGATTTTGTTTGTCACTCACTCAACGGATAGTGTTCTTAAATATTGTGATCGCGCTGTATTATTGAACGAAGGGCAGTTGCTGAAAACGGGTAGCCCCAAAGATGTGGTGCAGCAATATATGGAAATGATGTTCTCGTCTGAGAATGCCTCCGCTGCACAAAAAACCGAAGCAATGACCGCCCAAATAAGCAAGCAAGCAGGTGACGGGAGTCGTGATTCTGGCTCTGCAGGCTCTTTATTACTGGATGGTTCGGTTGATCATTGTCTGCAGCAAGCCAGTTATAATGACAATGAGGAACGATGGGGTGATGCTCGTGCTCATATTATCAATTATGAGTTGCGAGTTGAGGGCCAGCTTGTACAGCATTGTCATCGTGGGCAGCGCTTGCAGGTATCTGCGCAGGTGATTTTCCACGAGAAACTGGAAGATTTGATCTATGGTATTACGGTCAAAACACCCGATGGTAATCCGGTTTATGGCTCTAATACCCGTTTATTGAATGTGAGTGTACCGGCTCAACAGGCCGGTGATCTGATAACCATTACTTTTGATTTGGATTTACATCTTTTGGCTAACGATTATTTTATTTCTTTAGGGGTTGCTCAGGAACATGCTGAAAAAGACAATGTTGCTGTTGACCGCCGTTACGATATGATTCATCTGCGTGTTGAAGATGCTCCGGTTGCGATCCCGGCAGATGCTTTTGGTGTTGCGGCACTCAATGCGGCGATTGATATTAATAGGGTTGGTGCGTGATGGTTGAGAATACTTCGACGTCGAAAGGTTCTTTATCTGCTAAGGGCTCTTCATTGGCTGAGGGCTCTTCATCCGCTAAGGGCTCTTTATCTGCTAAGGGCTTTGTCAGCACTAATGACTTTGTCTGTGGTGACAATAATGTCTATCATGCCAAGCAACGCGACGATGTTGATTTTGGCTATTCTGATGGTCAGGAAATTGAACGGCAGTTGCAGTGGATTTTCAACAATGTTGATGATCTGAGCAGTACCTCATATGAGTTGCAAAAACACATTACTAACTGGCCAACTGAATATCACCTGACACCCAAACGGTCTAACCTGCTGCGGGCATTGAATTTGACGGGGGTCAAACGCGTCCTGGAACTGGGTTCAGGCTGTGGCTCGATCAGTCGTTATCTGGGAGAGTTAGGTATTGAAGTGGATGCGGTTGAAGGCAGTCCTGTTCGAGCTGAATTGGCTGCGATGCGCTGCCGTGATTTACCCGGTGTGACCATCAGCACTGCCAACTTTAATGACGTCGAGTTTCCTGAAAACTACTACGACATGGTCTTGTATGTTGGTGTGACTGAATATGCAGGCCGTTTTTCTAACGGTAAAAGTGATACCGACGCCTTGCAGGACCTGTTGTCTTTGGCCAAACGGGCAGTTACTCCTGATGGTGTCGTTATGGTGGCGATTGAAAATCGCACTGGCATGAAGTATGCCATGGGGGCCAATGAAGACCATTATTCCAAGCCTTATATCGGTATTCATAACTACGCACAGCCAGCGGGTATTCGAACCTACACGCGCAAAGAGTGGCAGCAACAGATAGAGACAGCCGGTTTTGCCGGGCATGAATTTATCTATCCTTTCCCTGACTATAAAGTTCCCACTGTTTTTCTGGGTGAGGATTATGTCAATACAAACCCTTATTGTTACAGTCACCTGGAATCGAATCGATCGCGTGATTATGCCAAAGACTTTTTGTTAGGTTCCAAAGAATCCTTGCTCTGGGAAACAGCAGCAGCCTCTGGCACTTTAGGCGATTATGCCAACTCCTTCATGATTCTGATGGGGGACTCTGCGCAGACTATTGCGGCTATGTCAGAACATGACTTCATGCATTTACCTAATTATCAACGTAAGTTGGACTACTGTGTTTCCATTGCCAAACGCAAAGGGGTTGATTGTGTTGAACGCGCATTAGTTGCTGCTGAGGAAGCCTTTGATCCAAAACAGCAAGAAATTGCCAGTCAACAAGGCATTACTCACCGTTTGTTGAAGGAAGAACCTTTTTATACTGGGCCACTATTGTCAATAGAGTGGATGCGCAGCTTGATAAGCTACCATGATACTGTTTTGTTTGAACAATACCTGAGTGATTACTATCAATATCTGCAAGGTTTAAGCAAAGAGCAACGTACCATTGATCTATTGCCAAGTAATATTGTGATTATTGATCAGAAGTATGCCGTGATTGATGAGGAGTGGTTGCTCCAGGACAGTTTGAGCGCTGAGTTTATTTATTATCGAGCAGTGTTGTTTTTCTTTTTTTCCTATCGGGATTTTATTGAAGAAAAACTGGCCGAAAGTAAGCAGTTTGAAACGGTTCGTGATTGGTTTTACTACGCCTTTCGAGTGGTCGGAATCACTTTGAACAATGAGCAATTGTCAGGTTTTTACGAACAGAATCAAACTTTTCAAAGTGCAGTGTCGTTCCAGCATGGTCAGGTTGATTTTGCCGAACCCATGATTCAGACACCGGCAATTTTGTCCTTGTTGTGGCGTTCGGATGATAAAGAGTTTGATCATGATGACTTTATCAAAGTCAAAGGTCAGGGGCATTCAGGACGTCAGCAAGTCGTGTTCGATTTCCCTCATACTGCACGTGATATGGACACTCTTGTGGTGTTTCCGTGCAGTGATTACCGTATAGAAAAATCCGCTTTTTTCCGAATGTATCGTTTGCAACTGTTGGCTGTCACGGGCCATGACCAGAGCTCGCGAGTTGTCTGGGAGCTGGCAGATGAAGCTGAGGTCGCCGAGCACGCTTCTTTCAGTGATATGATTTATGAAAATGGCAAGATAGGCAATGGGTTTTACCTGATTGCAGACTCTCCCAGGTTGGAATGGCGTATTGAGCAAGATCTTGACTTGCATGTTAATGAGACTCTGCAATTGAAGATTGAAATGCAGTACCTTCGCAGCGAGCAGTACTTGCACATGAAAGACAAATATTTATCCAAACTGGCTCATTTTGAATATCAGGAACGGGTCATGCGGGCGCAGGTCGACGAGCTTGCATTAATCAAACGTTCACGAGCCTGGGCGCTCAGCCAACGAATCAGTGGTCTGGCCCAAGAGTTCAAGGCAACAACGCAGAAGATAAAAGCAAACACCATCGGTCGTTTGCAGCAAAAAAAAAACGCCATAATAAATGAGTCAGTAGGCAGTAAGCTCACTGAACCCCGGGCCAGAGCTTTGCCCACCACACTGTCTTCTTTGTTGGCAGTAAAGGGTGGTGTTTTCGCTGGCGGCGATTGGAAACAGGTTGCCGATTTGCCGCAAACTCCCAGTTTAAGTGTTCTGGTTTATATCGATGCTGCTTGTACGCCATCTCGGCTTAAGCAGTTTTTACAACAGCTCACCCGTCAGGATTATCCGCATTTAGAGCTGCTGCTGGTCTGTGAGGTAGCTCAGGAAGCTCAAGCTGCAGCTATACTGGACCAATCTGGCAAACACTACCAATTATTTGCTCGCGAAACATTATCTGTTGCTGCTGGCGATGTTCGTAGCAGTTACCATTACCTGGAACAACAGGCAACGGGAGACTATTTACTGATTCTGCAGTCAAGCGACATTTTATTGCAGCATGCACTGACCGAGTGGATGTATACCTTGCTGCAAGTGAATGCGAAGTGGGCTTATGCTGATGAGGCTTATTGTTATGCTGGTAAAACAGCACTGGAGTATCGATTTAAGCCGGACTACAGTCCTGAAACCCATGCCAGTACAGCTTATATTGGCCATGCTATCTTGTTGAAACGATGTTTATGGCATACTGCTGGTGGCTTACCTGAATCACCTGATTTATGGCAGGATTGGGTTTTCGAATTGGCCAAGTGTGCCCCAGCTGTTGCACATTGCCGTCGTCCTTTGTCTATTAACCAGCAGTTGAATCCGCTAAGCACAGCACTTAAGTCAGAAACCGTTGCTATGGATGCTGCTGCAACTCCTTTGATCAGCATCATCATTCCTTTTCGTGATTACACCCAGCTCCTAAGCCAATGTCTGCAATCTATTGTTGAACACAGCAGCTATGAGAACTATGAAATCATCGGGGTGTCTAACGATAGCCTGACACCTTCGGTGTATGCTTTGATGAATGACTGGTCCGAACGAGACTCACGTGTGCGGTTTGTTGAACATAATATAGAGTTTAATTTTTCAGCCCTGGTTAATTTTGGCGTATCGCAGGCGCGTGGTGATACTGTCGTTTTGCTGAATAATGATATAGAAATTATTTCTCATGACTGGTTGCAACAGTTGTATCGGCATGCCGAACAAGATCACGTTGGTGCTGTGGGAGGGCAATTGCTATTCCCTGATGGTAGTTTGCAACATGTGGGGATTCATCTGGGAGGGGATGGCTTGCCAGTGCATTCTTATAAGCAGAGTCCGGCAGATATTGATGGTTATTTTCAACGGGTCAGTGCTGTAAATAATGTTGCTGCCGTTACCGGGGCGATGATGATGGTAAAAAAGGCACATTATGAGCAACTCAATGGTTTTGATGAAAACGATTTTGCAGTTGCGTTTAATGATGTTGATTTCTGTTTGCGTTTGATGCAACTGGGTTTGCACAATGTTTATACCCCGCATGCTGTGGCCACTCATCATGAATCCATTTCCAGAGGTTATGAAACGACACCAGAACGAGCGACTCGTTTTTTGCAGGAACAGGCCAGGTTTCTCAGCCATCATAAAGCGTTGATTGAGTCTGGAGATCCTTATTTCAACCCAAATCTGCAACAGGATCGACACGACTTTGTTGTTTGACGTTTTTTGGCTTACAGTGAGTCAGGCTCATGAGTTAGATAGAATGATATGAATCAATTGATGAAATTAAGCGCAGTCATAAAACGAACACTACGTTTATCTGTAATGAAAAGGCGCGGACAAGAGTGTGTTGCACAATTGAATCAATTTGACCAGACTCGCTTGAATACGGCTGCTGCTTGGCTCAGTCGCAGTAGACCTGGTTTATGGCTGATGAATGGAGCTATTGCTGCAACCCTGACTGGGGTATCTGCAGCCCGGCTTGTCAAGAATGTTTTAAGTAAAAACATTGCTGTTTCTGGAACATCCCAAGACCTGGAGCTGCAGCAGACAATGCTACCGGGCCAGATACAACAACAACCTCGAGTCCTGCTGTTGGTGGAGCAGAGCATTCCGCAATGCTTTCATTATCGTGTGCAGCAGAAGCTGGAGCAGTTGAAGAAACTGGGGTGGTATGCCCAATGGTTGCCGTGGTCAGAAACAGAACAGGCTAAACAGCGCATGCACTATGTTGATGTCGTTATTTTTTATCGTGCTCCAGGTTTTCCAAAAGTGTTGGCTGCGATTGACTACGCTCAGCAACTGGGCAAAGTGGTTTGTTATGATGTTGATGATCTGATCTTTGACCGTGAGCGTCTGGCAGAGAAATTTACGGCCAACAGTGCTCAGCTATCGGACAAAGATTTGCAGGATATTCTCAATGGTGCAGATTTGTACCGACAGGCGGCAGCGCTTTGCTCATACGGCATCGCTTCAACACCGTCTTTGCAGCAACAATTGGCGGTGTTGGTTGGTCAAAAGCATTGCTTTTTGTTGCCTAATGGACTCGATAGTACTATCAATGGTGTTGCTTCTCTGCCGATGGCTGTGAAAAAAACAGACAGGTTAACCTTGTTTTATGGCAGTGGAACTAAAACGCATGACGAAGACTTTGCTTTGATTGCCGAGGCACTGGTCAAGGTATTAAAGCAGTATCAACAGGTGCACTTGGTGATTGCTGGTCATTTGACCTTGCCAACCGCTCTGGAAGGCTATAGTGAACGTATTCAGCGTTTACCTTTATTGGACTTCTCGTCATATTTGTATTGTTTACGCCAAGCTGATATTGCTCTTGCACCGCTGGAGCCGGGTTTATTTGCAGATTGTAAAAGTGAGATCAAATGGTTGGAGGCAGCTGTGATGGGCGTGCCTTGCGTTGTCAGCAGGACTGAGCGCTATGAGCAGGTAGTTGAGCATGGAGAAACCGGCATGCTGGCAGCGGATGAGCAACAATGGTTTGCAGCCTTGGAATCTCTCATTACTGATGCTGGCAAGCGTCAGCAAATGGCTCAGGCAGCAGCTACGCTAGCCCAGAAAAATTATGGTGAAACAGCCATGGCCAAGCAGATGAGTGACGTTTTACAGCAGGCACAGCAGCGCTCTATAGAGGCAGGTCAATTAGGTGAACAGTCAGATAAACAGCGCTTGCTTCTGGTTAATGTGCTTTATCCACCGCAAGCAATTGGCGGTGCGACAACGGTTGTTGAGAATATTGCTGCACAGTTGCGCCAAGACTATGCGGATAAGTATGAGGTGTCGGTGCTCAGCTGTGAAGTCAATGACAACGCACCTTACACCTTACGTGAGTATGTACATGATGGTGTTAATGTCACAATAATTGCAGTGCCGTACAGCATTGATTTAGAGACCAAACCTTCTGATCCACATATTCTTAAGCTGTGCCTGGATTGGTTGCCGCAGAACAGGCCTGACTTGATTCATTTTCACAGTATGCAACGATTGACGGCCAGTGTTCTTGAAGCTGCTCATCAATTATCCATTCCATACTGGGTGACGGTGCATGATGCCTGGTGGTTTTCTGAGCACCAATTTTTATTGGATAAACAGCACTGTCTCTTGGATGAACAACAACTCAACCCTTTATTGGCGGTTCAGCATAGCAATGAACCAGCTGCGGCCGTGCAGCGCGCTCAGTATCTGGCGGTCCAACTGCAACAGGCGCAGCAGATTTTGGCTGTGTCTGAGTATCAAGCGCAATTGTATCGCAGCAATGGTTTTCAGCGGGTTGTAGTCAACCGAAATGGTGTTGATGGCGTGGCGAGTGTGGCGAACTTATCAACGCCTCTGGCCTCCGGCACAGTATCTCCGGGCCCCTTGCGTATTGGTTATTTAGGCGGTATGTCAGCGCATAAAGGGTATGATTTTTTAAAATCGATTGTAGAACAGCAGAGTTTTCATAACCTCAAGTTTGTTGTTGTTGATTTGTTTAAGCCCCGGCATTATCGTGCTCATGATAATTGGGGAGCTTCCAAGGTTGATTTTGTTGGCAAATATAAGGCTGATTCAATTGATGAGTTTTATCAACAAGTTGACGTGTTAATTGCGCCTTCGATCTGGCCTGAAAGCTTTGGTTTGGTCAGCCGTGAAGCTGCATTGCAGGGTGTCTGGGTAGTCGCTGCTGATGCTGGAGGAATGGCAGAGGATATCATTGAAGGTAAGACCGGTTTTGTATTTCCCATGCGTGATGCAGAGCGTTGTCGCGATATTCTGGTTGAGCTTGATCAAAAATATGAGTATTTTCAGACACAGGGGCCAGATGTTAAGCTATCACAAGACAAGATAGTTTCGTTGCAACAGCATGTGGCGGAACTGGTTGGATATATCCAAAACTAATTTACTGTAAACAGGAATCGGTAACTACGAAACAGGGAAGTCACATTATGTCGGATCATGCTAAAAAATTAACCCGTTCAGCAGAGAGATTATCACGCAGCCAGCCGGGTCGTTATAAACTGAATTTATTGTTTTTTGCGTTGTTGGGATATGCCGTTATCTTTGGCAGTTTATTCTGCCTGTTGGCTATTTTGGGTGGCATGATCTGGTTGATCTTTGTCAGTGCGGGTTTCTTGCTTCTTTTGGTTAAGACAAAACTGATTTTTGTGGTTATACCTCTGACGTGGGTATTGTTGCGCGCCTTGTGGGTCAGGCTGGAGGCACCTGATGGTCATCAGTTGACGCGTAAGCAATATCCTAATTTATTTCGTGAAATTGATGTTCTTTCAAAAAAACTGCAAGCACCAAAGATTCACAGAGTCATCTTGAATGGTGAGTTTAATGCTGGAATTGTGCAGACACAGCGTCTGGGAATTTTTGGTTGGAATCAAAATACATTGATTCTGGGATTGGAATTGCTATTGGTATTGTCACGTGATCAGGCTCGGGCTGTTATTGCCCATGAGCTCGGGCATCTGTCAGGTAATCACAGTCGATTCCACGGTTGGATTTATCGAATTCGCTTGTCCTGGTATCGAATTATGGTGGCATTCAGTCAGCACAATAATATTGGTGCAAATTTGATGTCACGTTTTTTTCAATGGTATTACCCTCGCTTTGATGCCTATTCATTTGTGTTGGCCAGGCAAAATGAATATGAAGCAGATGCTATTTCCGTTGAGCTGACCAACCCTGAAATTGCCGCTGATGCCTTGGTAAATGTTTATGTTTCAGCGCCTTATGTGAATGATAATTATTGGACCAAATACTTCAAAAAAGCAGATACCCGGCCTGAACCTGGATTTTTGCCATGGCAAGGCCTGAGTCAGTTCCTGCATAAAAGCTCGGTAGCTGCAAGGGATTTGCAACAAGGTCTCGCTGAACAGTTGAAGTTGGAGACAACCTATGATGATACCCACCCGGCTCTGGTTGATCGTTTGCAAGCCATCGGTGTCAAGCCCAGTGTTCCCAAGCCAACAATGGTGACGGCGGCTAAAGCGTGGTTTGGTAAGGAATATGATCGCACTCTGGCCAGTTTTGATGAACAATGGTTGCAAGATAATAAACAGGCCTGGCGAGAACGTTATGAGTATGTCTCTGAGTCGGTAGCAGCTTTGAAGCAATTAAATACGCGGGCCAATGATGATCTGAATGATGAAGATTTATGGCAGAAAGCGGTTCTGACGGAGGAGTTTATTGATTCGGAACCTGCCACGGCCTTATATCGAGCGTATCAGACAAGGCATCCCAAGAACGCCGATGTGGCTTTTATTCTGGGACGTCTGGCCTATGATCGCAAGGATGATGAGTTGCTCAAACAAATGAGTATTGCGCTGGTCAAGCAAACGCTGGCCGTTGAGGCTTGTCGTTATGCTTACTTTTATTTACAGGAACAGCAACGGTTTGATGAAGCTAAATTCTGGTATGAACAAGGCACGAAATCAGCTGAGATTGATGAATACGATGAGATGGAACGTTCGATGTTTCTCGAAACTGATGAATTGATCGAACATACCTTGGATAAAGATGTCATTCGACATATCAGACATAAACTTCGTGCCAGCAAGAAAGTGAAAAAAGCTTGGATAGCACAGAAAAAAACCAAGCATAATACGGATATTCCAGCGATTGCCATTGCTTTTGAAAGCAAAGGTGTTTATCTGAGCGAAGAGTCTTTATCAGAGAAAATAGTTGAATCTCTGGGGATGAATGTCAGCATTTTTATGGTGCCTGTAAAAGGGGAGTATAAACATCTGGCGAAAAAAATTGTGCGTATGAATGAACAGATTCTATAGTTTCAATAAAATTTAAGTGTTGTTTGTCGCTGATAATGCGATAGTTGGGCGTTTTCTTTGTATTCAATGGCATTTATACGATATCCGGGTTAGCGCATTCGCTCTACTTAGGTATAATCCGCCGTTAAATTTAAATTTAAACCAAAGGTGTTGTTGTGGATATATCCGTCGTCGTACCATTTTTAAACGAAGAACCTAATTTGCAGCCATTATGCGAAGAGCTGATAGCAGCTCTTGATCCTATGGGTCGAGATTATGAGTTGGTGTTTATTGACGATGGCAGTACGGACAAAGGCGTAGAGTTATTAACAAAGCTGCATGAAGAAAGTCCGCAGATCAAAATTGTTTCTCTGCGTAAGAACTTTGGGCAGACTGCGGCTATGGTTGCTGGTCTGGATTATTCATCTGGTGATATTGTTCTGACTATTGATGCTGACAGGCAGAATGATCCGGCAGATATTCCTGCAATGGTAGCAAAACTCGAAGAAGGTTATGACATGGTCTGCGGTTGGCGGCATAAACGCAAAGATGCAGCCATCATGCGTAAATTGCCATCAAAGATTGCGAATCGATTGATCGCCAAGACGACAGGTGTTGTCTTGCATGATTATGGCTGTACTTTGAAAGCCATGACTAAAGAAGTGGCGAAAACGATTACGCTATACGGTGAAATGCATCGCTTTATTCCGGCAGTTGCCAGTGGCATGGGTGTCCGCATCGCTGAGGTGAAAGTTAATCATCGTGCGCGAGTTGCAGGCGAATCAAAATATGGCATTTCTCGAACATTCAGGGTAATTCTTGATTTGATTACGGTTAAGTTCCTGTTGAAATATTCAGCTAGACCAATCCACTTTTTCGGTATGCCAGGTTTGGTTTCCAGCGGTGTTGGTGGGGCAATATTAAGTTATCTGGTATTTGCTCGAGTATTTTTTGGCATGTCACTCAGCGATAGACCATTGTTGATTTTTGCTATCCTGTTGATCATTCTTGGTGTGCAATTCATTCTGTTTGGACTGATTGGTGAGATGCAAACCCGAACTTATTTCGAAAGTCAGGATAAAGCGATTTACAATGTCCGTAGAACTGTGGGTTTATCGGCTCCTGAACCGGAGCAATAAACAACTGGATGACGCAATCTTCGCCGAAAATTGTTGCGGTTGTAGTCAGTTTCCAGCCTGACATTGCTGTATTACTGGAAAACCTGGAACTTATTTCCAAACAGGTATCACAAGTAGTATTGGTTGATAATGCGTCACCACAGCAATTAGCTGTTTTGACACGCTGTCAGCAGGTTGCTGCTGTCATGCCACAAACCAGCAACCGGGGTTTGGGGGCAGCGCATAATATAGGCATTCAATACGCCAAGGCTTTAGGGGCGACTCATGTCGTTATTTTTGATCAGGATAGCCGTCCACGTGAAGATATGGTCGCTAACTTATATGCGGCTTGGAGTGATTTAAGCCAGCAAAATAAAGTCAGTGCAGTAGGTGCCAGCTATGTCAGTTCTCATGTTGATGATGCTGATCCAGATGGCCAGGGCGATTCTTGTAACAGAGGATCATTCTTTGTCCGTTTCGGATGGTTGAAATTTTCACGTGAGTATTGTCAGGCTCGAGATGACAATACGCTGGATGTGGGCTGTCAGACAATAGCGGCAGATTTTTTGATCTCATCAGGAAGTCTGCTTGCAATGGATGATTTGCAGGAAATTGGATTTATGGATGAAGGGTTATTTATAGATCATGTCGATACAGAATGGTTTTTGCGGGCCAAACACAAGGGCTTCTCAGCCTTTGGGGTTTGTAATGCTTTGATGGAACATGGTTTGGGAGAGAAAACTCGTCGAGTTAAATTGATTCGTGAGCGCAACGTGCCTCAGCACAAACCATTCCGTTATTATTATATTTTCCGCAACAGTGTTTTGTTGTACCGCCGTTCTTATGTGTCACGGAAGTGGTTGTGGAATGACCTGCAACGTTTACTGCAGATTTTTGTATTTTATGGCTTGCTGTATCCCCCGCGATGGCAGAATATGCGCATGATGCTAAAAGGAATCGGGCATGGTATGGCTAATAAATCCGGGCCATTGCAATAAATGTCAGTTACAGCTGTCATTGTTAATTATAATTCCGGGGATTGGCTTGCTCGTTGTTTACGCAGCGTTTTATCATTGCCTGAAATGGATCGTGTGGTTGTGGTTGATAACGCCTCTCAAGATGATAGTGTGGCGCGTATCAAATCCTTACTCACAGAGCATGAGTCGCGTTTGGAGTTGATTCAAAATGTTGATAATCGTGGCTTCGCAGCTGCGAATAATCAAGTTCTGCAAGGTTTGCTGAACAGTGCCGCCAGTGCTAATGATTATGCCTTATTACTTAATCCTGATTGCGAAATGAAGGCTGGGGTATTACCAGCGATGTTGACACACTTTGAGCAACAAGAAAGCATGGGTATGGCTGGCTGCGTTATAAATAACGAAGATGGCTCTATTCAGGCGACTTGCAGACGCCACTTTCCAACCCCTAAAACTGCCTTGATTCGAATGTTGCAGTTACACCGTTTGCGACTTAAGAGTTTGCCTGATTTTGATCTGGGTAAGCAGGCTTTGCCTGATAACTTACAATTTGTTGAGGCTATCTCTGGCGCATTTATGTTGGTCAGACTTTCTGCTATGCAGGAAGTTGGCTTACTTGATGAGGGTTATTTTATGCATTGTGAGGACCTGGACTGGTGTAAGCGTTTTCACAATAAAAACTGGAAAATTGGTTTTGTTCCTGAGGTCAGTGTCATTCATGCCAAAGGGGTGAGCAGTAATAGCAGGCCTGTAAGGGTACTTTGGACATTACACCGTGGCATGTTGCGATTTTTTGATAAATTTTACTACCAGCAATACCCATTCTACATTCGATGGTCGGTTAAATCAGGCGTTTATTTGAGTTTTCTGGGCAGGGCTGGACTTGCTTATGTACGACGGTTTTTGACTTGATTGACTAGGCTCAAAAATGAAATATCAACAGATCGTAAGCTTGTGTTTATAATGCGTCATGGCTAATTATTTGCTCACAGGGGCTAGCAGTATTATTGGTGTTCCGTTATTCAGGGCTTTGTCTGAACGTGACGATGTGCTTGTTCAGGTGTCTCGATCAACGAGTGTTGTGGAAAAAGACAGCAGGTTTGAACAGAAACGCTTTTTGCAATGGGATATGCAAAACGCTGATATACAAAACACACTGGGTAATGCCGCTTCTGAACAATGGGAGCAACGCTATCAATCGGCCATAGAAGAATTACCGGGTTCAGGCAGAGTTGATGCGGTTTTACACTGCGCACCAATATGGTTATTGCCTGACAATATTGACTTGCTGGCTCAGCAGGGCATTCGCCGGATTATTGCGTTCAGTTCTACCAGCATTGAAGGCAAACAGAATTCATCCAGCCCACAAGAACAGAAGCTGGTCAAGTTACTGCATACTGCGGAGCATGAATGCCAGCGTTTGTGCAAGAAACACAGTATTGCTTTGACGGTTTTTCGACCAACACTGATTTATGGCTATGGTCAGGGGCAGAATTTAGCCTTTTTAAGCAAAATTATTGATCGTTATCATTGTTTCATTCTGGCAGGAGCAGCGGATGGCTTGCGTCAACCGGTACACGTCGATGATTTGGTACAAGCGGTGTTGTTGGCTGTTGATAATGCCAAAACGTATGGTAAGACCTATAACTTGTCTGGTGGAGAGACCCTGACTTATCGGCAAATGGTGGTTCGTTTGTTTGCCGCTATGGATAAACCGCCACGTGTGATTACTTTGCCAGTGTGGCTGTATCGACTTGGCTTGCTGGCCCTGGGTAAGTTGGCAGCCTTTTTTGGAAAAACCTTGCCAGTTGATCCTGCTATGGCGGATCGTATGCAGCAGGATCTGGTCTTTGACCACAGTGCTGCCAGTGATGATTTCGCTTATAAGCCCGGGGCGTTTCTGCCTAATGGAATTAACGATATTCTGTTGGCAACATCTCAGAATAAAGGATAGTTTTTATTATTATGGATATGTTTATTCTTGCTCAGTTTCTAGTCGCCAGTGCCTTATTATTGGTTGTTTCCTGTTTTTCTGTGCGTTGGATGGTGCAACGTTGCCAACGTCAAGCTCGTTTTGATCAACCTAATCACCGCAGTATGCATACGAACCCTACTCCCACAGGGGCTGGTATTGTCATCGCCATTGTTGTATTGATTGCTATTTTCAGTTCTATGATTCTTGGAGTCTATGCTTCATGGTTTCCTTTGCTGATAATTGTTGGCAGTTTGGCAATGATAGGCTGGTACGATGACCGTAATCCAATGTCGGTGAGAATTCGTTTGTTGGGTTTTCTGATACTGGCTGTTGTGTTGCTGGTGGGCATTGGCAGTGTTAATCAGATCAGCATAACTCATGATCTGCGCATTGCTTTTCAGTTTCGCTGGATAGCTTGGTTATTTACGGCCTTATGCTTCCTCTGGTTGGTTAATCTGTATAATTTTATGGATGGCATGGATGGTCTGGCAGGTATGCAAAGTATCATTGCCGGTGTTGTATTTGCCTATTGGTTTTACCAAGTGGATGCTCTGCATTTAAGCTTAATCTGTTGGGCTCTGGTAGCTGCAGCCTCAGGGTTTTTAATCTGGAATTGGTCTCCAGCAAAAATTTTTATGGGAGATGTCGGTAGTTTGAGCATCGGCGGCTTGTTTGCCTGTCTTGCGGTTATTGGGGTTGATAGGTATGACATCCCGCTAATGGCCTTTATGCTGGCTTTGGGTCCATTTGTCTTTGATGCAACATTCACGTTGTTTCGTCGGCTCTTTCGTGGTGAGCGTATCTACGAAGCTCACAGCAGTCATTTATACCAACGTTTGGCGAAATGCGGTGTTAAACATTCACTTATTGTTGCAATCTATGCCTTGTTGATGATTATTTCGGCTGTATTGGCTGAAACATTACGATTACAACAATTTTCTCCCCTCATTACTGGTCTGATGGTCCTGATCGGTGTAGTATGCCTACTATCATGGGTTGTTATAGCGGAAGCTAATGTTAAAAGAAACGAATGATTCTTATCAGTTTGCAAATGACTTGCAACAAGTCTCTGCACTAACGACTCCAAAACTCTTCCACACAAATTTTTCGCACGGCATCGACTCGCAGAACATCGACTTACAGAACATCGATAATGACAAACAATGGCAGGACAGTTCGAAAATGCTTAGTGTAGAAGTGGGTGGTTGAATGCCAGGCGGAATAAATAAACATGTGAAAACAGCGCTTTATCGCTGGCGAGTGGTCTTGCATGACATGCTATGGATTCCTTTTGCCTGGCTTGGTGCGTATTCTTTGCGGTATAACTTCGAGTATATTCCTCGAATCTTCTTAGATACCTGCATTACTTTATTACCTTATGTCGTTGTAGCGCAAATCTTCGTCTATTTTGTTGTTGGTGTGCACCGCGGTGAATGGCGATTTGTTTCTTTGCCTGATCTGACTCAAATAATCAAAGCGGTCGCTTTTGGTACGGCAATGGTTGCATTGACGGCGTTTGTCGTCACTCGACTCAATTATGTTCCTCGTTCTATATTTGTTCTATACGCCATGATTCTCGCCGTAGGTCTGGGTGGCTCGCGAGTGGCTTATCGTTTGTTTAAAGATCGACATTTTTCATCTCGGGCAGGACGCAAAGTCGTTATTATCGGAGCGGGTTCAGCGGGTGAACAGCTGGTACGTGATTTGCGTAGAAATTTTCCTAAACGCTACAATGTATTGGCTTTTTTAGATGATGACGCTTCTAAAATTGGTCGACAGATTCACGGCGTGCCGGTGGTGGCTTCCTGTGATGTGATTGGTGATACGGTTGACCGCTGGGGAATAGATCTGGCGTTGATTGCGGTTCCCAGCGCAAACGACCAACAAATGCAACGGATGGTCACTCTGTGTGAAAAAGCCGGTATCGAATTTAGAACGTTGCCGGGCGTTCATGAATTATTAAGCGGCAAAGTCAGTTTGACTGATCTGCGTGAAGTCCGTATTGACGATTTATTAGGCCGTGAACCAGTAAACCTGGATTGGCATCGGATTAAATCATCGCTGGCTGGCAAGGTTGTTATGATCAGCGGTGCAGGTGGCTCGATTGGTTCTGAGTTATCCCGTCAACTGGCTGCTATTCAGCCAGCTCATATTATTTTATTTGAACAGTCTGAATACAATTTATACCGCATAGAAGGTGAACTTACTGAACGTTTCAACGATGTGAAAGTGACTCCTGTGTTGGGTGATATTTGTGACAAAGTTGCAGTACAAAATACCTTTGATTTATTCAAACCGAATATTGTGTTCCATGCAGCAGCCTATAAGCATGTGCCATTACTCGAAGGTCAGGTCCGAGAGGCAGTTAAGAACAATGTGCTTGGAACACAGATTATTGCTGATTTGGCTTTTGATAAAAACTGTGAAAAGTTTGTTCTGATTTCAACAGATAAAGCGGTTAACCCCAGTAGTTTGATGGGTGCTTGCAAACGATCTGGAGAAATTTATTGTCAGATGCTGGCCAGTCGTTCAGATACGAAATTCATTACTGTACGCTTTGGCAATGTGCTGGGCTCAGCCGGAAGTGTTGTGCCGCGTTTTCAGCAACAGATTCGCTGTGGTGGGCCCGTTACTGTTACTCACCCAGATATGACTCGTTATTTTATGACGATCACTGAGGCAACTCAGTTGATACTGGAAGCCAGTGTGGTTGGACATGATGGGCGGATATATGTGTTGGATATGGGGCAACCGGTTAAAATCGTTGATTTAGCAAGGCAGCTGGTTCTGTTGTCCGGTAAAGTTCCGGATGAAGATATCAAGATCGAATTTACGGGTTTGCGGCCTGGAGAAAAACTGACAGAAGAGCTTTTCCATTGCGATGAAAATCTGTCGGATACAAAGCATGACAAATTGCTGCTAGCCAATACACGCAGTGTTAACGCAGATAAGGTTGCAACTGTGTTTATCCAGTTCGCTCAGGCAGTAGACCAGAATGATTGTGAACAACTGGTGGATGGATTGAAAACTTTGGTACCGGAGTATAATTTACTGCCAGTTCACACTGAAGCTTGCAAGGGTTCTACTAAACAACAATCTGCTTAAAACGGCTAATCACTCAGATGATAGCCTTGTTAATCCCTACTTATTACACTCAAGATTAAATGACAATTGCAATTATTGGTGGCTCAGGATTCAGTGAGCTGGATCATTTCGTAGTTCGCAAAGCACACTCTATAGTGACTCCGTATGGGGAGACTTCAGCGCCTGTGTTGGAAGGAGTGGTAGCAGATCAACCCGTGTTTTTTTTGGCCCGGCATGGTCAACAGCATCAGATTCAGCCGCATTTGATTAACTATCGGGCTAATATTGCTGCACTGGCAGAGTTGGGAGTGGACAAAGTGATCGGTTTGGCTGCAGTGGGTGGTATCGATGAGGCATGTTCGCCGGGTCAGTTGATTCTACCGGATCAATTAATGGATTATACCTATGCACGCGACATGACTTTTTTTGATCAACAGGCAGAGGTCGCGCATGCTGAGTTTACGGAACCTTACAGTGCTGAGTTGCGCGAGTCTTTTATTCAATGTGCACAACAACACGGTATTGAACTTGTTTCATCAGGAACATACGCTGTTACCCAGGGACCCCGCTTTGAAACACGTGCCGAAATTCTTCGTTATCAACGTGATGGGGCTACGATTGTAGGTATGACGGCAATGCCTGAAGCTGTACTTGCCAGGGAAAAAGGCATGGCTTATATAACCATTGCCAGTTCTGTTAATTTTGCTGCAGGTGTACAAGCTGGAGTGATTAGCCATGAGGATATCCATCAGGCTTATACCTTGGCCAGTGATAAGTTATACACTGTTTTACCGGACTTTTTGCGTCAGGCGGCAGTGACCGATGTGTTTGTACCTGATTTGATCAAACCTTGACCTTAATGACTGTTGGCAGATTCAGTGCACTAGGGCCTGTTCACACTA
>JBOEHE010000115.1:0-55000 GCA_050633785.1 Arenicella sp.
TGCCTGCAATAGCGTTTCTGATGGGCATAGGCTGATACTTCATACTGCATAAAGCCGGCTTGTGCTAATTCTTTTTGCAGCTGCTTTTGCATTGCCCATGCCTGATCAGAGTTGGGCAATTGGGGTGGTTGGCGATAAAAAGTGGTATTGGGTTCCAGGGTCAGTTGATAGCAGGATAGATGGCTGGGTTGCAGTGATATGGCGGTTTGCACATCGCTTATGGCTTGCTCCAGTGTTTGCTGAGGCAAGGCATACATCAAATCTAGGTTGAAGTTGTCAAAGCCTGCGTCATTGGCTGCGATCGCTGCCTGCAGGGCATCTTGTTGGTTATGAATGCGGCCTATTTTTTTCAGCTTATCAGCATCAAAACTTTGAATGCCAATCGATAAACGGTTGACTCCGGCTGTGCGATAGCCTTGAAATTTTTCTCGTTCAGAGCTGCCTGGGTTGGCTTCAAGGGTGATTTCTATGTCCTTGGCAAAAGGTAATTTTTGTTCAATGCCTTTCAACAAACGTTGATAGCTGTCTGCGCTGAACAGGGAAGGTGTGCCGCCCCCGATAAAGATAGATTGCAAAGGTCTGGACTGAGCGTAATGAAGTTCTTGTTCAAGGTCGTCTAATAAAGCGCTTATGTAAGCGGATTCGTTGAATTGTTCTTTGTTTTCATGTGAATTAAAGTCGCAATACGGGCACTTGCGCTCACACCAGGGCACGTGGATATAGAGGCTTAAAGGAATCAGATCGCTCATAAGGCGGATAGTAACATTTATTCTATAGTCTGGCCCTTGATACTCCAGTCACTTTTCGATTATGGTTCGCTCTTATTAATAACAACGTAGCAAGAGGCGTATTGTGAATATCATTTGTTTGGACCTGGAAGGCGTTTTAATCCCTGAAATTTGGATCAATACTGCTGAAAAAGCCGGTATTGAAGAGTTGAAAGCAACGACGCGTGATATTCCGGATTATGATGAGTTGATGCGTTTTCGACTGGATTTAGTGGCAAAGCATGATTTGCGCATTCAGGACATTCAAGCGGTTATTGATACCCTGACCCCACTTGAAGGCGCTAAAGCCTTTATGGATCAACTCAGGGCTGATTATCAGGTCATAATCCTGTCGGATACATTTCAGCAGTTTGCGGTACCCATGATGCGTCAATTGGATTGGCCAGCCATTTTCTGCCATGAATTAATTATTGATGACGAAGGTCGCATTAATGATTATAAACTTCGCCAACAGGATCAAAAACGCAAAGCGGTTAAAGCCTTCCACGATTTGAACTTCAAAATCGTTGCTGCGGGAGACTCCTATAATGACACCACCATGTTGTCAGAAGCGGAAGCAGGAATATTATTTTGTCCGCCGCAAAATGTAATTGATGAGTTTCCTCAATATCCGGTAGCAAAAACCTATGCTGAACTACGCAGTGAAATTGACAGCGCGATCGCTGTTATTGAACAAACATGAGTTTGTAGCCAGTCGCTAAGAAGTCAGTGAATCAAGGCATTTGTAAGAGAGCCTTGATTCACTATTCAATTTAATATATTTGCTTTGCACCCTTGAGTGTTGTCGCGACCAGACATGCTCAGTAGTTGTTCACAGCTACACCCCTGTGTATCGGCAATGGTGTAGACAGAGTTATTATTGGTGCCTGGGCCAGCATCAAAAATCAAGTCACTATCGATCAAAGCGTAGTGGTTTTTTGACAAACCCTGGGTTGGTGGGGTCTCTGGAATAAATGTATTTGGGCATAGGTCGCTGTCATCACAAACGCTGTCACCATCCGAATCTGAACACACTACTGGCACTACCTCGACCAGGCACTCGGAGAATTCTGATGTGTTGCCTGACACCAGATTGGTTGCTGTAGCAGTCAGAAAGCTTCCTGCAGGTGCGTATATTGGTGCTGAAAAAACGGCATTTCCTTGACCGTCGGCGGTGATATCAATGTACCCTAAAAATTGTTCCCCAGTACCATAACCCGATAGATTACAACTGTTGTTGGCAAAAAACTCAATGCGATAGTCTGTGTTGGCTTCACTCAGTAGTTCACCATTGATCTCCTGAGTTGTCGCATTGAGTAGCTTGGGAAAGTTCTGCAGGTCATTTGCGCCGTTATCAATGTCGAGAGTATCATTGATGGTAACGCCGGTCGTTTGCTGTTGCAAAAGATCAATGCCGAGTAAGTTTGAGTTGGAAATGTTATTGCCGGAGATCGTATGGCCTGCTGAGGGGCTTGTCACTAAAGCCGGATGATCGGCAATAACAATGCCGTGGTCAAAATTCGCTATTTGATTACCTTCGCCTTCATTAATTCCACCAATCACATTATTCTGACCATTAACAATGATGCCATTTATGCCGCTGCTCAGAGCATTGCCTTGGGAGTTGATGCCAATATAGTTGCCTTGAATCAGGTTGTTTGATGACGTAGTATTTGCCAGATCAGTTATCCTGATGCCGTCACCCGATGCTGAAATAGTATTGTTTTGTTCCAGGCCAGAGCCTCCAATGAGGTTGTTGTTGGAATTGATAAATGTCCATATCCCATGTTCAGATGCAGGAAAAGCCTGATTGGCGATATTGGTGCCAATTAAATTGTTTTGAATGATATTATTCTGTGATGCAAAGCCGATCATAAATGCAGCCCCAGTTGCAACCCCTGAGCAGACATTACGACCACCTGCAGGCGAGCCGATACTTGAATAGATGACGCCATCAAAGTTCAGGCATGAGGCTGTGAGGCCGGTGGCATTCATTCCTGTGATATCCGTTCCAATCAGGTTGCCGGAAATATTTAGATTGCTGCTGATTCTAAAGCGACCGCCATCTCCGATGGACATAATCAGATTTCTGTCCTTGGGGTCGGTTCCGCCAATTTGTATGTTGTCGGCGAATTGGACTTGTATGCCGCGAATCAAGTCACCGACAGTCGTCAGACCCTGTTCATCAGTGCCAAGGAAAATTCCAGTAAATTTATGTCCGGGCTCATTGCTTTTGTCCTGACCAAATACAGAGATCCCTGTTCCTCTATTCGACCGGCTGCTGATGAATGTGTTGGTAATGGCCAACCCTGTAATCTCCGATCCTCTGTGGTCCTGCAAGTCAAATACCGCCAGATTATCACCCTGAAGCTCTGCATGGATAACCAGTTTGAGAATGGTGTTCAGTCCCTGGTCATCCGGCAGAGTATTGGCTTTTGAGTCCTTTTGAGAATAACCATCAATTTTGAGCTGTTCGAAAATAGAATATGTGTTCGAGGGTCGAATGGTGCAGACTTTGGTTGTGGCATTGCAGCCGGTATCGTTCTTGGTCGATATATTAAAGCGAATTTTATCATTTCCTGGATTTGCATTAGACTCTTCGATTGCAGCTCTTAATGTGCAGTTATTATTGACGGTGGAGCAAATCCCGTCGCCCGGTGTCGTGTCTGAGTCATCCTGAGTGCTGTTCACTGTGAAGGTTGCTGCGTTGGCTGCTGTTGACAAGGCTAGCAAGCTAGCCAAAAATAATTGTCTTTTCATATTCTAGTCTCTATATCGTATGAATATATTTGGACTAAATAAGAGTGTGATACGTTTGACTCGTATCTATAACACCGCCCTGGACACTTCCTTTATACTAAATCTCTTTTTAATCGTGTTGGTTGTTAGGTTCTGTAAAATGGACCGAACTAAAGCGAAATTCGTATCGCTTTTGATAAAGTATAGTCTAAAAAAACATATTTAGAATTAGTATAGTTTAATTCTGAGTTCAGAGTTGCCGCTTAATATTTCTGTTCTGTCTGACAGTGCGCTTATCCGGTTTGCGCCCGCCCCATGGGTTGTGAGGTTGGTTGCGCAATTGTTCGGCGACTTCTTCACGACGTTGCAGACTATCATTGGTTTCACTGTAGAGGGTTTGTGCGATGGTGGCTGAACCGCGGTGACTATGAATGCCCAGCACTTCAATGACATGTTGATAAGGACCACGCTGTATCTCTAATTTATCACCGATGTGAACGTCCGAAGCTGGCTTGGCGCGTTTGCTGGTGGTGCCGCTAAGGAATTTGATTTTGCCGCCTTTAATGGCTGTGCTGGCAAGTTGTCGCGTTTTAAAAAAGCGCGCTGTCCACAACCACTTATCAATACGAAGCTTATCTAATTGAGTGTTTGTGTTTGAATTTTTTTTCGGCATAAGAGCTTGTTAAAAACATTAAATTTTTCAGGATCATGGCGCAACACGTTGATTTTTAGCCTACAATAACGGTTATTGAATTAATTTTACTGGGAAAATCATGTTTTTTAAACGCGAATCTCATCGCAAAACGAACAACAGTGTTCTGGCAACTATCATCTCGATAGTTTTCACGCTGTGTGTTGCGTTGCCCAGTGCGTATGCAGATTCATCGTATGATGATGATTTTTCGTATCAATCGGGTCTGAAAACTCCAGAATATATCTGGGTATCGGATAAATTGAGCATTAAAACGAAAAGTGGTGTAACAAAAGATTCTTTCGCCACTAAAGCTGAATACTGGAGCAAAAGCAAATGGGGAGTGTCGGGAAATTTTACCAATAACGATACTCAATTGTTTGGAGAGCCAGCGAGCAGTGAAATTAAAAATATCGATGTGAATCGTCAGTTATTCCGTTCACGAAATAGCGCTAACTATTTAGCGGTAGGCTTGGGTTGGCAGGAAATTGATATTGCGAATGAAATTAACGCTGAAGGCCCAAGCTTTTCATTGTTGGGTAAACTTAATTTTGCCAATAGCTTTCAGGTTTATGGCACCAGTTCATGGTTTCCAGAACTGGACAAAACCACTTCACGAGATAACTTGAGTGGATATCAGCTGGAAGCTGGCTTGTTGTTCAAACACCGTTCGAGTCTGTCATTAAAGGCTGGTGTCAGAGTTTTAGATCTGGATAATAATCAGAGAGGGACTAAAGCGACCTCTTCTTCCAGTTTTCTATTGGGAACTAATCTTACGTTCTAACCCCAAAGTTTGTTGTTAGTACGTTTACTTTCATCTTGCTTTTGTCATTAAAAGGCGTTCAATTGTTTTTATAGCTGATGTGATTTGTGTTGTTTTGCCCTCTGATTTTATACCCTGGTTTATATTCGAGCCTGTATGCAGAATTTTGATTCCTTATTGAGTCGGAAGCTCACCGGCTATCAAGCGATCCAGCAACCCCATGCTCAACGTCTGCGAGCTTCTGTGAGCTTGATTTTTCGATTGGCTGAGTCGGGTGCAGAATTGCTGTTGATTCAACGGGCATTTAACGAAAAAGACCCGTGGTCAGGTCAAGTGGCTTTTCCAGGAGGGAAGTTTGAACCTGCTGATCTTAATTCTCGAGCGACAGCTGAGAGAGAGACTGTTGAAGAGGTCGGTATTCAATTGCTGCCACAGGATTATATTGGGCGTCTGGATGATGTTCTGGGGCCGTCGAGTAGCGAAATCAAATCAGTCCACTTATCGTGTTTCGTTTATTGCCTTCGACAAATAGTGGAAACACAACACAATTATGAAGTGGCACGGGTGCTCTGGGTTCCTGTGTCTCGTTTGAATGATGTTCGTAATATTGAATTATTTCAACACCCCCAAGTGCCTGGCAAAATGATGCGTGGAATCAGCCTTGAAGCCAATTCTCCATTGTTGTTGTGGGGGCTTAGTTTGAAGGTTCTATGGTCATTATTTGAACGACTGCAGATATCAGCGGACAATGATTATCGTATTTTTGACTGAATATCTGTTAACAGGCCCTAGCTGTTTAAGCTTGGCACAGTAAATGTAAACTGAGTTACAATCGAGTTCATTATTCTATGAAATCGATATTATGGCTGAAACTAACTCAACGATGATGGAACTTGGGAGCAAGGCGCACGCTTTTAGCTTGCCGGATTATAATCCACTGACTGTACAGTCGGAGTTTTCCTGGACAACACAGCGCCAGCAAGGCTTATTAGTTGCCTTTATCTGTAATCATTGTCCTTATGTTGTGCACCTCGCTGAACGATTGGCAGAGTTGGGAAATCAGGCTCAGCGGCAAGGTCTTGATGTTGTCGCAATCAATGCAAACGATGTTAATAACTATGTAGCTGATAGCCCCGAAAATATGGCAAAGTTCGCCCGCCAATATGCTTTTGAGTTTCCTTATCTGTTTGATGAAGATCAACAGGTTGCTAAAGCGTATCAAGCGGCTTGTACACCTGACTTTTTCCTCTTTGATCAACAGGCTGCTTTGGTTTACCGTGGACAATTTGATGCTTCGCGTCCGGCCAATGGTGAAACTGTTACTGGGAAGGACTTGCAACTTGCCATTGACGCACTTATGGCAGGACAAGCGTTGACCAACGATCAAATTGCCAGTGTGGGCTGTAATATCAAGTGGATTCCAGGAAATGAACCAGACTATTATGGTAAAACCTCAGCATAACTCAATGAGTAGCTAAGAACAGGAGCAAATAAAGTCACATAACTGACCAGAATATATGCACGAACAATCTATTATATTTTCACTATTTCTAATTTTTATTGGCGCTGCCTTGATGGCGACATTGGCATTGCTTGCTCGCCAGGCACTGATTATTGCCTATATTGTGTTAGGAGTATTATTGGGACCTGCGGTATTAGCTTGGGTGAATGACACCACTCTGATTCAGGATATCGCCAATATTGGCATTATTTTTCTGTTGTTCCTGTTGGGTATGAATTTAACCCCGCAAAAATTGTTTGATTTATTTCGTCAAACTGCCCTGGTGACCGCATTAAGTGCGACGGTATTTGCTCTTGTTGGTTTTGGTATTGCGATTGCTTTTGGTTTTAGTTTGGCGGATGCCAGCATAGCGGGAGTCGCTTGCATGTTTTCCAGCACAATTATTGCTTTGAAATTATTGCCAACAACGGTTTTGCATCATCGTCATACCGGTGAAGTGATTATCAGTGTTCTGTTGTTGCAGGATCTGATAGCTATTGTTGTTATGCTGGTCTTACAAGGCCTTGATCAGGAATCGGGTAGCATTCAGCCGCTGCTTTGGTTGATTGTTAAGTTTCCGGTTTTGATTATTGTAGCCGTGGTGGTTGAGCGCTATTTATTGATGGCATTATTCAAACGCTATGACCGGATTCAGGAGTATATTTTTCTGGTTACTCTGGCGTGGTGTCTTGGTATCGCTCAGTTAGCACACAGTCTTGGTTTTTCGTATGAGATTGGTGCTTTTATTGCTGGGGTGGTTATTGCAAGCAATCCTATAGCGACTTTTATCGCCGAAAGTTTGAAGCCGTTGCGGGACTTTTTCCTGGTGTTGTTTTTCTTTGCTTTGGGGGCGGGCATTAATGTTGCTGTGATACCAACGATATTATTCCCGGCTTTAGTGTTGGGAGGAACTATGATTGTCTTAAAGCCTGTTGTGTTTCGTTATGCCTTGAAAAGTGTGGCGGAGAATGATCGCTTGGCCTGGGAGACTGGTTGGCGCCTGGGGCAAATGAGCGAGTTTTCTCTGTTGCTGATTTTTGTCGCTTTGAGTGCGTCTGTGGTCAGTGAGCAAATGGCGTATATGATACAGTTGGCAACCATTATTACCTTTATTGGTTCTTCTTATTGTGTTGTTTTGCGATATCCAACCCCCGTAGCAGTGTCGCAGAGGTTGAGGCGTGATTAAAATGACTGTACCTGTCGCAATTGTAGGTTGTGGTGATATAGGTTTACGTATCGCTGGCAAACAAGATGAATCAACGCAAATCTCAGCTATTGTTGCTTCGAAATCCAGCAAACAGCGGTTGGAAAACCTGGGCATGGATGTGCAACAAATCGATTTAGAACAGCAAGTCAATGCAGCGGATTGCCCCGAGATTTTTTCTGAGTGCATTTATTACCTGGTACCTCCTCAAAAAGAAGGGGTGCAGGATCTGCGCAGCCGAAACTTTTTGAATTATCTGCGCCAACAAGATGCTATTTCAGGTTTGCCAAGGCGTATTGTATTAATCAGTACAACGGGTGTTTATGGTGATTGCGCTGGGGATTGGGTTAATGAACAAACATCAGTAAGCCCTGGTACACAGCGAGGCCAACGTCGTCTTGATATGGAGCAACAATGGCTCGCTTATGCTGATGATCATGGACATATATTGAGCATTCTGCGAGTGCCTGGGATATACAGCCACAGCCGTCTTCCACGAGAGCGTTTGTTGCGGCGCGAACCAGTAGTTGATCCTAAGGAGTGTGGTTATACCAATCGCATTCATGCGGATGATCTCGCTATGATCTGTATTGGAGTGATGCAGCAGCAGAAAAAGACCGATATTTATAATGTTGCTGATGGCATTCCCGGTACGATATCAGATTATTTACTGTCAGCGGCCAAAGTGTTGGATATTCCAGTTCCCCCTATTATTTCAATGCAGGAGGCTCAAAGCTGTCTGTCGTCCGGTATGCTCTCTTATTTGAGGGAGTCGCGACGTATTGATAATTCAAAGCTTTTTTCTCAGTTTGACCTTACTTTGCAGTACCCGGATTACAGAATGGGCATGAAATTCTGATGATTTTACCCATAGCCGCATAACGAAGACTTATTAAAGTTCTTTATGAAATAAAAATAAGTTTTGTATTTTTTATTTGGTCTGAATATAATGCTCATAGAACATTTGGACTTCAAAGGTGTCCTTTTTCTGACTTCACTATAAATCTCAACTTAAACTCAATCGATTTGGGTATAACCAGTTCGGAGTTTCACATAGTAAGCGGAAAATGATATTAACTGGGGGTTTTCAGTGATATCAGTATTGCTCTAGTTTTCAGGGGTGTTAGCTAGAGTTGTAAATAAAAGCTGCTTGTTTATACAAGCAGCTTTTTTATTGCTTCTCTATTATCAGCTGTTGTCAGGTTTAATTGCCTGGTTCAATGCTCTGGACCGACATTCACTTTCTTCTAACGGGTTTAATTTACTTGCTCTAAAGGTGGCTTTGACATATTCATTTATTGTCCTATAATTTATTTTTATAGAGTCGATATTTCAATAATGTTTTGATATATCTTTGTGAGAATACTTATGGGTGTAGGTGTCCCTTCGTGGGATTGGTATCAATTGATTAGAGTCAAGAGGTATCTGAGTGTCGGCTAATTTGTCTTTTATCCACCAATTTAGTTGACACAAAAAAAGCAGGTTCGGTGTATACCGACCCTGCTTTTTATTGCTAGGATTAAATTCTACCTAGGGCCTGTTAAGAACGGTTATTGATCAAATCCTGAACAACCGAAGGGTCAGCTAATGTGCTGGTATCACCAAGGCTATCGAATTCATTTTCAGCAATTTTTCTCAAAATGCGTCGCATGATTTTTCCCGAACGGGTTTTGGGTAAGCCAGGTGCCCAGTGAATGATGTCCGGTGTTGCAATAGGACCTATTTCCTTGCGCACATGTTTAATCAAAATCGCCTTTAATTCGTCAGTATATTCTTCACCAGCCATTAGAGTGACATAAGCGTAGATTCCCTGACCTTTGATGTCATGTGGAAAGCCGACAACAGCAGCTTCAGCAACTGTCTCATGCAATACTAATGCGCTTTCAACTTCCGCTGTTCCCATGCGATGTCCGGAAACATTAAGCACATCATCGACTCGTCCGGTAATCCAATAGTAACCGTCTTCATCACGACGACAGCCATCGCCAGTGAAATAGTAGCCAGGATACATTGAGAAATAGGTTTCATGAAAACGCTTATGATTGCCATACAGAGTGCGCATTTGGCCTGGCCATGAGTGCGAAATTGCCAGATTGCCAGAGGTTGCTCCTTCCAATACTTTGCCTTCTTCGTCCAGCAGTGTTGGGCGAACACCAAAGAAAGGTGTGGTTGCAGAACCTGGTTTCATTGGAGTTGCTCCAGGTAGTGGCGTAATCATATGGCCGCCTGTTTCGGTTTGCCACCATGTGTCGACAATAGCACAACGTCCCTCACCAATATGGTGGAAATACCACTCCCAGGCTTCCGGGTTAATGGGTTCTCCTACAGTGCCTAATATGCGCAGGCTTTTACGGCTGGTTGGTGAAACAAAGCCAGGGCCAGCTCCCATCAATGCCCGCAATGCAGTGGGTGCTGTGTAAAAGCTATTCACCTGGTGTTTATCAACGACCTGCCAGAAACGACCAGCATTGGGGTATGTTGGAACACCCTCAAACATAAGCGTGGTTGCACCGTTTGCCAATGGTCCGTAGAGAGTATAGGAATGCCCGGTGATCCAGCCAACATCGGCAGTGCACCAGAACACTTCGCCATCCTGATAGTCAAAAACGTACTTATGTGTCATTGCTGCATATAACAGGTAACCGCCTGTGGTATGCAGGACACCTTTAGGTGTGCCAGTTGAACCAGATGTGTACAGAATGAACAGTGGATCTTCTGCATCCATAACTTCCGGCTCACAGTCAGGGCTGGCTGCGGCTACGATATCGTCGTACCATACGTCGCGTCCTTCGACCCAGCCGATGGAGTCATTACCTGAACACTTACTGACGATCACATGTGTCACTGAGGGCGTGTCCAGGCAGGCTTCATCAACATTGGCTTTCAGTGGAATGGGCTTTTGCCCTCGTAAGCCTTCATCAGCGGTAATGACAATCTTGCAGTTGGAATCATTGATGCGTGTGCGTAATGCTTCTGGAGAGAAGCCGCCAAACACGACAGAGTGAACTGCACCAATACGAGTGCAAGCCAACATGGCAATGCCTGCTTCAGGTGTCATTGGCATATAAAGACAAACGCGATCTCCTTTTTCTACACCTAATGCTTTCATGGCATTAGCAAAGCGGCAGACCTGTTCATGTAATTCACGATAAGTGATGGATTTGCTGACGTTAGGGTCATCACCCTCCCAGATAATAGCTGTCTGATCGGCTCTTTTTTCCAGGTGACGGTCAATACAATTGTAGGAAACGTTTAGCTTGCCCCCCTCAAACCATTTGATGTGAGCAGTATTGAAGTCAACATCGCTAACGGTATCCCACTTTTTGTACCAATCGAGAAATTCTTCTGCACGATCAGCCCAGAAGCCGTTGGGGTTATCAATAGACTCCTGATACATAGCGGCATAACGCTCTGGAGTAATATGTGCATTTTGTTTGATAGAATCAAACACTGGATAGGTTTTTACATCGGACATGTTGAGAGTCTCCCAAGGCTCATAGGGTTGTTACGATCTATTGATCCTTTATTTTATGTGTAATTTATGAATACTAACCTCGTTTAGGTTGGTAAATGGTATTGTTTTGCTTCATTTAGCGTCTTTTTTCTTTGTTTTTTTGTGCAAAGCATCAAAATGGTGATTTCTTACTATTTTGTATTTGCTCGAAAGGCGCATGGAATATGACGTAGTTTATACCGATACCAACTTATCAGGGCGTCGTGATTAACGTTAATGCTGTTAAATTAATCGCTAAGAAAGTAACGCTTTTTTCGACTTAATAAAATGCCACCATAGTCTAATCAGTGCGACAGTTGAATAATATAACGCCAATATTACGGGCGTATTCTGGCCGTTGAAAAAGCGTGAGTCGGTAGCCGTACTGCTTTTCAATGGGTTTTCAGGTAAGATTGCACGAGTTTTTAGGTGGCTTTGTATAGCATAAACAATAATCAGAAAGAGGTGTTAGTGATGGAAGAATTAAATTTTATCATTCGATGGGGACATTTGCTGTTTGGTATTACTTGGATTGGAATGTTGTATTATTTTAATTTCGTTCAAGGCGGTTACTTTAAAAATGCTTCTGCTGAGGCATTGGTTGATGCTAAAGCTAAGCTGGCTCCCAGTGCCCTATGGTGGTTTCGTTGGGGGGCAATGTTCACATTTATTACCGGCGTGATTTTGCTGGCAAAAGTGGGTAAACCGGTTTTTTTCAACGAGTATATTGTTCTTGGAGCTTTGATGGGTACGTTCATGTTTTTGAACGTCTGGTTGGTTATATGGCCAGCTCAACAAGTGGCTCTTGGCATGAAAGAAGGTGATGCAGCTGCGGCTGGAGCCAAGGCCTTGCTGGCCTCTCGCACCAATACCTTGTTTTCCGGGCCAATGGCGTATTGTATGTTAGCTTCTGCTCATCTGGGCTATACGCCGGATCATCTTTTGCTGGGTGAATATGCGCAAGGTGGAGGCTTGGGCTTCTGGATTGCCTTAGGTATTGTCATTGCGTTGGAAATAAATGCTCTGATGGGCAAAATGGGCCCTATAGCATCGGTCAAAGGTGTTATTCATATGAGCCTGTTGTTGACTGCGGTATTGATCTGCAGCATGCTGTTTATATAAGAAAAATCAGATTTATGACAAACTAAGCCTCATCATTCGGTGAGGCTTTTTTTATCGTCTTTGGTTAAAGGTTGTTACAAATCGTTACCAAATGCTACTGGATAGAAACCACTTGATTGGTATCGAAGCCTATAGTGTTGATTATTGGCATTGCTTGTCAAATGCCTTAATGTAAATTTCAACAAACAGGTGAAAATCATGACTATCAAGATACTATTACTATCAGCAATAATTGGCTTAAGTACCGTAGCTACGGTTACTTATGCGCACAAGAAAAACCGAGGAAATATTGAGCATATGGTTGCTAAAGTGACGGATAAATTATCCTTGACTGAGACGCAGCAGGCCAGTTTTCGAGAATTTGCTGAAGCCAAGAAAGCCTTACGTGAACAGATGCGAGAGCAGCGTGGTGAAAAAAAAGAAAGCCGCCGGGAAGCCTTTAATCAGCTGACAACAAAAGATAATTTACAGGCACAGGAAATTGTTGATTTCATTGATGAAAAACGGCTTCAGAAACGAGAGATGATGATGCCGGTGTTGGAAAAATTTGTTGTTTTCCATAATTCACTGGACGCTGAGCAACGGCTGAAGTCTCAGAAAATATACAAACGTATATTATCGAAACTCGTAGGGCGTGGTCATCATATGAGGGGACATGGAAAGGGCTTCAAAGAAACCTCTTGATAAAATAAATGTTGTATCTGCCACCATTGCATCTGACGTAATGGTGGCGATTGTGTTTTCTCTAAGGTGTTAACGCAGGGTTATAATGATAAATATGCCAAATTTACTACTGATAGACGATGATGAAAAGTTAGCTAATAATCTCAGTGATTATTTTGCGCAATACCATTGGGCCTTGCATAGTGCTCAGCACCCACACAAGGGTTTGCAAATGGTCAAGTCGATAAAGCCGGATTTGGTGATTCTTGATGTGATGATGCCGGAAATGGATGGGTTTGAAGTCTGTAGGAGAATTCGTCAAAGTTCTGAAGTTCCTATTATGATGCTGACCGCAAGGGGTGAAGTTATGGATAGAGTTGTCGGTCTTGAATTGGGAGCAGATGATTATTTGCCCAAACCATTTGAGCCTCGCGAGCTACTGGTGCGTATTCAGAATATTCTCAAGCGAGTAGAAAGCCATCGCAGCGAAAGTGGACTATGCTTTAAACGCTTGGAAATTAAGCCTGAACTGCGCCAGGTGTTGCTTGATGAAAAAGTGATTAATTTGACAACTGCTGAATATCAGTTGCTGCTGCTGTTGGCTTCTTCACCGCAAAAGAACTTTACCCGTGATGAAATACTCAATAGCTTGAAAGGAATTGATGTGGAGTTGTTTTCCCGTTCAATCGATATTGCCATCAGCCGTTTACGAAAAAAAATTGCGCCATTAGACTATATTAAAACCGTCTGGGGATCAGGCTATAGCTTTATTGCGGAGCATACTGATGTTTAGTGCGTTTAAACGGTCGCTGTCTGTTCGCCTATTGGCTATTTTTGTTGTCGCATTTTTATTATTGGTCATATTGCTACGCCTGGGTGTTGGTCATTCTCTCAAAACACAGGTTCTTGAATTGCAGGCACAGAATATGGTACGGATAGCCAGTGCTATTTATGAACCCAGGCAACAAACCATTAATATAGAGCGAGCGCAAAAAATCGCAGAACGATCCGGTCTTGATATACATATTTTTGTTGGCCCTGATAATGAACAATCTTGGTCATCAACAGGTGACATCATTGAGCAGAATCGCTTTGAGTTTGAGCTTGTTGCAATAGACTTTCCAGTTCATCGGCGTAAACACCACAGACATATTAAACCAGAGGTTTCAGTGGCCAAAAAAGGCGGAGAACGCCTTTATAAGGTGGTTATGCCTGATGTGTCCATTCTATTTAATGTGAAGTTCTACCGATATACGGGTCTTGGCCTGCACTGGTTGTTCATAGGCCTGCTGTTTCTTGGGGGGCTTTATTGGGCTATACGCCGTTTATTTTCTCCGTTGAAAGATATTAACCAAGTCGTGAGTAAGGTCAGCCAAGGTGATTTCAGTGCCAGAACCGTTGTCAAACGTCAGGATGAACTGGGTGCATTGGCGGAGCAGGTAAACCAAATGGCGGCTGATATTGAACAGATGCTGGAGGCAAAGCGAGGTTTGCTGTTAGCGATTAGTCATGAGCTACGAACACCCATAACTCGAGCCAAAGTGGCGTTGGAGTTGATGCAGCAGAGCAGTCATCAGACGGCTGTTGCCGATGATATTCGTGAAATGGAGCTGATTATCAATGAACTGACAGAAGCAGAAAAACTGGGTTCACATGCGATCATTTCGAGGCAGGTAGTGTCGTTGAATGAATTAGTCAATCAAGTAATAAACGAGTATTTTGCTGATGAGGAAATAATCTTTGTCGAGCATGCTGACAGCCCTTTTGTGAATGTTGATATGGTAAGGGTAAAAGTTCTAATTAAGAACTTGTTGCAGAATGCTCTGAAATATACGCCGCCAGGGAATCAACCGCCACAGATCAGCGTTCAATTGGATGAGGGCAGTTTCAATCTCTGTGTCAAAGACTCTGGTGTGGGGATAGAGGAAGGCATGATTGACAAAGTGGTCGAGCCATTTTACCGGGTCGACCCTTCTCGCCAACGTAATACAGGTGGTTTCGGTTTGGGCTTGTATTTGTGCAAGGCGATCGCTGAAGCACATAATGGTAGTTTGAAGATTCAAAGTGAAATTGGTGTTGGGACGCAAATTACAGCGAACATAGGCTTAGGGTAAATTGATAATGTTGTTTTTATCTTCGGACGCTTTATGACAGAAGATTGGCAACGGCTGTCAGGGACGTTGCTGTAGGTTTGTAGTAAGGCTTCTGTCTATCAGTGAACTTGCCGCTGGCCAGAAGATAGTTTAGATTTGTCTATTCCTGTTGCAATCGTATTACATGAGGGGATGGCATGATAACTGCACTTAATACTTTGATAGAACGTTTGTTTGTCAACTCAGATAAGAAACTCTTGGCGACTAAAACGGATTTATTATTTTTTCATCTACGCGGTGTTTTGTTGGGCAATGTAGGCATTGCCTGTCTGTTGACCTGGGTGCTTTGGGATGCCGTCGAACACAGCCGTTTGCTGATATGGTTGGGTGTCATTATGGGGCTTTCTCTGACTCGTTTCGTTATCAGTCAGATCATTGCAAAAGAACCAACACAGCCTGAAGAGGCGTCGTGGAAGATGTCGTTTCATTTGTTTTTTGTGTTGGCTTCCGGCATTACCTGGGGGGTAGGTGGTTTATTATTTATGGCCCCTGATAATCCAGGGTATTTGGCATTTCTATTGTTGGTTCTTGCTGGAATGTCTGCGGGTTGCCTGGCCTCATACGCAACGTTTCCACCCTTATATTTTGCCTTTTCAGTACCGACAATCGCGCCGATTGCGACCTATTTGATTGTCACTAACAATAATGTTGTTCCTGTCGCTGGCTACTTTATGTCTGCTTTCCTGGCGATAAATTTATTTTATTGTTTTAATCTTGGTCGCGCTATTGAGCGATCCTTATCATTGCAATTTGAGAATGTGGATTTGATGGAACGGCTTAAAGAGCAAAAAGATATTGCCGAATCCAGCAATATCGCAAAATCTAAATTTCTGGCNNCGCCAACCTATTCATGCATTGGGTTTGTTTATCAGCGCTTTGGAAAACCATACTAAAGATGATAAAAGTGTGACGCTGGTTGAACGGATCAAGCAATCAGTTGAGGCGATGTCATCTTTATTTCATAGTCTGTTGAATATCTCCAAACTGGATGCCGGTATTGTTGAAGTAGATCTGTCTCATTTTCAAATTCGTGATGTATTGCAGAAAATTGTGGCTGAATATGAATCTTCCGCTACCGAAAAGGGTCTGGTCTTTGTCTGTCAAAGTGAGCAGCACGTGGTTTATTCAGATCCTGTTTTGACTGAGCGTATTTTGCGCAACTTGATCTCAAATGCCATTCGATATACTCATAAAGGTCAGATTACTTTGTCAACGTTAGAAAAAGAAGGAGAGGTCATAGTTGAGGTCATGGATACCGGTATCGGAATTCCTGCGGATCAACGCGAGCATGTTTTTTCAGAATATCATCAGCTTAATAATCCTGAGCGTGACCGTGAAAAAGGTCTTGGTCTGGGGTTGGCAATCGTTAAACGTTCAGCCGATTTGCTGGATTTGAGTGTGGAGTTGGACTCTATTGAAGGTCGTGGTTCCAGTTTCAGGATACCCTTCCCCAAAGGAGATATCGGATTGATTAAACAGGTTCAGCGAGTGCAGACGCCTTGGGACTTGACTGGCATCCATGTGGTGGTGATTGATGATGAAGCTGATATTCTCAGAGGCATGGAAGAAATATTGAATGATTGGGGTTGTAATACCATCTTGGCGCAATCCTCACAGGAAGCAATAGACCAATTGAAAACGACGGATATTGTTCCAGACCTGATCCTTTCAGATTATCGCTTGCGAGAGCACCAGACAGGAGCCGATGCAATTGCCCAGATTTATCAATGCTGTAATAAGGAAATTCCTGCGATTTTGATTACCGGTGACACATCAGCTGATCGTTTGTCCGAGGCTAATGCGAGTGGGTATCGGCTATTGCATAAACCTATTTCTCCTTCCCAACTGCGAACCTCTATTTATCAGGAGGTTTCTGCAGATTAAGATTGTTACTTTGGGGGGGTATCAGGGCAGTCTATCAAGAAACCAATTTACGCTTTTGGGCTTCAGCAATGCAGGCAGTTCTATTTTTGACTTCAAATAAGCGTAATAAGTCACTGACGTGGGCTTTTATGGTGGCCTCTGTAACTTGAAGTACGGAAGCGATTTCTTTATTTGAGTGACCTGCGGCAAGCAGTTTCAATACTTCCAGTTTACGTTCGCTGATCTGTTCTTCATTGTTGTTGTTGGCAGGTTCGCCGCCTTTGGCAAACAATTGATTCACTTTTTCTATATATTGCTCCGGGATATAAATATTTCCGGCGAGAATTTTTTGCAAAGCCGAGATCATTTGATTGGAGGAATAGGATTTGGGAATATAACCCAAAGCACCGTAAGTGATTGCTTTATGGATATCCCGCACATCGGTTGATGCTGACAGCATCACAATAGGGATAACGCATTTGCGTTGGCGCATTGCTTGTAAAAAGGCAAAGCCATCAAGCCCTGGCAGGGCCAGATCAACCAGTATGAGTTTATAGTTAGTGCCTCGGTCAATGAGTTGTAACGCTCGATTGGCATTGGTAGCTTCTTCAACTTCCGCATCAGCATCCAGGCCTGACAGCACATAACGCACGCCCTCTAGGAACAATTTGTGGTCATCTATAATTAAAATTTTCATTTCCATATTACCAGTGCGACTCAAGATGACTCATATTTTTGCTGTTCAACGAACAAAGCGCAACTCAACTTTTGGCTAGTTGCTGATGTGTTGCATTTCTTCTATTCTCTATTCGCATACCACGGGGTGTTTCACCGTCTGGTTGGTTAAACTAGGGCCTGTTTGATGACAATGTAATTAATTTACATGGTATAAAAAGATTGCTCATGGGGGTGAGTTAATCATGCAATGGATTCGCTGGGTATTTTACATTGATGTATATGGAACTGCGTGTTCAGTAGTTGTGTTGGAGTATGATATATGGGGTAGGGATAATTACTGAACAATGCAGTTCTTTATTTTTTTATGCTTCATACTCCAATAAGATCAGTCGGTATTCTAAGCTGCTGCCATAGAGTATCCAGAAAGTGCATATTCGGTTTACATGCCTTGGATTATCGAGTAAAAACGAACAATGAAGAAACCGAACTCAATTGTTATCCTGACTGGTGCTGGAGTCTCTGCAGAGTCGGGTATTGCTACCTTTCGTGCCAGTGATGGCTTATGGGAAAATCACCGTATAGAGGATGTTGCTTCGCCTGAGGGTTTTGCTCGAGACCCAGAACTGGTGCAGAATTTTTATAACCAACGACGGCGGCAATTACTAAGTGATGAGATTAAACCTAATGCGGCACATCGTGCGCTGGCAACCCTGGAACAGAAGTTCGCTGGCGATGTTTTGCTGATTACACAAAATATTGATAATTTGCATGAACGCGCCGGCAGTAAGAATGTGTTGCATATGCACGGTGAACTGTTGCAGATGCGGTGTCAGATAAGCGACGTTCAGTATACCTGTCGGCAGGATATCTCGGTTGAGGACCGATGTGAATGCTGTCAACAAACCGGTAATTTACGTCCGAATATTGTTTGGTTTGGAGAGATGCCACTATTTATGGATGACATCTATCATGCCTTGGCAGAGTGTGATTTATTTGTCGCTATTGGGACATCAGGCAATGTTTATCCTGCGGCAGGTTTCATCGAAGTTGCGCGTCAGGCTGGTGCTGATGGTCTTGAGATAAATATGGAGAAATCCCTGGTCGCTAATGCTTTTACCGACGGAGTCTATGGACCTGCTACACAATGCGTACCGCAATGGGTGCAAAGCTTATGTGGATAACTTGCCGAAAGGATGAGTTGAAAAGCTTGCTATGAATGAGTCGATTAGGCGTAAACTGAACAAAGGCTTGCCTCTGTTTATGTTGGGCGCACGTGATACTTTGCCTTTGATTCTGGCTGCTATCCCTTTTGCTGTGGTCTATGGAGCTTTGGCCCAGACGGCAGGTTTGTCTGTGTGGGCGACACTGGCCATGTCATTATTTGTATTTGCTGGTTCTTCGCAATTTATTGCTGTACTACTATACGGTTCTACAGCCATACCGATTATTATTTTGACGGTCTTTATTGTTAATCTCAGGCATATGCTTTACTCAGCCAGCTTGATGCCGCACATGGCTGGTTTACCGCAGTGGCTACGTGCTCCGATGGCATTCTGGATAACAGATGAAACTTATGCGGTAGTTGCGGGTCGCTTGAGTCAACAGTCTTCTGAAAATCAGTCCTTGCTCAAATTTGTCGCGTACTATCTCGGTTCTGCAGTGTTGATGTATACCAACTGGCAAGTGTTCAGTTGGGTTGGAATCACATTGGGAAAGACGGTGCCTGATATTACCAAGTGGGGACTTGATGTTGCGATGATTGTCGCTTTTGTTGGAATTGTTGTGCCATTATTGCAGCGTTGGCCGCAATATATATGCGCGGCAACTGCCTTTGTTGCTGCTATATTGACACAATCCTGGCCGCATCAGACGGGTTTGCTATTTTCTTCGGTGCTTGCAATCATTGTTGGCGTTATAGGCGTTCGCTTTGAACAAAATAAACAGTCGGAGAAAGCTGCTGAATTATGAATGAGGTTCTTTTGATTGCTGGGATGGTTTTGGTGACTTTTATCCCGCGTTACCTACCGATTTTACTGGCAGGAAAAATCAATATTCCACCATTGCTGGAAGAGGCGTTGAACTTCGTGCCTATAGCTGTTTTGACAGTAATTATTGCTCAGACCACTTTGTTCAGAGACGGTCAACTGGCACTGAGTGTACATAATGCCCATTTGATTGCTATGCTATGTGCGTTTGTTGCGGCTTTAGTGTGGAAACGCTTGTTCCTTACAGTACTGATAGGCCTTCTGGGTTACGCAATGGCGAGCTGGTTGTTATAGCTGGGCATTTTAAGTAGGGAAATAATTAAACGAATCAGTTAATGTTGGTTTTGGTATTAGCTTTGGGGCTGATCCGCAATAACTTGCCGCTATCAGTACCGATATAAATATCACCGTTAGTGTGCATGACCAATGCTCGAATGCGTTCATTGGAGTCTTCTAATAAACGCTCTTCGTCGACAGCGAGCATATGTTGGTCCAAGGTGATTCGATTCAAATGCTGTAGTTTCAGAGAGCCTAGCAGCAGGTTTCCCTGCCAGCGGGGGAAAGCTGTTCCAGTGTAGAGCAACAAGCTGCCCGGGGCTATTGAGGGGGAGTATACTTTTATTGGATCAATCATTCCTTGTTGTGTCAAAACACCCACAGGGGTGTCCTCACCGTACTCCTCGCCTTGAGAAACAACAGGCCAGCCGTAATTTTTGCCTCGTTCAATCAGGTTTATTTCATCTCCACCTTGTGGCCCATGTTCGCTGCTCCACAGGCGCTGGTGAAGATTGTCAAATGCCATTCCTTGTGGGTTACGGTGGCCATAACTCCATATCTCTGGCAAGGCATCGTCATTATTGATAAATGGGTTGTCATCAGGAATGGTTCCATCGAGGTTCAGTCGAATGATGCTGCCTGCATGGTTGCTGAGGTCCTGTGCATTGGAACGATGTCCACGGTCACCAATACCAAAAAAAACATGGCCTTGGTTATCAAATGCAATTCGACTGCCAAAATGACGCCCGCTGTCACTGGCAGATTTTGAGTGCAATAATGTTTCCCAGTCGTGAAGCCGCAAGGATTCCTTTTGCAGTCTAGCTCGTGCGAGCTCAGTTGCTGCCTGGCCGCTTGTGGCTCGACTTAAGGTAAAGTAAATCCAGTTGTTTTGAGCTTGTTCAGGGTCGAAACCGGGAGGTAGGGCGATATCTAGCAGTCCGCCTTGTCCAGAGGAAGAAACCTCGGGTACTCCGCTTATCTGCTGTTTTTTTCCGCTGGATAACTCCAGTAGCGTCAGACTGCCATGGCGGTTGGTGATTAATAGTTCTGATGGGCTGAGAAAAACCATTGCCCATGGTGAATCTAAATCATCAGCCAGCATATCAACGTTGAATGCCATGCCAGCGCTGATGCCAGAGGATTGAATGGGCGTAGAGCAACCATTAATAACGCTCAAGAAAACTAATAGTACTGAGGCTAATATCAAGCGATGTTGTTTAATCCGAATATGGGTCATATAAAAACGTATTTACTGAAAATTACTTTCGCTTTACAGTATCATACTGTGAATCATGCCATGCGCTGACATTGAGCTATGGCAATAAAAGGACCTGAATAATGCAGCAATTTCTAGAATCGAGTCAGTACATTGATTGGCATCATCCAAATGTGTTGGAAAAAGCCAAACAATTGGCTTTTCATCAAAGCGGTCAAAATGCGGTGATCAAAGCGTGTTTTGAGTTTGTGCGGGATGAAATCAAGCACAGTATGGATTATAAAATGAACCCGGTTACCTGCAAGGCTTCTGATGTGCTGCGATACGGCACAGGGTTTTGTTATGCTAAAAGCCATTTGCTGGCAGCGTTGTTGCGTGCTAATGACGTTCCGACAGGCTTATGTTATCAACGACTTACTATTGACGGCAGTCAGCCGCCACTGAGTCTGCATGGATTGAATGCGGTATTTCTTGATGATCATGGATGGTATCGAATAGACCCACGTGGCAATAAACCTGGAATAGAAGCCGAGTTTTGTCCTCCCGTTGAGAAACTGGCTTTTCCAATTGTGCTTGAAGAGGAAGCTGATTTGCCTGAGATATGGTCACAACCATTGCCGGTTGTTGTGGAATCATTGGAAACTCATCAAACCTATCTAGATGTGGCTAATAATCTGCCGGATATTGAGCTATTGTCCTAGTGTCAACAGACCCTGGCAAATGCCAATGGGTGAATAAGCATTTAATAGAAGTCAGTATAATATGTTAAGCTGGGCTTAATTTGAGATAGAACATTCCTTCAAATCTCACCAGTAATATAGATTGAGTTTTATGATAGTGTCTTACCATTTTGCCCGTACCTTTAGCATTTTCTTGCTTTCCTTAGCCACGTATTGCTTACCATCAATAGCGATAGCAGCAGTGTTTCTGCCAGAGGAAGTAGAGTTGGCTAAGGTCAGTCCTGAAAATAAGTCTCTGCAACGCAAATCCATTGATGCTCTGGTGGCAAAGTCATCCCAAGGGCAAGATTATATTGAAATCGATGATATGTGGTTTCGCATTGATTCATTGCAGCAAAATGATGGCTTCAGCGGTAATAAATGGACAAATGGGATCGTTTATTACGCATTTGATAGTGCGGTGACGGCACAAAATCGTGCTCGCTGGCTGGATGCGGCTGCAGAGTGGTCTGATGTGGCAGATTTAACCTTTGTTGAGCGTACTAATCAGCCAAATTACATCAATGTTGTGAATGACACCGGAAATTCATCGTTTGTTGGTATGATTGGTGGATCACAAAGAATGCGTATCGCCAGTTGGAGCAGCAAATATACCATTGCCCATGAAATAGGTCATGCTCTTGGCCTTAGTCACGAGCAAAGTCGCTCAAACAGGGATAGTTTTGTAACGGTTTTGTTTGACAATATTATTGCCGGTAGAGAGGGTAATTTTGCCATCCGCAACACAGTTAGCTTTGGCGCTTATGATTTTGATTCAGTGATGCATTATGGCAAGAATTTTTTTTCAATCGACCGGGCTAATTTAAACACATTAGAGCCTTTACCAGCTTATAGTCAGTTTCTTAATACCATCGGGCAGCGTAATCATTTGAGTGTGCTCGACCAGGCCGGTATGGGCCAGCGTTATGGTGCAACCACGGCTCCTGTGCCGGATCAGTATGAGCCGGATGGCACTTCGGGAGAAGCAACTGTACTGGAAGCGTGTAAAGCACAAACCCACACCATTGCTCCCGTTGCAGACGGTGATTGGTATACCTTTACTTTGACAGAACAGTCCGATGTGGTTTTGCTAACATCTGGTGTCCGAGGGGATACCCAAATGTGGCTTTATGACAATGGACTCAGTGAAATTGAATCTGATGATGATGATGGTTTAAATCTCTTTTCAAAAATTTCTCGCAGCGATATGCCGGCGGGCACGTATTTTGTCAAAGTTGAGGATTTTGGTAACAATAGCGTTATCAAAGATTACTCAATGAAGGTCGAATTTTCTAAATGTGGAGATGACCCGCTGTTGATGCTTATACCAGCAATAATTTCGGCTACGAAAAAATGATTTCTGCTTGCTTCGTCTGAACAAGCTTTAGTCATGCCCTCAAAGGAGGGGTGTCTGATATTCTAGGTCAATATTTTAGTGTTAAACAGGCTCTTGGCACCGTTGTGCTGAAAACCTGAACCTTAACCTGAGCAGTTTAGTCTATTCCTGCCAGAGCTTAGAAAAGTCTGGGTGTTGCTTAAGGCGATAGAGCAAACTGAGCGTTTTGGCGTCATTGATGGTGCCGTCGGCAACCATTTCCTCAACTTGGCTCATGCTTAGCCAGTGAATTTCGATTTGTTCTTCTGCATCGAAATTGGTTTGTGTCCTGGTCAAGTGCTGCGCCGCATACAGATGCAATACTTCATCACAAAAGCCGGGAGTTGTGACAATGCTGCCCAGTTCAGTCCAATCAGCTGCTTTCCAGCCAGTTTCTTCTTCCAATTCACGTTGAGCTGTTATCAGTGGTGCTTCACCAGGCTCCAGGCAACCAGCGGGTAGTTCCCAGATGGTGCTGTTGACTGCGGGTCGGTCCTGGGTGATGAGGCATACTTGTTTTTGCTCATTGATAGCTATAATAACGGCACCACCAGGGTGATTAACGATATCGTAGAATGTGTGCTTGCCTTCAGGTAAATCGATCTTCTGTTTGAATACAGAGATCAAATTCCCCTGATGTATAAGCTTTTTGCTCATGAGCTGTATCTTATGGTTTGATCGTTAACAGGCTAGGTTGATAGCCTTCCGGGGCTTCAAAACCCAATAAATTAAGGGTAGTCGCTGCAATATGAGTCAAACCTGCATCTGCCGGAGGTGTCAGGCTGTATTCTCCAGCAAAAGAACTGTCCACAATAGCAAATGGAACCTTGCTGAGTGTATGTGATGTTTTGGGTGAACGTATTCCGTCTTTTTCGGTATACATAATGTCAGCATTGCCATGATCTGCTGTGTAGATCAACACGCCATCCAACTTTTTGACAGTGTCAATCAAACGCGCCACACATTCATCGACAACTTCCATTGTTTCGATAGTTGCTGCGAGATCTCCAGTGTGGCCAACCATATCGCCATTGGCCAGGTTTAAGCGGCCAAATTGATATTCACCGCTATTGAGCAATTCAATAGTCTTGTCAGTGATTTCTCTGGCTTTCATAGCAGGAGCTTCATTAAAAGGAATATTGTCAGAAGGGATTTCTACATACGTTTCCAGAGCCTCGTCTATATAACCTGAACGGTTACCGTTCCAGAAATAAGTGACATGGCCATATTTTTGGGTTTCGCTGATCGCAAATGACTTTACACCCTCATTGCATAGATACTCACCCATGGTGCGATCAATTTCAGGAGGGTTGACCAGATAATGTTCTGGCACCAGGTCATCGCCATCATATTGCAACATGCCTGCATAAAAGACCTTGGGATGGTTGCCACGATCAAATTTTTTGAAATTTTCACGCTCATAGGCCAGTGATATTTCTATGGCGCGGTCGCCGCGAAAGTTAAAGAGTACAACCCCGTCACCATCGTGCATTGCGCCGACAGCCTGGCCGTCACTGGCAATAACAAAAGGTTCTAAATACTGGTCGCCTTTATCGGACTCTGAGTATAAGGTTTCCACGGCCTGAGTTGCTGAAGAAAACTGACGGCCTATCCCATGTGTATGGCACTCATAACCACGCTTTACCATGTCCCAATCCGCTTCATAGCGGTCCATGGTGATGCTCATACGTCCACCGCCTGAGGCGATTCTGAAATTGGCTTGATATTTTTGGTTGATTTCTGCGATATGTTGCTCTGTAGTGGCGATGTAATCCAGAGCTGATCGAGCCGGGACATCTCGACCATCAAGCAGAATATGCAGGCAGGCTTCGGTGACACCTTCTTGCGCGGCTTGATGCATCAACTGATAGAGATGTTGAGTGTGGGAATGAATGTTGCCATCTGAATGCAAACCGACTAAATGCAAGGTGTTTTGTTTGCCATGATTGACCAATTGCTGCCAGACATCTGTTTGAAAGATGCTCTTGTCAGCCAGAGCCTGATTCACCAGCTTGGCACCTTGAGCAAATATACGTCCAGCTCCCAATGCGTTGTGTCCAACTTCACTGTTGCCCATGTCATCATCGCTGGGTAGACCAACTGCGGTTCCGTGCGCCAGTAATTCCGTATACAGGGATTGTTCGGCTAGTGCATCCAGAGTCGGTGTGTTGGCCTCTGTTACTGCATTGCTGGGACCTGCTGGTGCGACTCCAACACCATCGGCAACCAGAATGACAACGGGACCTTTGCGGCCGGAAAATGTGGGGTGGGATTGTAATTGTAAACTCATGAGGTAGTGCTAATTAGATAGTGCTTAATGGTTTATATTAGTGGGCGGGAAGTAATGATATTAACTGTTTTAATGCCTGCGCTCTATGGCTGATTTGTTGTTTGTGCTCTGGAGACAGTTGCGCTGACGTCAGTTTGAGCTCGGGTATATAAAACAGAGGGTCGTAGCCAAAGCCGTTGTTCCCTTGTGTTTGTTCCACGATTTTACCATGCCAATTGCCTTGGCAGATAATAGGTGTTGGGTCTTTGGCATGGCGCATAAATACCAGGGCGCATTGAAATCGTGCGCTTCGATTAGTCTCATTGGCTAAAGCGCTTAAGAGTTTTGCATTGTTATCATCATCGGTGGCTTGATCGCCAGCATAGCGGGCAGAATAAATTCCTGGGGCACCTTGTAACGCGGCAACTTCCAAGCCTGAATCATCTGCAATGGCGGGTAAGCCCGTGTGCTCACAGGCATGCCTGGCTTTGATGATGGCATTTTCAACAAAGCTCAATCCATCTTCAACCGCATCTTCATAATCGAATTCTGACTGTGCCAGGATTTGATAGCCAAGAGGTGTCAGCTTGTCCTGTAGCTCAGCAATTTTGCCTTGGTTACTGGACGCAAGTACGACTTGGTTTGACATAGTACTAACCTGTAGTTAAAAGTGTTTGAGTTATGCCTCTAAAGCATTTTTCTGTGCTGCAATCAATTGTGTTATGCCGTGCTGGGCTAAGGTTGTCAATGCCAACAGTTGTTCATTGGAAAAGGGCTCCTGTTCTGCGGTGCCTTGGATTTCGATAAAACGTCCTGCATCGTCCATCACAATATTCATGTCGGTATCGGCACTGGAATCTTCCGGGTAGTCAAGGTCCAGTACAGGCTCTCCTTCATAAATGCCAACAGAGACTGAAGCGATGTTCCGTATTATTGGGTCGGTCTTCAGTTTGCCTTTTTGCTGCAAATGATCAATGGCCTCGCGCAATGCAACAAAGGCTCCAGTAATAGCTGCTGTGCGAGTGCCGCCATCCGCCTGCAAAACATCGCAATCCAGAGTGATGGTGTGTTCACCCAGCTTGTTTAGATCAACCGCTGCTCGCAATGAGCGTCCGATCAAGCGTTGTATTTCCTGGGTGCGACCACTTTGCTTGCCGCGCGCGGCTTCTCGGCCCATACGAGAATGGGTGGAGCGTGGCAGCATGCCATATTCTGCTGTAATCCAGCCTTGGTTTTTGCCTTTGAGAAAATGCGGTACCTTGTGTTCGATGCTGGCTGTGCAAAGCACTTTAGTATTGCCGCATTCAATTAGAACTGAGCCTTCTGCATGACAGGTGAATTGACGTGTGATGTTGATGTCGCGCAATTGATTGTTAGCACGGCCACTAGGTCGTTGCATAGTGTTTCCTCTGAATCGGATAAATTAAAAATAAGTTCGGGTGTATCAGCACAGCATTATAACCATGATTGTACTTTCGTACTCACGGTTATAATGCCAGAATAAGCGTCTAATTAAAGTTTGCTATCAATATCCTTAATAAATGACTCGATTTGATTGATTGCATCATCAAGGTTGCCAGATTTGCTGGGAGGGATACGAGGCGCTGATTCGGACTGCTGGGCATTTTCCATTGCAGAGTCTAATTCGGCTTGCACTTTTTCATCAATAGCGCGTTGCTCGGATTCTGTGACTGAGCTGACTGCTGCCTGGCCCCAGCACAACATTGATGCCGATACATTATCGCTTGGGTAGCTGTTGCGTCGTTCCAGCTTGCGTAACAGGATATCCAAGTCAGGTTGAGGAAAGCTTTTCTCGATGCGGTTTAAGTCTTCAACGGTCAAATTTTTCCAAGCGCCATCACTGCACAAAAACACGATATCACCGTCTTCGAGCAGCATGGGTTCGCTGATTGCCGGAATGGGGCGTTCAACGCCTCCAACACAGCGGTTGATGGGGGCGTTTTTGCCGTAACCTTTGGCGATATGGTCAGAGGTGTGAAAGATGATCATTTCGTCACGCACGATGTACAGACGGCTATCACCGACATGACACCAGAGCAGGACATTGTCTACCAGCAAGGCCAACACGCAGGTAGTTTTAGGGACATAATCCAACATGCCTTCTTCGCTGGCGCGGCGATGGATAAACTTGTGTGCATAATTGACTGCCAGAGTCATAAAAGACTTAGGCTCTTTGAGTTGTTCTTCAGTCAAACCAAGAAATGTTTCACTGACAGCATCAACCAGAGCTTGTGAGGCAATTTCGCCTCCGGCATGCCCACCGAGTCCATCGGCAAGTATCAATAGTGTCGAATCCGGTCTTTCTACGATAGCGGCGCGATCTTCATTGAGTTCACGGTCGCCAATATAGCTTTGATGGGCAAAGGTTGCGTTTGAGGTCATCTTGTTGTCAGTCCAGCAATAAATTCATCGACATCTTGCGGGCGCTTACTTGGGTCCAAGTCGCTGGCAGCATCAATGGTTCTTAAAAAGTTCATTCGAAATCGATTGGCGTGAGTTTCAACCATGGGTTGTACAAAATCTTTCTGAGTACGTTTGGCAGCAGATTGAGGTGTAGCATGGGTGATACAGGCGCGCATGGCCATACCGACAGAGTATAAGTCAGAAGCAAAACTCAATGGGCGGCGCTCATGTTGTTCTGGTGATGAGTAACCATGGGTTAGAGTTTGCAGCTTTGGAACACGTTTGTCATCCATTAAAAATGCAGCTCCTAAATCCAGCAGCAAAGGATAACCGTTTGTTCGCAATAAAATATTGCTGGGTTTTATATCTAAATGCAGAAATCCTTTGTTATGCATTTCTTTCAAACCGGCCAACACCATGCTGAATACTGTCAGCATAAAAGTCTCATCAGGCATGATGTCGGTATTTTTGATAAACCAGCGCAAGTCTTTGCCGCGCTGGAAGTCCATGACCAGATAGGCCGTGTTGTTATGACGGAAAAAATTGCAGACTTTAACAATATTTAAATGGTCCATCTGGGATAAAGTGAAACCTTCATCAAAGAAACGTTTAATCCCAAATTGATATTTGCTTTTGTTTTCAGGTGGGTGAATGCCCAGCGAACCGTCCTTGCGACGGCGCATGCAATTGGTTGAGTAAAACTCTTTTATAGCGACGACATCACCTGTTTCGGTGTCCTCAGCACAATAAACGACACTGAAACCACCGATTCCCAATACTTTGGTCAAGCGGTATTGCTGTACCATTGTGCCTGATTTGAGCGGCACTGCGGCTTCTGGTTTTACTTTACTGTTCAAAACTTTCATGACCTTATTATATGCAACATTTTGATATTAGTAACTAATTCATAAATGTAAATACGAACTTTGTATTAAGTTAGCGTTAAACGGTATTTATTTTAGGTATAATTGTTGTAACTGGAATTATCACACATAAGCGGAGTTCAATAAATGACTAACAGCATGACTGCCTTTGGACAGGCAACATTAACGGGCGAATCAGGAGATTATGTTTGCGAGATTCGTACAGTTAATCACCGCTATCTAGAGGTGCATACACGCTTACCAGAGGAGTTGCGGGCGCTTGAAAATACCCTGCGAGAAAAAATTTCCAGTCAGTTGACTCGAGGCCGAGTAGATTGTTTTATCAAGAAAAATGAATCAAAAACAACGCTTTCAAGTGCCAGCATTGATGAAGTAGTGGTGCAGCAACTGCAAACCTTGTCATCAGCGGTAGCGGAACATTTGCCGGAAACTTCCCCATTGCGTATGACGGATGTGCTGCGTTGGCCTGGTGTGTTAGTGACACCGAGTGTTGACCCTGATGAAGTAAAGCGGGAGTTAGAGGTCGTTGTTGGTGAAGCCTTGGTGAAAGTTAAGCAAACCCGGGCTAATGAAGGTGAAAAACTGGCAGCGCTGATTAATCAGCGTTTACAGGAGATCCGAACCATTGTGACCCAAGTCAATCAGCGCACACCAGAGATCAACCAGCAATACCGCCAGCGTTTGGAGGAAAAACTCGACGCTGTAAAAAATGATCTGGATGAAAGTCGCTTAGAGCAAGAAATGGTGATTTACCTGCAAAAGTCAGATGTTATGGAAGAATTAGATCGTTTGAATGTGCATGTAGACGAAGTAGAGGCCAGCTTGAAACAAGACAAGCCGAAAGGCCGACGGCTTGATTTCCTGATGCAGGAGCTCAATCGTGAAGCCAATACATTGGGGTCAAAATCGCATGATGCACAATTGACTCAATACAGTGTCGAACTCAAAGTCCTGATCGAACAAATGCGCGAACAGGTGCAAAATATTGAATAACAGCCACATAGAGCTTTACAGTTTATGGTTGTAATACGTCAGGGGTGATTTGTTCTGCGTTGAATGAAAGGCTGCAGATGAGATGTTGATCGCCCTGTTTGCTTAGAAAAACATCAGAGTGGTTTGAGTTCAATTGTTCAGTTGCGTCGAATTGGTGTGAAATAACGTAAATCTTGAAAGGTGAGAATGTAGGGACTTGATAATTTTTATAGGAATTTTTTATGCAACCTTTGAATTCTAATATCAAAAAACACTCTAAAGTTGAGTCGAGAGTAAAAATGATTATTCGAGCCAAATTAAGTTGGCTTGAAGGTTTTCCCATGGCATTGGAGGGTGAAAGTGTGAGTTGGTATTGCCTGAACCCATTGGTAGAAAATCAAAATACTATATCAGTAACAGGAAACCATCTAAGTAAATCTGTCCGTGCTATAAAAACTTTAAAAAGAGAGTACCCCAAAGCATTGCCCCGTGTAGTGGGTGATGTTGGCAAATGGGAAAGTGCTTTCTCAGGCAATATAAATCTCATTAAGCCTTATCTTCATTCAGAGGCCGATGTCATTGAAAACCTGTTATTAGCCAAAGATATTTACTCGAAGTCACAAACGGATTTCGCTCGTACTATTATTGAGCAGCATGCGGAGCTGGCGTCTTTATTGCAGGCCTTATCGTGGACTTTTTATACCAATAAGAAGCAGTTGGATAAAGTGCTCAAGTGGCTAGTGAATAATGGTGATTATATTCAAGAACTGATGGCGATTGATTTTTCACTGGCGCTCAACATGAGTATCTTTGTGTCTGGTCATTCGAATGGCATTGAGGTTCTAAAAGACCTTGTTTCAGAAAATATGATGTCTATATTGCCCTCAACCGTTCTGGGAGAGTATGCCAGAGTGATTGCAAGGAACGTCAAGAAAGGTGATGTTCCATTAAGCTTGTCCCAAACACCTAAAAACACGGCAAAAGAAAGTATTGAATGGTTTGCTAACTGGTTATTTAATCAGGAAGTAAAGACGCAGAAACAGGCGCTTAAATTATTGAGTGTTGTCGAGTTAGATAGGCATATCAAACCTTACCACCAGTGGTGGAATAGAGTGAATAATCTATCATTGCATTTTGTGTCTATCAGCAGAGCTCCCAGTTTTGGTGAGGATAAGAAAAAAAGAAAAGAGCTGGGGAAGAAGATGATTGCCTTGGCTGAAACTGCACCAAAGGGTATTTGTTTTCCTGACTTGCTAAATGCCATTGCATTTTTGAGCAAACATGAAAAAAGAGCCAATATTGTCTTTAAGTTGTTAAAGAAAGTAGCGCAGTGCAACTGTGAAGCAGTCTCCTCTTTATCGCTTATTATTCATTTTCGATATGTGTTTGAAGCATACGAAGAAAAATTCAGCTTATATTTAACCGCTTTTAATGCCTATTTGAGCAATTCTGAATCTACACATTTAACACCCTGGGAAGGTTTAGACTCCAATAAGTATTACAACTCACCTGAGTATAATGTTCTCGATATCATAAAAAATAATGCACATATTAAGCTTTTCTTTGACGCATTAGGTGAAAGTACCCAAAAAATTGGAGAAGGGGTTAATGCTTCGGAAACTCCTCTGATAGCGACGCTTATAACACAGGGGTATCAGCCTGTCCGTATTGCTGCATTGCTGGCTAACTTTCATAGAAACCAATATGTCCCCAAGTATGCTTATGCTGAACATTTGAAAATTGCTGGTTTATTGGATAATGGTGTTGATCAAGACTTTTTCAAAGTTGTTAAGAAACTGGATAGTTTAGATTTGGATGAAGATGCCGTATACGAAAGCTTGGAAGATATTCTAAAAACATTCTCAAGTTCAGATAATAAAGATCTTTTCAGGCGCTTATTTGTAGGTAGCCAGACTAAGAGTCTTATAGAAAATAGTTACAAGGTTCGATTAATTAGGCAGCTTAAAAAGAACGTACCTAAATTATTAGAGCTGAAACATTCTAAGCAGGAGTGGATAAAGAGATACCCGCTTGAATTTCAGGATGTTTTGGAAAGGCTGGCTTTTATAGACGATGATGCAGAAAAAATGGCGGAAAAGGTGTTGTCACGTTATTACCCTTCAACGCTTGCTTTACAAGAAGAAATAAGCTTTTTAAAGCAGAAGCTGGCCGCAGGCGCTGGAAAAGAAAAGGATAAATTGGCAAAGCGTTTGGAATCTTTGGAATTACGACTGAATCAAAAGCCGAATATATCCAATGAAAAAATAAATAATATTCTGAGTAAATTGCATAGCACTCTGGATGTTAAGCATTATGGCTTATGGAGCAAAGATCTGGACTTGGTGTTTTTTGAAGTATGGAGAGAGTTCTTTGCTATAGATGAGGGGCCAGACTGGCTTTATGAGCCTTTGTTGGTCAAATTATTAGTGCCTGTAACGGATTTGAATTTGCCTGATCAAAAAATAGCAAGGCGTATTATCAAGCGACGAGTAGAAAGTGATGTTTGGGATTTTCGGGATGAAAAACCTAATCAACAATTTATTCAGAGAATGTCGGCCAAAGGAATTCATATGCAGCCATGGGTGGATGGCATCGGGGAAATTGAATACCCTTCTGGCTTGGGGGACGGCGAGTGCTTTTGTCTCAGGATGGAAGATGACCCTTTGGAGGTTATTAATATGGGAGGATACTTTGATACCTGCTTGAGCCCGGGAGCATTTAACTTTTTCTCGGTGTTTGCCAATATTGCCGATATCAATAAACGTGTCATCTATGCAAGAGATGCGCAGCAGCGTGTTGTGGGCCGTGTGTTAATAGCATTGACTGATAGTGGCGGCATACTTGTGTTTTATCGGTATTGTTACAATAAAAAATCGGCTTTTGATGAAATGGTCAAGGAATTCGTGACCCAGTTGGCAAGACAGATGCAAACCATCATTGTGTATTCCGGCGATGTACCTACATTGGTGGCACAAAATTGGTACGATGATGGCCCTATAGATATCGGTGCCCAGTTTGAGTTTCTAAAAAAAGGCAGTGATTTTCGAAAGGCATTAAATGCAGTAACTCCAAAAGATTTTATACCGCTTGTTCAAGAACAGTTCTCGCCTATTGAATTTAATGAACTGACTCTTCCATTGGTTATTTCTCTGTCTGAATTGGAGAATAACCCCCAATTGGCTTTGCCATTAGCCGACACGGCAAGCCAGACCATTAACATGCCAGTGCATATTTATATCAGGCTTCTGGAATTGGCTATTAAAGCAGACAAGGCTGATGAATGCTTTGCATTGCTTGAAAAGCCTGTATTGCAGGGTTTGCAGAGACACAACCGTCAGCACCGATGGATTAATGAATACTATCTTGATGTTATTGTTCAGTGTCACCCGTCAAAAGGTCTTAAATTGCTCCGGGAAACTCGAGATAAAGGTGTGCGAAGTTGGAAGAATGAATACTTCGATCGGAAAAAATTAGCCATAAAGGCTTATAAATTGCTTGGCAGGGACAAACAGGCTGACAAAATTCAAGCGACGCTTTGAATGTTGTCTTTGTCCATTAAAATTGGAAAAATATTCAACGTTACTTATGCTATATTCTAACTCCCGGTTCAGCATCCTTTTTCTATGGCTACGCAAGGTAATTTAATCATTCTTTCTGCACCATCGGGTGCGGGGAAAACCAGTTTGGCGCGAGCCTTAATTGAAGCGACGCCAAATACTGAGATGTCGGTTTCACATACCACTCGTTCCTGTCGTAAGGGGGAAACAGAGGGTGTGGATTATCATTTTGTCAGTACTGCGGAATTTCTGGATATGGTTGAACAAGATCAGTTTCTGGAGCATGCCAAAGTCTATGACCATTATTATGGCACCAGCCACAAAGCGGTTGCTGATAAACTCGATCAAGGTGTCAATGTTTTGCTGGATGTTGACTGGCAGGGTGCTAGAATCGTTAAAAAGTTGATGTCTGACGCAATAAGTGTTTCAATTCTGCCCCCGTCGCTTGCAGAATTGGAAAAACGCCTGAAAATCAGGGCGCGAGACCCGGATGAAGTGATAAAGAAGCGCATGGCTCAAGCCATCGCTGAAATGAGCCATTGTCGTGAAGCAGAGCATATTATCCTGAATGATGATTTTGCTGCCGCTTTGCAGGACTTGCAGCATATTATGCAACGGCAATTTGATCAGGTACGTAAACTGTCAATCGACGTTGATAGTTTATTAACCACAGAATATTAGCTGATTACGATTTATAGCTAGGAGAAAGTATGGCACGTGTAACCGTTGAAGATTGCCTGGAAAACGTTGATAACCGTTTTCAATTAGTATTGGTCGCGACCAAAAGAGCGCGGCAGATTTTGTTGGGTCAAGAGCCTATGGTTGAGGCTGAAAAAGACAAGCCAACCGTTATCGCATTGCGTGAAATTGCGGAAGGTCTTGTGACTAGAGATATCTTGTCGCATAAACCTGCGGAAGAGTCTTTGCCAGATTTGATTGCTGAGCATGAAGTTGAAGGTGAGCAGGCAACTGCAACGGTAGCAGATGTCATTGACTCCGTTACGGGGGAAGGTTAAACCTTCTAGCCGTTTTGGAGGACGAAAGTTACCTCGTTCTCCGCATCGTGCAATCAATTATTTGTGCGATACGCGATTTGCTGCGTATCTGAATAAGGAGTCGATTGCCGAGATTCGCCGTGCCTATACTTTTGCCCATGATGCACATTATGGGCAAGTGCGTAAATCAGGCGAACATTATATTATGCATCCGGTTGAGGTCGCTGATACCTTGTCGGAACTGCGCATGGATGAACATAGCATTATGGCAGCTTTGCTGCATGATGTGATTGAAGATACTGATGTCAGTAAAGACGATATTCAACGCCTGTTTGGTGAGGATGTTGCTAATCTGGTTGATGGCGTCAGTAAGATTGGTCAGATCGATTTTGAAAGCCGTGAACATGCAGAAGCTGAGAATTTTCGTAAAATGCTGCTGGCTATGTCGCGGGATATTCGCGTTATCATTATCAAGTTGGCGGATCGTTTGCACAATATGCGAACTCTGGATGCATTGAAATCAGCGAAACGTAAGCGAATTTCTCAGCAAACTCTGGATATTTATGCGCCGATTGCCAATCGCCTGGGGCTGTATCAATGGAGTACTGAACTACAGGATCTGTGTTTTCGATATATTTACCCGAAACGTCACTCGGCATTAACTAAAGCAGTTAAAGCACGAGACGGCAATCGAAAAGCAAAGGTCCGTAAGTTGCAGGCGGCTATTCAAAAGACAATTGATGATGCTGGAATCTTTGGCACGGTTGTAGGCAGGCGTAAAAATGTGTACAGCATTTACAAGAAAATGCTGCGCAAAAAACGATCGTTTGATGAACTGAACGATATCTATGGTTTTCGAATTGTGGTGGATAATGTGGATGATTGTTATCGTTCCTTAGGTGTTATCCATAATCATTACAAGCCCATTCCAGGACGTTTTAACGACTACATCGCTATTCCCAAGGCGAATGGTTACCAATCATTGCATACTTTGGTCTTTGGGCCTTATGGCGACAATATCGAGATTCAAATTCGTACTGAAGAGATGAATCGCATTGCTGAAGCTGGAGTGGCTGCGCATTGGATGTATAAATCCGATATGCCGCAGAAAGTAGAATCGCAAAATTTGTCCCGGCAATGGTTACTTGACTTGCTTGATCCTGACCACCAATCAAGCAATCCTCAAGAGTTTCTTGAACACTTGAAAATGGATTTATACACTGATGAGGTGTATGTGTTTACGCCAAAAGGTGATATCAAAAAATTACCTCGTGGGGCTACAGCACTGGATTTTGCGTACGCAGTGCATACTGGGATCGGATCAAAATGTTCCAGTGTGAAAATAAATCTGCAGACCGCGCACTTGTCGTCAGTCCTGAAAAATGGAGATCATGTCGAGATAATCACCAATAAAAACGCATCCCCAAATCTTGCTTGGCTGAATTATGCAACCACTGGTCGTGCAAGAGTGCAGATTCGCAACTATTTGAAGTCGCAGAGCAGTGAAGAAGCCTTGAAGATCGGTAAGCGATTGTTGGCACAAGCGGTTAAAAAACGAGGTTTCACTCAGCGCAGAATTTCTGAAAAACAGAAGCAAGCGGTTCTAAATGCTTTTTCTATCAGTGACTGGAATCAATTACTGGTTGAAATTGGAACAGGAAATCGTGTGCCAAGCCTGGTGGTGCGACAGATATTTTCAGATCAGGATAACCCCGACCGTGAAGACAATGAAGCTGATGATGCCATTATTGTAAAAGGCACCGAGGGTCTGTTAATTTCATACTCGAGATGTTGTTGCCCAATTCCAGGGGATACTATATTAGGTGTTTTTACCAGTGGTCATGGTTTGGTAGTGCACACTACAGACTGTCCAAATGCAGCATCGTTTAAAAAACAGGTGGATAAATGCGTTTCAGTCGAATGGGATGATGGAATTCAACAGAAGTTTCCCGTTAAAATTCGTATCTGGGTTCAGAATGAACGAAGCTCTATTGCCAGGATAACAGCGATTATTGCCGAAGCTGAGTGCAATATCAGCCATCTGGCATCGGTTGAGTCGACTGAAGATGTGATCCCTATTGATTTTTTGGTTGAAGTTAATGACCGAATTCACTTGGCTCATGCCTTACGTATGTTAAGAGCACATAAGCAAGTGTTGAAAGTTATGCGAACCAAAGGGTAGTTGCCACTATAAGAGACAGCTATTTAAAGTACATAACCAGCAGTAAACTACGACAGGAAAAAACATGCAAAAAACTATTATCAATACTGATCAGGCCCCGCAGGCAATTGGTAGCTATTCACAGGCAGTTCGTGCCGGCAACCAAGTGTATATTTCTGGACAAATTCCTTTAAATCCAGAGTCAGGTGAGATAATGAATGCTGATTTTGCCACGGAGGCAAAACAAGTGTTTGATAATCTCAGTGCAATTGCCAAGGCTGCAGGCGGCGATTTATCCAATATCGTCAAATTGACCGTTTATTTGACCAACCTTGATGATTTCGCGACATTGAACCAGACTATGGAAAGCTATTTTGCACAGCCTTTTCCGGCTCGTGCAGCTGTGCAAATTTCAGCATTACCTAAAGGCTCAACGGTTGAGGTTGATGCGATTATGTCATTTGACTAGTCGTGCGCTAACTGACAGGTGGTAATGGACCTCACCAAAGTTGCAGTTACAGAGTTTTCCGGTGTTGGTGACAAAGTTGCCCAGAAACTGGCAAAACTCAATATTGAAACAGCACAAGATGTGCTGTTTCATTTGCCCGCTCGTTACGAAGATAGAACACGTTATACAAATGTAGCAGCAGCAAGCAACGGTGCTGCTGTGCTTATTCGTGGTGAAATTGAGGCTGCCCAGCAAATACCCAGGGGTAGGCGAAGTTTTGTCGTGCGTTTTCATGATGGCAGTGGTGCTATGCAGATGCGCCTGTTCCACTTTTCTTATACCCAAACTCAGGCCTTTCAAATCGGTCGTTGGGTCGAATGTTTTGGTGAGGTTGTGGTTCGTCCTGGTGGCAAAGAAATGATTCATCCTGAATATCGAGTTTTGCCAGAACGTCCTGAGAGGCCATTATCAGATACATTGACTCCTGTTTATCCTAGCACTGACGGTGTCAGCCAGTTTTTGTTGCGCAAAATAACCACTGAGGCAATTGCCCGCTATTTGCCGCAGGTGCCCGAACTTTTACCCGATAAGTGTATTGCAGAATTTGGCTTTATGTCCTTGCTGGAAGCGCTGCGGGAGCTGCACCGGCCCAGTGTGGACCGTGACCTGCAGCAAATGTTGACTTTGGAGTCTCCTTTATTTCAGCGATTAATTTTTGAGGAATTACTGGCTTTTCATCTGGCTTTAAGAAAAATCCGAGCTGAGCGACAACAGCTTAGCGCCACTGCTTTGAATGATTCATCCAACTTGAAAGAGAAGTTCGGGCAGAGTCTTGGCTTTGATTTGACTGGCGCGCAGCAACGTTGTGTGGCGCAGATCAGCTCTGATCTGGCCCGTGGTGAACCTATGCTGCGCCTGCTGCAGGGAGATGTGGGGTCGGGGAAAACGGTGGTCGCAGCTATGGCTATATTACAAGCGGTTGCCGAGGGCAAACAAGTCGCTTTAATGGCGCCAACTGAGTTGCTGGCAGAACAATTATTTAAAACTATTTCAAGTTGGTTTGATGTCTTGCAGATTGCTGTTGGCTGGTTGGCGGGGAAAACGGCAGCCAAACAAAAAAAGAGTGTGTTACATGCCTTAGAGCAGGGTGATTTGTTGATCGTGGTTGGTACCCATGCTCTGTTTCAAAAGGATGTTCTTTTTAAGGATTTGGGCCTGGTAATTATTGATGAACAACACCGTTTTGGTGTTGGGCAGCGTTTGGCCTTGCGTGATAAATCCCCTCAAGGAATGGAGCCACATCAATTAATTATGAGTGCTACACCTATTCCGCGGACTCTGGCAATGAGTTTTTATGCTGATATTGATGTGTCGACGATTGATGAGCTGCCACCAGGACGTCTGCCAGTGGAGACAGTGGTGATGCCAGCAGATACAAAGCGTGAGGAAGTTATTGAACGAGTGCACCATGCTTGTCGTTCAAAGACACAGGTTTACTGGGTTTGTCCTTTGATTGACGAATCCGAGAAACTGCAGGCACAGGCTGTGACCGAAGCTCATAAAGAGTTATTGCAACGTTTGCCTGGAGTGCGTATTGGCATGGTCCACGGCCAAATGAAAGCAGCTGAAAAAGAAAGTGTTATGCAGCAATTCCGAGATCATGATCTGGATTTGCTATTGGCCACTACAGTGATTGAAGTCGGGGTTGATGTGCCGAATGCCAGTTTAATGATTATCGAAAATGCGGAACGTATGGGGCTGGCTCAATTGCACCAATTACGGGGGCGAGTCGGCCGAGGGAGTAAGCGTTCGGTCTGTGTTTTGATGTATCAGGCCCCTCTGTCATATAATGCCAAAATTCGTTTACAGACTTTGCGTGACAGTAATGATGGTTTTGCTATCGCTCGCAAGGACCTGGAATTGCGGGGACCTGGTGAAATGCTTGGAATTAGACAGACCGGTGCAGTTAATATGCGTATTGCCAATTTGGTTCGAGATGAAAAGTGGCTGCCAGTTGTTGAAAAAATGGCCTTGCAGACCGAACAGGATTGCCCACACATCATTGAACCATTGTTGAGACGTTGGATCTCCAGCCAACAGCAATACGCGAATGCATAAATTAATAGAGGTGTTTTAATGATACAAGAGCGTTTGGGGCAATACGCACAGTTAATGCGTATGGATAAGCCGGTAGGTACGCTGTTATTGCTTTGGCCGACCTGTTGGGCATTGTGGTTGGCAAGTCTGGTGCCGACCGCACAAGGTGTGTTGATCAATCAAGCTATTAATCCGCACGTCGTTGTCGTCTTTTTGTGTGGTGTGTTTCTAATGAGAGGGGCTGGTTGTGTTATTAATGATTTTGCTGATCGTGATATCGATAAGCATGTTGCCAGAACTCATGATCGTCCTTTGACATCCGGCAAAATTCGTTCAATTGAAGCTGTTATCTTGTTTTCGGTGTTGTCTCTGACTGCCGCCGCTCTAGTTTGGACATTGCCCGATAATGTGCGTTTATCGGTATTTTTATGGTCAATACCGGCAGTTTTTTTTGTCATTCTATATCCTTTTACTAAGCGTTTTTTTGCAACACCTCAGCTGGTTCTTGGTATTGCATTCTCCTTTGGAATTCCCATGGCCTTTGTTGCCAATGGGCAGGGGCTTTCCTGGGGAGTAGTATCTATCATGCTGGCGAATATTGCCTGGGTGGTAGCTTATGACACGATGTACGCGATGGCGGATCGGGTGGATGATGTTAAGATAGGCGTTCGTTCCAGTGCTATTTTTTTTGGTCATCGTGACCGTATGATAGTAGCAACATTGCAAATTGTGACCTTGCTTATGTGGTTGGGTGTAGGTTGGTTTTATCAACTCAATAATTATTATTTTGCTGCATTGTTACTATCAGCGTTGTTCTTTGCTTATCAGCAATGGTTGATTCGAAAACGCCACCCTCAATCCTGTTTTCAAGCTTTTCTGAATAACACTTGGGTTGGCGGTATAGTGTGGTTGGGAATTTTGTTGGGTGTTAATTGATCGCTGGAATACATTGAAAAGCCTAAGGAATATATAAAATTGGCATACTTTTGTATACAATGTATCCTATATAAAGATTAACAAGTATTTAATAATTTAAAAAGGAGGCAGGTGCTTTGCGTTCGATACTGGTGGTTAACCCCAAAGGGGGGTCCGGAAAATCAACGATTGCGACTAATTTAGCGAGTTATTATGCTGTTTGGGGAGTTTCAACTGCACTGGTTGATTTGGATCCACAGATGTCTAGCTTAGAATGGTTACGTAATCGGCCGAAAAGTGCCCCTGAAATTCAGGGATTGAATGGTTTGAAGGGATATATCTATCCCGACAGAAATACGCAGCGAATTATCTATGATGCGCCTGCTCGATCGGATACGAATAAAATCGTCAAACTGATCAAAATGACCGATGCTGTGCTCATTCCAGTATTGCCGTCAATGATTGATATGCGTGTAATGGCCAAATTTGTGGTTGAATTGAAAAATAAATATGCCAAGCTGAACAAAAAAGTTCCTATCGGTTTAGTGGCGAATCGTGTCAATAAACAGTATCGATCTTATAAGGTTTTGGAAGAGTTTCTTGGTAAGTTAGGCATCCCAATTGTGACTAGCCTGCGTGACTCTCAGTCGTATATCAAAGCGGCTGATCAGGGGATAGGTATTTTTGAAATGATTCCTTCTGAAGTAGAAACTGATTTAAAGCAATGGAAGGAACTGATTTACTGGATAGAAGGTAAAAAGAAAGACCTGTAAAAAAAGTAGTTGCAAGACCCCAGCCCTTTTTTGACGGGTTGGGGGCGACTGGCATCGTTTGTTAGAGTGTATACCATGCTGATTTAGCGTGCGTATCTATCCTATCGCTGACTATGATTTAATTTTTGCACGATTGAATTTGTGAAATTGAGTGAATAGTAGCGTCAGTGACTCAAAATCTGTTAGCGAATCAGCTACAGTAGAGCGAATGAAACGTGTTGCCTGTCATGCCAGTGAATATTCGCACTGACAGTGATGGCAAAGGCTAGAATATTGTGAGGCTGCTATGAGCTTGAAATCAGTTATATCGTTTTTCCCTGCGCTTTTTGTTGCAATAGGCTTGTTGTTAGGTGGCTGTGCGACTAACCCTGTGACCGGTGGTCAGGACTTTGTCACGATGACCGAAAAGCAGGAATTGGAGCTGGGGCGGCAGTATCATAAGGAAATAATGAAACAGTACACGCTGTATGATGCTCCTGAGCTGCAAGCTTATGTCGAAGAAATTGGTGAACGGTTGGCACAAAAAAGCCATCGAGACAATTTGGTTTTCCACTTTTATCTGTTGGATAGTCCGCAGGTAAATGCATTTGCTTTACCTGGAGGATATATCTATATCACTCGCGGTATTATGGCTTACATGCAGGAAGAAGAGCACTTGGCGGGTGTCATCGGGCACGAAATCGGTCATGTGACAGCACGTCATGGTGTGCGCCAGCAAGCTCAATCTCAATTTATGGGGCTGCTTGGGGCGGCAGTTGCGATTGGAACTGGAAGCCGTGAATTGGCGCAATTATCCAATGCGTTTGGTTCAGCATTAGTCAGTGGTTATGGTCGTCAGCATGAATTGGAGTCAGATCGTCTGGGTGCTGAGTATCTGGCCAAGTCAGGCTATGACCCTCAGAAAATGATTGATGTCGTAGGCATACTCAAAGATCAGGAATTGTTCGACAAAGAGAGAGCTAAAGCTGAAAATCGCCAACCCCGCACTTATCATGGTGTTTTCGCCAGTCACCCACGCAATGATACCCGTTTGCAGGAGGTGGTTCGTGCTGCTGACCGTTTCAAAACGGCACAAGTTTCCCGTAAAGATAATGGTCGGTTTTTGCAATTGACCGATGGCATGGTTTATGGTCCCAGCGAAAGTCAGGGCGTAGTTCGGGGAAATGCATTTCTGCATAAAGATCTAGACCTTTATCTGAAATTTCCCAAGGGTTGGGTAATTGATAATTTGCCAGATCGAGTTTTGGCCAGAAGTTCTGATGGCAATCAGGCAATTATGCTGAAAATGCGTGATTTAAATGAGAGAGTCTCTGCAGAACAATTTCTACGCAGCAATTTCAACCCATTCAGCGAAGGTCGAAGCATTGATACCAGTGAAGATGAGGCTTATACCGGTAAGGCGATAGTTGATACCAAACAAGGTAAGCAGAAAATTCAAGTGGCAGCGATTTATCGAGGCAAAAAAGCATTTATGATGTATGCCTTGGGCAAGCAACAGTTGCCCGAACAGCAGTTTTTACAATCTGTATCCAGTCTGCGACGTTTAAATACTGCAGAACTCAAACAGGCTATACCTAAGCGCATAAAGGTGATTAAGGCTAAATCTGGGGATACTTTTCGGAAGTTGACCCGAAAATATGGCAGCGGTAATTATTATGAGCAGGAGTTGCGCCTGATTAATGGCATGTACCCTGATGGTGAACCAACAAAGGGGCAGAAGATAAAGGTATTGAAATAGCGCTGAGGGTTTCTTATGGTTGGTATCAATAGATATTGGTCATGATAGTGTTGTTCATAAGAAACCCTATATGCTTTAAGGCAAAGAAATTTTTCTAAAGTCCCTTGAGTAAATTCCCAGCCAATAAAGCAACCCATGCAGCCGTTACAGTCCAGAAACTATATCCTGCCAAAGCCGGTATAATTCCTAGTCCACCCAAGAGACCTGCTATGCCTAAAACCACGGAAATTATGAAGACAATCTGTGTTGGTGCGCTTAATGTCATATTGTACCCCTTTAAGTTTTTAGAATGATGACAAAGAGTATAAGCATAAATAGGTTAAGGCCCGTAGCGTGAAAATAGTCTTTTTTACGGTTTAAGCGGCAAAATACGGTATATTTAACACAAATTAACAATGATTGAGGTGGTAACGCTTCAAAATTTAAAGCGTAATTGCTTAAAACAGATTGTTGATTTGCTGCTTTTATGTCCTGAATGTGACTCTGGTGTTGGAGGGCAAGGAAAAGCAACCAGAACGTTGTATTGTTATTTAAGGTTGGAAGGGATTGTTTTGAAAACAATGTGTTTTGTCAGTAATCTTATGGGGAATAAAAATGATTGATCAATCAACATTTGCTACATACTTGCTAATATTGCTTGGTTTTGTTTTTATTCCGGGTCCTGCCGTTCTACTGACTTTAGCAAGGGCTTCTGCTTCGGGAACACGGGCAGGGATTGCAACGGCTCTGGGTATTGCTTTGGGTGATGTTGTCCATACTGTTATGGCAATTATTGGTATCTCGGCAATTATTATGGCTTCAGCATTTCTGTTCAGCCTTATCAAATATATGGGGGCGATTTACCTGGTTTATCTTGGTCTGCGTGCATTACTTGAAAAAGTTGAATGCAGTAATTGTTCTGTTGGTGCGCCGATAAAACCCTCAGCAGCTTTTCGGCAAGCGGTGTTGGCTGAAGTATTAAACCCTAAATCTGCACTATTTTTTCTGGCGTTTCTTCCTCAATTTGTTAAACCCGAAAATGGTTCCGTCTCTTTGCAGTTGTTAGTGCTTGGGGTCCTCTTTGTATTTGTGGGGCTGCTCAGTACGATCATTGTGGCCATAGGTGCGGGTAATATAGGTTCTCTTCTTCGGAGCAAACCCGTGATACAGCGTTGGCAGGGAAAGTTTGTCGGAGCAATTTATTGTTCGCTGGGAGTTCGTCTTGCAATTCAGGAAAAGTAGCTATAACTCGATCTTGCGAAGGTAAATCGGTTAATAATGATTGTTTCTTCTTTCTTGGTTCAACCGAGTCTGCTGGCAGCAAATAAGATAGGCGAGGTGGATGTGGGCACCTCAGAGTCAATAAGTTGATAAGTTAGCTCGTTTTTATTCTGTCTGGCAAACCAGTTAGAGACAGCTTGAGTTTCCTGTGGCCCTTTGTTCTGGCCGCGATAGCAAATAACGGTTATAACGCCGCCGACACTGAGCAACTCGAGGGATTGATCCAGTGCAGCCAATGTAGATTCAGGTTGAGTTGTAATCGCAGGGTCTCCTTTGGGCAAATAGCCAAGGTTGAACATGATGGCGTCGATTTGTCGCAGGGCAGGCGATTGTTCTGGCAGTTTTTCCTGCAAAAAAGGTTGCATCTCGCTATGGTTGTTTAAGCAAAGTTCTACTTTGCTTCCAAGGCCTGAGTTCTCAAGCTGCTGTTGAGCTGCACTAAGTGCAGATTGTTGGATATCAAAACTGAAGACCTTGTGTTGTGTATTGCGCGCCAGAAAGAGAGTGTCATTACCATTGCCGCAAGTGGCATCGACAGCATACCGTAAGTGATTTCGTCCTGCATTTATAGGCTGTGTTTGCACCCATTGGTGTGCCTTTTGAGTTAGAGACACGATGTAACCTCGTTTGGGAGTGGCTGACCTTCAAGCAGGTGGGAACTGAACAATTTTGTGTAATAAGGAATTGATAAGCAGCCTTTACTGCCAAATCCATTGAAACAATACAGTTTGTTGTGTTCGGGGTGTGGGCCGATAAATGGTTTGCGGTCTCGCGTAGTTGGTCGAATTCCTGCGTAATGATTGATAACTTCAACATTTGCCTCGATTGACTGAAGCAGGCTATTTATCAATTTATCTCTGACATCATTGCTTGGAGACAAATCCAAGGTATTCCAAGCGTAATTTGAACCTGTTTTAAATTGTTGGTATTGCGCATCAGGCAACAGCCATTGCCCCCAGTTCAGCAACTTTTTTGGCAAGCTTGGGGAGTGCAGCTGTAGGATTTCCCCCTTCGATAGACGGAAGGGTAAGTGTTTGAACCATGGGTTAAAAATGCTTTGGTAACCTTCACAGAAAATAATGCACTTGGCCTTGATGTTGCCGACAGTGATGCCGTCCTCATTTATATCAATGGTTTGATAATCAACAGCGACATTCTGATAGGCGTGTTGCGCAATGAGCCATGCTCGTAACTTGTCCAATAAGGCTTTAACGGTAACGTAGAAGCTTTGCCTTATTTCGCACACACCATGTACTGTATTCTTAAAAGGGGGGAATCGGCTGTGCCTGTCTCCCAGATAAGCTTGATGACTACTTTGTTGTTTGCGTTGTTGCCAATATTCAAGCTGCCCAGGGTTTTTGATCAGGCGATATTGTTGTATCTCGTGTAAAAATCTTTGGTCGAAGTATTCGGCCAAGCTTTTATAGAGATCTTTGGCTACTGGCAGCAGTTCATCAATGTGGTCAGTGACGTTGATTCTGTGGCCAGTAACTGGATTGATAATACCAGCTGCTACAGTCGATGCAGAGCCTTGGTGGTTATTGTCGAGCAATAAGACAGATTGCTGCTGTTGATGGAGTTGCCAGGCCAGCAAACTGCCTGCCAGTCCTTGTCCAATAATGAGAAAATCGTATTTAGGGCTGTTAATTGGCATGCGGGTATTTTAATCTAAGTGCTGATAAACTGGAATTTGAGCATAGCAAGAGTCTAATGAATTTACTCCGACAAGAACGTTTTTTGCCCTATTTTGCCACTCAGTTTCTGGGGGCCTTCAATGATAATGTATTTAAAAATGCATTGGTGTTTATTATCACCTATCGACTGACTATCAGTAATGATATTTTGTTGGTTAATTTAGCTGCGTTTATTTTTATTCTGCCGTTCTTTTTGTTTTCACCATTGGCCGGGCAATTGGCTGATAAATATGAAAAGAGTCTGCTGGTTCGTCGCATAAAGACTATTGAAGTTATGATTATGCTGCTGGGAGCAATTGGGGTGATCATTAATTCTCTTATTGTGCTTTTGCTGGTGTTGTTTTTGATGGGTACACAATCCACGTTTTTCGGCCCGATTAAATACAGTATTCTGCCGCAGCATTTGCATAAGAATGAGTTGTTGGATGGTAATGCCATCGTTGAAGCTGGAACGTTTCTGGCTATTTTGCTGGGAACAGTGTTCGGTGGTTTGCTTGCCAGCACCGGACACTACACGATCTGGGTTCCTCTGGCTGTTGTTGCTTTTGCTGTGTGTGGGCGCCTTGTCAGTCAGAGAATACCCGACGCTGAGGCTGCATTGCCAGAGCTGAAGATTGATTATAATCTTCTGCGTTCAGGATCAGCGATTTTTTCGGCCTTGCGAAGTAACAAGGCTAACTTCCTGAGTGTTGTAGGAATTTCATGGTTCTGGTTTCTTGGTGCGACGTTCCTGACTCAATTTCCCAACTTTGCCAAAGATGTTTTAAATGGCAATGAATATGTCGCCATATTATTTATGGCAACGTTTTCTATTGGTATTGGTATCGGATCCTATTTATGCAGTTTGTTTTCTGCCGGCCGAGTCGAAATAGGTCTGGTACCTATCGGCGCGTTTGGTTTGACAGTCTGTGGCTTATACCTTGGTTTGTTGGATATTCCCTTGAGTTCGGAATCTAATTCGGTTGTGCAAATTTTACTTCACCCCATCTACCGCAGAGCGGTCCTGGCAGCTTTGTTGTTTGCATTGTTTGGAGGTTTGTTTATTGTGCCGTTGTATGCCTATTTGCAAACCAACACGCCGGATGAATATCGCTCCAGAAATATCGCTGCTAACAATATTATGAATGCCTTGTTTATGCTGGTTGCTGCTGTGTTTGCGATGATCTGCTTTTACTTTGGTAATACGATTCAGAATTTGTTCATTGTGGTTGCGATTATGAATGCTGTAGTTGCATTGTTTATTTTTAAACAGGTCCCTGAGTTTGCGATGCGTTTGATTTCATGGGTGTTGATTCACAGTATTTACCGAATTGGTAAACATGATTTGCATCATATTCCAGAAAAGGGTGCTGCTCTGGTGATTTGTAACCATGTCAGTTTTGCCGACCCAGTTATTGTGGGCTCGGTATGCCCAAGACCAATGCGCTTTGTGATGCACCACCGAATCTATGATTTGCCAGTTGCCAACTTTATTTTTCGCACCGCAAAAGCCATTCCGATTGCATCGGCAAAAGAGAATGAACAATTGCTCGAGCAGGCTTATGATGAAATTGCAAATGCCTTGAATAATGGTGAATTGGTGTGTATTTTTCCAGAGGGTGGTTTGACTCCAGACGGGTCGTTGCAACCCTTCAAGGGAGGTGTTGATAAGATTTTAGAGCGTACTCCTGTTCCTGTTATCCCTATGGCCTTGCAGGGCTTATGGGGAACCTGGTTCTCCCGGGTTGGTGGCCGTGCGATGAAAGGTTGGCCGAGAAACTGGTTGAAGCGAATAGACTTGCTCAGCTCTGCGGCGATCTCTCCTCAGCAGGCTAATCGAGACCTGCTGTTTGAGAGAGTTAAAGAGCTACGTGCAGATAAACCTTAACGTTGGTGGTGGAATTCTTATGAAAAAAGTTGCTTTGATCACGGGTGCCAGCCGTGGAATTGGCGCAGCAACTGCGTCACACCTTGCTGGCCAGGGCTATGATATCTGTGTGAATTATCGATCTGATCATGCTGCGGCACAACAGATGGTGCAAGAGCTTGAAAAGCTCGGCGCAAGGGCGATTGCTGTTCAGGCGGATGTGTCAAATGAGGAAGATGTATTGCGCCTGTTTGATGCTGTTGACGAACGTTTTGGAACGCTATCTGCTCTGGTCAATAATGCGGGGATATTGTTGCCGCAAATGATGGTGGAACAAATGACGGCAGAGCGCATTAATACCATGCTGACGACCAATGTCACCAATTATTTTCTGTGCAGTCGGGAGGCGGTAAAACGTATGGCGCACAAACATGGGGGGCAAGGGGGATCTATCGTCAATGTGTCATCGGCCGCTGCCCGTCTGGGAGCTGCAGGAGAATATGTTGATTACGCTGCCTCAAAGGCAGCAGTTGACGTTTTGACTATGGGTTTGTCATTGGAAGTGGCTGATCAAGGAATTCGAGTAAACAGTGTGCGCCCTGGCTTTATTGACACTGAAATGCATGCTGATGGAGGGGAACCTAATCGCTTGGAGCGTTTGGCCCCTGTGATACCTATGCGTCGTGGTGGCCAGGCTTCAGAGGTGGCTGCTGGTATAGCCTGGTTGCTCAGTAACGAAGCTTCATATGTTACTGGAACCTTTCTCGATGTTTCTGGTGGTCGATAAATCACAGGCAATGGTTGTTAGGTTTATTTATAAAATAGCATTGATACTGTGATTTTATTCGGACTGGGCGTCATAACTTCGCTACAATAGGTGCCTATTTTTCTATTTGCTGAATTTCAAATTTAATCCTGTGGCAACAATTCGTTCAAAAGTACCGATTCAAGTCGGCCAGAATTCTGATATACCAGCTCAGCTGTATTCATTTGACGGTTTGTCTGATGATAAAGAGCATATTGCTATATTCTTTCCTGCAGCCGATAAGGCCGCCATACCATTGGTACGCATGCATTCTGAATGTTTGACTGGTGATGTGTTTAATTCATCACGTTGTGATTGTGGCAATCAACTCAATGAAGCTGTAACCAAAATTTCTGCGGTTGGCGGTGTTATTGTTTATTTGCGTCAGGAAGGCCGTGGAATTGGTTTGTATCCGAAAATTGATGCCTATGCCTTGCAGGATAAGGGCTATGACACGTATGAGGCAAATGAAAAACTGGGTTATGACGAGGACAGTCGTTGCTTTTCTGTAGCAGGAGAAATGCTCAAGGCAATGGAAGTTACCAAAGTTCGCCTGCTCACCAATAACCCGCAAAAAGAAGAACTCTTACGCGCCAGTGGTATTGAAATTATTGAAACGCTAAGAACGGGTGTTTACAAAAAACACGACAATATTGATTATCTCAAGTCCAAAGTGGCCAAAAAAGACCATAAATTGGATGTAGACTGAAGAGGGTTGCTTGATGAGCAAACGTTGCAGTTGGTGTGGTGAGGATCCGTTATATGTTGCTTATCATGATGAAGAATGGGGGGTGCCCGTTTATGATGATCAGGAACTGTTTGAAATGATCAACCTCGAAGGCGCACAGGCTGGTTTGAGTTGGATTACTGTATTGCGCAAGCGGGATACCTATCGTTTGGCATTTGATGGTTTCGATCCGGATAAAATTATTCATTATGATCAGCAAAAAATTGATGAATTGCTTCAGGACCCGGGCATCATTCGTAATAAGCTCAAAGTCAATGCTGTGATCACCAATGCCAAGCTATATATTACCATGCGTGATAATGGTGAAAGTTTTTCTGATTATCTCTGGAGCTTTGTGGATGGCAAGCCAATTAAAAACGCACCCAAAGATATGTCTGATGTACCGGCAACGACTGAACGTTCTGATGCTATGTCCAAGTCTTTAAAAAAGAAGGGCTTTAAGTTTGTTGGTAGTACGATTTGTTATGCTTTTATGCAGGCTGCTGGGATGGTTAATGACCATTTTGTTGATTGCCCACGCTACAATAAGGTCTGATTAAAAAGGCGTGCTTGCATAGCGCCCATTTAGGGCGAATAATATCAGCACGCGTCAGGTGGTAACAATCTGAAGAGTCTTGGTCTCGAGGCGTCAGTTATCATTTTTTGATGTTCTACCAAGCTGTTACAACGAGTGCTAATTTTGTGTTGCGATTAGTTGACTGTTTCGAATACGTGGTTAAGCAAAACCAACAAGAGACGTCATAATACATTGAACTAATAATTTAATTAAATAGAGGAGACTATTACGTATGAGAAAAATTCTGAGAATGATGCTTTTAGCCAGTACTGTGGTATTTACTGCAAATACTTTTGCGGCTGATATCAATCTAACCCTAGCGCATACCTGGCCTAAAGGCTTTCCTATTTTTGCGACGTCTGTTGACGATTATGCAAATCTGGTAAAGGAAATGTCTGATGGTCGAATTGAAATTCAAGTAGATAGCCGTAATAAGCATAAAGCCGCTTTTGGTATTTTTGATTTCGTTAAGTCTGGTCAATATGATATTGGTCAATCTGCATCGTATTATTACACTGGAAAAGAGCCGAATGCTTTATTCTTCAGTACCATGCCATTTGGTATGACTGCTCTTGAGCAATATGCCTGGTTTCATGAAGGAGGAGGCCTTGAGTTGGCGAATGAGGTTTATAGCAATCATGGAATTGAAGTTATGACCGGTGGTAATACTACTATGCAAATGGGAGGGTGGTTTCGCAAGGAAATCAAATCCATTGATGATTTGAAGGGCATAAAAATGCGTATCCCTGGTTTTGGAGGGAAAGTCATGGCTGGTGTGGGTGCTATTCCTACTAATTTGCCTGCAGGTGAGTTATATCAGGCTTTAGAGCGGGGCACGATTGATGCGCTTGAATGGGTAGGGCCTTCGTTGGATCTGCGCATGGGTTTTCATAAAGTCGCGCCTTATTACTACACTGGTTGGCATGAACCAGGGACTGAGTTAATGTATTTCTTCAACAAGAAGAAGATGGACTCCTTGCCTGCTTGGGCGCAATCTATTTTGCGTAATGCCGCGAAGTTGACGGGATTTAATATGACGGTTGAGTCAGAGCATGAAAGTGCCGAAAACTGGAGCACTATGTTGTCTGACTATCCTAATATCAAAGTGAAGAATTTCCCTGATGAAGTAATAGCTGCTTTGAAAAAGTCTAATGCTGACTTGTTGTCAAAATCAGCCTCAGCAGATCCTATGGCTAAGAAAATTCTAGATTCTCAGGCGGCTTATTTGAAGAAAGTAAGAGCATGGACTGCGATTGGTGAGCAATCATACTTGAACAATATTGCTAAATAAACAGTTCAGTTGTATCAATGAAAAGTGGTTGTCCATTATGGGCAACCACTTTTTTTATGCTCATTATTGAAGTGCTTTATGCACACGTGCTTTAAGAGCGGGTAATGTTTCTGCTTCAAACCACGAGTTTTTTTTCAACCATATATTGTTGCGTGGACTTGGGTGAGGCAATGGCATGACATCGTCGCCATAAGAAGGCCAGTGGCGGACAGTTTCTGTGAGGTTTTTGTGTGTGTTATCCAAATGCCAGTTTTGTGCGTATAAACCAATTGCCAGAGTTAGTCTGAGCTTGGGCAGATTTGTAATTAATTGTTGCCGCCATGTTTGTGCACAAATAGGCAGTGGTGCAAGGTCGCCCGATTTGCCTGTGCCAGGGTAGCAAAAACCCATTGGTAGTATTGCTATTTGAGTGGCGTCATAAAAAATATCTCTGTCCAAACCCATCCACAATCTGAGCCTGTCGCCACTGGGGTCATCAAAGGGTATTCCTGTTTTATGTACTTTTGATCCGGGAGCCTGACCGGCAATTAATATCCTGGCCTCGGACTGCATTTGCAGCACGGGCCGCACTCCGTCTTTGAGTTTATCTGCACACAAGGTGCAGGCCCTGACGTCATTGACCAGTCGCTGTAGTTTATTTGTCATTGTTTTTTACAGCGTCCTTAATCAATACTTTTGCCATCGCCTTTGCTGTTTCAGCGCTGTCAGGTTTGCCAGCTACTTGAGCAGTAACAATAGAGCCTTCAAGCAAAAGGGCTAACTTTTCAGCAAGTATACCGGGATTTTTTATATTCGCTGCGGCAGCAGTTTCTTCAACATAGGATGTCATCTGTGTTTTGAAATCCTGGCAGGCCCTGCGGATAGGCGTATCTTTATTGGAGTATTCCCCGATAGCATTGATAAACATGCAACCATAAAAATTATTGTCGGAAAACCAGTGATGAGCAACTTCAAAAATACCCAGTAAACGCCTCAGTGGGGATTCCGACAGCTGGTTTACTGATTTCATGAAGTTATTGCGAAATAAGGCGTCATGGTGTTTCAGGGCGGCAAGAGTCAGTTCTTCTTTTGAGCGAAAATGGTTATACATGGTTTTTTTTGACACATTGGCTTCTTTAGCAATTAAATCAATTCCAGTGGCATGAAAACCATTTTTTGAAAATAAAGTTATGGCGGTATCTATGAGTTCTTGGCGTTTTCGGGACATATAGTAAACCGATCTGTTTTTTCGTTTTTCTTTAAATATAAAAAGAATAATAGCATATTTGAAAATAATTTTGTAATTAATGGTTGACGAAGTAAACAAATCGGTGTAAATTGATTTTCATCAAGTATACAGATCTGTTTACTTTTGTTTTGAATAAGACTTTAAAAGAATCTTGAGCAAGGTAATCGTATCGTTGTTGTGAGATCTGTTTTTATGTTTGATGAAAACTGTAAATTTAACTATTTAGCTCTATCGGAAATTGCAGAAATTAAACATCCGCTATTGCTATCGAATTCAGCGAATAAGCGCTAAAAAATACCTCAGGAGTTTCTTATGAATTTTTTAAAATCAACATTACTGGCTCTAGTAGCCCTGGTTTCTTTCAATGGCCATGTGGTAGCGGCTGATTACTCACATAGTGTGCTTGCAGCACAAGGCTATGATGTCGTGTCCTATCAAGTTGCAAAACGGCCTGTGCGTGGTAATGGTCATTTTGTGGCTCAACACGACGGCGCAACCTATCAATTTTCCAGCAAAGAAAATCTGCAGACATTTAACGCCGATCCGCAAAAATACGTCCCAGCCTATAATGGTTATTGTGCTTATGGTGTAGCTGTAGGTAAGAAATTTATAGGTGATCCTGAAGTTTGGCGTGTGGTTGACGGCAAAACCTATCTGAATCTGGATGTTGGTGTCCAAACTATCTGGTTGGAAGAGACGGAAGGTAATATAAAAGCAGCCGATACAAATTGGACCAAGATTGTTGATAAGGATCCAGCATCACTATAATTTAACAGTCAGTGAATGAAACGTAGGGTCTGGTTGGTAAAACAATCAGGCCCTGATTGTTTTTAGCGTTGTTTTTTAAGGCAACTAAAACGAAGGCTTGCCTCTTAGCCTATGTGTTTATAGGTATACTCAGATAAAGAAAGAAACTTATTACCTGAATGCTTGTTTTAAAGTGTTTCCCCTTCAACCGCCAAACCGCCCAAACTGACTAGAGTTGTTTGCAATTTCTGCGCGGAACTTTTAAGGCCATCGTAGTCACTGCTTCGCAGGATTAAGGTGACGTCATAACCCACTTTGCCCTTACGGTCTTTCGGATAACTACCAATATCAACTTGAGGAAACTCAGCTTGCAGGCTTGAAAGATGTTCAGCAAGAACGCCTTCAGGTAAGTCAGTGCTGATAGCATGGCTTTTAATAACAGAGCCGTTTTCCAAACTGGGTAAAATTCCAGCCAGCATATTGCGCATGATTCTGGGTACGCCAGCAAGCACAAAGACATTTTTCATTCGATAGCCCGGAGCCAATGACACGTGGTTTTCAACCAACTCAGCTCCTTCTGGCGTGTGTGCCATTCGCTGTCTGGCCGTATTGAAGTCAATATCTTTGGAGGCATAAAAATCGGCCATCAATTTGAAAGCAACTGGGTGGATAACATTTTCAACGCCGAAGGCCTTTGCTATACAGTCGGAAGTAATGTCATCGTGTGTTGGGCCAATGCCGCCAGTTGTGAAGAGGTAGTTGTATCGACTACTTAATTGTTGGGTTGCTTCCACAATCATATCTTCAATATCTGGCACAATTCGCACTTCTTTTAATTGGATGCCCTTGTTTCCCAATTCTTCAGCCAAGTGTTGAATATTGGCGTCTTGAGTCCGACCAGACAATATTTCGTTGCCAATAACCATCATGGCTGCTGTTACAATTTTGCTCATATGATTATGGAAACATAAAAGCGCGACAATGTCATGAATTTGACATTGAATTTTAGGATTTTTCACTATTAAGTCCTGCAGAAACTTCCTGACTTTCTAAGGGTTTCTACGTAGTTCGCCATACCTAATGCAGCGGATATTTTTTTAGCAGTAAAAAGTTTAGTCTTTATATAGAACAAAAATGTATCTAATTTATTGGAGGAGACTATGAAAATATTGTTCAAGACGGCGGCGGTGGTGATGGCCGCATCATTTGCAGCTAATACTATGGCTGCTGATATTACTTTAAAGCTGGCTCATACCTGGCCAAAAGGTTTTCCCATTTTTGCTACATCTGTCGATGATTATGCCAAGTTGGTGAATGAAATGTCAGATGGCAAAATTGAGATTAAAGTGGATAGTCGTAACAAGCATAAGTCTGCCTTCGGCATCTTTGATTTTGTCAAGTCAGGTCAATATGATATCGGTCAATCTGCCTCGTATTACTATGGTGGTAAAGAGCCGGACACTCTGTTTTTTACTACAATGCCATTTGGTATGACTCCAGCTGAACAGCAAGCCTGGTTTTATGAAGGTGGTGGCCTTGAATTAGCAAATGAAGTCTATGCCAAGCATGGAATGGAAGTTATGCCCGGTGGTAATACCGGTGTGCAGATGGGTGGATGGTTCCGCAAGGAAATCAACAGTATTGAGGACTTAAAAGGTCTGAAAATGCGTATTCCTGGCTTTGGTGGAAAAGTGATAGCAGGGGTTGGTGCAGTTCCAACTAACTTGCCACCTGGTGAGTTATATCAAGCCTTAGAACGTGGCACTATTGATGCGTTGGAATGGGTTGGCCCATCATTGGACCTGCGCATGGGCTTTCACAAAGTAGCACCTTTTTATTACACTGGCTGGCATGAGCCTTCAACTGAGTTGATGTATTTTTTCAACAAGAAAAAGATGGATTCATTGCCAACATGGGCGCAATCTATATTGCGTAATGCTGCTAAGCTAACCTCGTATAATATGGCTACTTTGTCAACTCATGAAAGTGCCAAAAACTGGGGTTCAATGTTAGCAGAATATCCGAATATTAAAGTGAAAGACTTCCCCGCTGAGGTGATTGCTGCTTTGAAGAAATCAAATAGTGATTTGATTAAAGCTGAAGCACAGCGTAGCCCCTTAGCCAAGAAAATAATTGACTCACAGGCGGCTTATTTGAAGACTTCACGTGCTTGGACTGCTATTGGTGAACAGGCATTCCTGAACAGTGTTGCCAAATAGTTTTCAGAGTTCTACGAAAAAAATTATCATGTAGTATACTTTGGAGGCGAGAGCAGATGCTCTCGCCTTTAACTGTTTTTAGAATCTTATACAGTTAGGGTTGGTTGGATTGAAAGATAAGAAAACCCCGCTGAACAGGAAAGAGTTATGTTGTTAAAACTTGAA
>JBOEHE010000116.1:0-21554 GCA_050633785.1 Arenicella sp.
AGTTTTACTTCATCTGATGGCTCTGCCGGAGCCGCAGCTGCTTCTTCTTCCATAGCGGCTTTGGCTTTGTTCATGCCCTTGATGATCAGGAATAAAACGAAAGCCACAATAAGAAAGGTGATGATGGCGTTGATAAATAAACCATAATTGATAGTTACAGCGCCAGCTTCTTTAGCTGCGTCCAAAGTTGCATAGACTGCTCCTTCGGTTGGGTTTTTGATCACGGCAAACAAGTTGCTGAAATCAACACCACCTGTCATAACACCAACAAAAGGCATGATGACATCATCAACCAATGATTTAACGATACTGGTGAATGCGGCGCCAATTACAATGCCGACCGCCATATCCATAAAGTTACCTTTTAACGCAAATTCCTTAAATTCTTTAAGCATTTCAATTCTCCCACAAAGTAAAATTTATTAGTAACAGCAACTATTTGCTGCGAACAAGGTATTCGTTTTGTCACTAAACATCAAGTCAGCCTTAGCCGAAGTATGTTAAAAATGGTGACAAAACAACTATTTACCTGACAGCGTCAATGTAACTTGGAAGAACGGATGATCTGAAATCCCAGTTGGTTCGTAGTTGCCATCTATTACTTCGAAACCTTTGGTGATGATCCAGTCGATGCGATTATTATGCGCATAATCAGGTAAGGCCAATTGAATGGCATCCAGGTTATTTTTGTCAGCAAACAAGTCTTTTAACAATGGGTCATCCGGCTTGGTGTTAAAGTCGCCGAGCAAAATGGCTCTGGAGTGCTTTTTGAATTCGGCCAAGGCCAGTTCCAACTGTTCCTGTCGGCCTTGACGAGTGTGCAGATGAGTCACGATAACTGTGATGTCAGTGCCTTGAATGGATAGAGTTGATGTCACCAGATTGCGGAAACTCTTGCCGGACTGATCAGGCAACATGCTGATCTGCCAGGAGCTGACAGGGAATTTACTTAAAAAAGCGTTGCCGCGATGTTCACGAAACCAACGATGCCTTGTGGCTGCAAATAACCATCCAAAGTCACTGGTCTCAGCCAGAGTTTGTGCATGTGACGGCTGGCCTAACCAGGTTTGGGCATAGACTTCTTGAATGCCGACAATATCCGAGTCTGCAATTATGGCAGCGCTGCGCTTTATATCACGATTTCCGTGTATATCTTTACCGCTCTGTACATTGTAGGTACCAACGGTAAATGTGTTTTGTGCTTCTAGCCACTGTTTGGGTGGGTTGATAATTGAGCCACTTTTATTATCAGCAGGTTTGGCTTTGTAGGCACAATAAAACAAGGCCAGAAATGCAATAAAAAATAGAAACCAGAATATGTTCACGATGGCCAATAGATTGTCAGTAGCAATTGTACAGATTCATATTGTTTGAACTACAAAAAAGGCGGTCACTGTGACCGCCTTTCAATGTGTTGTGCATCAATAGCATCAAGCTGCTTTAGACACCGAACGTGGTCCAGCCTGGCAGATATTATCTGAACAACCATCGGCATAGGCGCTGAAGTTTTCAGTGAACTTATCGGCCAGCATATTGGCTTTTTCGTCATAAGCTGCTTTATCTGTCCAAGTGTTACGAGGGTCAAGAACATCAGCAGGCGCATTCGGGCATGATGTTGGAACAGCAACGCGAAACACGGGATGTTCGATGGTCTCAACGTCTTGCAATGATCCATCCAGAATGGCATTGACCATGGCGCGCGTGTGTTTTATCGACATGCGTTTGCCAACACCATAAGAACCACCAGTCCAACCAGTGTTGACCATCCAGACAGAGACACCGTGTTTTTCAATCTTTTCACCCAGAAGCTCGGCATAACGGCTTGGGTGCAGCGGCATGAATGGGCCTCCGTAGCATGGGCTGAAGTTAGGCGTTGGTTCGGTAACACCTAGTTCTGTGCCAGCAACTTTCGCCGTATAACCATTGATAAAATGATACATCGCCTGGTCGGCAGTCAGTTTGGACACTGGTGGTAAAACACCGAATGCATCACAGGTCAGAAAGATAATGTTCTTCGGATGACCACCAACGCCGGTTTCGCTGGCATTTGGTATTTGTGAAATCGGATAGGAAGCCCGTGTGTTTTCAGCCAGGGTATTATCATCGAAATCAATGTCACCATCGGCTGTCATAATGACGTTTTCAAGGATAGTGCCTTTATTGCGCGTGGTTTGAAAAATTTCAGGTTCCGCTTCTGATGACAAGTTAATGACTTTTGCGTAGCAACCGCCTTCAAAGTTGAACAGGCCATCATCACTCCAGCCGTGTTCATCATCACCTATTAAGGTACGTGAAGCATCCGCTGATAGCGTGGTTTTGCCGGTACCGCTCAATCCAAAAAATACCGCACTGACGCCATCTGGGCCGATATTGGCTGAGCTGTGCATTGGCATCACGCCTTTCAATGGCAATAGATAGTTCATAACGCAGAAAATGGATTTTTTGGTTTCGCCTGCGTATTGAGTGCCACCGATTAAAATCAATTTTCGTGAAAAGTCGGCGATGACAAATGTTCCTGAATTAGTACCATCTGTTTCAGGGTCTGCAAGACAGCCCGGGACATTGATTACTGTGAATTCAGGGTTATGTTCTAATAGTTCTTGAGCAGAAGCCGGGATGAACATGTTGCGGGCAAAAATGCTGTGCCAAGCCAATTCATTAATGATGCGAACTGGCAGACGGTGAGTTTTATCAGCACCGGCATAGCAGTTTTGCACGTACACTTCTTTGCCTTCTAAATAAGTGATGACCTTTTCGTGCAAGCGGGCGAATTTATCGCTCTCAAAAGGTACGTTGATTTTCCCCCACCAGATTTCATCTTCGGTGGTAGGTTCTTGAACAGTGAATTTATCGTTGGCCGATCGGCCTGTTTTATCACCAGTGGTTACAACCAATGAGCCGTATTTCGACAGTTTACCTTCTTCATTAGTAGTGACGTGATCGTATAGTTCGTCAGTCGTTAAACACCAATTTACTTTGGCTAGATTACGTAAACCGTGAGCTTCTAGGGCTTTCTCGCTCATAGGACTTGTCCTCAAATTACTATGGAAAGCGCCGGATTTTATCAAGAATGAGGCCATTGCGAAACCTTAAATGGCGATATCTGGCCAATAACGTGGATATTCCATGTTATTTAACGCCAACTAGATAGGCAACATAGGCGGGACATGCTTCGCCCATCGTCTCTTTGGTAAATATTCCATTGCCACTTTCTCCATCTTCTGCGGTACCTTCCCAGTAACAATCGACTTGCTGGAATCCTGCATCATGCAGAATATCACGCAGCTCTGCCAGTCCCCAGATACGCCATTCATAGGTGAAAGCATCGGTAAGCTCTGTACCATCCGGAAAGCGAAAATGAATGCTCAGGCTGGCTTGATTGTTAATGGGGTGATAGTGGTGTTGATCCCAGACATAGGTGAAGTTATGTTCTTCGATATCCGTCTCTTCTTCTTGTTCCAGGCAACTGTCTGGACCACCGTGTAAATCGATTACAAAAATGCCATCGTCAGCTAAATCGTGATAAGCCCCAGTGAAGTATTCCAACATTTCCTGGCGGGTTTTGAACACCCAATAGGAAAAGTTCTGAGCACAGCGAACGTCTGGAGAAAATGAACTGGGTTCTCGGGCATCAGCATTAAATTGTTGGCAATGACTGGCTATCTCACCCAAAGGCAACAGATTGTGTTCCAGCCCCCATGACAATGGTTCCGAATCGATATCATAGGCTTCAACACTGGTGTCATTATTTAATTGCAACCAGTGAGCTGATAATAAACAGGTGCCGCAGAAGTCTTCGCGCAAATGTTTTGGAGCATAGCCACGTTCTTCCTGATAAGTGTCGTATAAAAACTCTGCATCCACATCTGCTGATTGTACGGAGTATTGATAGAGTTGGTATTTGTCGGCATTATTTGCTGTAAAGGTTGATGGCATTGTGGTGTTTTTGAGCTTCAATAGAGGTGAGAGATCATAGCGCATTCAAGTCTGAAAAGATCAAAAATGAGACTTGAAATGTATTTTTGAGCGTATTTTCTGCTAAAACAAATCAAGCAATCGAGCTAAGTTATTGATATTTTATTTCGATCCGAATTTAGACAGAAACTAATCATAAGAATTCACTTATACACAAAATATTTGATTAGCATCTTTGTAACATTGCTGTAAACTGTTTTCTTCGATAAAGCCTTAAAAAAATATAAGTCATTGATTTTAAAGAGCAAATAAAACTGATTAAATTTTAATCAAATTGTAAAAAACCTTATTAGTACTGACTTCGTCGCTACTAATTTAACTTTATACACAAAGTTATCCACAGGCTTTGTGAGTAACTTAATCCACTATAAACGACTATGCATGGTTTGCTATTGGCGGCATAATGGCCTCCTTAAATTGCCTTTTAATGGTCTAAGACTGATATGCCTTTGAGTTTGCCAATATTGATCCAATATCATGCCTGAACTTGATTCTCTGGTTCGGGTTGCCGTGCCGGTGCCGCTGTATCGAATGTTTGACTACCGAGTTCCACAGGAGCAGAAAATGCCCGAAATTGGTGCTCGGGTGTGGGTGCCATTTGGACGTAGAAACCTGATTGGTATTGTTGTTGAAACAGGAGTGCACACGGATGTTGCAGCCACGAAATTAAAATACCTGGATGAGGTTGTTGACCAACAGGCGCTATTACCTGATGACGTAATGCAGTTAGCCGATTGGATTACGCGCTATTATGTAAGCTCTCCAGGGATGGCCTATGAATTGATTTTACCTGTCCGGTTGCGGCAAGGTGTCGATGAACGACCTGCTGGTGAAATGATTTGGCAAATTACGGAACAAGGCAGAGAAGTTGATCCTGATTCATTAAGCCGTGCTCCGGTGCAAAAAGCCATAATGGTTTTTTTGCAGCAACACGAAACAATGAATAAATCTCATGGAGGAGATTTCAGTGCCAGCTGGCGAACGATTTTGAAGAACTTTATCGCCAAAGGGTGGGCGCTGACCAATGAGCAGTTGGACCTGTCGGAGTATGCTGCGGAAGTGTCAGAGCATTCCCCGGAGTTGAAGTTGACACAACAACAGCAAGCAATAGTTTCAGGAATTCGAACACAGTCAGATTTTAAGGTGAATTTAATCCACGGCATCACTGGCAGTGGCAAAACAGAAGTGTACTTGTCTGTGGTCGAAGCTGTACTAGAGCAAGGCCGGCAAATATTATTATTAGTGCCTGAAATAGGCTTGACCCCGCAATTTGTTGCCAGAGTAAAGCGAAGATTGGCGGCAAAAGTTGCAGTCATTCATTCGGGGCTGACTGACCAACAGCGACACAAGGCCTGGTGGTCTGCGAAAAGTGGTGAAGTCGACATTATTTTAGGCACGCGTGCTTCCGTATTCACGCCGTTTAAGGATCTTGGTTTGATTGTTGTGGATGAAGAACATGATGCCTCATTCAAACAGCAGGATGGTGTGCGTTATCATGCTCGCGATATCGCCATCATTCGAGCCAGGCAATTGGCTATTCCTGTTATTCTAGGGTCGGCGACGCCATCTTTGGAATCTTCGGCTAATGCCGAGTCTGAGAAGTATAGCTTCTGGTCTTTAACGGAGCGTGCCACTGGCGCTACTTTACCTAAGGTGCATATTGTCGATATTCGTTCCGAGCGCTTGAATGATGGTTTGTCGCCTGTTTTGCAACAGCAATTGGCTCTGCGTCTGGAAAAGAAGCAGCAGAGTATCTTATTTCTCAATCGGCGTGGCTTTGCTCCGACTCTGTATTGCCCAGAATGTGCCTGGGTGGCGGAATGCCAGCGTTGTAACGCGCATTTGACCCATCACCAGGCATCTTCAGCTCACAGTCAAGCGGGTGTGCAATGCCATCACTGTGGCTATCAAGCACCCTTGATTGATATTTGCCCGGAATGTCACAAATCATCGCTGGTGCCAGTAGGTCTTGGCACACAGCGCATAGAACATTGTGTGCAGCAGTTGTTCCCAGAAGCGAGAGTGATGAGGCTGGATAGGGATGCAACCAGCAAAAAAGGCGCATTGGCAGAGCATTTGGCTAAAATTCAGAACAATGATGTGGACATTATTCTCGGCACTCAGATGTTGAGTAAAGGCCATGATTTCCCCAATGTAACTCTGGTGGGTGTGTTGAATGCTGATCAAGGCATTTATTCAGCTGATTTTCGTGGCCCAGAGCTGATGTTCCAACAAATTGTTCAAGTGGCAGGTCGGGCAGGGCGCCATCAGGCAGGTGAGGTTTATATTCAAACCAGCTTTCCAGAACACCCTATCTTCGAGCAACTGATCACTCAGGACTTTGCCGCGTTTGCCAGAACAACCCTGGAAGAACGCCAAATGTTGCTTTATCCTCCCTATGCTTATATTGCCCTGCTACGAGCAGAATCAGTACAGGCGCAACAAGGCTTACAGTTCTTGCGGTGGTGCCGTGAACAAGTTCCGCAACAGGAGTTTTTGCAAGTGTCTGATGCTGTGCCAGCACCGATGGAAAAGCGAGCAGGGCGTTTTCGGGCGCAATTGCTGTTTAAATCGACTTCCCGCAAAGAACTGCATGGTGTTTTGCAGCAATTAGTACATGTTATTGCCAATAGTAAAGAACAACGTAATGTACGTTGGTCTTTGGATATCGACCCTATTGATATGTATTAGGTATTGATTTTCAGGTTAAGCCAACATGGTATGTAATGGCAGTGCTATCATTACCCGTTTTTTATCTGGAGAGTTTTTGACTATTATTGCTCTATGCTAGGGCAAATTAGGATGAAGTTCGAAAGGCAAGTAAGTGGGCTGGGAGCAAGGAGTCTAGACAGTGCAGCTCATTGAACTTTTGAGTAAATTTAAAGGAGATTGGTATGGATGGTATTTTTGAAGCGATTATTAACTTTGTAATTGGCGTCATAAAATTCTTGTTTTATGTCGTTATCTGGAACCATCTATTCTTTTATATCGGATATGCGCTTTTAAAATTACTTACTTTTTTCAAATACCCCACAGGAATGCAGCTTAAAAAACAGATAAATGTGATAAGTTGTGTGGGTATTAACGCTATTTATATTCTCTGGGCATCTATAGCAACGTACAATTTCGGTGAGAATGCTAATTTGTTGATTGCAGGTCTAGTAGTTGCTGTTTTTCAGGCTTTGTTAATTGCAATAAAATATTATTCTCATGATAGAAATGAATATGGGTTGCATAATTTAGGCAAAGTGTTGGAAAGATAGAAAGTAACTGCAATGATTATGAAGCCAGAATCTTTGGCAATGATAGTGGAGTGCCATCAACAGGGCCTAAGTGGTTAATAGTAGTTATTCTGGCATTAGGTTTTTTGCTTGTAAGTGCCGTCAAAAAATTACTAAAATGCTTTAAATTAACACGGTGAGTGAATATGCCACTGCCAACCAGTAAAGACGAATTGCTGAAAAATTTGTATGATGCCTATGAAAAACTGGATAGTGAGTTTACTGCGGTTTCTCCTGATACAGAAAGAGAGCCAGGCATTGCTGGCGAGATTTCATGCTGTGATATTGTTGCCTATCAAATCGGTTGGGCTAACTTACTCTTAGGCTGGGATGAATCAGAATTAAAGGGAAAGTTGCCAGCTATGCCTGCTTCGGGTTTTAAGTGGAATCAGCTCGGTGAATTAGCAAAATCATTTTACGCCAAAGAATCAACAAAAACGCTGCAGCAACTCAGGGTTGAATTTGGGCTGGTGCATAAAAGACTGGTTATCTGGATAGAGTCTCTTTCTGAACAAGAGCTGTTTGAGATTCATCAGCGTCAATGGACCGGTGAAAAATGGACAATGGTTAAGTGGATTCAAGTCAATACTATTGCTCCCTATCGTTCTGCAAGAACAAAAGTCAGACGTTGGAAGAAAGAACATGGAATTTAACAGGCCCTGACAAAATGACCTTATGATTGCACAATCTGTTATTCAATTTGAGTCGCATAAATTCCCTATTCTTGCCGGGGAAGACGAAGAAATTGTAAACGAAAATATGTATGGCAAAGCATTGTGTCAATATTTAGAGAGTCATCTTCCTGATAACGGTGTAGAGGTACCTTTTTATTGTGCTGAAGACTGGGGGTGGTGGCTTGAAGTAATCGACGAAGGTTTTAATATGGGTCTATGCATATACTCCGACCCTGATGCGACTGGCAATCCAGAAAAATATGCAATCATGCCGTCCATTCACAATGGAAAAAAATGGTCGTGGTCAAAATTTAGAAAAATTGATGTTTCTAGCGATGTTCTTAAAATCATGACAACCTTGGATTCTATCTTTTCAAAAGACAATGGCATTAATAAGGTTACTAGACATGATGATTATCCGTTTTAAAATCAATAAATCTAATCAACACTTGATGCCACAATGCAGGGAGCTTATCCATTATTGTTTATAACAGCTTCATTCTATAGGACCAATATTAATCAGGGGATATCAACCAGTGAGAAAAATACTGTTATCGTTTCAAGTCATATTTATTGCGGTTTTTACGATTGCTCTTATAACGAGCTTTATTGTGATAGATCGAATTGAAGAACAATCCAGGTTGTTGATAACAGATAAGGTTGTTGAGGGAACGTCTTCTAAGATTGATTTTGCAGAAGAGCTTCTAAACTCAAAAGCAGCGGATAAATACCTTAAAGATTATCAAATTGAAGCGATTCGAAATGAAATGGAGGCTTTCAGAGCGGATCCATACGCTTATGTTGAGTTTATCATTATTGACAAAGAAAAAGCGTCGGTGATACCCCAAGAACTCGAAACGAACAACCCATTGAAAATGGCATTGTACAAAAAAATATACTCTTGGAAACAAGGTTTGAAGTCTTACTTCAATAAAACATTTTTTCGATTGATTTTGGATATTCGCATTTTTCTACTTACCAATATTGTCGCATTACTGATTGCGGCATTTATCTGTTTCAGAGTCTCTTCTACTGGAAGCAGGGCTATGGCCTTATCTACAATAATTACTATTGCTACCGCGTTTTCAGCACTTAGCTATATAAACTCAAGTTGGCTGATTAATATCCTTCTAAATAGTTATGCGGGTTATGGTTACGCGGGTGGAATTGCATTTTTAACCGGCTTATTGTATTGGGAGTACACTAGTAGAGTGTCTAAAAAGACCGGGTAAAATAATAAACATTATATAATCCTAAGATTGAGTCATTGGAAAAATGAAGTCTGTATCATCGGTGTGTTTGATACACAAGACTTTGCTTTAGCAGCAAAATTCAGTAGCTATATGATAAAACGAGGGTAGGAAGATATGACAGTTTTAGTGGTCGGTGCCAGCGGAGCTACAGGACAGCTTCTGGTGCGTCAGTTAGCCAATGCCGGACAAAGTGTTAGAGCAGTTGTTCGTCAGTCCAGCCGATTGCCAGAAGATATACGAAGTCATGAGAATGTGTCTGTGGTACAGGCTGACATCCATGAAGTGGATGCTTCGCAGATGAAAGAACTGGTAAAAGGCTGTGATGCTGTGGCGTCATGCCTAGGTCATAATTTGAGCTTTAAAGGCATGTTTGGCCATCCACGTTTGCTGGTGACTGATACGGTGCGTCGCTTATGTCAGGCCATTGACGAAAACCGAGCAAATCAGGTTGCCAAATTTGTATTGATGAATACAACAGGCAATATCAACCGTGACCTCGCAGAGCAAGTGTCTTTTGCCCAGAATTGTGTGCTCGGTCTGCTTCGTCTTTTGCTACCGCCGCATGTCGACAATGAAAGGGCTGCAGAATATTTGCGTACGGAAATTGGTAAAAATCATGCATGTATTGAATGGGTGGCTGTTCGCCCCGATGGTTTAATCAATGAAGAGGATGTGACTGACTATGGTGATTATGATGTTCATCCTTCACCCATTCGAAGTGCCATTTTTGATGCGGGCAAGACCAGTCGTATTAATGTTGCGCATTTCATGGCTGAGTTGATTGTGAACAAAGCTGTCTGGAATCGTTGGAAAGGTCAAATGCCTGTTATTTATAATCGGGCTTAACGGGTAATACGACAGACTATTGTGTTGCTGAGACTGTCGGGAAATAGTGTAAAGAACAAAACTATGAACGTTGCTGAGGAATATAATGAAAATAGCGTTTAATATGATATTAGCTCTATTAGTGTTTCTGGCGGTTTCGTCAGGGGTTACAAAAATCATGCTTATGCCACAGGATGTAGAGTTCTTTGGAGAGTATGGTTTTACCAATCCTATTCTTATGGGGTTTGGCTTGATTCAGCTTGTTGGTGGTATTTTATTGATCATTCCAAGAACACGATTCTGGGGAGCTTTAATGGTGACAATTACCTTCCTTATCTCTGCAATAATCCTGATAATATCGGGTAATCTGGCTCTGACCCTTGTCACTTTATTTGTTCTTTCTCTTTTGCTGATCGTCATGAAACAGAGCTTTAAGCGCTCTGCAATGACACCGCAATAAATGTCGCTCAAAAGGTTATGTAACATGCCAGACAAGGCGGGTGTAAAGCGTTAGAATTGTCAATAATCGAGCAATGTATATAAGTCAGCAATTAAAACAGCCATGAGTATTAAAATAACCGTTAATGACGTTATTGATCAAACCGAGGTGACAGAGCTATATCGAGCTAATGAGTGGTCGGCAGCTGAAAAGCCGCAACAATTGATGGCTGCGCTGAGAAATTCCCATTCTTTAATTACGGCTCGCATAGACGGAAGGTTGATAGGAATTGCCAATGCAATTTCTGACGGTCATCTCGTTGTTTATTACCCGCATATGTTAGTTCATCCAGAGTTTCAAGGCCATGGTACGGGTCGCAAGATGATGGAAGCTATGCAAGGTATATACCATGGTTTTCATCAGCAGATGTTGACGGCTGATGGTGATGCCATAGGTTTTTATAAAGCTTTGGGTTTTGAACGCGCCGGAAAAACAGAGCCAATGTGGGTCTATGCCGGTGAGGATCATTAGTCGGCGACATGCTGATAAAGCACTTTTGTATTGAGTGTGCAATTAAAACGAGAAACAATGGAAACCAATATTTATAAAACTCCTAAGTCAGACCTTAACAAAGAAAACCGTGGCATATTATTGATGCCGCGATTGTCGGCTTGGTATGTTTTTTTTCTATCGCTGATCACGCTTTATTTGTTTGCGATTTACTGGATGTATGATCGCAGCAAAAGGTTAAACGACATTTCCGTAGAAAAGCAGGTCAGTCCATTTTTATATCAGGTTTTCGCTGTGTTCTGGTTGGCAACTTTTGCTCTTGAGGTAACAAGCAGTGTTTCCGAGTTAGGCATAGTGAATGAGTCATGGTACGTATGGTCGACCTTGATTTCCAATCTTGGAATTCTTGTCTGGGCATTCAGCATGAGATATGTATTGCGTTGGGTATTGCTCAAAGAAAATTTATCGGAAATTAAAGTCAGTGGTTTGTTGACCTTTCTATTCGGGCCGTTTTATCTGGCGTATAAAATTAACCAGGCCATCGACCTTGCGGCTCAATCTAACCATCAACCGGATAATATTTTGATCGGTTGATGACACGCCTGGTCTGTTAATAAAGGGTACACGTATGGTAATAGATCACATAGGAATAGCAGTTTCTGATTTCGAAGCAAGCAAACGCTTTTACTCAAAGGTGTTGGCGACCTTAGGCCTTGAGCTGATTGCTGAAGACCAGGGTTGGGTCGGTTTTGGCAAAGGGGATAAAGCTGATTTCTGGTTTGGGTCAGATGAAACAGTGCAGCTGCCAATGCATATCGCTTTTGCGGCTGATAGCCGGGAACAGGTGGATCAATTTTATGCCGCTGCAATCGAAGTGGGCGCCATCGACAATGGTAAACCAGGGTTGCGGGAAATCTATCACGCCGATTATTACGGCGCTTTTGTTCTGGACCCTGATGGACACAATATAGAAGCTGTTTGTCATCGTTCACAAAGTGAGTGAACAAGTTTCAATTGTGGCAATAGAGGTCAATAAGCGCTATATGATTCGGGATTATATTGAATCAGACAGACTCGAAATTCTGCCTTGGTGGGAGCAGTCCAACGCCAGACAATATATTGATCGACCAGATAAACAATGGTCCGAGTATGTTGTGAATAACCCTGAAGTAGTATGCAGAGTTTGTGAGGAAAACCGGCGAATTGTTGGATTGTTGCAGTGCGATCAATTTTCTCGGACAGCAGAGTTTTCTGTAATTTCCCATCCTGATTGCCGTCGAAAGGGTGTGGCTACCGGCTTAATAAATGATCTCCTGCTATCACTGGAATCGAAGTATCACTATCTTGGTGCAGCAGTTGAACCGAGTAACTCAGCATCACGGCATTTATTGCTCAAATTGGGCTTTGAAGTGTCGAGTAAGGATGAGTTTGGTCTTATTCTTTACCAGAAGTGTCTATAATACGGCAGGGAAGCAAGCTTGGAACAGCTATTCATGGTCATTGGGGCCGCTATATTGGGTATTTTAGGCTTGGTTCATTGGATTTTACGTTTCATACCAACAAATTTGATGCCTATGATCCAGCGGTTACCGAAGCTATGAAAAGTACCTCTGTGGTGTTGACGAAAGAAACGACTGTCTGGCGAGCCTGGGTTGGGTTTAATGCCAGCCATAGCCTTGGGGCAATGTTGGTGGCTGGTGTTTATATTCCCTTGACAATTTCTTATTTTGAAGTGATTCAGAGCTCTGTATGGTTTTCAGTGTTACCAGTAAATACTGGTTTAAGATACCATTCATCGGCATATTACTAGCCACTGAGTGCTTTGTGATAGCCGCACTCATGATCAATCTATAGTGGTATTGATTGTGCTATTGCAAAAAAAGTTTTGAGGAATTATGAAAATAATCGAACGTGATATTCCTGCTGACAGTCAGGTCAGTACCTTTCTGGAGAGAATCGACTTCCATGACTCGTACGAAGTTCATCTGAACAATGCTGACATTGATATACGGCAATTGTACCAATCGGTGTTTACGGTTGCTCCATGGTGGGTGAAAAAACTGTTTATACTGCGTAATAAAATCGTCAGTGTATTTGGCCTGAAAGGTGCGACGGCAGCAGAAATGGACCATACAGAGTTCACGCTGGACTCTGCAATAGGTGATAAAATTGGTGTTTTCAAACTCTACAGCATTGCAGACAATGAAGTCATTACCGGGGAAGATGATAAGCATCTGGATTTCAGGATTTCTGTATTGAAAATAGCTCGTGATGAGGGCTGTTCTGTGGTGGTGACAACCGTAGTGAAATTTAACAATAGCTTCGGCAGAGCCTATCTATTTTTTATTAAGCCATTCCATAAAATAATCGTAAAACATCTGGTAAAAGCAGCAGCCAGCCGTATTAATGTTCAGGCTATTGCTTAAAAGTGAAAAATAGAGCTATTTATTCTCTTCACCATTGGCTTTGTAAACGGTAGAATCGCGCACTTTAAAGTGGTGTGCTATTGTCGCTAGACTATTGTATATCCTGAACCTGTGGAATAACCCGGAAAAACCCGTGAAACAAGAATTACAACCCATTTTTGCCCAAGCAGTTGAACAGTTGCAACAAGAGCAACTAATAAACGTCGAACAGCTTCCTGAAGTGAAGTTTGAGCGTACGCGGCAAAAAGAACACGGAGATTTTGCCACCAATATTGCCTTGATGTTGGCCAAGGCAGCGAAAATGAACCCACGCGATTTGGCGCAGAAGATTGTCGATGCTTTGCCACCTTCCGATATCATTGAAAAAGTGGATATTGCGGGGCCTGGATTTATCAATATTTTCGTTGTCAGTGATGCGAGATTTGCAGTGATTGACAAAGTGCTGCGACAAGCCGAGCGTTATGGTCTGGCTGAACATAATAGTCAGAAACACAAGGTGATGATTGAATATGTTTCTGCCAACCCAACGGGGCCCTTGCATGTCGGGCATGGGCGCGGTGCTGCTTATGGTGATGCACTATCACGTTTATTGATAGCTGCCGGTTATGATGTGCATAAAGAATACTATGTGAATGATGCGGGACGCCAAATGGACATTCTGGCAACCAGCTTATGGTTGCGTTATGTACAGGCTTGTTCGGTAGAATTTACTTTCCCTGAAAATGCCTATCAAGGTGATTATGTGGTGGAAATGGCCGAGCAGCAGTTTGCTCGACATGGCGATGCCTACAGTTTGAGTGCCGGGGACATAAACTCTGCTCAGCAGGGCCTTGAAGCAGAAGAAGCTATAGACGCGTTGATTGCACTGGCTAAACAACAGTTGGCAGATGTTTATGAAGAGTTTTTCCAGTTGATATTATCCCGTATTCTGGATGATATTCGTGATGATCTTGCCGGTTTTGGTGTTGAATATAATGAATGGTTTTCTGAGCGTTCACTCTTTGCTGCAAAAGAGGCCAGTCAAAGCGAGGTTGATCAAGCGATAGCAGCTCTGAAAGAAACAGAGTATCTGTATGAAAAAGGCGGTGCCTTATGGTTTCAATCAACCGCTTTGGGTGATGAAAAAGACCGCGTTGTTGTGCGAGATAATGGCACTCCTACCTATTTCGCTTCTGATATTGCCTATCACTTGAATAAATATCAGCGTGGCTTTGACACCTGTATCAATATCTGGGGGGCCGATCATCATGGCTATGTGCCACGCGTTAAAGCGGCGCTGCAAGCTTTGGGCCAGAACCCTGATAAGCTGGTTGTTCTATTAGTGCAATTTGCTATTTTGTATCGTGGCGGTGAGAAGGTTTCGATGTCCACTCGCAGTGGTCAATTTGTGACCTTGCGCGAGTTGCGTGATGAAGTGGGTACAGACGCAGCGCGTTTTTATTATGTGCAACGCAAGCCAGAACAACACATGGATTTTGATTTGGATTTGGCCAAATCACAAAGCAATGATAACCCTGTTTACTATGTTCAATATGCCCACGCACGTATCTGCCGGGTGTTTGAAACGGCCATTGAACGTGGCATTGATGTTGCCAAAGCGAGTGAATTTTCGGGCTTAACTCTGGAGATAGAGGAGTCGTTATTGACTTTGTTGGCTAAATTCCCTGAAGTAGTTATCAATGCAGCCCGTGTCTATGAGCCGCATCAGGTGACCTATTATTTGCGCGATTTGGCGAATGGTTTGCACAGCTATTATAACGCGTGTAAGTTTCTTGACTCGGAGCCGGAGCTGCGCGCCCAGCGTTTTTCTTTGCTGACAGCGGTGCAGCAAGTGTTGCATAATGGTTTGAATTTGTTAGGTGTTAATGCGCCAGAGAAGATGTAATTAATGGCACAAGCTAGACGAACTGGGCAGAAACGCAAAAGCCAGCCCAAACGCAAAACCAAGAGCAGCCAGCAATGGGGCTTATTACTGGTGGTGTTGCTATCAGGTATGGCCCTTGGCGCATTGCTTTTTGGTTATGGCCCGTTTGGTAAAGGCCTGCACAACTATGCTCAGCAGACGCGTATCCAGCAAGAAACGGCACCTGTTGCAACTGATGACACTACACAATCACCGGTTCGAACGGAAAAGGAGTTTCAATTTTATGAAATTCTTGAGGATAATATTGGTCGAGTGTTGCCTGATAATTTTGCGCTTGAAGAACCGGGTCGTGATAAGAAAAAATATTTATATATCATGCAGGTTGCTTCGTTCAATTCCAGTAAGGGTGCTCAGGAACTCAAAGCCAGACTTGCACTCAAGGGATTTCAATCGATGGTTGAGGAAAAGAGCGGCAAATATCGAGTGAAAATGGGTCCGTACAGCGATAGGCGTAAGCTTAAAAATGCACGCACGAAAGTACAGAAAACCGGTTTGGGACTCCGGCCGATCGGTATTCAGTATAAAAAGAAATAGCCTTGGCCTATTTAGATAGCCTCGGCGTATTGAGTTGTCGGTTCAAGGATTCCCTGAGAGGATTCCTCGTTTGCAGAGGAATCCTGTTTGCAGCGTATGATCGCTGACAATTTTAGTGTGAACAGCAGGTCCTAGGTCCTACCGGTTTCTTTCCAATAAAATACCCAACATTCTGCGCAAAGGTTCTGCAGCACCCCAGAGCAACTGATCGCCGACAGTGAACGCGCTGATATATTCCGGCCCCATATTCATTTTGCGAATTCGACCTACAGGAACGCTCAGTGTGCCTGTTACGGCGGCTGGTGTTAATTCCTGCATCGAAGCTTGTTTGTGATTAGGAACTACTTTAACCCAATCATTTGCCTTGGCAATAGTCTGCTCAATGTCTTCGATGGGAATATCATCTTTTAATTTGATGGTCAAAGCCTGACTGTGACAGCGCATTGCGCCAATTCGTACACAGAGGCCATCAACGGGAATGGCTGGTAGCAGGCTGTTGGCATCACTTTCGTAGGAAATGCCCGAAAGAATTTTGTTGGTTTCTACATTGCCCTTCCATTCTTCACGGCTTTGTCCATTGTCGAGTTCTGAATCGATCCACGGGATCAGGCTTCCTGCCAGAGGCACGCCAAATTGGCTGGCATCCAGGTCATCTGAGCGCATAGTCGCTGTGATTTTTCGGTCGATGTCCAAAATAGCGGAAGCGGGGTCAGCTAGACCATCGGCAACAGAATGGTTCAGTGCGCCCATTTGGTTGAGCAGTTCACGCATGTGTTTAGCGCCACCACCACTGGCTGCTTGATAGGTCATAGCGGAAATCCACTCAACCATATTGGCATTGAGCAGGCCGCCAATAGCCATCAACATCAGGCTGACGGTGCAATTGCCGCCAATAAAACTCTTGATGCCTTTGTCTATACCTTGATCAAGCACATCGCGATTAACCGGGTCCAGTACAATCAGGGCATCGTCGACCATGCGCAGGCTGGAAGCCGCATCAATCCAATAGCCATCCCAGCCTGAATCTCTCAGAGGGCCGAAAACCTGTTTGGTGTAATCACCGCCCTGACATGAGACGATGACATCCATTGCGCTGAGTTCATCAACAGAAGTAGCATCTTTAAGTGCAGGAATGTCCTTGCCAATCGATGGGCCCTGACCACCCACATTGGATGTGGTGAAAAAGACCGGCTCAATAGCCGCAAAATCATTTTCTTCGAGCATACGACCCATTAATACTGAGCCAACCATACCTCGCCAACCGACAAAACCTACACGCATTTCCGCACCTGTTAATTTCTTAATAACCGTATTTATTCAGACAAAAATGTCATTGCATGCAAAGCAGCAATGACATTGGTCGCAAGTATATTATATCTGGCGTGTTTGTATAAGGTCTGAAGCGCTTTGTTGAGTAATTAATAGTCTGTTTTGATGATAAAGATCAAGCGTGCTGGTCATTACTGGTATCAGGGATGTTCGAGAGAAGCATGTAAATTTCCCCCGTTCGGGTTATTGACACATCTTTTGTTGGAAATATTTCACCCTTTTGGGTGATATTAAACTGCTCGCAGTTTTGATAGATTTCGCTTTGGTCGACGAATGCTTCATCGTCACAATTTATTGAATGTTTTATTGACATTGTATTACCAATTTCAACTCAAGGACGCGCCGTTATGAATAAGGTTCAGTTATTATTCGCTATTATCACTTTTCTTTTTATTGCCCCAGCATCGGCTCACGACAATGAGTTTTGTGAGAATTCATTTTTATGCGGTGAAATCTGTCATGAAATCTTTGAAGCGGCAGGCATTGAACAGGATAGCCCATCATGCGCTAATACATGCCCATACGCCTATCTAACGCCAGATTTACCTTATACATTCGCATATAGCGTGCCTTGTTCCTCTAATTCGTGCAAACACTATTGCAATCAGGAGTTACCCCCTGAACTGGGAGATAATGGCGATTGTGTTGGCGGCAGCGAGGGGTGTCCTGTCTGGAAGGTTAACCAGCAAAACCTGAATGTTTATGCAAAAGACACCCCGATTTGGTATGAATCACCGGTTGGCCCTGATGTCAGAATTACACTGAGTTATAACTCCCGCGATGAAAACGTGGATCGTCATGGTGTTGGCCGTAAATGGGTGCTCTCGTACGCTTCTTATCTTGAACGTAAGCCACTTGGTTTAACGGTATATCTAGCTGATGGTGATAATTATTTTTATAGCGTAGTTGCAGATGAAGATGGTTTTTTTGAACCATTTCCAGGAATCTATTCAACCCTAACGCTTAATGGCTCTGAGAAGTATGAATTCACAGAAATGGACGGTACAACCTTCATTTATGACAGTATCGGCAGCAATCCAGATCATTTTCAATTAGTCAGCTTACGCGACGTTAATGGCAAAAGCCTGACATTCAGTTATCAGAACGACAAGCTGACTACTATTACCGACGCTTTGGGCCGAATAACGACGCTCACCTACACTGGTGAGCGCTTGACCAGTATTGCCGATCCGTTTGGTCGGCAAGCAACCCTCAGCCATGACGCAGCAGGTGATTTGGTGTCTATTACTGATATGGGTGGTTTAACCAGTACGATTGACTACGATGCAGATGGTTATATCAGCAGTATCAACAAACCGCAATTTGGTGCATGGCAATTTGATGTTGAACCCAGTGATCAGACTGCTGGAGATTCGTACCCAGCACCAGGTAGTGATATGGGAGACAATTACCGGGTGACGGTGACTGACCCTGAACAAAATAAGACGGAGTATTTCTTTAATGCGGCAAATTCGGAGACCTGGGTAGTTCAACCGAATCAATACACGGCCTATCAAAGTGCAGCGGTTAATAACAGCCTGCAATTCAAAATGATTTATCGCTACAGTGATGATTTCCCTAACAACGGCAAGCCAGGTCGTTTTCGTCTTGAGACTGAGATCAATGAACTTGGTCATGAAACTCATTATTCCTACAATACGAAAGGCCTTAAAACACATATAAATCTATTGTCTAACGAGCTATTCCCTGCATATCTGCGTTGGGAAAATTTCACCTACAATGACGCTAATCAGTTGGTACAGCAGGATTCATATTCGTTAGATGATTCCAATAGTCGTGATTACCGCAAATACGAATACCTTGAACCACAAACACAATTAGTAACGCATGTGCGTACCCCCAGTGTGTATGTGTACAGCGATGGGAGTAATTACGATCGATTGACATACACCGAATATGATGCGAACCGATATACAGACGCTGTGACTGTTGCCGGTGTCGATAAAATTGGCAATGTGGTTTATACCTCAAAATACGATTTTTCCTATAACGATGATGGTCAACTGACCGCTCTGGATGGTCCTCGTACTGACTTAACTGACATTGCCAGTTGGACACACTTTGATTGTTCAAATCCATCTGATCCCAATTGCGGCCAGCCTGCCAGCTACCAAAATGCGGTTGGTCATACTGTGACATACGATGCCTATACAGCGGGTGGTTTACTGGCACAGACGACAGATGCCAATGGACTCGTGACTCAGTTTGACTATGACAACCTGAACAGGTTGATCAAGCAAGCACAATACCCAGTGGCTAATCCTGCCAATAAACGAGAGACAGTGCTCACTTACCAAGGTGCGAAAGACCATGTGGCTAGTGTGCAGTACCCGGATGGTATGGCTTTAACCTTAAGCTATGACACTGCTGAACGTTTGATTGGAATTACTGACAATTGGGGTAACCAGCTTACCTATCAATATGACAGTACAGGCAACCTTGTTCAGCGTGATTTGTTGGATGAACAAAGCACCTTGCAGAATCGTCTGGAAATGGCATACGATCTGGTCAACCGCCAGACGACATTGAAAAATGATACCTCTATCGAAAGCTTTGCCTATGATGGTCGCAATCGACTGACTGCACAAGTGGATGCGAATGGGAACACGTCGGCGCAGATGCAATACAATGGTCTTGGGCGTCTGAAAGAAAACACCGATGCATTGAATGGTGACACTCGCTATACCTACGACCCAACCGGGCAGCTCGCTGAAGTTCGCGCTCCCAATAACGCCAAAACGACGTATCACTTTAATGATTTGGGGCACTTGTTAGAAGAAGCCAGCCCAGACCGAGGCACAACGACCTATGCCTACGATGAGGCTGGTAATGCCATCAGCAAAACCGATGCGCGTGGCGTAACCGTGACATTTACCTATGATGCGCTGAACCGTCTAACACACACCATTTTCCCAGATGCGTCTGAAAATAGCAGTTATGTCTATGATAACTGTACCAACGGAGTAGGTCGGCTATGCTCAACCACGGATGCCTCTGGCACCACCAGCTACCAATATGATCCATGGGGCAATATCATTCAGGTCAATAAGGTGCAGAAGAAGCTCAACGGCGACGAGATCGGTTCTTATACTACATACTATGCTTATGATGAAGCTAATCGTCTTACGGAACAACATAACCCCAGTGGTTTGATTATAAATTATCAGCGAGACAGCATCGGCAGAGTGACACAAGTCACCAGCACCTGGCAGGGCAATACCAGTACTTTGATAAGCAATCGCAGTTATCGGGCCGATGGTCTGCCTAAAGGGCAAACTTATGGTAACGGTATTGTCGAGAGTAAAGCCTATGATTTGCAAGGTAGATTAACTCAGCAATCCTTGAACGGTTTAAGTGACTTCAATTATGCGTATGACGCCAATGGTAATTTGCTGAGTAAGGACGTCACAGCAACTGGCACAACGGCTACCTTTAATTACGATGTGCTGAATCGCCTTAACAGTGAAACCGGAGGTGTTGGACAACAGCAAATAACCTATGACCCTAATGGCAACCGCTTAAACCTGAATGTTAATGGTGATGACTATGCTCACAGTTATGAAGATGATAGCAACCGTTTGACGCAAGTGGCTGCTTGGGATAATACGCTGGATGCAGCAGGCAATACCTTGAGTGATTTTGGTGGAACGAGGCATTTCAGTTATAACCAGCGTAATCAGTTGAGTGAGTTTCGTAATGCAGACGATTCTCTGATTGTGGCTTATGGCTATGATTCTCAGAACCTGCGCACTCATAAAGAGGCGCAGATTGGTGGGGCAACAGGGTCTAATCTGTTGATTAACTATCAATACGATTTGAAGGGTCAGTTGTTGGAACGGTATTTTGAAGGCAATGCGTTGCAACAGAGCTACGTCTGGCTTGATGGAGCGCCGATAGCGAAGATTGAACTAACGCCAGCAGGTGAACAAACTATTCTATACTTGGTGACAGATCATTTAATGACGCCAAGATACGGATTGAATCAAAGTGGTGCTATAACCTGGCTATGGGACAGTGATGGTTTTGGGCGATTACCTGCTGTAGCTGACCCAGATGGTGATGGCGTCAATGAAGAAATGTATCTACGCTTTCCTGGGCAGTATTATGATATTGAAAGTGGTTTGCATTATAATTGGCATCGGTATTACGATCCGAAGGTAGGGCGTTATATTACTAGTGATCCTATTGGGCTTGATGGTGGCTTGAATACCTATGGCTATGTTGGTGGTAATCCGTTGACATTTGTTGATGTTGATGGGCTAAGAAAGGTAGTTGTCTTAGTTGTTTCTGGAACTGTGCAGGTTGCAGCTGCGCTTGCCGTTTTAGCGTTGGGGGGCAATATAAGCGGAGGGCAAGGTATAGG
>JBOEHE010000117.1:0-15804 GCA_050633785.1 Arenicella sp.
TTAGCCAATTTCAAACGCAATATTTCAGCGGCCTGCTGAACCTGAAATTCACTGTCAGCAAAAACGGTTAACGCAGAATCCTTACTCTCGACCCGCGCGTCCGATCCTTTAAAATCATAGCGAGCGCTTATTTCCCGGTTGGCTTGATCCAGGGCATTAGTTAATTCAGGCTTATCTACTTCTGATACAACATCAAACGATGGCATTTATTCTGTTCCCCATAATTAGCAAATCAAAAGTGAATGATTTATCATTATTTTCTATTAGTTTTCCAGCTTTATTTAAAAAAAAGCACCCAAATACACTAAAAAGTGAGTGAAATTTGCTGTTAACACTATTTTAGACGATTTCTGCCCCTATAATGGTTTACAATACGTTAACATAAGCAAACAAGAAACAACGAACAAAATCAGTATGTTAGTTCAAATATCGCACCTAAAATCTCAACGATTACGCTGTCTGTTTAGCAGATCAATCGCTGGTGCCATCGTATCATTTATAGTTATGACCGGACTACCCAGTCAAAGTATTGCAAAAAGTGTTTACACTTATAAAGATAAAAACGGCAATGTCCTGATCACAGATAGGCCTCGCAGCGCAAAAAAGTACACACTGACCAAGAAAGTATACATCCAACCGTTTCGAGATCGTAAACGAGGCTCCAATAGAGCCTACTTTGCCAAAACCCGGACATCGGATNNGCTGGTGCTATGGGCTTGATGCAGTTAATGCCGGGCACAGCCAAGTTATATAACTTAAACAGCAATCACTTCGACCCAAAACTGAACCTGAGCGCAGGCATCCGTCACTTGCATATGCTGCTGAACCGCTATGGCGGAGATAAAAAACTTTCACTGGCAGCGTACAATGCCGGTGAAGGCGCTGTCAGTAAGTATAATGGCATCCCCCCCTACGCAGAAACTCAAGACTATGTCGTCAAAGTGATGGGCTTATATAATAAATATCTGGCAGCTTATTCAGGTTAAACTCACGTTGACAAGCCTCTGCTTTTTAATCCTATTCTTCAAACTTCAGATATTCTGGCAATCTGGCATCAAGAGAATACCAACTGGCTTTCTGTGATAACCAGATATGGTTTCTTTCTGTTGAACCTGGGTCGTTATCCAGAGACCCAAGTCGGAGAATCAAATAATCCGTATTTACTTTTTTAGCGTACACCTGAGTGCCACAATTGCGACAAAAATAGCGTAGCTTGCCTTTTGACGACTCAAAATGACTCAGGTTTTCCTGCCCTTTAAGCTGAAAATCACAATCCATCACCCGGGCAACACTGGAAAAAGCAGTACCATGTGCTTTACGACAGGTTTGGCAATGGCAGTGGATAATATCGCCAACCTTGCCGGATATCATATAGCTTACCTTGGCGCACAAACAACTGCCTTCAATCATAATTTACCTTCATTGCTTAAAAAGAGACTTTGTCTTGCAGCTTTGCATTAATAATGCGGTGGCCGATCATCACCGCCCACCACTGGTACATCATCACCCATATCACTGATTTTCTGGATCAAATGTTGCTGTTTAGCCTGCATTCGTTCAATCAGTTGTTGTTGGGCATAGAATTCGTTACTCAAAGTATCCAGTGCGTCTTCTAAAAAGGCCATTTTGCTCTGTAACTCGGCAATGGTATCTTTATCACTCATATTTTATGCCTTTAACCTTAACTATCATCTTCCAGCCATCCACGACTGCGTTCAACTGCTTTGTGCCAGCGTCTTAATAAATGCTCTCGACGTTCAGGCAACATTTCAGGGGAAAAAACCCTATCGACTTCTCGCTGCTGTTGCAACTCATCCAAAGTCCACAAGCCGACACCAATGCCGGCCATATAAGCTGCACCAACGGCTGTTGACTCGATCACCTTAGGACGCTCCACTGCTAGCGATAAAATATCAGCCTGAAACTGGGCCAGATAATCATTCGCAATAGCACCGCCATCGACTTTCAAAGAGTTCAGCTCAATACCACTGTCACTGTTCATTGCCGTCAGCACATCATAAGATTGCATAGCCAGTGATTGCAAAGTAGCTCGCACTAATTCGGCTTTACCACTATCACGTGTCAGACCAAAGATGGCCCCACGTGCGTACATATCCCAGTGCGGCGCTCCCAGACCAACAAACGCAGGCACAACGACCACCTCATCATTAGCCGCTTCCAGAGCTAACCGCTCTGTCTCACCTGCATCATCGATTAACTGAAGACCATCTCGCAACCACTGGATGGCCGCACCAGCCACAAAGACGCTGCCTTCAAGGGCGTAAACTATTTCACCCTGCAGTCGCCAGGCCACTGTAGTTAATAAACCTGACTCGCTTTCAATGCGTTCTTTGCCTGTATTCATCAACATAAAACACCCCGTTCCATAGGTATTCTTAACATCACCTGCTTGTAGGCAGAGTTGGCCAAATAAAGCCGCTTGCTGATCGCCAACTATCCCTGTAATTGGAATTTTTTTATTGTCGATTGTATAAGCACCAAAATGTCCCGCCGAGTCACGCACTTCAGGCAACATTTGCTCGGGTATATTAAACGCTTCTAATAATTCCAGATCCCACTCAGCCGTTTCAATGTTAAACAGTAACGTTCGCGATGCATTGGAACAATCAGTTGCGTGCACTTCTGCATCAGTTAGCTTCCACAACAACCAGGAATCCACCGTACCAAACAGTAAATCACCCTGCTCAGCTCGCTCTCTGGCCCCATCCACATTATCCAGTATCCACTGAATTTTTGTGGCCGAAAAGTACGCATCCAGCACCAATCCAGTCTTGCGCTCTACAATAGTCTGCCAATCATCAGCTATCATAGCTTCGCAAATGGCCGTTGTACGTTTATCTTGCCAGACAATAGCATTATAAATGGGTTTGCCAGTCTGTTTGTCCCAGACAATCGTCGTTTCTCGTTGGTTGGTGATACCGATAGCGGTAATATCAGTGGCTGAAAGTGAGCATTCTTTAATCACGTCTTCAAGAACACCCAGTTGAGACTGCCAGATCTCTTCAGGATCATGCTCCACCCAGCCAGGTTCAGGGAAGTGTTGGGTAAATTCACGTTGGGCAATTCGCACAATTCGAGCTTGCGAATCAAATAGTATTGCACGTGAACTGCTGGTCCCTTGATCCAACGATATAAGGTATTTTTTAGCCATAGCGACAAGTTAAAACAAAATCGTTTTGTGGTCCATCAAAATCAATAAAATGCAGGTACACTTTATCATTGTTGTTGCTTAACTATCAAAGCAGCGATTTCAAAACGGATGTTACTTGCAAGATAATTACTTGCAAAATCAACTAATAAACGATTGAAACAGCATCCATGAAGCTTATAATCAATCTAATAAGCAATAAAAAAGGAGGCCTGAGGCCTCCTTTGAATTGAGTGATCACTTATTATTATTGGTTTCGATCAGCTACTTTTTTCTTATTGTGGGTGAAGTCTTTGTTTTTATTGATTTTATTGTAACTCTAACTTCACTTACCTATACAGCAATCTGCGTGCCACTTTTTTCAAAAATATAGCTCATATACATAAGTCAGTATAAGTCTTTGATTTTTAAAGGGTTGACTTTGAGACCTCGAAAAAGTCGCTATAAATTTATATTATATCTAAATACATAAAGTGACATTTTTCGTCAATGAAACGACAATTTTGTCGTATATAGACATTTCTTGTCATAAAATCACGGCATGAAATCACTCTACAGAACCCCTGAATCAAAAGAATACTTCTTTATTGAGGGATGTTTTATTCTGGAATTGTATAATTCTTCAGAGGACCCAGGCTTATCCATCGCCCGTGCTCGAGTCAGGCCCGGCATAGAAACCCGCCTACACCAACTTCATGGAGTGATAGAACGTTATATTATTCAATCTGGTCAAGGGTCTGTCACTATTGCAAACAATGAACCATTTAACGTCATCGCAAATGATGTCGTGGTTATTCCAGCCAATCAACCCCAAAAAATTCGTAACACTGGCGATACAGACCTGATTTTTCTGGCGATATGCACCCCAAGATTCACCGCCGAAGCTTATAAGGACAGTGGATCAGAATAAACCCTAACGTTTGACTAAGTCGTAACAAACATAAGTCGTAACAAACATAAGTCATGACAAACATAAGTCGTAACAAACATAAGTCATGACAAACATAAGTCGTAACAAACATAAGTCATGACAAACAATGGTTTTAAATAAACAACCTATTTGAAACCATTGTTTATTCCACAACTCAGTAGCAATTAATTACTCAGAATAAAAACGTTCGCCCTTTTCAGCCATGGCAACCAACAATGGTGCAGGTTTATAACGTTCACCATAGTCAGCTTCAAGCGCCTCAAGGCGAGCAACAACATTAGCAAGTCCCTGCGAGTCAGCATAACGAAATGGCCCGCCCAGAAACGGTGGGAAACCCAAACCAAAAACAGCGCCAATGTCACCATCACGAGCGCTTCTCAGTATTTTTTCATCCAGACAATACACTGCTTCATTGACCATCTGTAACACGCACCTGTCAGCGATGATATCATCTGACAATTGCTTGCTGCCTGGGTCAGCAACACCCAATAAAGGGTATATCGACAAATCAACGGCTTTGTCTTTACTTTTTTCATCCGAATACGAATAAAATCCCCGTTTATTCTTTCGCCCTTTGCGTCCATCTGTAATGACATTCTGCATGGCAGCAACGGGTTTAGCTCGATCACCAAAGGATGTATGCAAGGTATCCGCAATATGACTTGCCACATCGATTCCCACCTCATCCAACAAGACAATAGGACCAACAGGAAACCCAAATTTATGCAAAGCATTATCAATCACTGCTATTTCAACACCTTCAGTCACCATATGAATAGCTTCCATCATATATGGTCCTAGAATTCGAGTGGTGTAGAACCCCGGGCCATCGTTGACCACAATAACCGTTTTTCCTTGACGTTTTCCAAACTCAACGCAAGTCGCGGTTACCCAATCGGCCGTTTTCTTGGCCGTAATAATTTCAAGCAGAGGCATTTTTTCAACCGGAGAAAAGTAGTGCATGCCAATGACTTTTTCCGGCTGCTTGGTCTTGGCCGCTATGTCTGCAATCGGAATAGCCGAGGTGTTAGTAGCAAAGATAATATCTTTTTTATCTGTCAGATTTTCAACATCCTGCAACATGGTCTGTTTCAAGGCTAAATCTTCAAAGACTGCTTCAACAATAATATCTGCATCTTTAAATCCACTGTAATCAATGCTGCCACTTAAGCGAGCTTGTATTTGCCGTTTCTGCAAGGTTTGCATACGACGACGTTTAACTCGCCCATTCAGGATGCGATTAACATAGCTGATGCCTCGTGAAAGACCTTGATTATCTCGATCCTTCATACGAGTAGTGACACTCGCATTTTTGATACTGACATAAGCAATTCCAGCGCCCATTAGCCCTGCACCAAGAACTCCTACCTTATTAACCTGACGCGCAACAACCTTATCATTATCAATGCCGGTGTCTTTTTTCAACTCAGTTGTGGCAAAAAACAATTGCCGCAGTTCAGCTGATTCGGATGTCATTGCCAGCTCGCCAAAGCCAATACGTTCAGCAGACAGTCCTGCTTCAAAACCCTCTGACAAACCGGTCTCAATCACATCCATGATTTTCAATGGAGCGGGATAGTTACCCTGTGTTTTAGCCAGTGTGCGCTTGCGTGCCTGTCGAAAAACAACACCCCTGCCTATAACAGAACTCATTGCCCGCTGCTGCAAAGACAGTTTTCGTTTGCTGGGTTTTCCTTTTCTGGCAAACTTCTCGGCCACTTGCATTAAAATGCTCGGAGCGACTACATCATCAACTAACCCCATACGCTTGGCACGGCGGCTGTCAATCTGTTTACCCGTCAGAATCAGATCCAGACTGGCCGGCAATCCAACCAGACGCGGCAGACGTTGAGTGCCACTGCCGCCAGGTAACAAGCCCAATTGCACTTCTGGCAAGCCAAATTTACTTTTGGCATGCGAACTGGCAATTCGATAATCGAAGGCCATAGCCAACTCCAGGCCGCCTCCCAGACACGCGCCATGAATGGCTGCCACGGTTGTTTTAGAGCATTTTTCCACACGTTGTGTCGCCAGTTGTAACTGATGAGCCAAATCAGCCGCCTGCTCAGAGGATTCAGCTGCTTCGATCATGGCAATATCAGCTCCAGCAATAAAATTATCTTCTTTCGCTGAGGTAAAGACAACACTCTTGATATTCTGATCATTATCTATTTCATCGAATATCAGGTTGAACTCATCAATCAACTCCCTGCGCAATACATTCATCGTTTCATTGGGTAGATCGAGTGTGATGATAAACACACCTTCCTCGGTCAGTCGGGAATTTAATAATGCCGCATTCATTGTATTTGATTCACTCATTACGCCACCTCCACAATAATTGCTCCACCCAACCCACCAGCAGCACAGGCTGTGATCAAGCCATGCTGCCCTCCTGTGCGCCGCAGGTCATGCAGTATCTGCACTAACTGCCGGGTACCAGTAGCTGCAAATGGGTGGCCAATAGAAATTGAGCTTCCTGTGATGTTGAATTTATCCATATCGATATCACCAATCGCTTTTTTGCGGTTTAAATATTGCTCAGCAAACTGTTTTGAGGCAAACGCATTAATATTGGAAATCACTTGCGCCGCAAACGCTTCATGCATATCGATCAAATCCATATCTGCCAGCGACAAACCAGCACGATCCAGAGCGATTGGAGTAGCGAAACTGGGCCCCATCAGCATTTGCCAGTTAGGGTCCAGAGCAGCGAAAGCATAGCTCTTGATATAGCCTAAAGGCTGATAACCTTCAGCTTTAGCCCGTTTTTCGCTCATTAGCAGCACAGCACTGGCGCCATCGCTCAATGGTGAACTGTTACCCGCAGTCACTGAACCATGTTTACGATCAAACACGGGTCGGAGTTTTGCGTATTTTTCCAATTCAGAGCCTGCTCGAACCAGATTGTCTTTGTCTTGCAAACCATTTTTTTCTGTGACAACCGGAATCACTTGTTGATCAAACCATCCTTCTTCCCAGGCTTTAGCGGCATTGATATGGCTTCGATGTGCCAGTTCATCCTGGTCTGATCTGGCCACTGTGTTTTCTTGAGCCATTTTTTCGGCCGCCTGACCCATCGTATAATCTGACGAAGGTTCTTTTAACGCAGGTGCTTTGGGCATCAAATGCTTAACTCCAATACCCTTAAAAGCCGCCAGACGCGCTCCCAGACTTTTCGCCTTAGACGCTTTCAGTAAAGCCTGCGCCAGAGGCTTGCTTGCCGTTAATGGGACATCACTTGAAGTATCAGCTCCACCGGCAATACCGATATCAATAGCACCGGCCAGAATATTCTGCACGATATTGACCGTGCTTTGGTAACTGGTAGCGCAGGCACGCGACACACTGTATGCATCACAGGAAACTGGCAGACCAGAGGCCATAACCACTTCACGGGCGATATTGGGTGCTTCTGGTGAGACCACGACCTGACCATACACCAATTGTTCAATGCTTGCCGGATCGACTTCAGACCTCTGAACCAGTTCTTTAACCACATGCGTGCCCAGTTCTCTGGAGGGCATGCCCATATAACCTGATGCCTGTTTTAGAAATGGTGTGCGCAAACCATGCACAACTGCAACCCGATTCGAACTAGATGCCATAGTGTTCTCCAAGTTTGGTCATATTTATAGCGGTGATATTCAGCAGATCAGTCTGTTTCCTAAAATGATACCTGCAAACAAATCAGGTCGATCATTATCTACAATCAATGTTAGGGCATTTTAAAAAATAAGTACACCACACCTTGCCGCCCTCCTGCCAGACCAACATGATCGAAATCACATTTTTTATCATTTACAGCCCAGCACTGACCTTACTTAAGACGAGTATAAAGACAGAGTACCCAGAAAAAAATGAATAACCTAAATACCCAGATTCATGACACTGCTCATCTTAGAAATGGCATGACCTCGAGATGACACATCCAGTTTGCGAAAAATATTTTTAATATGAAACCGAACGGTATTTTCAGAAATTTCCAGAATCATGGAAATTTCTCCATTGGTTTTCCCCCTGGCGCACAGTTCCAGACATTCCGTTTCACGGTTGCTCAAACTATCCGACCCTATTGGTTCATCAGTAAGCAACTCCGTCAATGTGTTGCTGGGATTGAACGAAATCAACGCTTCATAAAAGTACGTCGCCATCAGGTGAATAGTATGACGGGTTTCCATAAACTGCTGCTTATGCTGTTTTTTATTTCCCTGTTGATACACCGTCACTCCTTCAAAAGTGTTACTACCATTAAGTGGCACCAGCCAGGCATGATGAATGTTATACAACAAAAACAACGAGCGCTGCCAGACTACACTGGGACTGATGCGTTGTCGCTTTAGATAATCAATATAGTCAAATGGCAGCCTGGCCTTCCCTGCAGCCATCAAACCCGGGCAATGTTGAACAAAGCCTTGTTCAATGTATTTCTCAACATAGCTGATACTGTAACTGGCAACAAAAAAATTGCCTTTTTGTCTGGGCAATGCCAATGTATCGACACGAACACAGTAAGCATCAAAAGCACAATACCCCATAGCCTCTATCTGCTCCAGGAAATAGGCTTTCAATGCTGACAGTGTCTCCTGTTCACTCAAACCCAGAATAAACTCATCCAGCATGGTTTCTGTTGATTCGTTATTGATATTCATATCGTCTGAAGCAATATTCTCTTTACCTATAAGAAAAACAACTGAGGTTGTAGTTTCCGTGTAGATCCTGTTGTCTGGTTGGATGTCTTTTTGTAACCTGCCAAATAGGAAATTATAACTGGTCTAGTTTTGTCATCAAGAGCAATAATCTTTAGATACGGTGATTGAAAGATCACACCTTCCCCTTTGGATTGCATATCAGGATTAAAATACGGATTGAAGGCGTCTTTGCTATCCACTTTCCCTGCAATTTTCTCCTGGCTTTCCGGCCAGGAATAACTGGCAGGGGCTGCTTTTTCGGTCTTACGCCTGGCAGACTTACGAAAATATTCTACGTGACTCAACATATTCTTGGTCAACATCAAGGAACAGTAATGTCGGTGATATATCTTACCTTTGCGTTGAGTATACGAATGTCCTATATCGCCTGCTTCTTTGAGAGCAGATTCATAATGCTGCATGCCCGCCATGTTGTAAAAGTGAGGATTCATCTCTGGTGAATATATCAGCTCCCCATCCTTATCTGGAAAAACCTCAGTGACCTGTGTCGGATCACCCTGATGTCGGGTTATGCTCAAACCCAGAGCAGTCCTGGTTATAACTTCTCCAAAGCTAAAGGGGCGAAAAACGATTTTCTTGATCAAGGTTACTTGATGAAAGCGGCTTGCATTGATCTGGTAATAACTGGGTTGTTCAGTATCACGCATAATCAGAGTTCCCCCATGCATCATGCCGTTATGGCTGTTCCGGGTGCTGTAACGCGAATCAAAGTGCTGCTCGATATGAACCTCAGGGCTACGCAACAGTTCTGGTTCTGTGTTTCGAGAGACAGTATCCAATGACACCTCAACTTCACGCACCAGCTCATCAAGCAAGACTTTGTGCGCAGCATGAGCACGGCCTGGCAACTGATCCGCTAAATCACGCAACTGCCTGATTTGTTGTGGAGCCGGGTTGCTCTGCCCTCTTATCAACCAGGCTTGCTGCTGAACTTGTCTGAGCAAACCTTCAATGTCCCTGGTCTCACTTCGCTTAGTCATGACTTGCTACTCGTCTTGAGCGCAAAGAAATGACTTTCCGAACGGTGCCCTTCATCAACATCATCCCGGATAATGCGAATTTTCTTCCCTTTGCGCCGAAACAACAGGTTAACCTTCTCGATACTGACCGTCGCATAAATAATTTTGACCAAAACAGGTTGACCAGCAACACTCTCAACCCACAGCGTCTCATGTGGGTCAGATTGTGATGTGACGGTGATGGTGGTTGGCAGAGCATCACCGTGAGTCGGTTGATCTTCAGTCAATGCGGCATCCATCAGGAACCCACTTTCAGGGTCAGTCTCTACTTTTGAGATATAACCCTGCCAGGAACTATTGTCCCCAGCAGGTTCTGTGCGCGTAAAAGGCCGACGAGCCAAAGCCACCATATCATCGAATTGCCCTATATGATCTCGCACCTTAACGGAAGTGAGAGGTTCACTAACAGGCTTTGCTGGATCTGTCAGATCCAGTCGAAACGCTCGACTTACTGCGCTGTGCAAGTGATCTGTAGTCTCCTTAGTGATCTCGGTAATCTCCCTTTTGCTGACCAGAAAGCTGGAGCTCTTTTTCTCAGAATGATAATAAGAAAAGCGCGATGCTTTTATATTGACCACATCAGTGCTGGTCAGCAGCAAATGAGTTGCCCCATTAACCACTGTCAAACACCGTTCAAGCATTGAAACAAGGGTTTTATCCTTATCAGGCAAGGTATGCATTTCCATGCTGCCACTGACAACATCTTCTATTATGTCGTAGTTCCAGCGTTTATGAATCAGAGAATTTCTAGTCATGGTAGTCACCTATCTAGTTAGTGCAATTTATCAACAACACGTTCAATCGGTGTGACTGAAGCCACAAAATCATCGATCGAATACTCCGTCAAACGGTGTTTCTTAAACGACATTCCAGCGCTGATGGAAATTCCGAATCCCGGTTTAAACCGTTGTTGGCTATCCAAACCTTTGGGATCTTTGGGATCTTTGGGATCTTTGGGATCTTTGGGATCTTTGGGATCTTTGGCTTTTTCTACCTTTTTGCCCTTTTCATAGCGATCATCACCGGTATTTGTAGCATTACTATTACCCGGAGGTGCTGGCACTGCCCCAACTCCCAAAGCCAGCCCAAATCCGAATGACGCCTCTTTCAACACCTCTTTACGAAAGGTTTCTATATAATGTTGAACCTTAGCTTCATAGGTTATCGTTTCTCGATAGAGTGAGTTATTTAACTCAACAAAATCAAAACGAACCATATGAACTGGCCCCATAACCTTTGCCAGATTTCCCTCACCATCAGGAAGTTGTAAACGGGCATAAGTGATACTTGTGGTTGCCTTTACAACACCAGGAATATTAATACTACTGGTTTGAATCGGCGGTATATCGCCATTCGGATTCGCCTCTTTGAGCATTTTATCCGGTATTTCCTTATCAAGATTCTCATCGTTAGGTCGCAAACGTAATGACAGTTCAGCTTCATGCTTGGTCTGTATCTCAGCAGCGGTTTCTTCAAACTCGCCATCGATGTTAAACATCTCAGCACCAATTTTGTCAAACTCCTCGACACGTAATTTACGTGTTCTGACAGAAAGTTTAGACTCAAATTTCTCCTTGCCCTCTTCTCTCTGCTTTGCATGTATGGGTTGGCTGATCAATTTTCCATTAGAGCGCAACGCCGTTTCCAGATCCTGCCGATTCTGTCGGGTATCCAACTGCTGGAACTGTTCTTTGGTAAACAGATATTCATCTAGATTAGCTCCATCCACATCAGAGCATAAAATAACGGCATATACCGTCTCATTTCCAAACAGCAGGCAGGATGCGATTCGACCATTATTCACCTCAAAAGGTTCGCTGACAAATTCCTCATCTGGAAACGTAAACATAGCATTGGTATGCATAATAAAATCTCCTATTCATTAGTGGGTCAGGTTTAAACCGTGGCGTGCTGTATGTAGTACCCATGGCAACCACGGTTCATCCTGAATTGCGCTGTTAATTAAACAACCAGGTTTCTTTTTTCACTGTCAATTTCGGTGATGTCGTATTGAAATTAATGTCAATACTGTCTCCGTCATTAACAGTGCCATCAGTGAACTCGTGTTCGTTCGATCCATTGACGCCTGCTGCTTGATCAAAATTGCCAAATAAACGATTACTGCCGCGCTGTGGCGTACAACCTTGTTTGAATTCGACCTTTAAACCCGTCGCTTGTTTACCGGTATCATTAGTAAACTCGATTTTGAATTGACCGCGGTTGAGTGTTTCTGTTTCCTGTGACATAAATAGCCTCATATTGTTATAAAATTGATAGGTTTTTTTAAGCTCTTAGATCGGCATTTTGCCGGTGATTAAGCTTGATAAAATCCTATCCAGATGAGGTTTTTCTCTCAACTACCCGAACGGGTGGTGATTGATTTATCTCTATGACAAGACAGTGTTTACAGCGTGTTATATCCCATGCAACAGCGACTGAACCACCTAGAGGAGAGATTCATGCAAATTTACATCAGCAGTAACTTACAAGATGACTTCATGCAAATTTCTCGGCATAAAACAAGAAAAAACGGCGACTATGGACGTCACCAGCGTAATGTTTTAGCCCGAAAATCTTAGTGTGACCACAGCATTAGAACTGCGTTATCAGCTTGTTGGAAAGCTTTGTTATTTGTGTGGATTGCCCACTTCCTTGGGACTTTATTTACAGGTACAAGTGCACAACATCAGACAAATTGATTATTGATCAAGGTATGACAGCAAAATACTGCCACACCTAATCTCTGGATTTTCCGCTTCGAATTCTGCCGGATTATGTCAATATGTCAGTGTTTTAGCCTTGACGTTCAGGCAACCTGAGCATCAGCCTGACCAGTTGCCTGTTGATTGAACTGACGTATCAACTCATCCCATTGCTCAGCGTCAGAGGCTATATCATCCCAGAACCGCTGATCTTTTCTGCGATCAAAGTCTTCCATCGAAACGCCTCGCTGCTCCACCCAGGTGTAATAACCCAGGTTGAAAATTCGCTCACGCTCAAGACGAGTCAATTCCAGCACATGAGAAGGTTCACAGCCAGACAGTGTGCGACCAAAGATTTCTGCCACCTCTGCCTGACCCAGCTTGTCGTTGAAAAAGTGGCTCTTGCTTTGCTCCAATTCACTACCATAAAGCTGAGCACCATCGGTAGCGACACACAAAATGACATCGCGTTCGTCCATATCTGAATGTTTGGCCAGTTTGATGGCGGATTGAATGTTCGCCAAACCAGAAATACCAACGTGTTTGAACTGTTCAAGTTCTTCAGCAGAGACGCCTGTGCGTTCAACAAGATACTCTCGCCCTTCATCCGTATTAAACAAAATGTTCAACAATTCAGGACCGGCATCCGAAATGCCAACCACATAATCCATGTTCATTACATTGTGAATCAGGGGTATATGTTTGTCACCAATGCCCTGAATATTGTGCTCACCATAACCATTATTCAACATGGTGGGACATTCCAAGGGCTCTGTTGCAACAATTTTGGTTCCGTAATTGACCTTTAAATGGTCTCCTGCAGCAATAGTTCCAGCAGAACCAGTTCCTGCGATAAAGGCTTGCAATTTCTCACCATCACCTGCAACCGCTTCGAATAAACGTCCCAGCGACGGTCCAGTGACATTCCGGTGACACAGATAATTTGCAAACTCATTAAACTGGTTGAGAATGATGCTGGCGGGGTCTTTTTCAAGTTCGTCACAGGCATCATAGATTTCTTTGACATTGCTTTCTGATCCGGTGGTGCGAATAATGTCTTGTTCTGGCTTCAGAGTCCATTTTTCCAGCCAGTTAAAGCGTTCTTTGCTCATTTGTTCCGGCAAAACAGCGACGCCTCTACACCCAAGGATTCTAGAAATTGCGACACCACCACGGCAATAGTTGCCAGTTGATGGCCAAATAGCCTTGTTATTCACTGGGTCGAATTGCCCAGTGACCAACCGAGTGACCAGACACGCGTAAGCTGCCAGAACTTTATGCGCAGCGATCATCGGAAAGGAGTCACCCAAAACAACAATAATGCGAGCTTTCACGCCTGAAATGCTACTGGGAACCTCCAGATAAGGCGGATGTTCCAAGGACTCATTGCCCTCATGTGCATTGAACCAATTGATTCGAAACAGATTGAGTGGGTGTGGCTCATCATCAGGAATCTGCTTTAGCTTTTCAGTGATGTCTTTTGAGACACCATGAGGAGAAGCCAATTCAGCAAAAGTCGGCAGAACAATATTGTGTTTGCGCGCATGTTCCAACGCAAGGTCAAGAACAGTCTGGTTGCGAACTTCAGGTTTCATTAACATTTCGGACATAGTCAAATTTCTCAGTGGGTTTGCTGGCATTAAAGGCTAATTTTATGAAACTTTCAGTCTGACTATTCAGCAAAAGAAGAGTTTGAAATGCATAAAAAACGCATAATTTACCGATTTAACGAGGCATCAAAGCAGTCTGTGACTAATAAACCTGTTTTTCCATATCCCTGCTTTCCAATATCCCTGACTCAGTTCTCTGATAGTAATCCCAAACCATAAACCTTTCTCCGAGTTTTCCAACCTTTATATCTGGTACCAACAATCAATACCAACCGTGCAAATATACGGCACTTTTATTATTTCATTTGCTAGTCGAGTTTGAAAATTTGATCATATCAAGGAACCCAAACAACAGCTGGGAATGCTACAAAATATGAGAACAATAATGGATAAAACAAAAACAAACCTGTTTGCCGTATTTTTTATAATGACCTTTGCAGGTTGTGCCACAGTCGGTTTGTGGTCAAAACCCTACTACTATGAAAATGTAAGCCATGCCCTAATCAGCAGTGACAGCAAGACTCTGGTGTTCCTTGGTGATAAATACCATTATGTGTTTGATGACAGTGAAAACCTGAAAGACCTTTTGCAGTGGGACGGCAGGAAAATGCTCAGTCCAATTCTTTCCGAACGATCTGATATCACATTGGACAACAACAATTACATCAACGGAAACATCCTGATCAAATGCAACTGTGATAACGCCAGCAAGGAACAAATAGAATGGTTAGAACAACAAGGCTTCACACATAATATTTTCTTCACAGGTTCCCCAGCTGAAGAAAAAGACTTATTTGCTATCGACATTCACATCAAAGGCAAACGCTACCGCAGCAACACCCCACCACTTTCCAACATTACCCCTTTGAATGAAAAATACACAATCAATATTCAACATAAAAGTCATTCTGCACAAGGAGTAATAACTCGTGCGGCTCTAACCCCTCTAACAGTAGCCCTCGACGGAGCTGCAACAATATCAATCGCAGGTGTTGTTCTACTTTTTTCACCGTTTATTCTGGTTGAGGAAGCGTTAGATAAGTAAAATTTAAAGGGTTCCTGGATAAAAGAGACCCTTTATAGGCAGATTTAAAATTGATCTATGATCGGAGTGAGTCCGGCCAACAAGAATATATGTCCAAATAATAGCCGGTACAGATTCTGGGTAGAGGTCAAGTTAAGTTCAACCTCATCCTTGTCATGGTGTTAATTTCGGAGATAGGTCAATTAAATAATTCATATGAGACACAAGTAAACAATTCACCTTCGTAACAAAGGAAGTCACCGTCATATTCAAGGTCGTCATGTAAGACTCTGTTTTGTGCCGAGGAGCGGGAGAGGTAGAGCCGAGGCTCCAGCCGACTTCATTTAAAAACCATTCCCAACAGAAACCACATCAACCTCAGAATTAAGCATTTTTTTTACGACTGCATTAAAATAATCTTCGTCTTCAATTATTTTTGCCAGCCTAGTTTCAGTGTTAACAATGAGATATCTAGGCTCTTCATTATTTTCAAGGAAGTTAACATGTAACAAAACCCAGCCATCTTCAGAGCCGTCCCACAAATAACTAAAAATTGATATATCCATTACTTTTCTTAACCACCTTTTTTGGCTTGGGTGTCCAGCTTGTTTTGCCAATTAACACATAAACAGGAAGC
>JBOEHE010000118.1:0-15591 GCA_050633785.1 Arenicella sp.
TACTCTCGGTCAAAAATTTAGTGTGAACAGGCCCTATTAGGCCCAATACTTAAACGTGACGAGGTAACATTTGGCTACACGATTACATTCCCTGGACTCTCTGCGTTACTTTGATGCAGCAGCCCGGCATTTGAGCTTTACCGCCGCAGCGGCTGATCTATGCATTTCTCAAAGTGCTGTCAGTCAGAAAATAATTCAATTGGAAGCCCGTTTGGGTTACCCATTGTTTGAACGTAAGACGCGTCAATTGAGCCTGACAGATAACGGTGCATTGCTGTTTCAAAGCGTTCATAGTGCGTTAATTCAAATTCGAGACACATTGGATCGGTTGGAGACTCGCGAGCAAACCAGTCGCCTGGATGTCTATTGCATGCCTGCTTTTGCCATTCGTTGGATGATGCCTTGTTTAAATGATTTTCATAAATCATATCCTAATATGGACCTTAATTTACTGGCAGAATTGGCTGAACCGAATTTTCGCAATGAACACGTTGATATTGGAATATGCCACGGCATAGGTGACCAGCCAACCATGGAACAACGCTTACTATTTAAAGACTATATTTATCCGGTAGCCAGCCCGGACTTACTCAAAAAAATCAAACTAGAAACCCCTCATGATTTAAAAAATACCACTTTATTGCATGATTCTCTACCTCAAGCAAAACTATCCGCATCCTGGCAGCAGTGGTTGTCTGAACGAAATGTTAACGATGTAGATTACAATTCGGGCTATCAGTTTAACCAGGCTGATCTAATTGTCAGAGCCGCCATAGAAGGACAGGGGGTTGCACTGGCACATCATATTTTGGTTGCAAAAGAAGTGGAAAGTGGACGTTTAGTGCCTCTTTTCAACGAAGTTAGCGAAAGTGAAGGCGTTTATATTGTCTGCCTTAAAAAGTTTTTTGACCGGCCACAAACAGCCATTTTTTATAATTGGATGCTGGAGCAGGCAGAAATATTTGAGCAACAATACAATATAAAACGTTTTATTCCAGGAGCGTTCAGCAATGATGATCAAGAGGGTGCATAAGCTGGGATAATGACTGCATTAGCATTTACTGTTTGTTGAATATTCAGAAAAGCTTCAACATATTTAGCACATACTGAATATAAATAATGGGTTAAAGATATGCTAGATATCATTGAAATTCGCAATGGCAGTAAAAATAAGGGAACATTTTCTTCAACTGAAATGTTGGGCCGGATGTCACGTTTACGTGATGTAATGAGCACAAAAAATATTGATGCTGTTGTTTTCACTTCGATACAGAACGTCAATTATTACAGTGATTTTTTGTATTGTGCTTTTGGTCGTCCTTATGCTTTGGTCGTTACTCATGAGCGGTCTATAACAATCTCTGCCAACATCGACGGTGGTCAACCTTACCGGCGCAGTCTGGGAGATAATCTGGTTTATACTGACTGGCAGAAGGATAATTTTTACCGCGCTATTCAATCAGTACTCCATAGTGCTGACCATATAGGCGTTGAATATGACCACCTTACACTGCAAGGTAAGGCAAAAATGTCAGCAGCTTTTCCTGATAGCCAATTAGTTGATATTAATGAAGATGTTATGCAACTCAGAATGATTAAATCTGCTGAAGAAATAGCATTGATCAAACAAGGGGCCAGAATTGCTGATATAGGAGGGCAGGCTTGTGTTGATGCTTTATCAGAGAATGTGCCTGAGTATGAAGTTGCACTGGCAGCAAATGCGGCGATGACACGAGAAATTGCCAATACCTATACACATGTTGAATTACGTGACACCTGGACATGGTTTCAGTCCGGACTTAACACCGATGGTGCACACAATCCACTGACGACAAAAAGTGTTCATAAGGGTGATATCCTAAGCTTGAATTGTTTCCCTATGATTGCTGGCTACTATACAGCTTTGGAAAGAACTTTGTTTCTCGACCATTGCAATGAAGAGCAACTGCGAGTCTGGGAAGTCAATTGTGAAGTCCATCGCAAAGGTATTGAATTAATAAAACCAGGCGCACGTTGCTGTGATATTGCCGAAGAGTTGAATGATATTTTTGCTGGAGAAAATTTGTTGGAATACAGAACTTTTGGATACGGTCACTCATTTGGTGTTCTGTCACATTATTATGGACGTGAGGCAGGATTGGAACTCAGAGAAGATGTAGAAACTGTTCTGGAACCTGGCATGGTTGTTTCTATGGAACCTATGCTTATGTTGCCCGAAGGCTCAAAAGCGGCAGGTGGTTATCGTGAACATGATATCCTGGTGGTCAATGATGAGGGATCAGAAAACATCACTCATTTTCCTTTTGGCCCTGAGCACAATATCGTAAAAGTATAGTTACAAATAAATAACAAACCCGCTTCACATGGATGTGAACAATGTCGCCAGCCTTCCCAAGGCTTATTGTACTTATCATCAGTAATGAAACACGGTCTAAATTGGTGCAAAAAATGGACGTTTGCACCATAACTATTACAAAACCAAGACAACTGCCATAGACCAGAAAGACCGTTATATTGAGGGTTAACTCAAGCCAAAGCCACTCTATATGTATGAAATAAAAGGACTTTCATTCTTTCAAAAATGAATTTTCAAAGGATTGGCATGACGTTTGCTCTTAACAATTCAAACAGCCAATAAAATCGAGAACGCCCATTGTTGTCATAAATCTATGGCTGTTTTATGTACTTAGCTATGCAGTCTTCATAAATTCGAAACAAATCAAGTGTTTAATTGCGCCTCTACTAAAGGTCAATTTAAACACCCAATCGGCTATATCAGAACCAAATGACATTATGAATATCAAATTGAATGCAGAAACCCCCTTGCAAAAGAAAACGAATAAGACGATTAAAGCCAGTAAACTGTTTGTAAAATGTTTAGAAAACGAAGGCGTCGAATACATATTCGGCGTCCCTGGCGAAGAAAACATCGATGTACTGGATGCTCTGATAGACAGTCCAATTGAATTTGTCACTACTCGGCATGAGCAGGGAGCTGCTTTTATAGCAGATGTGTTTGGCCGACTCACTGGCAAAGCTGGTGTCTGTCTTTCAACTCTCGGGCCAGGTGCAACCAATCTGGTCACCGGAGTTGCAGATGCGAATATGGATAGAGCACCTGTAGTAGCCATTGCAGGTCAGGGCTCAACCGACCGAATGCATAAAGAAAGCCACCAGATTTTGGATTTAGTTGATTTATTCAAACCTATTTCCAAGTATTCAACCCAACTGAGAGTTCCTGAAATCATTCCAGAGGTTGTTCGTAAAGCATTCAAACGCGCCGAAGCAGAAAAACCGGGGTGCAGCTTTATCGACTTTCCAGAAAATGTTGCTGCCGCTGACATCGCATTAACCAAACCGTTAAAAAAACAAAGCCCTTCAGCACCAACTGCACCTATTGACAAATGTAAGCAAGCTGCAAAAATAATTTCCAAAGCTAAAAAACCAATCATTATGGTTGGTAATGGTGTTATTCGCGGTAAGGCTAGTGATGCTCTGGTTGCTTTTGCTGAGAAATTGAATATTCCTGTTGCCAGCACTTTTATGGCCAAAGGGGTTATTCCATTCAGTCATAAACTATCTCTTGGTGCTGTTGGCTTGCAAGCGAAAGACTATATTTCTTATGGCTTTGCTGCAGCAGACCTGGTGATTTGCATTGGTGTGGATATGGTGGAATACCATCCTCGTTTGTGGAACCCGGATTGCAATAAAAACATCATCCATATTGATCAGAGCCCGGCAGAAGTTGATCAACACTATATCCTTGAGTCTGGTGTATTAGGTGAAATTGCTGACTCCTTGACCCTGATTGCCAGAATAGCAGAATCTCGCGACGATTCACCAATCCATTCCTTGCGTCGTATGATTAAACAGGAAGTCTGCGAGTTTAAACAAGATTTGGATTTCCCGGTTAAGCCACAGAAAATTATCTGGGACCTGCGTCAAGCACTTGATGATCAGGACATCGTTATCTCAGATGTTGGTGCACATAAAATGTGGATGGCAAGGATGTATCAAGCTGAAGCACCCAACACCTGCATCATTTCTAATGGTTTTGCCTCTATGGGCATAGCTTTACCAGGTGCAATTGCTGCCAAAGTTGCTTTTCCTGAACGTAAAGCAGTTGCTGTATGTGGTGATGCTGGTTTTATGATGAACAACCAGGAAATTGATACCGCATTACGTCTGGGTCTGGATCTTGTTGTATTGATCTTTAACGACAGTAAATACGGTTTGATTGAATGGCATCAGATGCGTCATTTCGACCGCTCTACAGGGATTGATTTCGTTAACCCTGACTTCGTTAAATTTGCTGAAAGTTTTGGCGCAAAAGGATATCGGATTAACAGCACAGAGGAGTTATTACCAACCTTAACCGAAGCTCTTAACGACGGCACAGTTTCAATTATTGATTGTCCTGTTGACTACTCTGAAAACATGAAACTCACCCAAAAATTAACCAATTTAGTTTCCCCTATATAAACCATTACTACCGTATTGATCAGGAGCAGAACTATGCAACCATTTAGCTTTCAAACAACCAGTTCAGTACTCTCAGAAGTGGGAGCAACGTCAAAAATTGGTAAAATTGTCGCCGCCAAAGGGTGTCGTAAAGTTGCCTTTGTTACTGGCAAAAACATTATCAGACTTGGTTTGGCCGAAGCTGCTTTAGACGGTTTAAAAAAAGCCGGCGTCGATGTGTGGATATTTTCAGATATGGTCGCTGACCCTCCTGAAGAGATGATTCTGCAGGCAGTTGCTCAGGCTAAATCAGAGAAGGTTGATGCTGTTGTTGCCGTTGGCGGGGGCAGCCCTATGGATACGGCTAAATTGATAGCTGTGCTGGCTAATACAGAACAACCGCTTGAAGAAATGTACGGAGTTGGCATGGTGAAGGGGGACAGGCTGCCATTGATATTAGCACCAACTACAGCAGGGACTGGTTCAGAGGTGACTCCCATCTCGATCGTAACAACTGGGCAGGCTCAGAAAAAGGGCGTAGTTTCTCCTCAATTACTTCCAGACTGGGCGGTGCTTGATGCTGAACTGACAGTGAGTTTGCCTCAATCTATTACCGCTGCCACAGGCATAGATGCCATGGTTCACGCTATTGAAGCTTATACCTCAAAAGTGCGTAAAAATGTTGTCTCTGACTGTTTGGCCAAGCAAGCATTGACTCTGCTGGGATCGAGTATTCACAAGGCCTGTTTCACTCCAGAGGACCGTGAGGCCAGAAGCAATATGTTGCTGGGGTCGATGCTGGCAGGAATGGCCTTTGCCAATGCACCTGTTGCGGCAGTGCATGCGCTGGCATACCCTTTAGGTGGGCATTTTCATGTGCCGCACGGCCTGTCGAATGCTTTGGTGTTGCCTCATGTTTTAGACTTTAATATGTCAAGTGCAAGTGATCAGTATGCTGATCTGGCTGACATAATTTTTCCGGAACTGGCGAATCAGGAAAAAAATAAAAAACTGGATAAATTATTGCTTAATACAGCTTCGTTATCCGCTGATTTAGGTCTTGAATCAAAACTCAGTCAGGTAGGAGTCAAACAAAGTGATATCGAGCTATTGGCAGAAGATGCAATGAAGCAGACCCGTTTGCTGGTGAATAACCCCAGAGAAATGACCTATGACGCTGCCTTAACCATTTATCAACAAGCCTTATAAAAACGCCTGAAACCAATGAGTGATAAAAACACACAAACATCTTCTGCAGGCAATGCGTTTTTTGATACGTGGTTGTCCGGGCAACAACAGATGCTGAAAATGCAACAACAATGGGTCGCAGCCGGAAGTGAAATGCTGCAAAGCTCGGAGGTGGTTTCCGCAACCGAGAAAGCCGAAAAAAGCTGGCAGCATTGTGAACAAAGTTATCAGGATTGGCTAAATGCGACAAAAAGATGGTTGAAATCATCTCCAGTTTCTCAGGCTGGAGATGATGAGAATATTGTTAATAATTTTATCAATATGCTGAATCCCGACAAATTTATGCAATCGGGCATGAGTGAATTCAGCGAGGTGCTGCAAAACCTGGCAAATGGCCCAGACTTTGCTGATATTGGTGTAATTGAGAAAAAGGTATTGCGTTCAAGTCAGGACTGGTTGGCTTTACGTAATGCCAGTGCTGAGTATCAGTTGATAATCAGTAAAGCCTGGTTGCGGGCTTTTGACTCTTTTACGCAGGATATGTCCAACCTGAAAGGTGTTGACCCTGACAAACCGAAAGAGATGTTAAATCATTGGCTGAAGCTGGCAAACGAACAACTCATTCAAGTGCAACGCAGTGAGGAATTTCTCGCTGCCCAGCAAGAATTAGTCAGAAGCAGTAGTCAATACAAGTTAAAACAACGTGAATTTTCTGAATTATGGTGTGAAAGTTATGCAATTCCAACTAGGACTGAGGTCGATGACTTGCATAAAACAGTCTATTTGTTACGGCGTGAAATCAGAGAACTGAAGCGCCAAGTCAAAGCAACCAATGCTGTAAAGCAGAAAAAAAACTCAAGGAAAAAGGCATCATGACAAAACCAATTGATTCAATGTTTACGCCTGTCACTGAGATGTTTTCCATGGCCACCAAAATGGTGCAAAGTGCAGAGGCTTTAGCCCGAGTTAAGGTCGATGATATTGACGTAGGCACGTCTGGAAAAACCAAAGTGGCTGAAATCGACAAAGTCACTCTGTATCGCTATCACTCACTTGATAATGTGCCAGCTAAAACTAAACCGGTTTTAATAGTTTATGGTTTGATCGGTCGCTATACGATGATTGATTTGCAGGAAGACCGTTCTCTGGTGAAAAACCTGCTTTCACGGGGTGTGGATTTATACGTTGTTGATTGGGGCTATCCCAGTCGAGCCGATCAGTTTTTAAACTTTGAAGACTATATCTGCCACTACCTGGATGACTGTGTTGATAATATCTGTGAGACACAAGGTATTGACAGCCTTGACTTGTTGGGCATTTGTGAGGGTGGAGTCTTTACCACCATGTACGCGGCTCAATTTCCTGAGAAAGTGAGCAATCTGATTGTCACAATAACACCGATAGATTTTCAGGCAGATAAACAGGATGATAATCCGAGTCATGGTTTTATTAATCTGTGGACGCGCAATCTGGATGATAGTGACATAGAAAATATGGTTGATGCTTTTGGCAATTTGCCGGGAGATATGATGGGAGCCGTTTTCCAGGCATTAACCCCTATGCGATCTCTGACTAAATACAATTTGGATTTTGCTGAGATGGCAGTTGATGATGAGAAACTGTTGAATTTTTTGCGTATGGAAAAATGGTTGGCTGACAGGCCCAATCATCCTGGAGCTGCTGCCAAACAGTGGCTGATTGAACTCTACAAAGAAAATCGCTTAATCAAAGGTGAATTTCAACTGGGTAATTCTGTCGTCAACCTGAAAAACATTGATATGCCTGTGCTAAATGTTTTTGCGGAAAAAGACCATATCGTCCCTCCGCCATGTTCCACGGCTCTGGGTGAATATGTCAGCAGTAGAGATTATACCGAGTTGCCATTACCCAGTGGACATGTCGGGATTTATGTCAGCAGCAAGCTTCAGGATGTTGTGAGTAACAATATATATAACTGGTTAGCCCAACGCCAAACATAGAGGAAATAACATGCAATACAAAGTGGTTAGTGCCGATGATGTTGTATCAGTAATTCGTGACGGTGATACCGTTGCTATTTCAGGGTTTGTTGGCATTGGAACGCCAGATGAACTGGTTCTGGCTCTTGAGAGACGTTTTTTAGCCACAGGACACCCAAGGGACCTGACTCTGGTATTTGCAGCAGCTCCCGGAGATGGTGCGGATCGAGGCTTAAATAGACTCGCCCATGAAGGCTTAGTCAAAAGAGCAATTGGTGGGCATTGGTCGTTAGTCCCTAAATTGGCAAAGATGGCGGTTGATAACAAAATAGAAGCTTATAATTTGCCGTTGGGCTGTATTTCTCAGATGTATCGAGTGATCGCCGGAGGTAAACCTGGATTAAGAACTAAAGTCGGTTTACGGACCTTTGTTGACCCACGTATTGATGGTGGTCGCATGAATGCTCGTACCACAGAACAACTAGTCAGCATTGATGAGGTTGATGGTGAGGAGTGGTTATTCTATAAAGCGTTCAAAATTGATGTGACATTTTTACGCGGCACGACTGCGGATCCTTGCGGCAACACGACTATGGAACGCGAAGTATTGAAGCTTGATGTTACCTCATCAGCAATGGCAGCACATAATTCGGATGGTGTTGTTATCGTTCAGGTAGAACGAGTTGCTGAAAAAGGTTCATTGTCTCCGAAGCGGGTTATGATACCCGGCCCACTAGTGGACTGTGTCGTGGTTTCTGAACCTGAAAACCACAGCCAGACCTATGCCACTGATTATAAACATGCTTTCAGTGGTGAAATGCGAGTAATGTTGGACCAATGCCCAACGATTCCCTTGAACGCCCGAAAAATAATAGCTCGTCGCTGCGCATTGGAACTGCCAGTAGGCGGCGTGGTTAATCTGGGAATAGGTTTACCTGAAGGTGTGGCCAATGTTGCAGCAGAAGAACACTTGCTAGACCATGTAACACTCACTGCAGAAGCTGGAACAATCGGCGGAATGCCTCAGAGTGGATTAGACTTTGGCGCTGCATTGAACCCGGATTCGGTTATCCCGACCAATACACAATTTGATTTCTATGATGGCGGCGGTATTGATATGGCCTGTCTTGGAATGGCTCAGGTAGACCGCTTTGGTAATGTTAATGTTTCAAAGTTTGGTACTCGTTTCGCAGGCGCTGGTGGTTTTATCAATATTAGTCAGAATGCTGGGCGTCTGGTTTTAGCAGGCAGCTTCACTGCCTGTGGTCTGGATATTGCTATCGAAGCTGGGGGGCTTCGCATCATCAAAGAGGGAAGCATGCGCAAGTTTGTCAAAGATGTTGAGCAAATTACCTTTTCCGGGCAGTTAGCTGCCCAAAGAGGGCAACCCGTGCTTTATGTGACAGAGCGCTGTGTATTCAGCATATCAAAACAGGGGCTTGAGTTGGTGGAGGTTGCCCCAGGCATCGATATCAAGCGCGATATACTGGCGCACATGGAATTTGAGCCCATCATACGGTCTGTACGTCAGATGGATGAGCGAATTTTTCAAAACAAAGCCATGCAGCTCAAAGCGGAATGGGTTGAAGCTCCAGTAGATCAACGTATCCAACTTGACTTGGACGATAACAAGCTCAGCATCAATTTACGCGGATACAATGTCACCAGCCTGGATGATTTGCGATACATTAAAGAACGAGTAGAAGAGTTATGTTCTCCATTGCACAAACGAGTTGATGTTATTGCCTGGTATGACGGTTTCACATTACGCGAAGAACTCGAAGGAGCATATTCAGATATGATTGTTTCACTGGAAAAACGGTTTTATAAGAATGTTATCCGATATACCAGAGACCCTTTTATCCGCCTCAAGTTTGCCGCGGAACTTAATAAGCGTGATATTGCTACCCATGTCAGCAGAAATTCGATTATCACAATTTTACCAACTGATGAGGCCCTGCCTTTAGTTGCAATGAGATGAATGGATTGAAATTCAGATGTCAGATCAATCAAAGAAGAAAAAAAGCACAAGTGCACAAAAAGCAAAGAACACTCTGCGTAAGAACTCAGTCATCAGCATAAGTGGAAAAGGCTTTCATCGTATTGCCTACCGCGATTGGGGCAGGGTAAAGAGTCCTGAAACCGTTTTCTGTCTGCATGGTCTGACTCGCAATGCTTACGACTTTGACAATTTAGCAAAGGTCTTGTCTGTCAACAGGCGAGTTATCTGCCCTGATATAGTGGGTCGTGGTAACAGTGACTGGCTGCCTTCTCATGAAGATTATAACTTGCCGCAATACAACTTGGATATTGCCGTATTAGCGGCAAAAACAGCCAGAAACTCAAACGGTGTTTTTGATCTGATTGGCACCTCATTAGGAGGTTTGATGGGGATCATTCTAGCCAGCATGCAAAACAGTCCGGTAAAACGTCTGGTAATCAACGATATTGCCCCAGAAGTACCTTATTCTGCTTTGAAGCGGCTCAGCCAATATCTGGGAGAAGATCCTTTTTTTGACAATTTAGTGCAAGCTGAAGCCTATTTACGCGAAAAATATGCACCGTTCAGCCCGATGAGCGATAAGAACTGGCGACGAATGACTAAACACAGCACCCGAAAATCAGGCGACGGTTTTCGTCTTGCATATGACCCTGCTATTTCTGAGAACTACCGACGTTACTGGTTGTTGATGTACTTCAGCCTGTGGAATTACTGGGACAAAATTAATTGTCCAGTGTTGATACTCAGGGGCAAAGAGTCTGACTTTCTTACTGAACCTTTGCTCAGCAGAATGACGGATGCATTACCTCATGCAGATGTGGTTGAATTTGATGGTGTCGGGCATACACCGTCGTTAAATTCAGCTGAACAAATCAACAGTATTGTTAATTGGTTAAATAAGTAATATTTTTACATGATCTAATGTTGCAGCGCACAATAAACAGTGTTATGCTGCACTGCACAAACAACGTAGTTTAACTTATGACCAGGAGAAACTATCATGGCCAAAACAACCGCTAAAACAATGGAAACTGCTTTTGAACCTTTCGTTGAGTACAACAACATAGTCATTAAAACAGCTGAAACTGCCTTCAAAATGCAAATGGATAGTATGCAGTCTTATGCAAAACTCGGAATGGAGAACATCAATGAAGCGTTTAAAGTGCGTACTTTAGACGATGTATTCAGTTATGCCGACAAGCAAAAAGACATTGCCAAGACATCCAGTGATATGCTGGTTTCAGATGCAAAAGCGTTTGCCGACTTGAATGCAAAATTTATCGACAGCACACGCACTTTGATTGAAAGCAATGTTAAAAGTACTGTTGAAGCTGCTACTGAAGCTGCAAAGGCTGCTTCAGATGCTGTAAAAAAAGCCGCTTAATTTTATAAATAATTTATAAATAAGAGTCGACTGAAAGGTCGTTGCCTCATTTTGAGCAACGGCCTTTTTTCATTGTTGTAAATACTCCAGTCAAATCTGACAATATGCACATGAAAAGGGCAGGCAGTGTAATCAGGACAAGGACAGTAGTGTTTCGAAGAAACTATTAAGGCTGATCAATACTTGCATAATCAATTGATTATGCAAGTTCTTATCCATTGCCAGTATCAAAAGAATAAATTAATCTGAGCCACATCAAGTTTTTGAACTTGTGTTTTGTTCCATCCCGCAGGGCCCCGCAGGAAGTAACTAAGGCAGATACAGAGTAACCATGGCTATCTGCTCACAGGAGTGTTTTGACCAGTGTGCAGATAGTTGATGGACTTTAATTTACGTTCTTTTGCCAAAATCATTGACGAAAAACGGTGTCTGCAACCGGTCGGTTGATGTTGTACAAATTTCACATCGACCTTGTTTTCTTAAAATAGACTAGGAGTCACACATGAATAATTTCTTTAATCGGCTTGATATACGAGCTATTCCTTTGGACCTGCAACTGCTGCACCCCTTATACAGACGATGCCGTCCACGGATTCTTATTGTTACTGATGGCAATTTGAGCTACCGCCAGAATCAAGGGTTTGGTTTATGGCGTTTTATCCATGCAATTACACATCACGCGGGAGTGACTAATAAGCCCATTTTAACGTTGGCGCATCGTGGCGCCCATACCGCAACAGTGACGGTAGAAACCGATACCTACACAGTAAAAACCGGTTATAACTTTGCCACAGCAAACCCATCGGTGAATCGTACTAATTACGATCAGATCTGGTTGTTTGGTTTCAGCACCAACGGAGGAATCAATGATTCAGAAGTTGAGGCAATCACTGATTTTATGAATGCAGGTGGCGGTGTGTTTGCCACCGGTGATCATGGTGCATTAGGAAATGCCTTATGCGGGCGTTTACCTCGAATCAGGCATATGCGTGAATGGACAGACATTCCCATGGGACTGGAGGGTGATGCTGAGGTTGCGGTTAATCGTATTGATACCGTTGTTGACCCAGGTGCAAATAACCGCTACGAATTTTCGGATCAGTCTGATGATATTCCCCAGCGTATTTACCCTAACTATACTGTGACTAATGGCGCTGCAGGCTGGGAAGCAAGAATTCATTCTCTATTAAGAATGCCTGGTGAGCCGACTGTGCGTCTTCAAGCGAGTGGTAACACCAACTTCACCAATGATATAGATGTGCACCCAGACCACCCTCACGAGAGTGTTTGCTATAACGTTCATGATAACTCAACACTGACAGGGAACTATACCGAAGCCAATTATAACTTTGAAGAATTTCAACCTGCTGTGGTTGATTCATCACGTCGTATTAAAGCCAATATCATTGCCTATGGTGTCTCTGGAGGGCGTGCTATAAACACCAGTATTGGCAATAAGCCGCCCGTGACGCCACAAATGTTTGGTGTTGTATCAGTTTACAATGGCCGCGCAGCACAGCGCTACTCTGGTCAATCACAGCGTCCGGGGAGGATTGTCTGTAACTCGACCTGGCATCATTTTGTGAACATTAATCTGGATGGTATTGGTACATCAAGAAATGGACTTGGCAGCTGGAGTGGCGGTTCTCCTAATAGCGGTGATTTTACGCCATCAGCGGATCTTGAAAAAATCTATGTGCATTTCCGCAACATGGTGAATTGGCTGCAGCCAAGCAATAAAATCTGGTGCCGATTATGGTGGCTGGCAGCAACTGCACGATTCCACCCTCAGTTGGTTGAAGAATTGGTAGAAGTGCCAAAATTTAAAACCTGGCGTGATTTCGTTGCCATCGGTGGAGAATTCAGCAATGTTTTAGCTCAGGAAATTGGCGATGGTGCTGCACAAGAACTGGTTTATGATTTATTGCTCAGCGAAGAGTCTACAGAGCAGTTTGCAGACTTGTTTAATGATGAAAAAAGCATCAGTGCCTCCGTAGACTCTAAGGAGTTTGTCTATGGCATTATGGGTAAACTAATTTCCAGAATGGCCTATTTACTCGACTACGAAGATGCAAAAGGCATGGAAGAGGTTTTCAAAACGGGCATCGAAAAACATGTTGACCAATTACGTGAAGATGTTAAAGAAGCATTGGTCATGGGGGTCAGGGAAAATGAAAGTCGCGCGAGAGCAACACAGCAAGTCATCAAACGCATGACTGAGCTGGTTGGTTAGTTCGGTGTAAAAAGGAAAGGGAGCTCAAAGGCATATTCAGCTATAGAGCTTCAGCAAAGCCCGTGTTAATAGCACGGGCTTTGCTTATTCTTAACTACAGATTGATAACACCACTCAATTATTTTTCGTCTTTTTTATCCTGAAATTGACCCATAAAACTGTCTTGCATACTTTGCCACATTTCTGTGTTTTTCTGATGAAACTCAGCAAACATGCTCACTGGGTTTTGTTTGAGCATTTCTTGAACTCCTGTGTTGAACTGTTCCTGTTGATAATTAAAAAAGGCCAGGCTCTGATCCATAAACTCAGAAAAAACCTGCCCCTGATTCTTGCTGTAATAACGGATAAAATTTTCCAGATTATCTGAAGTGAACAAAGGGTTAGTTTCTGATTCTTGTTCAATAATAATCTGCAACAACACGGACCGAGTAACGTCTTCTTTGCTCTGGCTGTCAATGACTTTGAATTTGATACCCGTAACGACCATATCACGTATATCGCTTACCTTGATGTACTTACTGTCGTGTGTGTCATAGACACGTCGGTTGGGATATTTCTTGATAATCCTTATGGAACTTTTTTCTTTCGCCATTTTCTTTGTACTCAAGCAGATAGTGTTATATAAAATATTTTTTGTGCAGAGCACAATGATAACATATAACAATGATACAGTGAGAAATGCTCTTTTTCTGTAGAATCAAAGAGTGAATAAGCAGTGCAGCGCCTCACTGTCACTATGGGGTTTTAACTGTTGTCTATTACGTTTACTTAAATGGGATAACAATGTCTTCTAAAAGACAGGAAGTATAAATATCGTCGGCATTATTGTTAGCAAACTCTCTTGGATCAACAACCATGATCTTCAATAAATGATCGAAACCTGGGTGAGTATAAGAAACCTCAAAGGTTTTGACCCAGAAATGTTCTTCCATCTCAGCCAATGCTGGTGCAATATCCAGAGAACACATCTTCTCATCAACTTCTATCAACTCTTCTACAATTTGCCCCTGAAGCCATGGTTTTTCAGGATTTAACTCCAGCTCAAAAAGACTGTCCGAAGCAGGGTTAGGGCAGATGTAAATCATAGCGTCAGCAATGGGGCCATAGTGATTCGAAAATGTTAGGGTACAGTTGATATCAGTTGCATTTCTATTAAAAACAGCAGTGATAACGGTTTCGCCCCTAAGCTCCCAGGATTCTTTGTTATTGAACTTTATTATATGANNTCGCACCGATACTCAACAGATATTTGACCGTGTCAATTTGGCCATATTCGCAGGCGCACATTAAAGGAGACCTGTCAGAGTCTGCATCAACTATATTGACACCGTGCTGTTGCAATAACCGTAGAATATCAATTTCATCATAAGTTGCTGCAAGGCAAGCCTCTTGAATGCCTATTCTTTTATGTAGATTTGCAACAGCTTCTGGATTAGTCAATATCGCATTTACGATTTCCTTAAAACCATGAGTCACTGCGAATTCAAATGCTGATACCCCCAGATTTATATGAGCATCACTGAAAAATCGGTTTAAACTTCCGGCCTTTATCTGTTGAATCACTTCATCGTATGTAGATTGCCAGGCTTGACCCGTTAATACCTCAATAGTAGCAGGGTGATCATCATCGCTAAGAAGGTCACCAAACAAGGCATCAATGTCTATCGCCTGACTATCTTGCTCACTGCTATATTTCTCTTGAAGTCGACTCACATCTAAAGTTTCACCATTCAATATGGCTTTAAAATTTATAATATGATCACCTGATAAGTCAGATAGTCTGGATTCAAGAGAGATTGTCTCAACGGGGCCTACCGGTATTTTAACGCTTCGAATGTCAGGGTGGTGCTCTATAATTATTGTTGCTGCAGCTAATTGTTTTTGTGTTGCGCAGGACAAAAAGGCTAGTGCAATAAAAAGGTCATCAAATGAACACTCCAGTAAATATGCCAATATTTCATAAGCCCTGGCCAATTCTTTGGGTTTGTTATAGTTGCTTGCAATCACCTCAACGATAGCATTTAACGCACCTTTATTAAGATTATCATCCTCCGCAAACTGTTCAAAATACTTAACCAGTTCAAGGTCATTATTCCTTGCGGCTAAAACCATAGGCGTTAGATCGTTAAACCAGACCTGGTTGGGCTTATGTCCATTTTCAACATACGTTTTGACCAAGGCTAGACTATACGTGTTTTTTGACTCATCCTCACAGACACTATTCTCCAGCAAATCATATAAATTCTTAGTTGGTTTTTTTCGGTGAGCGGGCGCGAGTGACAACAAGCGTTTCCATAGTTCCTGTTCTGTTGAGATCATTGCTATCTTTTTGTTAAGAGACCGCAGCATAACTCAATGAGCAAGT
>JBOEHE010000118.1:15628-15803 GCA_050633785.1 Arenicella sp.
ATTCTGCCTCATTTTTCTTTTGTCCCTGAGTTTTGCTGAGGTCTCGTTAAATGAAATAAAGTCAGTATTATAGAAAAAAGAGAACGTTCGCTATGTAAAAAACGAACACTGAATACTTCTATATTCAGTATGTTGATCGAAATTTCCAACATATTGCAGGCATAAAAAAACCCCG
>JBOEHE010000119.1:0-10155 GCA_050633785.1 Arenicella sp.
TGATGATCAACATCACCAATTGTGGGGTTGACTGAAAAACCGATTCAATGCCAACAATCAGGTCATTGACTACTGTTCGCAGGGGTTGCATCGACTCACGATGCTCAATCGCCCAGGCTTTAATCCCGTTTGCCCAGTCGCCAATGCCTGAATCGACACTGTAAAACGGGTTTAACAACTCAAATTCTTTTTCTTTTACTGACATGTAATTCACACCCACATACTATTTGAAGATAATGCTCAACAGGTTTTATGACTAGTTCTGCCAATTACCCTGGATACCACAAAGGAGTTGTTTCTGAGTGACCACCCCGACAATATTGTTAGCTTTTTCAACCAGAATCGGCTGATTGGTTTCGATAGAAACATCTATCAATGCATTCAGATTATCGTTGTGAGAAACAGTTAAGCACTGGGAATGATCCAATGCGCCATATTCAGCTTCATAATCATTGATCGATTGCATAACACGCGCTGCAGTAACCAGATTCAAATTAGAAATTCCAGCGACAAAATCAGCAACATACTGATCGACCGGTTGTGTCACTATTTCTTCCGGCGTGCCGATTTGAACAAGTTCACCGTCTTTCATAATCGCTATTCGGTCACCAATACGTATGGCCTCATCCAGGTCATGAGTGATGAACAATGTCGTTTTCTTCATTTTGGATGCCAGCTCCATAAATTGATCTTGAAGCTGCTTTCTAATTAAGGGGTCCAGCGCTGAAAAAGGCTCATCCATCAATAGAATATCCGGATCTGCTACGATAGCTCGGGCCAGACCAACACGTTGCTGCATCCCACCTGACAGTTCATCCGGGTACTTCGTCTCCCAACCTTGCAAGTCAACTTCGGTCAAGGCCTTTTGCGCAACCGCATAACGGTTCTCTCGACTCACGCCTCTGACTTCCAGGGCATAGGCGACATTGTCCAGAACAGTGCGGTGTGGCATTAGTGCCATATTCTGAAAAACCATGCCAATAGTAGATGCTCTTAATGAACGCAACTCTTTGGTATTTAAGCTGCCAACATCTTTACCATTGATCAAAATCCTCCCTGAAGTTGGTTCAATCAAACGATTGATGTGTCGAATCAAGGTTGATTTACCAGATCCTGACAAGCCCATAATGCAAAAAATCTCTCCTCTGGAGACTGAAAAGTTGGCATCAGAAACACCAACTACACAATCAAACTGTTCTTTTACCTCTAACTTGCTTAAGCCCTTGTCCGTTACCGCCCGCATGGCGGCATTGGCTTTGTGGCCAAATACTTTCCAGATATTCTGGCACTCGATTACTGGTTTAATACTGTCGGTCATATCGTCTAATTTTGATTACTTCGATCGTGATATCGTTAATTTCAGGCATGCAATGTCTACGAGAATTTCGGTCTACAATCAAAGCTATCAATAGTAAAAATTCTGTCGTCTGCCTTGATCCTGCGAGGCAGCTCAGATTTTTTACGATTATGATTAACTCTCAACACCGAAAATTAATGCGAAAGGCATATGCTCATAGGCAGGTGACCCTTATTGATTTGTCACAACAATAAGCTGCGAACAGATAAAGGTTCATAAGCCAATGATTATGCTGAATTTTCTCTATATTTAATGACTAAGGCTGGATAAAGCTCATAGGCCATCAAGTCGCTTTTTCATTCCCCATGTAATTTAAGTGCAACCACTATATACACAGGCATCTGGCTTTCTTTATCCCTGAACGACTTAAATATTCCTTTCAACGACAAGGTTGATTATCGACTTTCACAATGAATACAAGCGGATTTTGGGCGAAAAATGACATTTATCAGCGCCTTGTATCCAGGTGATATATGCCTATTTCAGGCTGTTTTCATGTATTGCGTAAAACTCCCTGAACAACACTACAAGGTCTGAATATGACCTCAACAACCTTGCAGTGTCTATTCATCCTCAGCCCTTGAGATTCGACGCTGCTTTCATCGCATCTTCGCCTTTTTTCCAGAGGTTTCCTTGCCAGAGTTCTTCGAGACCCGTTTGCCCAGACCTGCCTTTATTCATTAAATAATCATAGTAAGACGTGGGTTTATGACCCGTCAGATTGTAGAAATCAGGACTGCAGCGGCAATAGAAACCATTTGAAAGATATTCAAAAAATTCAGCTCGTGTACTGCCAAAATCCGCTTCGAAATCATCCATGGATTGCGCACGGTATTCAATGGTTCGACCCATTGCTCTGCCAAGGTCAGTGGCAATTTCAGCCATTGTCTGAGGCTCTGGCCCTGTAATATCATAAAATTTATCGGCATGCCTGCCTGGGCCTTGTTGCAATATAACAAACGCCGCTTCGGCAATATCTGTTGTACTGACAAATGAATTGCGAGCATTTCCCAATGGGTTGCTGAACCAACCTTGCTGGTCGATGTTTTCGCAATCGGTCTTGAGCAAATGATTCATATAAAAGTTATTGCGCAGCACGGTCACATTCAGTCCGGCATCTATCAACGCTTTTTCACCCCACCAATAATGTTGCAACATCAGAGGAATGGCAGCCCCTGCTCGCGAAGCATGTTTTTGTGGGTCATAAGAAGCCGTATTGGTATCTGCGCCCATGCAGCTGATCCGCACGACATGTTCAATCTGTTCTTTGCGTTTGCCCAATTCCTGACAAAAAGCCAAGTGACCCTCCAACATGGGATCCAGCGATGCGGAATAGACTGAACTGACCCCATCAAGCGCAGCTTGCCAGGTATCGGCCGAACTCAAGTCAAAGTGAACAAGCTCATCTGCTCCAAGAGCTTTCAAATAATCGGCTTTATCTTTGCTGTAATAGCAGGCTCGAATGATAAACTGCTGGCTCTCGGCCAGCCGCGCAACCAGTTCCCTGCCAATACGACCGGTTGCCGATGTGATTAAGACCACGGGTTTAGACATAATAGGTAAACTCCTAATATCGTTTGAGTGTAACTTGAAAACCGTATAGCTACGATCTGTACTATGCGTGGACTTTAAGGGCTATGGAGTTATAAAAAGAAACGTCTGCAGTGTCAATGCAAGAACACAAAAAAGATTAACAGCTGTGCTTAGAACATCTGTTCCCGCCGTAACTGTCTTTCCATACTTGGCGGGATATCAAATAAATCGCGATAGGATTTGCTGAAATGTGGTGCAGACACAAAGCCACAAGCCACGGCCACATCAACGATGGACTTATCCGTTTGCAGCAACAATTGGCGAGCACGTTTTAAACGCAATTCGAGATAATATCGTCTAGGCACACAATTCAAGTATTTCTTAAATAAACGCTCTAGCTGTCGACGTGAAATGCCCACCAGTCGAGATAATTCATCCAGATTGATGAGTTCTTCCAGATTGGCTTCCATCAGGGCCACAGCCTCAATCAACTTAGGTTGATGAGTTCCAATCAACAGTTTAAGCGGAATGCGCTGCTTGTCCAGACTACCACGCATTCGGTCACACATGAATTGTTCAGAAATAGACACTGCCAGCTTTTCTCCCTGTTGCTGCTTGATCAGTTGCAACATCATATCCATTGGCGCCGTACCACCCGCCGTTGTATAACGATTACGATCAATTTCAAACAGTTCTTCAGTCAACAATGCTGTAGCAAATGTTTCCCTGAAACTGGCAATATTTTCCCAGTGAATGGTGCAACGATAACCTTCCAGCAACCCTGATCGGGCTAACAGATAAGTTCCGGTGCACAGACCACCTAAAGTCACTTTTTTCTGATTAAAACGATGCAACACCATATGCAATGCACCAGACCATTCATTAACGACTCTAACACCGCTGCATACAAACAAAGCATCCAGCCGATCAGCGTTATCAATATGTTCATCCGGAGTGATCATCAACTCATTGCTTGCGGATACAGGCTCTCCATCCATGGTATAGGTTTTCCATTCATAAAGAGTACCACGCCCTAGACGATTGGCCATCCGCAACACTTCAATTGCGGAGCTAAAAGCAATCATCGAGTAATTCGGTACGAGTAAAAATCCATACCGAATGCAGCGCTTTTCAGACTGGTCAATATGAGGAGTCGCTTTGACGTTCATCAATGTTTAACGCAAAAGCCCTGCATAGACTTCCTGTTCTCCAATCAATCCAACCAACTCACCTTGCCGGACGATCAATATAGGTCGCGGCAACTGACGGCGAGCTACTATCAACTCGCGCATATTGGTCTCATAGTCGGCCATTAGAACAGCGTCTTTGGCAGATGAGTCAAGTAGATCCGTAATATTAAGTAGTTCAATAGAGTCAGTATGGTGAGATGCTTTAACTGGCGCACCAGCATCATCCAACTCGACAACATAACCATCATCCAACTGCAAACGACCATTTTTCAGATCAAGCTCAGCTAATGGCGTCATCATTGCTTCAGCATAGAGCACTTGCAGAGGATTCATATTAGCGACAAACTGACGCACATAATCATTTTCAGGTTTGAAAACAATATCTGCAGCACTGCCTTGCTGAACGATCCGCCCACCATCCATTATCACGATATGATTGCCTAGCTTGACCGCTTCATCCAGATCATGACTGACAAAAATAATAGTTTTTTTCAATCGGCTCTGCAACTCCAGCAACTCTTCCTGCAGGTGGTCTCGAATCAAAGGATCAAGAGCAGAAAATGGTTCATCCATCAACAGTATATCCGCATCTGTGCATAATGCCCGTGCCAGACCGACACGTTGCTGCATTCCACCTGACAATTCAGAGACATGCTTTTCTGCCCATTCTTCGAGATGCACTAATTGCAACTTCTCATCGACCATTTGCCTGATTTTGTCAGCAGGCATGCCTTTAATCTCCAGACCAAAACCAACATTATCCCGTACCGTACGCCAAGGCAACAAACCAAACTGTTGAAATACCATGGCTACTTTATTGATGCGCATATCTTTCAAGGTTGCAGCATCACAACTGGCAATATCCGTCTGCTGATTGTCATGATTAATCAACAATTTGCCACGGGTGATTTTATTCAAACCGTTAACACAACGCAGAAGTGACGATTTGCCAGAACCAGACAGCCCCATCAAAACACAAATTTCGCCTTTTTTAACCGTCAGATTCGCATCAGCGACCCCAATCACAGAATTAGTTTCTTTTAAAATGGACTCTCGAGTGCCAGCGTTGTCCAGCATCTGTATGGCCGTTTCAGGGTTAGGTCCAAAAACAACATCAACATTTTCAAATTTTACAGCTATAGACATATCAATCACTTATCGTTGGTTAACGCAGTATTTGCGTTTTGACGTTGTTTGCAGATGCGGTCCAACAGAATTGCCACAATGACAATAGCCAGACCAGCCTCAAAACCCTTCTCAATATTTACCGTGTTCAAAGCACGAACCACGGGCTTGCCCAGACCATCGGCACCCACCAAGGCGGCAATAACAACCATTGACAGACTGAGCATAATGCTCTGAGTGATTCCCGCCATGATGGTCGACATGGCATGCGGCAACTCCACCTTCCACAGCAGTTGTTGCTTGCTGGCACCAAAAGACTGCCCAGCTTCGATAAGAGGTTTGGGTACTGACGAAATTCCCAGATAGGTCAAACGCACTGGGGCCGGCAACGCAAAGATAACCGTTGATATAAGCCCCGGAACCACACCAAGGCCGAAAAGAATAAGGGTTGGGATCAAATAAACGAATGTAGGAATAGTTTGCATCAAATCAAGAATTGGACGCAAAATGGTATACAACCAGGGACGATGTGCTGCAGCAATGCCCAAAGGAACTCCCACAAACAAACAAATCACTGTTGCAAATAGCACCAAAGCCAGGGTTTCGATGGTTTCCTGCCAATAGCCCATATTAATGATGAGTAGCAGAGCCAGTACTATGCTGACACACAAAACCCAGCTACGATGTAAATACCAGGCGATACCACAGATGATGCCGATCAACACCAATGGGTGGCACCAAGCCATGGCGTCAATGCTGCCTTCAATAAAAAAACTCAGTACCACTGAGATTAAATCAAAAAAACCACCCGCGTATTCGTCCAGAAAATCGACGAAATCACTGATCCACGCTCCCAGCGGGATCTTATTATTATTCAACCACTCCATCCAAACACTACCTCAATTATTGTATTCTAATTATGCAAATGGAAAAATGGGGCAGAGCAAGAAGTTCCTTGCCCAAAACCTTACTCCGCCCCATTTTTCGCTAAGTCGACCGACTATTTATTGAGATAAGCTGTTACGGCAGCAAGTCCATTCTGTCCATCTAATGTAGTCACACCATCTAACCACGCAGACAGAACATCAGAGTTAGACTGCAACCATTGTTTGGCAGCCACTTCAGGTTCTTTATTATCGTCTAGAATATCGCCCATGATTTTATTTTCCATAGGTAAGGTAAACGATAAATTGCTCAATAGTTTCCCAACATTGGGGCATTCTTCAGTATAACCGGCTCTGGTATTAGTATAGACGGTAGAACCACCAAAATCAGGACCAAAGAAATCATCACCTCCACCCAGATAGGTAATGTCGAAGTTACTGTTCATAGGATGTGGTGCCCACCCTAGAAACACCACCATTTTCTTACGTTTAACAGCGCGTGCCACTTGTGACAGCATTCCCTGCTCTGAAGACTCAACAACTTTAAACCCTTTTAAGCCAAATGCATCTTTATCGATCATGTCCTGAATCAATCGATTGCCATCATTACCTGGCTCGATCCCATAGATTTTGCCTTCCAGCTCTTTTTTGAATTTTACGATGTCAGCAAAGCTTTTCAGGCCTTGCTCTGCTGTGTGTGTCGGCACTGCCAGAGTGTATTTAGCGCCTTCAAGGTTGGCCCGAACTGTTTCTACCGACCCATCTTCGCGATACGGTTTGATATCAGCTTCCATAGTAGGCATCCAATTTCCCAGAAAGATATCAATATCCTTATTTTTTAAACCTGAATAGGTCACTGGCACTGACAGGAGCTGGGTTTCAGTCTTATAGCCCAAGCCATTAAGCACAACTGAAGCCGTTGCAGTTGTTGACGTAATATCAGTCCAGCCGACATCTGAGAAGCGGACTGTCCCACAGGATTCCGCTTCGCTTGAGAATGCTGTAGTTGATACAACTGCCAGCAATAACGTTGTTGTGTAACAAATTTTTTTCATGATTCTTGACACTTCAAATTCCTCTCTATTTGTTATGTAACTTTTATATAATATATCCAACATATTATTAAACTAATATTTTTATTTATATTGAACGTTCAATATAATATACTATGATTTATATTGTGTTGGCAATTTTTTTAAAAAACATTTTCGGAGACTTACAAACATGCCCAAATTAGGAATGGAACCAATTCGTCGCGCTCAGCTCATAGATGCATCGATGGAATGCATTTATCAAAATGGCCTGGCAGGCACCACAATATCGAAGGTCAGTCGCTTGGCCGGTGTCTCAACAGGCGTCGTCAATCATTATTTCGGTAGCAAAAACCAGCTACTCGAAGCCACTATGCGCGAATTGCTTAAACAAATAAGTAATGACGTTATTTCTGGGACTCGATCAGCAAAAACATCAAAAGAGCAACTCATGGCCATTATTGACGGCAACTTTACCTTTGAACAGGTCAACCCCCGTTCTACCAATACCTGGTTGGCTTTCTGGGCTGAGGCGATGCATGAGCCTACTCTAGCCAGACTGCAACGGGTCAATATGCGCCGTTTGCGCTCTAATCTGCGGCATATATTGAAACAGCTCTTACCCACCAAACAGGCTTTAATGGCTGCTGATGGCCTAGCCGCTCTGATCGATGGTCTGTGGCTGCGAGGTGCATTCCAAAGCAAAGGCATTGACACTGATGAAGCCAAGAACATATGCAAGAACTATGTGGATTTGCAATTGAAATACCACATCGACAACCAGACACGTTAACACCGAGTATTTGAGGAAATTAAATAATGTCACAATCCTATGCTTTATATAGTCACATTCAGACTGTGAATATGACACCAGGTAGAACGCATCCGTTCTGCAATCACTCCCTTGATAACAGCAGTTGCCATTCAAACAAGTGCATTGTGAATAGAGACGGTACAGGCAGACCGGATACGGAGCATTAAGATGGTGAATGATGTATTTGATTATATTATCGTAGGCGCTGGCTCAGCTGGCTGTGTATTGGCCAATCGCTTAACTGAAGACCCCGGAAATAAGGTCTTATTGCTTGAAGCAGGAGGCAGTGACAAAAGCATCTTTATCCAGATGCCAACTGCCCTGTCCTATCCTATGAATACAGAAAAGTACGGCTGGCAGTTCCATACAGAGGCGGAGCCCGGACTTGATGGCCGCAATATGCATTGTCCACGAGGCAAAGTGCTTGGCGGTAGTTCTTCTATCAATGGCATGGTTTATGTTCGAGGCCACGCCTGCGATTTTGATGAATGGGAAGAACTGGGAGCAAAAGGTTGGGGGTATCAGGATTGTCTGCCCTACTTCAAAAAGTCAGAAACCTGGATTGGAGGCGAAGACACCTACCGTGGTGGCCAAGGCCCATTGGCAACCAACAACGGCAATAACATGACCATGAATCCCTTGTATAAAGCCTTTATCAAGGCAGGTATTCAAGCCGGTTATAACAGCACTGATGATTACAACGGTCACTGCCAGGAAGGCTTTGGTCCAATGCATATGACAGTTAAAAAAGGTGTGCGCTGGTCTACCGCTAATGCCTACTTACGCCCGGCTTTAAAGCGCCCTAACTTATGCTTACGTAGTGGAGTTCTAGTACACAAAGTGCTGCTCAAAGATGGTACTGCAACTGGCATTCAATACAGCAAAAACAATAAAATTGTAAAAGTCCATGCCAATAAAGAAGTCATCTTATCAGCTGGTTCAATTGGCTCGCCACAGTTGTTGCAACTTTCTGGCATTGGCCCCAAAGACGTGTTAGCCAACGCTGGAGTAGCACTACTCAAAGACCTGCCTGGTGTTGGCGAAAACCTTAAAGACCATCTGGAAGTCTACTTTCAATATCGTTGCAAACAGCCCGTCACCTTGAACGGGAAAATTGGTTTAATCAGTAAAGCCTTGATCGGCATTCGTTGGATATTGTTCAAAACAGGGTTGGGCGCTACCAACCATTTCGAATCCTGTGCCTTTATCCGCTCACGCGCAGGCTTGAAGTGGCCCAACATTCAATACCATTTTTTGCCAGCCGCCATGCGCTATGATGGCAGAGCTGCTTTTGATGGTCATGGCTTCCAAGTGCACGTTGGTCCTAACAAACCAGAAAGCACCGGCCGAGTCTGGATTGAGTCAGCTGACCCCAAAGCCAAGCCCAAGATTCAATTTAATTACATATCCACTGAACAAGATAAACAGGATTGGCGTGATTGTATCCGTCTTTCCAGAGAAATCCTGCAACAGACTACACTGGATTCCTACCGTGGTGATGAAATTCAACCCGGCAGCGATGTTCAATCCGATGAAGAAATCGATGCATGGGTGAAAGCCAATGTAGAAAGTGCTTATCACCCCTCTTGCACCTGCAAAATAGGGGCTGACGATGACCCAATGGCGGTTCTTGATAACGAGTGCCGTGTCAGAGGAATACAATCATTGCGTGTCGTTGACTCATCGATTTTCCCGACTATTACCAACGGTAACCTCAATGCGCCCAGCATTATGGTAGCTGAGAAAGCTGCCGATATGATCCTTGGCAAAGCACCATTACCCTCACTGGACGCGCCAGTGTGGATTCATCCAGAGTACGCAACCGAACAACGCTAGACAATACACATTGTCAAATAGAGGAATACACCATGCTTGATTTTGAAGTAAGCAATTTCATCAACGGTCAATTAGTTGAAGGCAACAGTGACCAAGTAGACACATCCATTAACCCAGCCAATGGTGAAATACTGGCTCACATCCGTTATGCCACAGCTGACCAAACTGAAAGCACCGTGCAATCGGCTCTGGCAGGACAAGCAAAATGGGCAGCCTATTCGGGCGTTGAGCGTGGCCGTATTCTGAACGAGGTTGCCCGCTTGATTCGGGCAGATCGTATGCGCCTTGCAGAAATCGAATCGTTGGACGTAGGCAAACCGATCTCAGAAAGTCCCGAAGCGGATATTGACAGTGCTGCCGACTGCTTTGAATATTTTGCCGCAAT
>JBOEHE010000120.1:0-422 GCA_050633785.1 Arenicella sp.
TCCAGAATATCTGCCGGCATCATTCCATCTGGGTGATAGGACTTCTCAATAATATCATTGGAGGTTTCAATCAGGCGACGAAGCACCGCTCGCTCACGAACGATTTTTGCATAGGCTTTAATATTGGCTGAATTGGGCGTATTTTTTGCTAAGGCCCCCAGGTATGCCAAACCACCGGTCTGTTTTAGCTTGCCTTCTTTTTCCAGTTCTTCAGAAACAGTAACGACATCAACGGCTTCATCGCGTTGAATCAAGGCATGAATCGCCGTATAGATATACTGATGATCAGAGCGGTAAAAATCGCGCACTTCAATATCTGACTCAATATCATCCATTGCCCTTTGATCAAGCATCAAAGAACCAAGCAACGATTGCTCAGCCTCAATAGCCTGCGGCGGTAGCGTGACAGAATTATCGATAAT
>JBOEHE010000121.1:0-2984 GCA_050633785.1 Arenicella sp.
ACAAAACACAGCGAACATGAAAAGTCATGCTACATTCTCTCAAAGCGCTTTGTAGACAACAATCACTATAGCGGCCAATATCAATACTCCCCAACCAATCCACTCAACCCACTTATCCAAAACATCTTCAATACCACGACCGAAATATCGGATAAGACCAGCAACCAGAAAAAATCGCATGCCTCTGCCCAGCAATGACAACAAGACAAAAGGAATAAGGGCCATATTGAGTATGCCCGCCGTTATAGTCACTATCTTGTAAGGAAATGGCGTAAAACTTGCCAGCAAAACAATCCAGACACCCCAATCATTAAAACCCTGCTTAACCATGGAAAACTTTTCCTGCCAATGAAAACGCTCAACCATGGCCTGCCCTATTGAATCAAAAAACAGAGCTCCGATAAGATAACCAAATAACGCGCCTAGAACTGAACATACAGTTGCAACAGCGGCGTATCGCCAGGCCTTACTGCGTTTAGCCAAGGCCATTGGTGCTAACATAACATCAACAGGTATTGGAAAGAAGGAAGACTCAGCAAAACTCAAAACTGCCAGATATTTTTCTGCTGATTTATGCGCAGCCCATTGCAGCATTTTTGTATAAATTGGAGCAAATATTTTCACTTTAACCCTTTTTAACCCTGGATAACCCTGTCAATTGCCACTTAAACCACACCAAAGCGGCGAGGCACAAAACTCACATTCTCCAAAACTGAGCGCTCTAGCCCTTCAGAGGTCTTATCGATTACAATCAATTGCTGCTTTACATGCTCACTATCTGATACCTCACCAGCTACCGTTACTGGCATTACCAACCGCCCACCTTCGGCCAATTGATCCAACAAAGCATCTGGAACATCTGCCGAGACTGCTGCAGCAAGAATGGCATCATACGGCGCATAATCAAGATTGCCGGCAAAACCATCTCCATGCAGGCATTTAATATTACGCACCGCCATATCATACAAACGATCTCTGGCCTGACGCTGTAATTGACTCACGCACTCGACACTGATCACCTGATCCGACAATTGAGCCAAAATAGCAGTCTGATAACCGCAACCAGTCCCAATTTCAAGCACATTCGCCCTTCGGCCATGCTCAAACAAGGTAGCAGTCATCAAGGCAACAGTATAAGGTTGAGATATCGTTTGGCCAAAACCAATCGGCAAAGCTGAGTTCTCGTAAGCTCTGGAGGCTAAAGCCTCATCAACAAACAAATGTCTTGGCACCTGCTGCATCGCTCCTAAGACCCGCTCATCTTTAATGCCCATTTTTCGCAATTGATCCAGCAAGCGTTTCCGAGTTCTATCAGACGTCATGCCTATGCCTGAATATCGCATTAGCTATTCAACCACTCAGCTGTTTTCTGCAAATAGGGTTGATCAATCATATGAGCTTTGACTGGAGTCACAGAAGCGTAACCCTGTTCTATTGCCTGATAATCATAGAGCTTGCCATCTGAATGCTTTTCGGCATCAAAGTCGCCTGCCGCACCCAGCCACAATTGGCGTACCCCTTTGGCAGTCAACTCTTCGCGTGGTGGAACAGGAGAAGTTCTTGATGCCAGACTGGTCACCTTCAAGCCCTTCAGCTCATCAATTGATAGATCAGGTACATTAACATTCAAGAAAGCCACTTCATCTCCCAAAGGATAGTCAGCTATTTTCTCCAGCAAATCAAATAAGACCTTGATAGCTGTTTCATAATGCCTTGGCTGCTGCTCAGTAATTGACAAGGAAATATTCGGCAAAGACAAGCGCCTAGCTTCAACAGCTGCAGCCACAGTTCCAGAGTACAGTACATCATCACCCAAATTAGAACCATTGTTAATTCCACTGATAACAATATCAACAGGCTCAGCCAACAAGCCGCCCATTGCCACTCCAACGCAATCAACTGGCGTGCCGGAAACAGTGTAAACACCCTCACCAAGCTGCCGCAATGTTAATGGTTTACGTAAGGTAATACCCATACCACAAGCACTGTTATCCCGGTCAGGTGCAACCATGCTTACTCTATGAGATGTGCCTAGCAGAGCTTTATGCAGCAGCTGAATTCCATCGGCAAAATATCCATCATCATTACAAATTAAAATATGCATATTTATTATTAGCCTTTTTCAGAATGCGTTATTTTAAAGCCACACCCCTTTCAAACCCGCACTGAAATACATCATCTTAAGCACCAGGTTATTTTTAAAAAAGGAAAACTTGGCCAAAGTGAGAAAGTTCAAGCCTCCAACCATTGTTCCCCCAGAACATTCAAATGGCTTATTCAAAGTGACTAAAATGAGCTGAAAGCCTTTATAATACTTTGCCATTACCCCCATAACTCCCCCAAAGAATATCTGTAATATCGTTCCTATTTNNCTATTCAAAAATAGATAGGAAAAAATCTAACATTTGGAGAAAGGGTTGAACTGGCGCCATTATACCTAATGTATTTCCCACGTCAGCAATAATTTATATCAATGATGACCTATTTCAAGCAAGGCAACATCAAACTCTAAAACCAGGCTTCGTTTTCATGATTCAGCTGATAAAAGTAACAATCTGTTTTCCGAAAGATGGTTTTCCAAATTCAAAGCATCTCGACCCATCTGAGTTCAGCAATACTATAAAAAAGAAACGACCGCCTCTTAGTAAGAAGGCCCTCCAGTAATTTTTGGTAAATAGTTACCAGACATCCGCTTATTCGATATTAATTTCCATTTTTAAACACAACACCAGATACGTAAGCACATTTTTTGCAAACTCCTGAATAGAATATGGAGTCAACAATAGACCCCATATTCTCTGACAAGCCTCATTCATGATGAACGGTCACTTACTAAAATCACAACTATAATCCAGCTTCAAGCTCAGGAATGGCACTAAACAAATCCGCTGCCAACCCATAGTCTGCTACTTGAAATATAGGCGCTTCCTCATCTTTATTGATCGCCACAATCACTTTGCTTTCTTTCATGCCCGCCAAGTGCT
>JBOEHE010000121.1:3013-4318 GCA_050633785.1 Arenicella sp.
TCGGCACATAGCCGGCATCAACGGCTGCTCTGGATGCACCAATCGCAGCACCTAATTTATCTGCAAGACCATCCAATATTTTAAAATTCTCTGCACTACCTAAACCTCGCCCACCAGAGATGATAGTTTTCGCTGAGGTTAATTCAGGTCGGTCTGATTTGACTAATTCTTCAGACACAAACTCAGATGTTTTAGCATCGTATTGGCTATTTATCATTTCAACATTAGCACTGCCACCATCAGCCACTGCATCAAATGCGGTAGCACGCACAGTCAGCACTTTAATTGCATCGCTGGTTTGTACTGTTGCGATCGCATTGCCCGCATAAATAGGCCGCTTGAACGTATTCTCACTTTCAACACTGACTATATCCGATAGCATATTCACATCCAACAATGCCGCCACTCTAGGCATCAGGTTTTTACCGATCGCAGAGGATCCCATTAATATATGGCTGTAGTTCTTGCCAAGTTCAGCTACTAACAGACTGATATTTTCTGCCAACTGGTGTTCATAAACATCAGCATCTGCCAGCAATACTGTTTCCACAGAAGTAAGAGCAGCCGCTTGATCCGCTACTGCCTGACAATTTTTACCAGCAACCAATACATCAATTTCACCCCCTAATTGAGATGCAGCGAATACTGTATTACGTGTAATTTCTTTTACGTGTTGATTATTGTGTTCTGCAATAACAAGAATCGCCATTAAATCACCTTTGCTTCGAGTTTAAGTTTATTAATTAATTCTGCAACATCTGCAACCATAATGCCGGCTTTACGCGCCTCTGGTGACTCTACTTTCAGCGTTGCAATATTATTACTGGCCTGTACCCCTGAATCTCCAAATGCAATGACATCTAACGGTTTTTTCTTCGCTTTCATAATATCTGGCAACTTCAAATAGCGCGGTTCATTCAAACGCAAATCGGTTGTAATAACAGCAGGCAGTGTTAACTTAACGGTTTGAAAGCCGCCATCAATTTCGCGAGTAACAGTCACAGCAGCATCACCATCTATGTTGACTTCAGAAGCAAAAGTTCCCTGTGGCAAACTGCATAATGCCGCCAACATTTGTCCGGTTTGATTATTATCACTATCAATGGATTGCTTACCTAATAACACTATTTCAGGTTGCTCTTGTTCCACCACTTTTTGTAAACATTTAGCTATTTCCAAAGGTTGCATCTCATCATTCGTTTCCACTAAAACCGCCCGGTCAGCACCAAGGGCCAATGCAACGCGCAACTGTTCTTGACAGACTTTGGGGCCAACAGACACAGCAATAACTTCGCTAGCTATGCC
>JBOEHE010000122.1:0-1473 GCA_050633785.1 Arenicella sp.
AATCTCTCCGGGCGCGCCATTTAATTTTGATTAAAATAAACTTCAATAGTTTCTCAATGTTGTTACCTACAAAGAGTTAAGGGTCTGTTGTTAAACTAAGAAAACGAAACGGTTATCACTGATCCTTTTGACGGTTTAGTTGAAATATCCAGAGACCATTTCAGCCGTTCGGATATCAATGTGACTATATAGAGCCCCAGCCCGTTGGTGAAATTACTTTTTATATTTGGCATGTTTTTTTTAAGTTCTTGAAAACCTGCATCTTCGACCCCTCCACCTTGATCGCTGATTTGAAGTGAAGCTGATGATAGTAGTAAATGAATTTTTCCGGAGGTGTGTTCCAATGAGTTTTGCAGAAGATTTCTAATCAGCATTTTTGCTAAATCTTTATCGGCCTTTACTGAACTTTCGCTCTCATAGTCCAAAGAAATACGCGTATCAACAGAAAATAATTCGCTTAAATCGTTTACTACTTCCAGCACTATTTTCTTAATATTCAAGTTTTGATATTCCACCGCCTTTCCCGACCTGCGAGAAAGTTCTAATAACACAGGAATGCTTGTCCTCATTTCTTCTGAAGCATTCTCTATTCTCAAGAGAGAGCCTAAAGCAGGTTCCGGCAATGTATATCTACTTTTCAACACCTCTACGGCACCGCAGATGATGGCTACAGGTGTTTTTAATTCATGGCTGGCCAGACCTACGAGCGACCTTTCACGAACAATAAATTGATCCAGTTCGGTTAAAAAATCATTAAAGACAACAGCAATATTATGCAATTCGATGTCTTGAAAATCCGTTGTGATAAGTGCATTTTTTTCGCCAACCTTTGAGCTGGCTATGTAATCGGAGAGGTATTTAAGTGGCTGAACAATGCGTTGACTGCTGGTGTAAGAGAGCACTAAACTCAATAGCATTGTCACTATGAAAATAACAATAATAACGGCGAAAAACAGGCGTTCACGCTCTAAAACCTGTGTAATGTCTCTGGCATGATAGAAGGTGCCAATGCTGATTTTTTCGATATTCATCAAATAAATATTGGCTTCAAAACTTTGCTGCATGCCTATTCCCTCTGGCACATTCCGAAACAAAGCATATTCAGGCAACTGCCCATACAAGTTTTTGGGAATAAACTCGATGAGTATTTTATTTGTTCGATGATGAATCGAGTTTTGAGTATCGTATTCACTTAATATGAAATCACGCTCTTCCGCATAATCTTGCTGAAGAAACTCTTTTTGCAGACTTTTAGTGAATAATAAAATGGCTATTGTCAGAACTAACAGTACAAGAAAATTGATGACAATCACAGTCTGGAAAAGTTTTTTGGATATTGAATATTTCACTGACTTTCACCTGAAAAATTCAATTTATAACCTCGGCCATGCACAGTCTTAATCAGCTCTTGACCCAAGCCTTCTTTCAAGGTTTTTCTTAAAGAGTAAACATGAGTTCGTAACACGTTAACGT
>JBOEHE010000123.1:0-3977 GCA_050633785.1 Arenicella sp.
TCTTTGTGTGCTTGCAGTGCATTAGAAACCGCATCGAAAAACTCAGGCTTCAACGGTGCTACTTCAGCAGCATTTCGCACCTGAATAGGAATATCTTTTATCATCTCTACCCTCTATCTCTAGATGAAATATTATTTAAAAATTGTGGGCAAAGTTAAACATTGAGTATTCAATGTACGCCTATTGGATGCTTTCATCAACTAAATGTCAACACATTTGCTCACGTCTTAACAACCTTTCGACGCTCGGAGGAACATCAAACAGGTCTCGATAGGACTTGCTGAAATGCGGAACCGACACAAAACCACAGGCTACAGCGATTTCAACAATGGGTTTATCTGTTTGCAACAAAAACTGACGAGCTCGCTTCAAACGCAACTCCATGTAATAGCGCTGAGGCACACAATTCAGATATTTTTTGAAAAGACGCTCGAGTTGTCGGCGTGATATGCACACCAGATCAGCAAGTTCGTCCAAACTGATCAACTCTTCCAGATTCGCTTCCATCAAGGTGACCGCTTCTATGAGTTTTGGCTGGTTGGTTCCGATCAGTAATTTCAACGGGATACGCTGTTTGTCAAAACTGCCACGCATCCGATCACACATAAACTGCTCTGAAATAGACACAGCCAACTTTTCACCATGCTGTTCCTTAACCAGCTGCAACATCATATCCAATGGCGCTGTTCCACCTGCTGTGGTGTATCGGTTTCGGTCTATTTCAAATAATTCTTCTGTCAGGATCGTGCTGGTAAACGACTCTCTGAAACTGGCAATATTTTCCCAATGAATAGTACATCGATAACCATCCATCAATTCGGACTTGGCCAATAGATATGTGCCAGTGCAAAGTCCTCCCAGAGTAACTTTCTTCTGGTTGAATTTATGCAAGACCATATGCAAAGCTTTCGACCATTGCGTAGTGACTTTAACACCACTACAGACAAATAAAGCATCTAGGTTTTCAGCATTATCAATACAGTCGCCTGGGTTGATCATAAGTTCATTACTGGCAGGCACTGCTTCACCAGTCATGGTATAAGTTGTCCATTCGTATAAATTCCCACGACCCAGACGGTTAGCCATCCGCAAGACTTCTATGGCCGAGCTGAAAGCAATCATTGAGTAATCGGGAATCAATAGAAAACCATAGCGGATGCAGGGTTTTCCTGATTTGCTTACTCGTTTATTTTCTGTACTTTCACTAACCATTATTATCTTAAATACCTAAACGCAAAACTCAAATATAACCAGATTACCATCTCGAACCACTTAAACTTCAATAGTATTTTTTGCAATCACTCTGAAATCACACCACAACTCACTTCACGTTATTAAGAACACACAAAATACTCTTAAAATACATTCAGCATCATCTTATTTACGACCAAATGTTTGCCATTTGCGTCAATTATAAACAATAAATAACAAACGAACTGGCCTGCTCGAAGCAGCTCTTTCCTATTCAAGTCAGGTTTGCCAAATTCCTTCCATCAACATTCTGTCATATGGCGATAGTTCGTAATTTATTATTGGCTTACTTTACGCGCTTCACTTAACCATTTAGCATACTGATCACTATTATCCAGAATCCAATTGTTAGCGTGACGCTTAATATCCTTTAATGTCTTCTCACCCTTTTGAATTTTGAGGTTTTGTATATTTTCATCATCAGCCGATATTTGCAATAAAGATAAAAATTTCACTGCTGCGGGATTCTGTTGTGAAAACTTACGATTAATCACGCTGACAATCCGATCAACCGCAAAACCCAGATTCTTTTCACCGACAAGAGTGTTCAGGCCTGTATTACCACCTGGCAGACTGGTAAATGGTACTTCAAGAAAAATCACATCCCTGCCTGGAACCAATAGAGCTGAAATCCAATGTGGAATCCAGGTGTAGTACAAAACAGGTTTGCCGCGTTTATAGCGTTCAATTACATTATCCATCAGCTTGAAATAGGGGCCATTATGGTTATTGATGCTCCCACCCAAGTCATAGGCTTTCATATGGTGTTCGATCACTTTCTGACACCCCCAACCCAGATCGCAACCGGCAAGATCGGCTTTACCATCGTCATTGGTGTCAAATAATTGAGCCACCTCTTTACGTTTAAAATCCTCCAGCTTGCTGATGCCATACTGTCTGGCTGTTTTTCTATCAATCAAATACCCTTGAAGGACTTCAGGAATGACGGAACCAGCTTTAAGCATGACTGAATCCCCACCTGCATCGTTATAGAATTTATCATGCAGCACATCCCACATATGAACAGTAAAATCCGCTTTATTAGCACCAACAGTGACTAGAATGGCCTCGTAGCTATCCGCAAGCTGAGTTTTTTCAAGCTTATAGCCCAGCTCTGAGAGTCCTTTCACAGCAATTTCTCCTCGAAAACGCTCTTCCAGAACACCACTGAATATTGGCCTGATAGAAACACCCTGCCCTGGTTTGTCTGTAGCCAGACTATCTGCCGATAAAAATACTAAGGCACATGAAGCATGACAGAGAATGACACACGTTTTTTTAAACACAGCATAAATTAAAGCCATAATAAACCTCGAATAGTCTTCAAAACTACGTTAGATAATTGATCTTCACTGCAGAGAGGCTGCTTCTTTGAGCAATTGTTCTCCGACTTCATCACCCCATAAGAGCCAGACAGAGGACGACGCATCCACCCAACGTTTGCGTTCTTCAAGAGTCAATTCCGTTAACTCAAACTGGTTGGAAGTACTTACTATGTCACGACTTTTCTGCTGCATTTGACGAGCAGTCGTATTACCAAACTCAATGGCATCTTCTATAATGTCTGATAATCTTGTTTTCAACTCAACCGGTATTTGTTCCCAGAATGCATTCGATGTCAGCAGTAAAGATGCTGCAAATATATGCCCGGTTTCCAAGACATAGGCCTTTGAGTTCGGACTATTTATCGCAGGAATATTCGAATAATGGGTACTGTAACCATCGATATTTTCAGCGTTTAAAAAACTGTTTTGCGAATAAGGTTTTACATTTGAAAAAGCACCTAAGCGATCAATCCACCTCTGTTCAACAAAAGAATCTCCTGTTGTCACATCAAGACCATTCATATGCTCAGGCAAAACAACTCTCTTTTTGGACACAAGATGTTTCATGCCAATCTCTACAAAACCCAAACGATGAAATCCTCTCCGGTCCAGTGTCAACATCAAACGTTCACCCCATGGACCATTGGCAAATGAGCTGGCTGCAGCTTGTCCAGAGAAGACAAAAGGCAGGTTAAACACCTGAAACCGCGGAGATTGCTCAGCTATCTCTGTAAAAGGCACTGCTGCCATCTCAATTTTCTCATCCAGTAAAGCACCCGCCAACCCTGTGGTGCTGAAACCTGAATAATCAGCAACTATCTCAACAACGACATTGCTGGCCCCTATATCATTGCGAACCGATTGCTGAAAATACGCTGCCATCAAACCAATGGGAGAATCAGGCGCTTCAGAATGCACAAAGCGAATAGACAAAGGCCTGGGCGTTTGCGCTGACAAACACATGGTTGATAGAAGTAATACAGAACCAGCCAACAGCAGGAAGATCTTTTTTCTCATTATCATGCTCACAGTTATACGTTTCAGCAGTCAAGGTATGAACTACCAACTTGTGGGTTAATGGAAAACCGCCCTGTCCTAACGAAAGAAGACCCGACAGGATATAAAAAGGTTGTTATGTAGAGTCCGACACTGTGATTAGTAAAGAGACTACTTATATATTTATTAATTACACCTGTTAACTCACAACACAAACCATATATACCCGCTTTAAAGAATTGCAAAGAATGTGGCTGAGCGACAATATTCCTTGCCCAAAACCTTGCGCCCAGCCACACTCTTTACAAAAAACAGTTCGATGTACTATTACAGTGAAATGTTAACCAGCATCGCGAGCGCTCTTGACCCAGGAATCAAAGGCCGCCTGATTGGCTTTAATCCACT
>JBOEHE010000124.1:0-1802 GCA_050633785.1 Arenicella sp.
CAATTGGTGATGTTGATCATCATGAGTCTGATCGCCTGGCAGAGTGCCGGCCGTAAAGTCGGTTTTGTCGTGTTTGGCTGCATGGTAGCACTGGGCTTGCTGGATCCGCGAGCCTGGGGTCTGGCAATGACCACCATGGCCGTGGTTCTGGCATCAGTGATTATCTGCGTGATCATTGGTCTGCCGCTGGGAGTTCTGGCGGGGAAAAATGACCGTTTCAATACCATCATCCGACCTGTGTTGGATCTGATGCAAACTATTCCGGCCTTTGTCTATCTGGTGCCGGTGGTGATGTTGATTGGCATTGGTAATGTGGCTGGGGTGATTGTCACCGTGGTGTTTGCCTTGCCGCCATTGATCCGCCTGACGTCACTGGGTATTCGTCAGGTCAACAAAAGTGTGGTGGAAGCGGCCAATGCCTTTGGCTCGAGTGCACTGCAGACCTTGATTAAGGTTGAACTGCCATTGTCATTGCCGTCAATTATGACGGGTGTGAACCAGACCATCATGATGGCTCTGTCGGTGGTGGTGATAGCTTCACTGATTTCGGTGAAGGGCTTAGGTAATGAAGTGCTCAGGGCGATGGGCCGACTGGATGCGGGCAAGGCGATTGTTGGCGGAATGGGCATTGTGATACTGGCGATTGTGCTGGATCGGATATCGCAGGGCTTTGGCCGTTCAGGGCGTGATATAGGGCATCGTCATTGGTGGGAGAGGGGACCGGTGGGTTTGTGTTTCAAGCTGTACAAAATTTTGGTTAACAAATAATGATAAAAAAACAACGTTGACCCAAAACGATCCGCCACAGTGTGTGGCGCTATTTATAACGTTAAACCATGAGGAGAATTTATGTTTACTAAATCATTAAAAACGCTGGCGACAGTTGCGGTGGTATCGCTGAGCCTGCAAACAGGCGCAATGGCGGCAGATATGCCAGGCAAAGGTGTGACAGTGCGACCAGCTGAAGGTACTAATCTGGAGGAGAAATTTCAGCATCAGATTTTATACAAGGCCTTGGAAGAGCTGGGTTATGAGGTGGCCACACCAGAAGAAGTGACGTATCAAACCATTCATCTTGCGTTAGGCACGGGCGATGCGGACTTTACAGCGGTGCATTGGGATCCATTGCATGATGCGTTTTATACCGAGTCAGGTGGTGCTGAGAAAATGACCAAAGTGGGTCAGTATATCTCGGGAGCATTGCAGGGATATCTGGTGGACAAAGCGTCGTATGATGCGGGTGTGACTAGCATTGATGCGTTGAAAAAGCCGGAAGTGGCGAAACGCTTTGATGCGGATAGTGATGGTAAGGCAGATTTGACGGGTTGCCCTCCGGGCTGGGGTTGTGAGCGAGTGATTGAGCATCATATGGATGCTTATGAACTGCGAGATTCAGTGACCCACAATCAGGGAGCGTATAACGCGGTGATAGCGGATACGATAGCGCGCTTGGAGTCAGGTCAGTCGATTGTGTATTACACATGGACACCATATTGGGTGTCAGGTGTGTTGGTGCCAGGTAAGAATGTTGAGTGGATTGAAGTGCCTTTTACATCGTTGCCGGATGATCGCAAGGATAACACCGAGTTTGATGGTAAGAATCTAGGCTTTGCAGTAAACAGTTTGCGTGTTGTAGCGAACAATAAGTTTCTGGCGGCGAACCCTGCGGCTCAGAAGTTGTTTGAACTGGCGGCATTGGATATCAATGATGTGTCAGCGCAGAACTTGAAGATGCGTAATGGTGAAGATTCAGAGGATGATATAGCACGGCATGTTGATGAGTGGATTAAAGCCAATCAGGC
>JBOEHE010000125.1:0-12464 GCA_050633785.1 Arenicella sp.
GCAGAACCTGCAACAAATGTATCAGCACCCGCTTTTGCTATTTGACCAATGTTGTCAACTTTAACCCCACCATCCACTTCCAACCTGATCTTTCTGCCAGAGTTTTCAATCATTCTTCGGACTGTTGTTAATTTATCCAAGGTGTTCGGAATAAACGACTGGCCACCAAAACCGGGGTTAACGCTCATCAGCAGTATCATGTCTAATTTATCCATCACATGCTCCAAAACATGAACCGGAGTGGCTGGATTCAAGACCAAACCCGCCTGACATCCACCTTCTTTGATCAAAGCCAATGAACGATCAATGTGCTCCGAAGCTTCAGGGTGAAAAGTGATCATACTGGCACCAGCTTGAGCAAAATCTCCAATGACGCGATCCACAGGCTTAACCATCAAATGGACATCAATTGGCGCAGTCACGCCATATTTTCGTAAGGCTTCTAATACCAATGGACCAATGGTTAAATTAGGAACGTAATGATTATCCATCACATCAAAATGCACCATATCTGCGCCTGCAGATAGCACATGATCCACCTCTTCACCCAACTTGGCAAAATTGGCAGATAAAATAGAAGGGGCGATTACATAATCATTCATAGCTCACCGATAAGCATTCATTATAAAGAGAGGTTAATTTAACGTATAGCCGCCCGCATAACAATGGTCCAGCAAGACTTCAACACACCTTATTGCAACAGCACAAATAAACCACCGCCATTGCGGATGATATTCAGTAAAATAGCATCCTTTAATTTCAAAGCATTACGAAATGATTCGAGGTCAGTCACAGCCTGTCGGTTAGCGGACTGAATGATATCGCCCTCACGCAAACCATAAAACCAGGCCGCACTATTGCGTTCAACTTTAGTAATTAGAATCCCAGATACGTTCTGTGATAACTTTTGATCCGTTAACTCGCTGAATGTTGCGCCTTCTAATCGCGGATTAAGACTCTGCCCTACCTTATTATCAGCCTCAACACTTTCCATTCTGGCAATAATAGTCATCGGTTCATCATTGCGCAGTATCTGCATCACTACATCATCCCCAACACGAACTAAGCCAATCTGGTTCCGAAGAGCAGCACCATTTTCAATATCCCTGCCATTACAGTTGATAACAATGTCACCACCTTTTAAACCGGCCTGTTCAGCCGTCGATCCTTCTTCAACTTTGGCGACTATGGCTCCTTTGACCTGTGTGGTAGATAATGCTTCGGCCAGAGCAGGTGTCAGGTCCTGAATGTGCACTCCCAGGCGGCCACGTTGCACTTCACCATACCTGACCAATTGGCTTTTCAGCTGCAATGCCATGTTCACTGGTATCGCAAAGTTAATGCCAACGCTACCACCACTGGGTGAAAAGATGGCCGTATTGATTCCAACCAATTCACCACGAAGATTCACTAGAGCACCGCCAGAATTTCCGGGATTAATAGGAGCATCTGTCTGGATAAGGTCTTCATAACCCTCTATACCCAATCCACTGCGTCCTAAAGCACTGACAATACCCGATGTTACAGTCTGACGCAGCCCAAACGGGTTTCCGATGGCAACCACAAAGTCGCCGACTCGTAAAGCATCAGAATTGCCAACTGGGATCGCTGTTAAACCCTCAGCCTCAATTTTGATGACAGCCACATCTGACTCTTTATCAGAACCAATGACTTCCGCTTTAAACTCACGACCATCTTTAAGCGTAATATTAATCTCATCAGCTTTATCGATGACATGGGAATTGGTCAATATGAAACCATTTCGAGCATCAAAAATGACTCCAGACCCCAAACCCTGACGTTTACGGCTTCGAGGTTGTTGTTCTCTGGGAGCATCAAAAAAGTGCCTGAAAAACGGATCATCAAAAAACAGGCTACTCGAAGGCACGCTCACATGAGTCACCGTTGAAATATTCACAATCGCAGGCTGAACCAACTCCAACATAGGAGCCAATGAGGGTAATGGTTGTCCCTCAACTGAAAAAGGTATCTTGGCCTGCGCTAATAGATTACCAAATACCATTAAAGAAAAAAATGTAAGCAGCTGCCGCTGCTGGGCTAAAAGTGTTTTCATAAATCTCGACTTATTTTTCGTTAGCAACGCCATGTGGAACATGCCCAGTAGGCACATGTTGACGTGCTGATTCACAATGACCTTGTTGATCATCAAAAAAGATATCAGCGCCAAACTTTTCCAGAAATTGTCCTTTATCCATACCACCAAGAAACATCGCTTCATCAATGCGAATATTCCAGGCACGTAATGTTTTTATCACCCGTTCATGGGTGGGAGCTGCTCGAGCAGTCACTAAAGCAGTTCGGATGGGTGAGTCCTGGGAGGAGAATTCCGCCTGTATCGACTGCAAGGCAGACAAAAGCCGCTTGAAAGGGCCACCAGGAAGAGGGTCATTAGCCGCCTGCAACTCTGCTTTTGTAAAGGCTTCCAAGCCTTCTCTTTTATATATTCTTTCTGCTTGATCCGAAAACAGCACGGCATCGCCATCAAAGGCTATTTTCAATTGATCGGAACTTTTGTCCAATAAATCATCTTGTCTAGAAGGCAGAATAGTCGCTGCCGCAAAACCTGAATCCAATGTATGCGCAACATCCAGAGGGTCACTGGACAAAAACAAATCTGCACCAAATGGCTCAACATAACGAAAGGGGCTATCACCACTGGTAAAAGCAGCCCGAGTAATAGGCAGCTTGTGCTGTTGGATAGAATTAAACACGCGCAGGCCCGTGTCCGCGCTATTACGCGACAACAAAATGACTTCCACACGCTCTCGATTCTTTCCCAGCTCATTTAAGGCCAGCAATTTCTTGACCAGTGGAAAGGCCACCCCCGGATTCAACAATTCATTCTCGCGTTCGATTTGATATTGGCAATAGGCCTCTACACCTTCTTCTATATAGATGGCATGACTGGCTTCCAAATCAAATAGGGCACGGGATGAGATTGCGACTACTAACTTATCATGGACTTTTCCCATAGTTGAAAGATTACCAAATCTGCCAAGCCAACCCTATATTGCTAACGATTAATTAAGAAACACACAACAGAACACTCCCGTCGACTTGGTTTGCCGAGTATCACTGGGAAAGCTATAATAATCTGTTCTCAACGTGAATAAAATGGATACAAACATGGAAGCAAACCCTTATCAAACCCCTCAATCCGACCCATCATTGCGACGCAGAAACCGGCCGTATCAACCAAAATTCTTCTCATTAAGCGGGCGACTGGGCCGACTCCGATATCTAGCCTATACTGCGGGGCTTTATTGCTTGGCGTTTTTACCCTTTATCATACTAGCTCCTAGCATGATGACTGGTTCAGAAAATGCTGGCATGTCTGGAGCAAGTGGCTTCGTTATTATTGCTGCAGTAATACTTGTCACTGTAGGGGCCCTTATATTTACCAGAAGACGCCTCAATGATTTGAACCGCAGTGGCTGGTGGCAGCTAGTCAGCATAGTCCCTCTTATCAACATAGCCTTCTATATCTATGTGATCTTTTTCTCAGGTGAAAAAGAGGCCAATCGTTTTGGACCACCGCCGACAAAAAACTCCCGGTTGATTAAAATCGTCGGCATACTGGGTATTTTAGTACCCTTTGTTGGCGGCATACTTGCGGCAATTGCTATTCCTGCTTACCAAGATTATGTAGAGCGGTCTTCAGCTCTTATCCAAAACGACTAAGCGGTAACGCGGAATTCTGTTAGCCACAAACGCCGGATCCTGACCTCGGATTCGGCGCTTGTGGGCAGAAAATAAAGAGGATTTCACTACATAAGCTTTTCGAATAGGAACAAGCCCCAGATAAGCAACATCAATGCAATACTGACCAACACCGTTGCCGACCCAACATCTTTAGCCGCACCAGCCAATGCATGCAACTCTGACCCCACTCGATCTACTACTGCTTCAATCGCAGTATTGACTAATTCGGTGATCACAACCAAGCCAAGAGTCATCAACAACAAAGCCCGTTCAACCGCTGTCTCACCCAACCAGAATGCCAATGGAACCAGAACCAATGTCAGCACAATTTCCTGACGGAACGCAGCCTCATTTTTCCAGGCAAATTGCAAACCCTTTATGGAATAACCGCCAGCATTGATGATTCTTTTTATTCCCGTTTCACCTGGTTTCATAATCTTAACTATATCTGTTTGAATTAAGGCTAAACTATCAAAGCAAATAATGTAAAACAACCATTAATACAAAAACATAATAAGCCCTTGGCAGCCAATCAAAAATGTTGTCAATACGTTGATTCAGCCGCCGTTTCTGCAACCCTAATTCATGTTGTATTGCCTGCTGCCATCGCCCTGAAGTTTCAGCTATGACCAGCACTTGGCGTAAGGAAGAAGATAAGACAAGTCCATTTGAGCTCAAAGCTTCAACCAGAGACTCACCGGATTGAGCAGCAGAAGCAGCGGACTGCACCGATCGCTGAAACGATGGACTTTTAAGCAAAGTCTGACAACGCGTCAGTGCAGTAGCGGCATCAACACCTGACTCCAACTGCCAGAGCAAACCTCGATAAAATAATTGTTCGAATACACTGTAGTATAAAACCAAGTGTCGTTTTATCGTTGGTGACCACCAGAAAAAAGACAAGTAATAGCGTGGATCCAGCAATATTACAGCCAACAGTAATCGCGTCACAAACATAACCACAACAACCGTCGCTACCGCTCTAAAAATAGCATTGGCCAACGATTCCGGCCCAGACATTAGAACTAGAAATATCGAAGCCACTGCAGCAATGCACAAGACCAGTTGCGGCATCCACAATCTAACTCGTAATGATTTTACACGCTGTTGACGCAGCTGATGACGATTTGAGATGGCGCGCAAGCCAGCAGGCAATCGCCCTGCCTGCTCAGCCAGATCAATCAATGCGAAATCAAAACGTGAAATTATTTGCTCTCGCTGCAAAGCGCTTGCCAAAGCAACACCCTGACGCACTGCCGCAATGACTGATTCCAGACCAGGCAATGCCTTTGCCTGTTTATCAGCAAAATTCAATAAAGCCTTATCAACTGGCAATCCAGCATCCAGTAGAACAGCCAATTGATGCCACTGGGCATTCCACTGAACTCTTTTATTCATTAATCATCAGCGCTAAAGTTCATTATCAAATAAGGGCAATTGATCGCTGTCACTGCCAGATTTATCATTCCTGAGATGCAAATTAGAAACGCTGATCCCAACTAAACGCACGGGGCGTTGCCCTATTTCTGTTCTGGCTATCAAGGCTGGAATGTGGGACAAAAGATCATCCACAAGGAATAAATCAGCAACTGAAGTCTGACTTCGAGTCACCTGTTGAAAGTCGGAATACTTAACTTTCAAGGTTATAGTTCGAGCCAGCATATTCTTGTCGGATAATAACTCAGCTATGCGCTCGGCTATACCTTCTAAGATAGATTGTATTTCTGACGCATCAATAGAGTCTTGTGAGAATGTCGTTTCCTTACCTATAGACTTACGTTGTCGTGAAGACCGGACTGGTCGTTCATCAATTCCTCGAACAATATTATAATAAAACTCACCCGATTTACCAAAACGCTGTTGCAATTCCAGCTTCGAATGACGCCGCAAATCGGCTCCCGTTCGAATGCCAAATTGATGCATTTTTGCCTCTGTAGCTTTGCCAATGCCAAAAAATTTGCGTATCGGCAAACTACTGATAAAAGCTTCAGCCTGCTCTGGCCTGATCACCGATAAACCATCAGGTTTATTCAGGTCAGAAGCAATTTTCGCCAGAAATTTATTGTACGATACCCCCGCTGAAGCAGTCAGATTCAGTTCCTGCTTGATGTCACTTCTAATTTGTTCCGCAATTAACGTAGCTGAACCCTGACAATGCTCACTATTACTGACATCCAGAAAAGCTTCGTCCAGAGATAAAGGTTCAATCATCTGAGTATAGCGCGCAAAGATGCTGCGTATCTGTTCCGAACACTGGCGATAAACATCAAAACGATGCCTGACAAAAATAGCTTCTGGACACAAACGATAAGCTCGAGAGGACGGCATTGCTGAATGCACACCAAAGCGCCTCGCCTCATAACTGCAGGCAGCCACAACTCCCCGGCTGTCTGGCTTGCCCCCCACAATAAGGGGTTTACCACGATATTCGGGAAAGTCGCGCTGTTCTACAGAGGCAAAAAAAGCATCCATATCTATATGGATCACTTTACGCATTATTCGAGCCTGTAAACAGCATTTTTATTCTCAAAAAAATAGACCATGAGCACTTATCATCGCATTTATCGCTGTTGTATGTAATACATCAACACAAAAGCAAGGACTTAGCGCTTTTGGCACACAATATGCTGAATGATCAGTGCTTAATTACATCTTTAAAAACCTTTGGAGGAACCATGAAAATAAATCATCTAATCAGCAGCGCCGCAATTTTGATAATAACATCCGGCTGCGTACATATGGGGCAGGATTTATCAACCTCAATGAAGATTAACAGTCTTAAGAACAGTTCTGCGGCTAAACCTTATATTGCAGTCGTCAATCGCGCAGAAAAAGCCTACAACAAAGGAGACCTAACAATGGCAAACAATCTGATCGCCATTGTTGATAAAAAAATTGCCAGTAATTCCAGCTATTAGTGGCAACAGTTGGAGTGGCATGGTTTTGCCACTCCTGATCAGTCAGAAAATCCTGTTCTGAATTGGATAAATATTAACGCTGGGACGCTGCCGCCTGAATAAGCTCAGACCCAATTTCATCCTCAAATTGTTCCCAGATTGGCAGCATTGCTTCAGTCCAGGCCTGACGCTGATCGGTGGTCAATTTGTAAACCTCACTCAAACCAGAATCGACAATCGCCTGCCTGTCTGAAAGCACTTTTTCTGCCGCTACCTCATTACCATAGGCAATCGCATCTTTCATAGCCTTTTCCAAAAGGACCTGCAAATCATCTGGCAGCGATTCCCAGAATGAATTGGAAGTGATAATGGCATACCCAATATAACTATGATTTGATTCAACAATAAATGGTTGATGCTCATGAAACTTCTTCGAATATATATTTGACCAGACGTTCATTTGACCATCGATCTGCTTAGACTCCAAGAGTTCATACACTTTTGAAAAGGGTTCATCCATTGCCTCCACCTTAACTGATTCCAACCACGCCTTGGCAATATTGGAACCGCTGTAGCGAAACTTCAAACCGTTGATATCATCTGGCAATAACATGCGTTTGGTCGACGATAATTGACGCATGCCATTATTCAAATAGCCCAGACCATAAAAGCCCTTACTCTTCAGAGTATTGAGTAAACGACCACCGTATTTGCTCTGCAGGAATTTTTTCGCCGCTACCGGGTTGGCAAACACAAAAGGCAAATCAACAACTTGGAAACGCTTGGAATACTTTCTCAGTTTTGACAACGATGGCGCTGCCATTTCGACATTACCTTTGAGCATGGCATCCAGCACCTTACTGTCACCAAATAATTCAGAATTGGGATGAACCGTAACAACAACTCTGTCATCACCTATTCTCTGACGCACCAGATCACGAAATTTACTGGCCATCTTGCCTTTTGGCGCCTCAGGTGAGACTACATGCGAAAACCGTATCTGCACAGGAGCAGAAAAAGCATTATTAACAACCGTCAACAAGCAGGCACAAATGATTATTCGTATAATTAGTATTTTTGGTAGATTCATTGTCATTACCTCCTCAAAAGTAAATGTATTCTTTTATTGTCTGCCACTGAGTTAAACTCCCCAATCATCTAAACAGCGACAAAGTGGCATGCCTGCTTTTCAGCTTCGCATCAGATAGACTCTCTGACAATCAGGCTATTTTTATTAAACACCGCTGATATCCAAATGCGTAAATGTATCGATAACATTAACCATCATTTCAATCCTTGAATCATTATTGCCCTATCGACACAAGGTTCAATCAGGACGTTGTTTTACTATTTACCCACTTGAGGAATTTTACTTGCCACTCTAATTTAGAAGACAAAATCAATAACGGATACAAATAGAATTTAAATTGACATATTGGCCTTTTAGTTTATTTCGTTCATAAAGTTCAGCGTTTTATCTTGCATTCATCAGACAGTCATAGTTATTTAATAAGAGTCAAACAGCCTTTGACACAATGAGGTTTGATAATTGAATGTAAAAAGACAGACATCAACAGCGCCACTTGAGTTTACGACACCTCAAGACTATCCCCTGCGTATCTGTATGCTCGAGATCAATCAAAAACAATCCTGGCCAAAGAATAAACACATTCCTCCAGCGAAAAGCCTTGCCAATAATGTAGAGCAATAATCTGTTTATTCAGCACCAGCCCCAGATATGAGCCAATTCAATTATTCAAGAATACTATGCAACTGATTTCTACTATTATTGCCGAAGATGATCCGCAAAACGCGGGAATTCTCAACCGCTTTATTGAGCGCTCAAATGGCTTCTATGTCGATGGAATTGCACAATCACTATTGCAGGCAAAAGATATGACAGAAATCATCAAACCGGATCTTCTGCTGTTAGATAATCATTTCCCTGATGGAAAAGGCACTGATCTTCTGCAACATATACGCAAACAAAATATTCAAACAGATGTCATTATGGTCACCGCCTCAAAAGATGTCAGCACCATTAGGAATGCCTTGCATAGAGGAATTTTTGATTACATTATCAAACCCATTTCATATCAACGTCTTGAAGACAGCCTGAACAAATATCGCGACTATTTCTCAAAGCTGCATAACTCAAGGCAATTACGACAGGACGATGTTGACAGCCTGCTTAAGCGCAACAAGAACCAAGTCGCAGAACAGACAACTCGATTACCCAAAGGAATTGATTGTCTGACACTGGACAAAATCCGACAGCAATTGAAAAAAAATTCTCTGACTTTCACTGCCGACGAAATGGGACAGTCACTTGGCATCAGCAGAACAACAGCTCGCCGTTATCTTGAGTACCTTGTAAGTTTGAACGAGGTTTTGGCCGATGTGACGTATGGCAGTGTTGGGCGGCCAGAGCGGCTATATAAAAAGCTGTCAAAGCAATAAACCTCTTATAGATTAACAGACAAACCAATCCGCCTTCAGTTGCATTCTTCGGCCTATTCGCACGAATAAACATCATAAAATTTATTCACTTTATTCGGCTAATGACCAATAAAGTCTTTATGGCCAGATTATATCCGTCTTCAATCAGTTGCTTTAGTTTCTCACACTGAAGCCAAGGCCCTGCGCCCGCTTCAAAACCTTATTAAGAAAATCTGTGAGTGAGAATATTATGAGAAAAAACAAACATGTAAACCTGACACTAACCGCTGGAGCTATCATTGCAAGCCTTGGCATGGCAACACATGCGCAAGCCTATGATTTGGTCAAAAATGACAATGGCCTGACTCTACAAATGAAAGGCGATTACGAAATACAGCTACGTAAACGCACAGGCGAAGGAGACAGCCTGGAGATGGACTATGATGACCTTGAAATCAAATTTCATGTCTCACAAGCGTTTGACAATGGCATCAGCGCATTTGGCGTGTTGGAAGCTGACTTCAAAAGAGAAGGTGATGGTGGCGCCAACAAGACAATTGATGCCGGTTTTGTTGGCCTGGACTTTGGCAACTTTGAAATTGGCTTTGGTAAAACCGATTATGCCACGGATAATTTCAGTGTCGAAGCCGACTATGAAATGGGCCCGGGAGATGGCTTTGATCAATTCAACGACGCTGGAAATGACTTGATCTTTGGTAACTTCGGTAATAAAACCTATAAAGTGTATTTCTCGACGGATCTGGCCGAAGAAGGCGAAGAAGGCGTTAAAGACGAATCTTCTGTTGATCTGGTAGCCCAGATAAATGTCGCTGGTTTGAGCCTGGCATTTGGTTACCAGGACTTCAAAGAAGATGGCAACTCTGAGAGCATTGACACCGTCGGTGCACGTGTTAAAGGTAAGATGGGATCTGTCGGTTACGGCATTGCTTACACCACCAATGACACAACCGATCAAATTGACCTGTCCCTGAAATCCAAACTGGGCGGCAAGCTATCAGGCGCTATCGGTTTCAGCGACGTTTCACCAGCAGAAGGCGACAGCACAAGCTATTGGTACGCCAATCTGACCCACTCTTTCAGCAGCAACGTTAAAACCTTTGCCGAAATTGGTGGCAACAACGCAGACGACTCAGAAACAGGTTACCTGGCTGGACTCAGAGTGCGTTTCTAAGAAGCCCTTATTCTCTCTATACCTCTATATAGACATGGGAATCGCAGCAACAAAATGATTTTGTTGCTGCAGAAAAGCAGGCTCACCTCGGCTATCTACTGAGGTGAGTTTTTCATATCAAGAATAATGCTCGGCTGCCTGCCATTTGAACAGGAATAATACTGAGTTTGAACCAACGTCCCTTTGATTAAAAAAGTGGTTTAGTTCATTAACTCTCACAAAAAGTTAACTTTGATGCCAGTCAGTAACGTTCACATTCAACCAATAACCCTTCCGGTTCCAAGTTTATACTGTCGAGAAAAAGTTTCGCGTAACTGGCGTCAATATCACGGATCGCTTTAATTGCATCACACCTGATGTAGTCTTGTTCAGATTGGTCTTGGACTAATAACTCCAAACTTGGCAGAGCATCATTGTTTTTCAGCTTACCGAGAGCCCCAATGGCATATCGTCTTCTATGCATTTCCTTGTTTCTTATTTCCATTGAGAGCAAAGGAACAAGCTCTTGCCCCCCGTCTAAAAGAAATGGAATAAGGGAACTTTCTGGCAGGTCAATACTATAAAACCTATCTAGTTTCTCCCTTGGAGATTCAATTTGCGATCCAACATAAGCACAAATCGAAAAAAACATTATCACTATAAAAGTTAGTTTTTTAATCATTTTTTTCTGTCACCATATACACAGAAAAGTTTACACTCTTGGGTTATTTTATTGCTCTTGGTTTTCGTTCCATTTTTTCATAAAGTTATCTGAATACTCTTCATTTAATATCCGATCTATTGCCTTAATTTTCCTTAAAGCTTCGTCAACACTAAAACTTTTACCTTCCATTATAGACGATGCTTCATTGTGTAATGCATATGCTAAGTGTGCTGCAACTCGAGTAGACATGTCAGCTTTGTTCTCACTACCTATTTTAGAAGCTAATAATACTCTAATTTCATACAAAGCTAATGCAATAAGTTTATTTTGATCTGATTTATCAACCATATTTCTCACCTAATAATTTTCATTTCAATTCAAAGTTAGATAAAAATCTTGCCCTAGATTTATCAGGCTTATTCAAAATTTTGTGAGAATTTCTAATTAATGGAATAGCGTATCACTTATTGGTTAAGAGTACCGCTATTACCATAAGCAAAAATACTTCATTTTCACGTTATCGTCATGGAAGGACAAATAGACATAAGCTATAAGCTATAAGCTATAAGCCGTCTATTTTCTGTTTGCCCTGTTTTCCACTTCAATCAAATACGTTTAGAAATATAACCATAAGTACAATTGAGGCAAAAAATACATAACCAAAAGCACTGCCCACAATTCTCAGTACAACTTCAACAACCTCTGGAGCGGAGAATAAATTCGATACCACCATCAACAACACGCAAAAGGATAAACCTAGAGCTGCCAATACACCAACTGTAACTGCTACCTTAACACTCCAGTGGTAGCTTTCATCCAAAAGGCTATGACGATATAAAAATTTATTGACATGAACAAACTTCCCCTCTACTTTTGCCCCTGTATAACCTTACGTATCATCCAAATAAAATGATGTAAAAATGCCAATAAAAATATTAACATCGCAATTATAACAATGACAAAACCAATGACTTTTATAACTTCGACACTAAAATAGGACCCCAAGTAACCAACCCCCCCCCCAAAAAAAGCCAACAGGAAAGCAAAGAATTGGACTGCAAATGACTTTGGGGCCAAATTCCTGTTAGGAAAAAACGTTTTCTTACTTTCTTTATTCACATTCACAATCATCACCTATCGTATCAATAAGAACTTTAGTTGTGGTATAACTCAAACCTAAAGCAGTTGCTACCCCATAACCTATGCCAAAATTTCCACCACCTAAAGCCCCTTCTGTAATTGGAGCACTACCATCACTTCCAACTGAAAAGCCAGCTGCTTTACCATATCCTACATTTGTAATACTGCTAGTGGAAACAGAATTACTCAAATTTGGCAGCGGAGCGCTAGAGCCTGATTCAGAAACAGAAACACTCCCTCCAATCCCAAAAAATGTCCCAAGCCCTAGACCACCGAAAACATTAGATTGCCACACTACTTGGTAACATTTCCAGTCTTTCAAATCACTAGGAAAAGACAAACCTATACCTTGCCCTCCGCTTATATTGCCCCCCAACCCTAAAACGGCAGGCGCAGCTCCAACCTGCACAGTTCCAGAAACACCTAAGAC
>JBOEHE010000126.1:0-2764 GCA_050633785.1 Arenicella sp.
TGCTCTGGACTGAGTTTAATCACCAGGTGATAGTGGTTGTTCATGATGGCGTAGCTGCAAATATCGATGGCGAAAAGAGATGATAACAGCCGAATGCGGTCAACAACCCATTGTCTACGATGGTTGTAATCCACTTGTGAATCATGGTCGAAGCCGCATAGAAAAGCGCGTCTTACACAACGGGATATCAGGTGATAATAAGGTGTGTCATCAATTGAGATAAGGTCTTTTCTTGGACGTGTCATCGTTAACTCCTTTAACGAAATAGAGGGAATAATCCTAGGACTTGTTTGTTAGGATGTCAATGATAGAGAAGATAGAGTGTCTGTCCTTTGTTAGTCTGCTAATGCCAACAATTGTCTCAACTATTTGAAGTTGATTGGTGTCTGATTATTGAGTATCGTAAAAACTGCCTATTGTGATCGTATAAGCCACACCCCAATCCAATTGTGTGTGGGCGTTTCAGCAGATAATTTCCAGGATAGTTCCTTGAGTCGCACATAGCATTTAATTTAGGAGTTTGTTCTTAATTAATACTATGAGTGTAACTATGTGCGACTTATATTTGATATTAATGTATGGCACTGGTTTTGATCGTGCTACAAGTGATCAAAACATGCCATTTTCATGCGCCATCTTCTCAGGGACATCTTGAACAACATCCCAGTGTTCTGCAATTTTGCCATTTTCCACGCGGAAAATATCAACCAGAGACTTGGTCTTTCCATCAGAGGTTTGTTTAATGTGCAGAACGACATGATCATCTTCGGCGATGGCTCTGATAATTTCAAATTTGACGTCAACTGCTGAAAACCAACCTGTCAGGCCCGTAATAAATCCTTGACGCCCAGTAGCCACATAGGGATTATGCTGGATATAATCTTCTGTTAGATATTTCATTGCTGCGGCTTCGACTTGTTGATCAATTAAAGCCTCTTGGTAAAAACTTACGACCAGTTCTTTGTTGCTTTGTGAATTGGCCTGAGTCAGAGATGCAGCGAACAATGCTGTTGATAATACTGTTATAGCGAAAATGATGTGTTTCATGGTTAACTACCTGAGTTATTAAGTTCAATGGCAGATTAAAGTTTACTGGCCTGTCAGGCTAATGAATCTGCGTCATGCTAGAAATGAGAGAAATACATGTTACTTAATAAACTGGATTGGAACTTACTCAAGGCTTTAAGAGTGTTGCTGGAGTATAAGTCGGTTACAAAGGCAGCCCAGGAGTTGGGTGTCACACAATCAGCAATGAGCCATAGTTTGAAACGCATCAGGGAATATTTTGATGACCCGATTTTAGTCAATAGTGCTCAAGGCATGGTAATGACTGATCGTGCTAGAGAATTGCAAGTCGCATTGTCTCATTCCTTGCAACAGTTGGAAGGTGCATTAGCGTCGTATGGTCACTTTGACCCCATGAGTAGTAATGCGACTATCCGTATATTGTTGCATGACTACAGTGAAAATATCCTGATCCCCGTGTTGATACCTTCTTTATTACGACAGGCACCAAAGGTTCAATTGGACTTGATCACCGGGCACCGAATAGATGATCAAGCCCTGGCTCAAGGGGATATTCATTTAATGATAGGGGCTGATTACCCGCAAGCCGAACACTTTCGTCAACGCAGTTTATGGCAAGATCGTTTGGTTGTAGCAGCGCATAAAAAACACCCTCGACTCACCGGTAATAAATTGACTGCGCGTCAGTTTTCTGACGAAACTCATGTATTTATTACCAAGACTGGAGTTCGTGGAGGCCCCATGGATAATTGGCTGGAAAGTCAGGGTTTAAGCAGGCATAAGGCTATTATTACCCGCCATTTTCATTCTTCATTACAACATGTTGCCAACTCAGATATGCTGGTTACATTACCTTGGAGGGTTTTTCAACAGAATCGACACCTGCCGATCAAAGCTCTGACTTTTTCTGAAGAAGATGCTTATCCTGACTGGCCAGTATTTATGACCTGGGCACCCATCACTCATCAACAACCCATAATGCGTTGGTTCAGAGACCTGATTGTAACAGCAGTGCAAGATTTACCCGTTCTAACAGAATCAATGGACTTCTAGTTGTATATTAGAATGGTCAACAGGGTTTTAGTTTTTGATTTGTTTATTAGAGGTGTTTGGCTTGTCATGGTTTTTTAGTTCGATGAGAGGGTGTTTTTCTTAGCTGTAAATCTTTATTGTAAATACTAATGGTGTCGTTGAAATTGTTCTTGTAAAATAGCATAAGGTATTAATAATATTACGTATTGTTTGCGGAATTGGATTTCATAAGTTTGAAATCAGCAACAGACATACTCGCAGTAACTCATCTGGGATAGTTGATCTACATAGGAATTGGGTGTTGATATGGCAGTTTGTAAAAGAAAAATCTGGAACTCTTTGTGTTTGTCGATAAATTTGTTGTTTGGAAGAAAATTGGTCGCAAACTTCCATCAGTTTTTTAGTAGAGTTTTTATACTAATAGCGTTGTTTGCAGTATTGGTGCCGGTCAATGCACAATTTGATCCAAACCAGTCTAACACGAGCAGTTGCCCGCCTAATGCGTGTACCCCCGGTTGTGGCCCCGGTGGTCCAGGAGGCCCGGATTGCACCGGACTTGTTTGTCCGCCAGATCCCGAAGAATGTAATCCGAATACCCAAAGCTGTGTTGACCCTGATCCTAACCCCGATCCACCGTCATGCGAAGGAACCGATTGCGGTGACAATCAATGCAATGCGACAAGCAATGCCGCTGCTGGCAGTTCAG
>JBOEHE010000127.1:0-8904 GCA_050633785.1 Arenicella sp.
GAATTAATTCTTCAAGTTCTGCTGCGCGGCGTTTGGAAAATTCCAGTTCTGACTCTCCTGACTTAGCTCCCCAATAATGGTGAGGCACACCTGTGTGCAAGATATTGCTCATCGGCAAATCCATATGGTCATGATAAAAACTCATTCCAGTCATAGACCCTGAAACGATGCTGCAGCCGTGATAGCCACGCTGTCTGGAGATGATTTTTTTCTTTTTGGGTTTGCCAATTAAATTATGATAGTGCCAGACCAATTTGGCTTGAGTCTCGTTAGCATCAGAACCCGAGAGACCATAAAAAACCTTTTTCATATTTCCTGGGGCCATCATAATTAAACGGTGAGACAGGCGAGCCAGAGCTTCGGTAGTATGTCCCGCATATGAATGGTAATAAGCCAGTTTGCTGGCTTGTTCGGCGATGGCATCGGCAACTTCCTGGCGACCATAGCCGATATTGACGCAATAAAGCCCGGCAAACCCATCAATCGAGGTGACTCCTTTAGCATCTGTAATTCGAATTCCTTTACCCGACGTTATTATTCTTGGATCACCCATTTCATGTTGTTCAAACGCTCTGACTGGAGTAAAAGGATGCAATGTAGAAGACCGGTCCATGGTAGAGATTTGGTCTATATTGAAGCTATGGTTGTCTGAGTCTTTGTTTGTAGTGTTCACGGTCATAAAGTGCTCATCTTTGTAAAGTGAATTGGAGCGTACAACCATTTATCGAGATCACTGGTTAACGCAGAAAATGGATGTAAATCTTTTTTACTATTTTATGACTCTATGAGGATTAAAAGCTGCTCAAAAATTATTAATAAAGTCTATTTTCTGCGTTTTTGTGTGTTTTGTGGTTTATAGTGACTATGTATTGTCCTTTTGGTTGAGTATGTCGATATCATCTATCAAATGATGGGTAATTCAAAGCCGAGCTTGACGTTATCCATCACCACCATGGTTTTAAAGCTTTTAATATTGTGGTTTTCCCAGAAAAATTCTTGGGTGAAAAGTTCATATTCTTCCAGAGATTTTGAGGCAACCAATAAAACAAAATCTGCTTCTCCGGTTGTGTAAAAACCTTGAATTATTCTGGGGTTTTCTTTTATAGCGGTTTTGAAACTGTGCATAATGTCACGTCGGTCCCTTTCTAAAGTCACCAATACTAGCGTGAACATTTCAAATCCTAGTTTTTTTGGGTCGACAATTGAAACATCTTTAGTGATGACATTATTTTTTCTGAGTTTGTTGAGCCGCCTTTTAGCTGCAGTTGCTGATAAATGTACCTGTGTACCCAGTTTTTCAGTACTGATGAGCGCGTCTTTCTGGACCAGGCGGAGTAATTGTTTATCTAAGTCATCAATTGCTTTACTGTCATTGTTGTTATTCATAGTCTGAGTATTTCTTCAAGTTGTGTCTTTTTAAGGTGTTTTTTCAGTATCAGTATATTGCTGTAATTCAGGTTCAAGATACTTTTTTTGCTTTTTTCATCTGTTTTTCAAGGAATAATACAAGTGGATCCAAACGAATGGGGTTGAGCTGTGGCAGCTACTTTATAACTCTATACTTTCCATAGAAAGCTCGCTGGATTGCACAATACCCGGTATATAAACCAGGTGTGGTACTCGTTTGTCGATATTGAACACACGAATAAAATCACTGTATTCACCAAGAACTTTTTCCAACACAATTACATACATTTCTCGGTCGTTTGCGGTGTAATCGACATCAGTTTCATTGCCATTGGCATCAAAGTTGGGATAGCTCTCATGCGTCATTTTGATACGGTAGTGTTGCTGCAACTCAAAGTTATGGGTGTTCATTGATCTGCTCTAGGGGTGTTTTGAAAGGTCATTATATGATCACTTTGATAAATGTACAATAATCAAATTTATTAAAACTTAATATGATTTTTTATAGCTACTATTGACGAACTAAATAGCCTATTATCCCTTGAGCCACCACAGCCCTTAAAGCCAATCAGTTATGCTGCAGATCCTTCAAATCGTCTTACCGGTATTCATTATCATAGGAGCTGGTTATTTAGCCGCTTCCAGAAAAGCATTCACGGCAGAACAGGCCAGCGCACTGATGCGTTTTGCTATTCAATTTGCCGTGCCTTGTCTGCTGTTTCTGGCCATAGCTCGCCTGGATTTGAAAACGGTGTTTAAACCCGAAATTCTGATGTCATTTTATATCGGGGCTTTTCTCAGTTTCACCATCACTGCCATTGGAGCTCGTTTGATTTTCAGGCACAAACCTGGCAGTTGTGTCTCGATTGGTTTTGCTGCCTTATTTTCCAACTCCCTGTTGATTGGTATTGTTATTGTTGAGTTGGCTTATGGTGTTGCGGCTTTGGAACCAGCATTTGCAGTGATAGCGGTTCACGCGCCATTTTGCTATGTCCTTGGCATCACTGCCATGGAGTTTTCCCGAGTCGATGGGCTTGGTTTTTTTGCAACACTTAAGAGAGTCTTCACTCAAGTATTTTCCAATGCTTTGACCATTGGTTTGATGTTGGGCTTTATTGTCAACTGGTCAACAGTAACGTTGCCAGGACCTTTGGTAACGGCAATTGAACTGATCGCTCGTGCTGCTTTGCCAGTGGCTTTGTTTGGCCTGGGGGCTGTTCTTGTCAGTTACAAAATTTCATCTGGCCTCGGTGAAATGAGTATGATCAGTGTCAGTAAATTGTTGATACATCCCATGATTGTCTACTGCCTTGGTCATTATGTTTTCCAATTATCGGATGACTTGCTCAAACCGATTGTCATCATTGCAACAATGCCTCCGGGAGTGAATGCCTATCTATTTGCCAATATGTATGGGCGGGCCACTAATATAGCGGCGTCTACCGTTTTATTCGCCACCGCAATATCGATCATGACCATTTCTGCCTGGTTAGTGTTTTTAGGATGAATTTACTAAATCCTGTTATTACTCATAGATTGCCATTAAATTTTGACAATACATCCCAAATGGGATAATTTAAAACCTCAAATGAGGTGAATTTATGGCGACGATTTCAGACCCAGTCAATGATATAGACAACAAACGTTATAGCGCATTGCGTAAGAAACTGGCTAATCAGGCGAAAAGCACAGCAGACTTGACCCTCACTCCAGGAGGAATCTGGGGGAAGGTTGGTATTCCACGACGGGGAGAACGTTTGTATAAAGGTTTAGAGCAGGGATTTGATTACTCCACCATAGAGGCGCTTTTGAGTATTGGGTTTATCAATAAAAGCGAGTTGAGCTTGTTTACAGGCATTACTAAATCCACCCTGGATCGACGCAAAAATGAAGGTCATTTAAATACTCAAGAGAGTGACCGTTTGTATCGTCTGGTAAGGTTGCTGGAAGCAGCGACAGATTTATTATCTGGTGATGAACATAAAGCCAATGATTGGGTGAGAAAGGGGGCGAAAGGTTTGGGTGGCCGGGCGCCAATTGAGATGATTCGTACCGCTGCTGAAACAGAGTCAGTGATTGATTATATCGGCAGGGTCAAACACGGTATCACTGTGTGAATCAACTCAAAGCTTATAGAATTACTCATAAAGACTACAGACAATCAGCATTTAACGGCGAAGGCGCACGCATTCATGGTGGGCGTTGGAATGACAAAGGTTCGCCTGTTGTTTATCTGGCAAGCCACCCAGCATTGGCTGTTCTGGAGATTCTGGTGCATATCAATGATGAAACAGAGTTGAAGAATTTTTGCCTGTTTGAACTGGATTTGCCTGAAGAACAGATTTTCGTTCTTGAAGATGAGATGCTGCCTGCAAACTGGAATGAATATCCGGCACCATCATCAACGGTCAACCTGGGGCAGGAATGGATAAACAGCAAAGTCAGTCTGGCCATGCGAGTACCCAGTGTGACGATTCCTTATCATTCCTATAATTATGTCTTGAATGTTCAATATGAGTCGTTTCATGAAGTCGTTAAACAGGCTATTGAGGTTCCAATAGAGCTTGATCCACGGCTGTTATAGTGAAAAAATATTTTAATCAGGGAGATAAGAGAGGTAGTTAATGCGAAGGTTATTGCGAAATTTTATAGGATTATCAGGTGTGTTAATGTTGACTGGCTGCGGCATTCCTCACTTTAAAAGTGCAATGCCGGGAAATATTGTCTGCAATGATGAGTTTAATGGTGTCTGGAACTTGGTTGTTCCTGAAGGTGAAGAGATGTTTGAGTCAGGTCTGGAGTTTCAGCAGACTTTTGACTGTGAACATAGCCGTTTGAGGTATTTCTCTGACGAAGATGGTAATCTTGAGGAGCTTATTGTTAATTACTATACTGTTCAACAAGGAGAACGTTATTTCATTAACATACCAATAAGCGGTGTTGTTGAATATGCTACCAACGGATATGATTATGTTATTTTTGAGTTTAAGTTCACTCGTCCTGACCTGATGGAGGTTGCGCTCTGGAAGAACGACATGTTAGTTGATTTGATGGATAATAACTCATTACTGGGCAACTATAAGACACACAATCATGGAGTGGATATTAATATTGATGCTGGCAAGAAAAAAATGAGTGAACTCGGCCGACGAAAAGGCTTGTTTAAATGGGGACTTGTTTTTAACAAAACCTCATCGGGCTCCGAACTGCAACCAACTGCAGAATAAAACAGAGGTAGTATAAAGAGGGATCTAATGAGTTTAATCAATAAAAAATCAGTTGCCGCAGTTTTTATCTGTGGCGTGATTGGCCTGTCTGTATTGTATGTTTATGGCCGTTCAATGTGGGTGCCTGCCTACCAATCTGTTGTTGGCCGCCAAACGGTATCCAGTGTCGTTCAGAATTATGGACCAGCAGCCAGAGCGAGGCTTGCGCCGTACTTTGCTGCTGCTGGCATTGCTTACCCACCATCAGCAATAACGCTTTTAGCTATTAAGGATTCCGCAAAACTGGAATTGTGGGCTGGTGATAGTGCTCAACAGCTCTTTATCCGTGAATATCCGATACGGGCTTTGAGTGGTAAAGCCGGACCCAAGCTAAACGAAGGTGACCGGCAGGTGCCAGAAGGCATTTATCGTATTGAAGGTTTGAACCCTAATAGCAGTTATCACTTATCAATGAAGTTAAATTACCCGAATGCATTTGATGTGCAGCAGGCTGATAAAGAAGGTCGAACACAGCCTGGAACCAATATTTTTATCCATGGCAAAGCGGTATCCATTGGTTGTCTGGCGATGGGGGATTCTATAATCGAAGAACTCTTTGTGCTGGCTGCGGATAGTTCAAAAGAGGCCATTGATGTGGTTATAGCGCCAACTGATCCTCGACCAAAAAGTTTGCTTGCTCCGACAAACCCTAAATGGGTTGCTGAACTTTATACGTCGATTGAACAAGCGTTTGCAAAATTTCCTCGTTAAGGTTAATTTATCGCTAAGCTTGAAGTGTTGCTTAAGGCTTGAGTTTATAAGCCAGTTGGAGCTGGCCGAAAAAGGATTTACAACATTATTCTATACTGATCATTAAATAAACAATGAAAGAATTATTCAAAAAAGGAAAAGACGTGCTCAATTCTGCTACGGATAAATTGAGTGTAGAAATGGAGTCCGGGATGAGTATCGTCAAGGACGTTATAAATGGTCTGCCAATCTTTGTCTCGTTTGAGAGATCGACAAAGTATCAAGCAGAGTTTGATGAAAAACATTACTTTGTTATTCCTTTTGAAGGTTCCGAAACGGGCTTTTCACTGCATACGATGCGGTATCTGCCAGTGTCTGTTCCAGAGGTGAATGATCTGCCGAAAAGGCGAGTATTTCATTTTCCCAACCTTTACTATGAAGCAGCATTGCGCGAGAACATGTTGCAATCTGCTCGAAGTCTGGCAACAGAAAAACTGGAACGCAGCACTTTGGAAAGCCTGGCCGATGATATCGATGCATTGGATAATAAACTGACTTATGGAATGTTGCTGGTTGGAGGCATCGCTGCTATCTTCAACCCGATAGTCGGGGCGGGTATTGCTGCAAAAGCGGTATTACCAAGCATCACCGGTTTGTTCACTAAATACGGTCTGCGTCCAGTAGCAGAAAAACTGACTCAATCCCAAGCAAAAGCCCTGGTCTCAGAGGCAGAAAACAAGGTTAGAAAAGCCTTTTCAGAATCAGACACCATCAAAGTGGTTAATCCAATTCTTCAGGAGTTAGAAATCGCTTTAAGAACCAACGAAGATGAGCATGATCCTCTTGTTGATCCTAATATGGCAGATGGCAGCATTCCAGAGTTAGAAGGAAAACGCTGGCGTGAGTTGACCGTCAGGGCTCTTTATCATGTCTATCATGATACGTATAAGGATAAGGCTAGGCATAAAAGTGCCAGTCTGGGGCCCGAGGATATCCGCTGGTTAAAAACTCTATTTGACGGTTTAGAAAAATATTGAAATAGCCTGAGTAAGACAAAATAAGCCTAATGCATCTACATTAGGCTATGAACAATTTAAGGCTCAAGGAAAACTCAAGGCTGTCGAAACGATCCATGTAACAACAGCCTGAGCCAATAAAAAACTGAGCCAATTAACAGCCTGAGCTAAAAGACAGCCTGAGCTAAAAGACAGCCTGAGCCAATATAAATAGCTCTTACTTTTTAGACTCTTCGTAAATGGGTTCCGCTAAAACAAAGTCTTTTTCAAGGCGTTCCTTACGGTTGCCGTGTGACGGGTGGGAGCTGAAAAAGCTGGGGCCACCGCTTTTACCTAATACCGTGTTTGCCTTGCTCCAGACTGAGATGGCAGTGGCTGGGTTGTAGCCAGCTTTTGCCATCAACAACATACCAACATGGTCAGCTTCATGCTCCATGGCACGACCATAAGATCGAACTATCCCAGTGCCCACAACCTCTGTGCCTGTTTGAGCAAGGTCGCCAGCCAAAGAGCTGCCATCCGTGGCTATAGTCACAGCTACGCCAACAACAGCTGAAGCGATGCCCCAGGCTGCGCCGCGTTTCTGTTCCGTATCATCAAAATTGTGTTGACCGAGGATATGTGCCATTTCGTGGCCAAGTATTACTGCCAATTCTTCGTCAACAGGCAAGCGGTCGATCAGTTCCTGATAAACAACGATAGTGTTACCACCCATGGCAAAGGCATTAACATTATCACCAGCATCCACGACGTAAACATCTAATTCCTGTTCAACATTTGCAGCTTCAGATAATCGATTGATAATGCGCTTTACGCGATCATAACTCTCGCCAGACTGCTGCAGCTCAAGATCTTGTTCATCCATCATGTTCTCTAGAGCATAACGGTTTTGTGTAACTTTTTCTTGCTCTATGGGAGCATAGTCAGGAATCACACCCGATTCGAAATTCTTGGTAGAGGTAGTGCAACCTGTCGCAATGATCAAAGATGCGATGATCAGTAAGAAAGATTTGAGGAATTTTGCTGAGAAATAATATTGAGGGTACATAATAAAAATAATATTGAGTTAAAAAAATAAACACTGCTTTGAGTGTTACTTGTGGAATATAACGCGTTTGATTGCAAAAAGTTTTAAATTTGTGTGTCTTATTATAGGAATTGATGCTGACGTGACTTGTAAAAAAAGAACATTAACCATCATCTAAGAACAAACGAGCAAGTTTAGAGCAAAAAATAATGCTAATACAGGCTCTTAATAGAAGGTTGAAGTGATTATTAAACCCGCGTTAAACAAACTTAAGCTAACTTCGGCAGGATAGGCGCTGAATTATACTGCCGAAGGTTCATATTTATACGTACTATCAATGGCTTAACTGTTTATTAGTTGACAACGACAAAAGTTGGCCAGCTTTGACAGTGACCGCAAAGCTCAAGCTAAGAGCTGAAATAGAGAGAAAAATCATGCCTGATAATGTTAGACATTTCTGTCATAACCTGTTTGCTTCAAGAGTTTATTCAGCATTTAAGTACTTGGCGTTAGTAAGCGCTGTTCTATTAACTTACAACCATTTTATTGCAATAGAGGCATACGCTCATGGCACCATGTTGGTGCCTGAAAGTCGGATGTATAAGTGCCGGTTCGCTGATAACCCTGAAAACCCCAGGGATCCAGCATGCAAAGCAGCTAAAGAGGCAGTTGGAACGGCTCAACCCTTTTACGATTGGAGTGCTATCCGGCAAGGGAATGCTGATAGTCGACATCGAACTTTGATTAATGATGGTCAGTTATGCAGCGGAGGTAATTCAATCTATGCAGGCATGGATATCTTGCGCTCAGACTGGAGGTCCACGCCGATTTCTGCCGATGCCAATGGTGAATTTGAGTTTATCTATTATGCATCAGCGGTACATGCGACTAAGGATATGATTTTCTACATTACTAAGTCTGATTGGCAGCCAGGTTCAATTATGAGATGGTCAGATATGGATGAGTTTTGTCGGTTTGATAACGTTCCTTTAACTCAATTTCAAGGCAAGAGTGTCTACAAAATGAGTTGCAAGTTGCCGCAAAGAAGTGGCAAGCACGTCATTTTCAATGTATGGCAACGTAGTGATAGTGGTGAAGCATTTTATTCTTGCAGTGATGTGAGTTTTTCTGGAACAAACACGTCTCGACGTTGTGGGGATGTGGCTTGTTTTGTCCCAAGTATTCACTTGCTGTTAGAGGACCTATCGTAAACATGATTCGTTCTTAAAGCACTTGTCTCTGGAAATGATATTATAGGAGGGAAGCAGTCAATCAATGAAAGGACAAGATAAGATGTTGAGCATCTGTGTTGCGAGGAGTTTCCATGACTATAGATACGCTGATTACAAAAATTGAAACGAGCGCCAGAGAAATCGATCCAGAGCTTGAGCCGGGATTGTGTTGTGGAATTGTTCACGATGGAGATTTAGTCTATTCGATGAATCATGGCTTAGGGTCTGTTCACACTAAATTTTTAAGCCGAGATCATCGTCATTTT
>JBOEHE010000128.1:0-2648 GCA_050633785.1 Arenicella sp.
TGACGATTTTAGCCACGGCACTGGTTGATACGGGAAGCCGGATGGATGACGTGATTTTTGAAGAATTCAAGGGCACGGGCAATATGGAAGTGCATTTGGACCGACATATTGCAGAAAAACGAGTTTATCCAGCAATAATTGTCAACAAGTCCAGCACACGTCGCGAAGAGTTTCTTATTGAGCCTGAAGAATTACAGCGAATCTGGATTTTACGTAAGTTGATGCATCCCATGAACGACATCGAAGCGATAGAATTTCTATTGGATCGTTTGAAAGCAACAAAAACAAACGCTCAATTCTTTACCGCTATGAAAAGGTAGGATTTAATGGCGCAGGTATCAAAGCGAGACCTGCTGAAATGGACAGCGCCAACGGTGCTGTCTGTTGCTTTGCCTGCTCATGCACAGACATCGGTGGTAACTCCGCCGGTGGTAGCGCCTCCAGCGCCCCCAAGCACTACGGGTAACATCGTTATAACACAGATATTCTTCCGGCAGACGTCCAGTGCGGACCCCAATATTCTGGTGGATGAATATATTGAGGTGCGAAATAATGACAGCGTGCCTATTCAAATGCAGGATTGGCGTATAACTGATGCGGCTTCAGCGGTGTTTGTATTTCCTTCAAGAGTGCTGCAACCCGGTGAGACCTGTCGTATTTTTACTCATCTGCCACAGGGATCGAACACCTTTCCATGCCAGGAAACCTTTGGCCGTATTAATCCACAAAGTAGTTTTACTTATGTCTGGAATAATACTGGTGATACTGCTACTTTGTTTGATGCAACCGGGGCTACTGTACAAACATGCTCTTACGGCAGCAGTGCAGCAAACCCATTTAGTTGTTAGTGAAGCTTTAATCCCAAGAAAGCGTTATTCTGTGCTTGCAGTTACCTGCCGATTCTTTTATTATTCGCCGTCCAATACGAATTAACATTTTTGAGTGGCATTATGAAAGCTGACATCCATCCAAACTATAGTCAAATTAAAGTGACTTGTGCTTGTGGCAACACATTCGAAACAGGTTCAACTCTGGGTGACGATTTGCATGTTGAGATTTGCTCTGCATGTCACCCATTTTATACTGGTAAACAAAAAGTAATGGATACGGAAGGTCGTGTCGGTCGCTTTAAAGCAAAATACGGTCGCAAGTCATAAGCAACCTTTATTTGCTGTACCTAACAGAAAAAGACGCGTTAGCGTCTTTTTTTATGTCTTTTGAATGTTGTAAAGGCTTTATGCCAGAGTGGTGGAATCAATGATCCAGGGTTTGTATGCGATAACAGATGCAGAGCTAATTGCTCCCAAACGCTTTAAAAGTAAAGTCCAACAAGTGTTGGAAGGCGGTGCCAAGGTGGTGCAATATCGCGATAAATCGCATCATCACCAACTGCGTATAGAACAGGCAACGATTCTGGTCAACTTATGTCGTCAGTATAAAGCCATATCCATTATCAATGATGACGTTGAGCTGGCTAAGATTGTTCGGGCTGATGGTGTGCATATTGGCCTGGAAGATGAAGGTGTGCTTGAAGCTCGCCAGTCTCTTGGAGAAAAAGTAATCATTGGTGCTTCTTGTTATGCTGATCTTGAACTGGCCAACAAGGCGGTTGCTGATTCCGCGGATTATGTTGCTTTCGGAAGTATTTTCCCTTCATCAACCAAGCCTTCAGCAAAAATAGCGGGTTTGGATATCATCAGTCAGGCCAAGAAAAAAATGTCGGTGCCAGTCGTTGCTATTGGCGGCATTGATTTGCATAATGCAGCAGATGTTATTGCTGCAGGTGCTGATAGTATTGCTTTAATTAGTGCTTTGTTTGCTGGCGATGACGTGCGGCAGTCTGCAGAGCAGTTTACGGACTTATTTATACAGCCCTGACTCAATTATGTCGGTATTTTCACAGAATTTACCTCCCATGTTTAAGCGAGATTTGATATGAATTCATTGTTTGTTGAAGCACAAAAGTATATTCCTGGAGGCGTAAATTCGCCGGTACGGGCCTTTAACGGAGTTGGTGGTGACCCAGTCTTTATCAAAAAGGCTCAAGGGGCGTATTTATACGATAGCAATGATCAACAGTATATCGATTATGTGGGGTCCTGGGGGCCTATGATTCTCGGCCATGCACACCCTGAAGTTGTGCATGCAGTGCAAGAGGCGGCAGCTAATGGCTTGAGTTTTGGTGCACCTACGCAAATAGAAACAACTCTGGCTAAGCGATTGTGCGAATTAATTCCCAGCATTGATCAGATTCGTATGGTCAGTTCCGGCACTGAAGCAACCATGAGTGCTTTGCGTTTGGCTCGAGGGTTTACCGGGCGCGATAAAATTGTCAAATTTGAAGGTTGCTATCACGGTCATGCTGATAGTTTGTTGGTCAAAGCAGGTTCTGGTGCTCTGACATTGGGAGAGCCCAATTCGGCTGGAGTTCCTGCTGCGGTTGCGGCAGATACCATTACCTTGCCTTATAACGACATTGATAGTTTGCAGATTTTGTTTGCTGAAATGGGAGAGCAAATTGCTGCTGTTATTGTTGAACCGATAGCTGGAAATATGAATTTTGTTGTGCCTGAAATGGCGTTTATGCGAGATTTGCGTGAGTTGTGTTCTCAATATCAGTCGGTGCTGATTTTTGATGAAGTGATGAC
>JBOEHE010000129.1:0-3579 GCA_050633785.1 Arenicella sp.
CGTCTTGCCAAGACAGTCTTGTACATCGCCTCTGTGATTATCACCATCCCTTCCATAGCCCTGTTTGGTTTGATGATTCCTATCTTGTCGGTGATTGGTCAGGGCATAGGCTATCTGCCGGCCGTTATTGCGGTATTGCTCTATTCTCAATTACCGATTATTCGCAACACCTACACTGCGATCAACAATGTCGAACCTTCTCTGAGAGAAGCTGCCCGAGGTGTCGGCATGAGCAAGCTGCAACGCTTGCGCATGGTTGAATTGCCGTTGGCCGTTCCGGTCATCATGGCAGGCGTGCGCATTGCGGTTGTCATGAATATTGGCGTTATGGCCATTGCTGCGTATATCGGCGCAGGCGGTCTGGGAGTGCTCATCAGTCGCGGTATTTCGCAGAGCGATCCCCGCCAACTTATAGGCGGCGCTATTGCAGTCAGTCTGTTGGCTATTATTGCTGATTATGCCTTGCTGGCCATACAGAAAAAACTAACTCCTAAAGGGCTTGAGGTAACCTGACAGATTTACTCTTTATCCCTGAAAAACCGAGAACAGACTGTATTTATGGCAGGTTTGATCACGGCAAGCGCGTCCCTTTACATTACTCAGGTAATGATAATTACAATAAAAAAAGGGCGCTTTAGTAAATAGGCAAAAGCCTAACTTACCGTTTGATTTTTACTAACTTTTATTACTAAACCAAGGTGGAATATTATGAAAAAGCTAATCCTTTCAGCATTATTACTATCTACATCATTTATGGCTCATGCCGAAGTGGTTGTAGGCGGAAAGAATTTCACAGAACAATTGTTGCTGGCGGAAATAACCACACAGCTATTGAACCACCACAACATTAAGGCTGAGAAAAGAGACAATATGGGCTCCAACGTGCTGCGCGAAGCTCAGAAAAATGGCCAAGTCGACCTTTACTGGGAATACACTGGAACCTCGTTAATTAACTACAACAAAGTTAAAGAGCGCAAAAGCACCCAGGAATCCTATGACATCGTCAAAGAGTTGGATGCTAAATTGGGCCTGGTCTGGTTAGATCCCGCACAAGCAAACAACACTTATGCTCTTGCCATGCGCAGCGATGATGCCAAAGCGCAGGGCATCAGCACCATCTCGGATCTGGCGACAAAAGTGAACGGTGGCAGCAAACTGACTCTGGCCTCAGAGACTGAGTTCTTTGGCCGTCCAGACGGTTTAAAACCAATGCAGAAAGAATACGGTTTTAAGATCCCTCGTAAAGATGTCAAGTTGATGGCCGCAGGTCTGGTCTACAGTGCCTTGAAGGAAAGCAAAGTCGACATCGGTCTGGTTTACACAACCGATGGCCGGGTACCAGCCTTCAACTTCACTGTGCTTGAAGACGACAAAGGTTACTTCCCAAGCTACAGCCCAGCTCCAGTGGTGCGCAAGGAAATATTGGACAAAGAGCCTAAGCTGGCTGATCTGCTAAACAAAATGTCGGCTGTTTTGAGTAATGATTCTCTGGCGGCTTTAAATGCCAGTGTTGACGTTGATAAAGTCAGTATCGAAGATGTTGCCACAAATTTTCTGAAAAATAATGGTTTGATCTAACGCCAGTCAGTCCTGTTGGTCTTCTGGTGAAATCTGCATTGCCGGCTTACTGTTAGCGGACTGTTAACAGTAGTCGGTTGTGCAGAAGCAGTAAACATTGACTTCCATGGAAAGGAAGGTATGTCAGTCAATCGGCTGTAGTCTTGCAAATAAGTCCAATAAAACAGACCAGCCAGTTATTTAAAAATGAAAAGAGATAGATAGTGTGATTAAGATTGATCGTTTAACCAAGATATTTGAAACACCTAATGGCCCTATAAAAGCCGTAGACAATGTTCAAATGGAAATACCGACCGGAGAAATCTGCGTATTACTGGGACCCTCCGGCTGTGGCAAAACCACCACATTAAAAATGGTCAACCGGCTTGTTAAGCCAACTTCGGGTAAAATTTATATTCAAGGCGAAGACACAACCCAAATGGACACAGTTGAACTGCGCCGTAACATTGGCTATGTCATCCAGCAAATCGGCCTGTTCCCGAATATGACCATAGAAGAGAATATCTCGGTCACACCTAAACTGCTGGGTTGGCAACCCTCAAAGTACAAAGAGCGGGCTCGTGAACTGTTGGATATGGTGGCACTGGACCCGAACATTTTCCTCAAACGATATCCCAACGAATTATCCGGTGGCCAGCAACAACGCGTTGGAGTCATCAGAGCACTGGCTGCAGACCCTCCCGTGATGCTCATGGACGAACCTTTTGGCGCTATTGACCCGATCAACCGGGAAGTGATTCAGGATGAGTTTCTGAAGATGCAACAAACACTGAAGAAAACCATCATGTTTGTCAGCCATGATATCGATGAAGCGGTCAAGATGGCGGATAAAATTGCCATTTTCCGTGATGGTGAGCTGGCGCAGTATTCCTCACCGGATGATCTGCTGGCAAAACCACAGGATGCGTTTATCGAAAGTTTTGTCGGTGATGACCGTGCCTTAAAGCGATTGCGTCTGGTGTCTGTAAAAGAGGTGATGCGAGAGAACCCAGCTTGCGTTAAGTCGGATGATTCCCTGCAAAGTGCTTACAAAAAGATGGATGAATTGGGTTATATCAATGCCATCACTCTGGTCAATGATCAGATGGAACCGATCGGATTTGTCTCAAAAGGGGTTGCCGAGTCAGGCAAGGGCCAATGCTGTGATAACTTTCACGGTTTGTCCGTTATTGTCCGTCCGGATGATGATTTGCGTAAGGTAGCTTCATTGATGTTCAACCATGGCGCAACCTGGATGCCGGTGATCGATGCTGATGGCAAACTGGTGGGACAGATTTCACAGACAGGTATCACTCGCCATCTGGGAGTCAAAGCTACGGCAGGGGACAGCAAGCATCATGATAGTCCGATCAAATACCAACAAGCCGCAGGCACTAAGTAAAGAGGTGATGTTATGAATGACAGTCTCTTACGTTACTTGTCCATAAGCGGTATTGCTGCTGTTTTTCTGCTGGGTATATTTCTGCAGAGAGTGGGGTTTATCGACGGCATTCTGGATTATTGGGAAGATATTCTGTATCTGGGTGGACAGCATTTGTCGCTGGTGATGATCTCTGGTGGATTGGCCATTCTGGTGGCAATACCAATCGGTATTGTACTGAGTCGTCCGAGTTTGAGTCATATCGCGGAAAACGCGATGCAGTTGCTGAACATCAGTACGACCGTGCCGACTCTGGCGGTGCTGGCTTTGTCGATGAGTGTTCTGGGCATTGGTACAGTACCGGCGATATTTGGTTTGTTTATATTATCGTTGCTGCCGATCGCTCGAAATACCTATACCGGTTTGCAGGAGGTGCCAGAGCATTTGAAGGAAGCAGCTCGAGGAATTGGGATGACCCCAGCACAGATGTTGTTCAAGGTGGAGCTGCCAAACGCGATGTTTGTTATCTCGGCGGGAATTCGAACGGCGTTGGCGATCAATGTGGGTACAGCGCCACTGGCTTTTTTGATTGGTGGTGGTGGACTGGGGGAGTTGATCTTCTCAGGCATTGATTTGAATGA
>JBOEHE010000130.1:0-2415 GCA_050633785.1 Arenicella sp.
CGGATGTTGTCTTCATTGAGTCGTATTAATTCGAATAAATTACGAACAGGTCAGTTATCTGAAAGTGATTGGCCTCGGTTAGTATCGACCATGAATATGCTTAAAGACAAAGCCATTTATGTTGACGATAACGCTGGTTTGTCTCCCTTGGAAGTGCGCACCCGTTCCAGGCGCTTATCTGCCAAAATTGAAGGAGGCTTGGGGTTGATTGTTATTGACTATCTGCAACTTATGTCTGGTAGTGGAGATGCGGATAACAGAACAGCCGAAATTTCCAATATANNCTCGATCACTAAAAGCTCTGGCCAAAGAACTGGATTTGCCTATCATTGTATTGTCTCAGCTGAATCGAAGCTTGGAGCAAAGGCCGAATAAGCGACCGATTATGTCTGACTTGCGAGAGTCGGGTGCAATTGAGCAGGACGCGGATTTAATACTCTTTGTTTATCGCGATGACTTTTATAATAAGGATTCAGAGTTTAAAGGATCAGCAGAAATAATTATCGGTAAGCAGCGTAATGGACCGACGGATACTGTTCGCCTGACTTTTCTCGGTGAATATACCCGTTTTGAAAACTTTTCCGGAGAGAACTTTGGTGAGGATGAAGGACATTAAGCTCTCGCTGAATGTCTGTTGGGTATAAATGAACCGTCAATACCGACCAACAACAGCCGTTATTAGTTCATCGGCATTGCTGCATAACCTGGCAGTGGCAAGAAAATACGCAGGCAATGCTCAAGTAATTGCGGTAATCAAAGCTGATGCTTATGGCCATGGTTTAGTAGAAGTTGCCAGAATTTTGCAGGACAGTAGCAATGAGTTTGCTGTAGTAAGCCTGGATGATGCTATTCGTTTACGCCAGGCAGGTATTGTCAAACCGATTACCTTATTATCGGGTTTCTACAGTCGCGAAGAGGCAGCCGATTTGCTGCAGTGGCAAGTAACGCCCGTGATATATGATCCTGTACAAATGGACTACCTGCAAAGCCTGGAGTTGGATCAGACCTTGTCGGTCTGGTTGAAGATTGACACAGGGATGGGGCGTATGGGGGTTCTGCCTGAATTTGTACAGCCGGTATATGCTCAGTTGAAACAACATAAGAATATCGTTTTACGTGGCGTTTTATCGCATTTTGCCAGTGCTGATCAACCAGATGACCCTAAAAACCAGCAACAGCTTGACTGTTTTCTGACATTGAGTGAACACTTTCAAGGTGAATGTCTCAGCATGGCTAATTCAGCGGCTCTTGTTTCCCAAGAACNNGGCTTTATTCGATTTTGTGCGTCCCGGTACTATGCTGTATGGCTCATCTCCATTGGCAGGTGTTAGTGCAGAGGATTTAGGTTTGCAGCCAGCGATGGCGTTGAAAAGTGCTTTGATTGCAGTAAAAAAATTAAAAAAAGGCCAGACGATTGGATACAGTGCCACATGGTCTTGTCCATATGATATGAAAGTAGGCATAGTTGCCTGTGGTTATGGTGATGGCTATCCCCGACATGCGCCAAGCGGAACACCCGTTATAGTGAATGGGCAGCGAACAGTGCTTTTGGGACGGGTGTCGATGGATACTCTATGCGTTGATTTAAATACATGTGACGCGAAAGTGGGCGATGAAGTAGAGCTTTGGGGGAATGACTTGTCCGTTGATGAAGTGGCTGGATTTGCTGACACCATTGCCTATGAGTTGCTCAGCGGAGTCACGATAAGAGTGCCTCGTATTTATTGAGTGTTGATGGAACGGAGTTAGGATTTATGGCTAAAGCGAAAACAGTTTATTGCTGCAGTGAATGTGGTGCTCAACATCCAAAATGGACAGGACAATGTCAGGATTGTGGTGAGTGGAATACATTGATTGAACAGGTGGCAGAAAACCAGAGTTCGGAGAAAACAACAGCCCGATTTGCCGGTTTTGCACCTACAGCGCAGGTAACATCGATTCGAAGTGTTCCATTGGAACAAACCAGTCGGTACCAAATTGGAATTCAGGAACTGGATCGAGTGCTGGGAGGTGGCCTTGTTCCGGGTTCGATAATTCTGCTGGGTGGGGACCCTGGCATTGGAAAATCGACATTGCTGTTGCAGAGCACCAGCCTGTTGAGTTCTAATTTGTCTACCTTGTACAGTACAGGTGAAGAGTCCAGTCAGCAGATAGCGATGCGAGCCCAACGCTTGGGGATCGCTGACAGTGAATTGCAGTTACTGTCAGACAATTGCATAGAAAGCCTGCTGTCGGTAGCGCAAAAACAGCGGCCTCAAGTATTGGTTGTGGACTCTATTCAGACCTTATACACGGAACAACTGCAATCAGCCCCAGGGAGTGTCGCTCAAGTCAGAGAGACTGCTGCCAGACTTGTTCGTTTTGCTAAACAGACCAACACTATTGTTATTCTGGTTGGGCATGTCACCAAAGAAG
>JBOEHE010000131.1:0-4233 GCA_050633785.1 Arenicella sp.
CTGTTTTGCTTAACTTGAATTGCTGCATAATATTTGTCTCCATCTCCTTCTCTTTACTGAAAAGTCTTAAGTCTGTGTTGTGTTAATAGCAGTTTTTAAAGACGTCTTCACCGCTGGTGCCATCACCACGGCCCATATCTGCTGTCTCTGCTGCACTGCGAATGCCAGATTGCAACCATGCGAGATGGTTGCTGTTACCACATCCGGACTCATCATTTTCTGCCGTGATTGGCACAACAATATCACTGGCTTGTTGATTGGCTTGGTCCAGAGAGTCCATATTGGGATCCAACACCGCAGGCGCTGTATCAATGGCGTTATTAGCCGTTGGCATTGTGTTTATCGGAATAACCGGTTCCTGCTCAGTAGTTTCTTCTATGACAGGTGCTACAGGAGCTTCCAATATTGTTCCGTCAATCTCAGGTGCGCTTGAAATAGTTGGCAACTCAGGTTCTGGTCCTGATTGGCGATTTGCACGGTTATGTCGTTCAGTTGAAATACCGTCAGGACTTTGAGAAGCAACATTTCTTGTTGTGATGCCACTTCTTTGAGTTTGAGAACTGTTTGATGGCCCAGGGGTTTCCACATCAGTTAAAGGGCCATCAAGAGAAACGGCAACGGATGGTCCATCGCCTCTATTCGCGGTGATTGTTATAGGTACAGGTACAGAATTATTGTTTGGATCACTTGGAGGGGGAGATACTGGATCACTTGGGGGGACATAAATGTAAGTATCATAATCAGAAAGTGAGCCGTCACGAAGGGCTACATTAAAGTCAGCACCAGACAGGTTCGCTGAATCTTGTCCAGAGACAAACGTGTCTAGTTCGCTGAAATTCTGACCTGAATTGGCAGAATCATTAAATTGCGCTCTAAAACGAGTCAATACAGGGCTATCAGCTGACAGGTTGTCTCTATTTCTGGTTTGTAAAATCATGCCTCCCCCAGGGTTACCAGCAATGTTACCTTCGACTTTTCCATCTTTATCAATATCCAGAGTTAAATTTGTGGCAATAACGTCTGCGGCATTGAGAGAGTTTGCTCCCTGAAAAAAGATGGAGTCAGCATCAATGCTCACTTCATTGGCTGTGATCACACCATTTGAGGTAAATGTTGAGCCTGAAGTTTCTGCCAGCAGGATGTTGGCGTTGGTTGTACCTATAGTAATGGATTGTGACGCCTTTATCTGTACATCGCCATCGGTGTCTATTGAGCCTAAATCAACCGCACCGAACTTGCTGCCAGCATTAATTTGGGCACCAGAAATACCCTCGGTTGTTAGATCACCGCTGGCAAAAAGCCTGACTTCATCAGTTGCCGTGATATCTTGCATTAACTGAGTTGTGCCTCTGAAGGCAGAAATGGCTAAATCGCCACCATCAACGGATACATTGCCGTTGACGGTAACATCCTGGTCCGCAAGAATCTCAGTCAGTCCCTTGGCGTTGACATTGTTAACAGTGATACTGCCGCTGCTATCTTTAACTGTGGCTATATTCACTTCACCTTCTGCGTTGATGTCATTAGCATTGATGCTCTCGTTGGCGTTTAGTTTGACATTACCATTGAGGGTTTCAACATTGCTTACCACAATTGAGCCATTGTCTGATAATACATCAAGGTTGCCAGATTGTACCGATATGCTGTTTGTTTCTATGTCGTTATCAGCAACCAGCACAGTTGCTCCACCTGTATTCACATCTCCAAGTGTCATGCTGCCAGAGTTTGATCTAACCTCAAGTTCAGAGGAACTCGTTACGTCGTTAGCAACAATATCTTGCTCAGCTTGTAAAAGTATATTGCCATTTCTAGTGATTATATTGCCAGCAGTGAGAGCTCCTGACTGATCAACCGAGCCAATGGTAATGCCGCCATTCTGGCTTATAATACTGGTGTCGCCAGATTCAACAGTAATGCTGTTTGCTTGGATGTCACCAATGGCACTTAATGCGGTCAGTTGATTGGCTTGAATCTCTCCCAGTGCCAAGCTGCCGCCGGTTGTTTTAACATCAAGTTCGCCTGCAGTTGTGGTTAAGTCTCCCGTTTTGATGTCTCCACGCGCTTGTATCAGAACGTCCCCGCTGTCTGCGGTAACATTGCCCAGCTCAAGGTTGTTGGTTTTCGAGGTTATAGTAATGTCTCCTTGCTGGGAAGAGGTTGTTCCTTGCACCGTGATTTGTTGATCGGCCTGTAATAAAACATCGTCTCTGGCATTTACTGTTGAGGCATTGATTCCACCAGCCCTGCTATCAACCACTACCGCACCTGTGGTTGCTGAAATGCCGCCGTTCACAACAATTCCATTTTCAGCTGTCAGGTTTATGTCGCCACTATCCGTGTGTACTGCCTGTGTATTAATACTGCCTGAGGTGCTGGATACTACGACTCCATTACCTGCTGAAATATCGCCATTAGATTGGATGCTCTGGTTTGCTAGAAGGTCAATGCTTCCCAAATTTGCAGTGACGCTATTCGTTGTGATGTTGCCATTGCTCGAAGATACCGTTATATCACCGTCGGTGACGATAATGTTGCCACTAGCGGTAATACTGTTATTGGCCTGCAAGTTGGTTTGGCCGCTGGTGTTGACGTTTGCAAGTTCAATGTCACCAGAGAAAGCGGTCGCATTGAGTTCGCCATTATCCAGAGAAATATCTCGGGTTGTGATCGTGTTATTGGCGATCAGGTCAGCGTTGCCTTGAGCTAGTGTCACATTTTGTAGGTTCACTGAGCCAGCAATTGAGTCGATATTCAAGTCACCTGATTGAGTGCTTAGGTCCTGTGTGTTTATCGAACTTTCACTAATCAGTGTAATGTCTCCATCATCGATTGAAACATTGCCCAGCGTGATGCCAGCCGTCAGAGAATCGGCAACAAAGTTGCCTGAGGCAATGGAGACATTATTAGCCGAGAGACTGTTATTAGCATACAGCTCCACTGAACTGGGTTGGCTACTGTTATTTTCTATATTACCTAAGTCAAGACTGCCATTTTCAGCGTCCAGCACAAGTCTTCCACCTGTGGTAGCCAATGTATCTGAGGTATTTGTAAAGGTTATATTGCCATCGGTAGAGGTAAATGCTGCAGTGCGTTGTCCATTGCTATCACCAGACTGGCCGAGCGAATTGGTATTGTTGATATTTTCAAAGGTCAAATCATTCTGGGTACGTATATTCAGGTCAATATCACCGAACTGTTCGAGTTGGTCCATGCCGAGTTGGTTCATTGCGTTCAGAGCTCGTTGTTGACGAATATTCAATGAATCAGCCGCAATATAGAGGCTGCCACCGTTATGATTGCTCGTATTGCTTGCCCTTACATTAATGTTTCCTCCCAGGTTTAAATCTTGCTGGCTGCTGATACTGACAGTGCCGCTGGTTCCAGATGCAGAACCCTGAGAGCTGATATTGGCATGGGTGTTCGTTGATGTCTGGGCTTGGATAAAGACATTGCCGCCATCACCTGAGGAACCAGCGTTGCTTGTTATTTGTGCTCCCTGGGCGATGTCAACAGTATCCGATATTGTGCCAGTCGGAGTGCTTGCATCGCGCCCAATAACAATATTGCCACCACCTGTATCACCAGATGCGTCCACTCTGGCAGTGGAAGATAATGTGACTGTGTTACCTGCAACCACAACATCACCGCCCTGGTCCAAGCTGGAACGACTGTTTACAGTACCATTGACAATGGTATTACCCTGGTCACCGGAATTCAGAATAATATTACCGCCGTCTGTTTCAAGTCTTGCTGGCTGGTTGATGGTAATGTCCATCGAATTACTGCTGCTTCTGGCCACCGTTGCTGAAGTTGGTTGTGAAGGAGTTTGTGGAGCAGACTCCATTACGGTATCCGTGGCCAGACTTTGTTCAGTTGCCGCTACAGAGGTAGTTTGAGGGACTGAAACAGCAGCCTGGGTTGGAACAGTTTCAGTAGCAGACACTGACACGGTGTGGTTGGCTGTTGGTGCTTGCACTGGGGTTACTCTGGCTGTTGTTGCGATCGTTGTTGGTTCTACAGTGCTTGACTCATTTTCAGGAACTGGCGTTTCTGTTGCAGATTCATTGCTGGTGGTTGGTGCACTGGTTGATGTGTTGTTTGGAACATCCCATTTGGAGATAAAGACCCCACCGCCATTGGTGGTAATGCTGGTATTGACCGTCACCGAATTACCGGCCTTCAGATTCACATCCAGTTCCCCGGAAGTTGAGGTAATCGGTGCATTCACACTCA
>JBOEHE010000132.1:0-2907 GCA_050633785.1 Arenicella sp.
GAATGTTGAGGTTTGGGTTAAACGCAATGGCAAAGAATATAATATTTCATTTGCTGATGGCATGAAACGCTCTGAGCTGGAAGAGATAGGCACAGTTGGCCAACGCAATACAGGAACAACCATTCGATTTTGGCCTGATGCGCAATTTTTTGATACACCTAAAATTCATGTTCGTAAGTTGGCTCGGCTGCTGCGTGCAAAAGCCGTGTTATGTCCCGGTTTGTCAATTGATTTGGTTGATGAATTGGAGCCGCAGAATAATGCCGTTTGGTGTTACGAAGATGGTTTATCTGATTATGTGCTAAGCGCGCTGAATGACTGTGAACTTATCCCTGAAAAGGGTTTTCGTGATAGACGAAAAGATGAAGAGGAAGAGGTTGAATGGATGGTTGCCTGGAGTGTGGATGCTCCAGAGCCTGTTGCTGAAAGTTATGTGAATCTGATTCCTACCGCGCAAGGCGGTACTCATGTAAATGGCTTGCGTGTTGGCTTGACTGAGGCTATACGGGAGTTTTGCGAGTTTCGTGATTTGTTGCCCCGAGGAGTTAAACTGTCGCCCGAAGATGTCTGGGCACAGTGTCACTATGTTTTGTCTGTACGGATGAAAGAGCCACAATTTTCAGGACAAACCAAGGAGCGTTTATCATCTCGTGAAGTATCTTTGTACATTTCTAATGCTGTTAAAGATAAATTGAGTCTGTGGTTGAACCAACATACCGAAGAAGGCGAAAAAATTGCGGTGTTGGCAATAGATAACGCTCAACGTCGATTGCGCTCAGGTAAAAAAGTAAAACGTAAGAAAATTACCTCTGGCCCAGCTCTTCCTGGAAAGTTAACGGATTGCTCCAGCCAGGATTTGGAGCAGACTGAATTGTTTCTGGTAGAGGGTGACTCTGCTGGAGGCTCAGCTAAGCAGGCTCGAAGCCGTGACTTTCAGGCTATAATGCCGCTCAGAGGGAAAATATTGAATACCTGGGAAGTTGACTCAGCCGAAGTCTTAGCCTCACAAGAAGTGCATGATATTGCAATAGCTTTAGGTGTTGATCCAGGGTCCGAAGTGTTGGATGGTCTGCGCTATGGTAAGATCTGTATCTTGGCGGATGCCGACTCAGATGGCTTGCACATAGCTACTTTGCTCTGCGCTTTATTTGTTCGCCATTTCCCAGCATTGGTTGCCGCAGGGCATGTCTATGTTGCGATGCCGCCGTTGTACCGTATTGATGCAGCGAAAGATGTGTTTTATGCCTTGGATGACGACGAGAAAGANNCATTGAAAAAATCCAACGAGATAAGCCAAGAGTTAAAATTAATGTCCAGCGATTCAAGGGTCTGGGAGAAATGAATCCGGCGCAATTGCGTGAAACAACTATGGATGTTGATAATCGCCGACTGGTGCAAATGACTCTGGAACCTGGGGATGGCACCCATGAGACTATGGACATGTTGTTGGCAAAAAAACGCGTACCTGATCGTAAGAAGTGGTTAGGCAGTCGTGGTGACCAGGCTATCATCTGATTTTTATTGATAATCTTTTAGTGTGAACAGGTCCTAGCACACCTATTCTGATCTCGTATATCTGATGCTCTGAGTTCAAGAGCATGTTTTACTACGCCAAATGATTCAATTTATAGAGGCGTTAGATCTCCAATGCTAACAATAAAAAAAATAGGTAGCCTGTGTCTTTGTTCTTTAATTTTTATAGCTACAACTGTTTATAGTCAGCCTTTGACTATACGTTTTTCGTACGATGTAGAACCAGATACACCAAAAGGAAAAATGGCTGAGCGTTTTAAGATGCTGGTCGAACAGCATTTTAAAAATACAATTATTGTTGAGTTGTATCCAGATAAGCAATTATATGGTGATGAAACAGTGCTCGAGGAAATGCTGGCTGGTAATGTCGAGTTGGCGGCACCACCTTTAACTCAATTTAAATCGTATTCCAGACGATTACAGTTATTTGATTTGCCATTTTTATTTGTTAACCAGAGGGCTGCTCAACGATTTTTGTCAGGAGTCTATGGTGAGCGCCTATCCAATACTTTGAAAAATAAAGGTTTTATAGGTTTGGGATTTTTAGATAATGGTATGAAACAATTATCTGCCAGCAAGAAGTTATATTTTCCCTCGGATGCTGCAGGACTAAAATTTCGTATCATGGATTCAGATGTCCTTGAGCAGCAATTTGTTCAAATAAATGCGATTGCACTGCGTAAACCATTTTCAGAGGTGTTTGCTTTGTTAGAAAGTCAAGGGGTTGATGGGCAGGAAAACACCTGGTCAAATATTTACACAAAAAAATTCTACCAGGCTCAACCCTACATTATTGAATCCAATCATGGCTATTTGGGTTATATGATTGTCAGTTCCAATGAATTCTGGGGGAGTTTGAGCAGTTCTATGCAGAGTAAGTTGAAAGCTTTGCTTGATGAGGCTATTGAATATGGAAATCAAGTTGCCAATCAAAAAGCAGGCCAAGACCGGCAAGCGGTCATTGATTCTGGAGTGACAGAAGTGTATTCACTCAGCCCTGATCAACGTCAAATATGGGTGGAAACGATGCAACAGGTATGGGCAAAATTTGAAGATCAGATCGGTACTGAATTGATTAAGGCGGCAGCATCACAGCGCTAATGTTCTCTGTTTGTATTTATATATACAAAAAAATCCCTGTTCAAAAGAACAGGGATTCTTGGTTAAACGTATTAAAGCGGCTTATTTTGATAAGCGCGCTTTTCAGATCTAAATAACACTGGAAGGTTCAACAAAATCCATTCCATGTGCTTCTGCAACCGGCTGATAGGTCAGCTGGCCTTCATGTACGTTCAACCCTTCCAATAAACCAGAGTCGCTGGCGAGAGCTTTTTTCCAACCTAAGTTAGCCAGTTTCAGAGTGTATGGTAGTGT
>JBOEHE010000132.1:2939-3077 GCA_050633785.1 Arenicella sp.
GCATATTGGCAACACAGTAATGAGTTACATCAGCTACAGTGTATACAGGGTCGGCATGAGTTGTTGCTTTGGAGGTTTCGAAGCAACCACCTTGGTCAATAGCTACATCGACGACGACACTGCCTGGTTTCATTGTTT
>JBOEHE010000133.1:0-1874 GCA_050633785.1 Arenicella sp.
GCATTGCTCCTTTAGGCCCCGTGTATCAAGCTGGAACTTTATCTGGCAATCCCATCGCTATGGCAGCAGGATTGAAAACTCTGGAGTTAGTTTCAGAGCCGGGATTTTTTGAGGCTCTGGAAGCCAAACTGGAAAAACTTTTGGGCTCAGTCAGAGAGATTGCTAAAGAAGAATCTATAGCGTTTCATGCTGATAGCCGTGGAGGCATGTTTGGACTGTTTTTTACCGAGGCAGAAACCGTTAATTGTTTTGAACATGTCATGGACTGTAATGCAGAGCGTTTCAAAATGTTCTTTCATGCAATGCTGAAGCAAAATATTTATATGGCTCCTTCAGCTTTCGAGGCAGGTTTTATCTCGGCAGCACACAGCGATGATGATTGTGATCGTACTTTGACGACTATTCGAGAAGCATTTAAACAGCTGGTTTGATGCTGACAGGTATGATTTTGATCGTTGCTGGATAGCCTTGTTTGTTGCCGGATAAGCGACGCCAGACAACAAACAGCGTGCCGACAATGTGTAATAAAATCAATAATGGCAGTAATAAAAAGCCTATACCTATGGGAAGCAGAAACAGACACATCAAAAAATACAATTGCACTGTGATCTGAAAGTTGAGCGAGCATCGATATTCTTCGTCAAGCGTTGTAGAGTGATTGCGGTTTTTCAGCCAACCGTAATAAACGGCTACGAAATTGGCAAAAGGAATGATCAGTAATAGCGCTAAACCTAAAACATAGGGGATGGCTATGTTGGTATTGTCCATGTTCTCATTTTTATAGGTAATATGATCCAGTGATCGTTTGCGAGTCAGGCTGATCATGCCTGCAATTGCAGCCATTGAGCCTGCAATCAGCCAGATCAACATAGTTGAAAAGGGCATGCCTATAGTGGCATCAATGCCAACTAATTTGCGTACCAATGGTATGTAAGCAACAGAGCTCAAGCATAAACCCAATAGGAAAAGAGGCATTGCCAGTTTTGTGATCAGAGCATTTTTGGTCATTTAATCAAGTATTAATGCGAGGTGGATGTAATTACCGCCATTATAATGCTAGAATCGCGCATCTTTGAAACTATTATTGGTGGGATTGCAATCATGGCACGCAGTTTTCTATTTACCTCGGAATCCGTTTCCGAAGGACATCCAGATAAAGTAGCAGATCAAATTTCTGATACTGTTTTAGACTTATTGTTGGAGCAGGACCCTACTTCACGAGTTGCTTGCGAGACTCTGGTAAATACCGGAATGGTAGTTCTTTCTGGTGAGATAACCACAAAAGGCAAGCTTGATGATGTTCAGGAGCGTGTACGTAAGACAATCAAGGACATAGGCTATAACTCTTCTGATATGGGCTTTGACTATAACAGTTGCGCCATTATCGTTGCTTTGGACAAGCAGTCCGTGGATATTGCTCAAGGTGTTAATGAAGGTGAAGGTATAGATTTGGATCAGGGTGCTGGTGACCAGGGTTTGATGTTCGGCTACGCTTGTAGCGAGACAGACGTATTGATGCCAATGCCAATAACCTACTCTCACTTGTTGGTGAAAAAGCAAGCTGAGTTGCGCAAAAATGGACAACTTCCTTGGTTGCGTCCAGATGCGAAATCTCAAGTCACAGTTCGTTATGAAGATGGTAAACCAGCAGCAATTGATACTGTTGTATTGTCGACTCAACACGAGGAGGGTGTTTCGCACAAAGACTTGGAAGAAGCGGTCATTGAAGAAGTCGTTAAATCAGTGTTACCCGCTGATATGATCAGCTCTGAAACCAAGTATCTAATCAACCCGACTGGCCGATTTGTCATTGGTGGACCGGTTGGGGATTGTGGCTTAACAGGTCGCAAAATTATTGTTGATACCTATGGCGG
>JBOEHE010000134.1:0-6344 GCA_050633785.1 Arenicella sp.
CATCCGTTGACCCTCTCCTATCGTCAAAAAACTATCGATCGCCTTGATACCCGTTTCAAATACTGTATCTATCGCCAAACGTGTCATGGGGTTGGGAGGTTGTGCGTATAAAGGTACTCGTTCAAGGTTGGTTAATTCATGCAGTGTATCCAACGCATGCCCATTAGCATCAACCACTCGCCCCAGCAACTGTTCACCCACGGCAACATCTGGACATCTACCTGAAGCATAGACAGGTGTGTTATTGGTGACTCCCTGCAAACCACCTACAGGGTTTAAAATGGCATAGTCCTGCGTGATTCCAACCACTTCTGCTTCCATATTTCTATCAGTTCCTGCTGGCGACAAATAACACAATTCACCAATAGCTAATGGCAAGCCGGTCACTTTTAGCAAAGTACCACCAGCTTGTATCACTTTACCCACCAATTGCCGAGTTGAGGCATTCTGGATAGCCTGTTCAAACATAGTGTTCATTGGAGTTGCTATGGTCATCGCTCGCTCACTGTCAAATTATTCAGACAACTCTGCATCCATAGCTAATTGCAAATCTCGATATTCTTTGCAGGATTTTGAACAAATTCGTTCCAAGACCTGTAACTGTTGTTGCGCTTGTTGCATGCGACCAGTCTCGATATATAATTCCCCGAGATACTCATGTGCCCCTTTGTGCAACGGTTCAAGAGTCAATGCTTGTTGGTAATAAGAATAAGCCCTGGCATAACGCTGCAACTTCCGATGGCTATAGCCCAGTAAATTATAGATATCAGCATTATTCTGATCATGCCGTTGCATTAACCATAACTTATCAATGGCAGCCTGGTATTGCCCTTTCCAGAGCATCTTATTGATTAGGTCTAAGCTTGGTTCTGCAAATTGCCTATCCTCATAACCTGCTGCCAGCTCTGCTAATGGCAGGCTGATAATCACAGAACAAATGATTGTAAAAGCCAGAAAGGCCGTCTTTAGCATAGCGATCTCCACAACGTGTAGTGTCCAGTTCTGATTACTTATTGAGTACTGACAAAGAGCCGAATGGTTCAATTAGAGTCATTCTGATCGCAGCAAACTATGGCGTATAGCATCGAGTTGAATGCTTAAACTGGCCTTAATCATTCCAAGATTAGTCTCAATAATACAATCTGTAACCGTCAGGGTTTCATCTGCAACACAGCGCAATGCAGTCATAATTTTAGTGCCTGCCAGCTCACGCTCCAGAATATTTTGCACACGCGTCAAAACCTCTGGATGCACCAATACATTGATATACTGATATTCATGATTCAGTTCCCTTAGACTGGTTAAAGCGATTCTGGTTACTTTCTCATGATCCGGTATTTCACCTAATACTTTCTCCACGGCCTGAACAACCAACTTTGCATGTTGCTGCTCTACCGACAAAAATTGATCAATAACACCGACGAGTTCTTCGCTGGCTTTTTGCATACCGGCTTCGTAACCTCTTTGTTCGGCCTTACGTAGTCGCTCTTGTAGCTGAGTTGCATACTGCTGTTCGAGTAAATCAACACGTCGTTGTGCCTGATCCACATTCTCAGCAAGAGTTTGTATAGTGCTTATATCTTCTGGCAAAAACACACGCTGTGTGTGACAACTATCAACAAGGGCCAAAACTTGAGGAAGTTCAAACTTGTGCATCGTTCTCGGACTCAACTTGAGTTGTTTCAAGCAATGGCGCAATTTTTCTTATCAACCATTGTTCCAATTCAGCCTGATTCAGCACTTGAATTGAGGGGCGTTGCTTCCAACAGTGACGCGGGAAGGCAAAGCGCATTCTCAATTGAAAAAATGCCTGTTGCTCACTCACGGTGTTTTCCAGAACCCCGATACCAACACTGACTAAGACCTTCTCTAAACGCTGTTCTTGTAAAGCATTGCACAACAAGACATCGATGCAACCTTCATGTCCATCTACCAGGTAAGTCCCACTAACGTCGATGGCTTCCTGCTGTAAAAGAGACTGATATTGATCAACACCTAACTGCTGCTGGGCCAATTTAACCTCTTGTTGAGAAATCAATTTTCTCAGATACGGAATAGACACCCGCTTACCCAACTCCATCGCTAAATCATTCTGCTGAGTCACATTCAGTAATAACCATTGTTGGTGTGGTGATAAATCGTGTTTCTGAGGCACCTCAATGTCATAATGGCTGTGTAAACGCCTATTTAACAATTTTCTGGCATGGGGATTATTCATACATTTATCCAACCATTGATGCCCTATCAAAGCCTCCAGCCAATCATAATGAACAGTATCGACCGTAGGTAACAACAGTTTTTTTAACTGCTGTAACTCCATTCTGGATTTAGCAATTATTGCCATTATTTACGCACCATGAGCGACTGACTGTTTAGCACCGCCTTCGACCTTGGTCGCCTGACTAACAACAAAACCGGAATCAACACCAGTAGCAATACAATATACCAATAACGGTACAACGACTGCAGAGCGTTTGTCTGCCAGTTGTGCACCACAACAGAAACTTCTTGCTGATTTGTGTAAGTCAGACTAGAGCTTGGGAACAGAGTCACCGTTACTTTATCATAGGGTAAACCTTCCACACTATTGACCACCAATGACTTAATCGCAGAAAGCTGGGCATCAATGGGTGCATCAACGCGATGTTTAATAAACACTGAAGCAGAAGAAGGAGAACGGTCTTCACTGAACACATTTTTCTCAGGAATCGCTATATGGACTCTGGCCACGATTACCCCGTCAATAGTGGAAAGCGTATTCGATAATTCCTGCGAAAGTCCATAGAGCAGACGAGCTTTTTCTTCTAAAGGTGAAGATACGAAACCTTCTTTTTGGAACACCTCACCTAGCGATTGAAAACGTTCTCTGGGATAACCATTGCTCTTCAAAACATTCATGGCTTTTGGTAAATCATCTTCAGTCGTCTGCAAAGACCATTGTTTATTCAACCGTTTTTTACGGGCAACAATATTCTCCTGAAGCAACAAGGCCAACATTTCATTGACCTGTTGTTCGTCCAAATTGGAATACAGAGATTCGTAAGCACAACTACTGAGCAAAAGGCTGGCCAGGATAGTCAGAATTATGTTCTTTATGCACATATCTGGCCCACTAGGATTGTTGGCGAAACAATTGTTGAACACCATCAGAAGATCGGTTAGCGACATTGGCTGTCAACTGAGTACGAAACATCAATTCATGGGTTTGATAAGTTAACAACAGTAGATCACTTGGCTGAGCGTCTTTTGCTGACACCGCTAAGGCTTTTGCCCCCAATTGATCTGACTCCTGATTCAAGTTAGCCAGGGGTTGCAATAAATTACGTAAACCAACCTCATCAGGTGGCTGCGCAGTTAGTTGTGTTTGTGCCTGTTGCAAAGTCAGTTCAAAATTCTGTGTCTGCTGAACACTGGGCTGGGGCCTGATAACAAGATTATTAGCCGACACACCTTCAACGATCACTTCCTCAATACTCATGATTCCTCCTGATATACAAAACGGTTGAAATAGACAGCACTATTGTTTTTTGGCCAATGTTTCCAAAGCCTGACCAACACTGTTGCTGGTTGTGGATGCGGCATTACTCATAAAGCTGAGTTGATGCGCATGCGCTGAAACCATAATGGCTTGACCCACTGTCGCGTCGTTATCAATGTTTTGGGAAAAATCCAGTAGCTTTTGCGCCTGTTTATCCAATGCACTGCCCCAGGCTTGGGCCATGGAGTGATACCAATCAGTATTTTTTTGGGTGCTGGCACTGCTGTGCCCAACCTTGGGGTGGTTAACCGAACTTTGCGTTGGATTTTGTAAAAACACGTCTATTTTGTCTTGTTGGTACATATTATTCACCTCTATTATTCACTAATCATTAATTATCAAAAAAATAACCATAGTCGCTCACCCTCTTTATCAACCTGTACTCCCTTGGAAGTAATCTGCTTTATGCTGTAACCATTGGGTAAGACAGACCCCGTAAAATAACGAGCCCCTGATTGAGCACCGACATACCGTGTTTCGCCATCAACCACCGCCCTCAGCGTTCTGGATGAATCGATAAAGAAACTGGCTTTGTCTAGTTTGTTCGTTTTTTCGACAAAGGTTTTGAACTCCAATTCAGCCAGATTAGGCACGTCTTGCCTGACATGCTCCAAAATTGCTCTGACCTTGGGATGCGTAGCATCCAGATTACTGACCTGCACTCGTCCTGTAGACAAATATTCTAGATCAACCTTATAACCATTAACTCTGAATACATCACGCACTTGCTCAAGCAGTTGTTCTGGGGTGATGATATGCATAATGGCCGCCAGCCTGCTTTGCTGTAATTTATGTTTCAAATCATCAAGCGCAGTCGTTGGTAACACCCCTGTTAAAGTCAGTATTGTCCCGGCATTCGATAGCGTCAGCTCATCGGCTATATCCAGTTCTGCCAATATAGACTCTATCATTTGCTGGTGGGAAATTGATGCTTTCTGCTGAAAACCCTGACTGATTTCAGCCTCCCCAAAGATCCACAACGCGAATAACAACACTAGAGACAAAAAAAGGACTATGGATATCCTGAGTGTGGTTGGTTGGGTTTCTGAAGCCGAAGCAGAGTCTTGAACTGTCGCAGCAACAGTCATTGAATCATTGTCATTTGGCAGCGAAAGTTTCAAAGATATCTGCGTAGCCGTCAGGTTGATGGTATCACTACCTGACAAATCCAATTGACCATGGTCAATCGTTTGACCATTAAGTTCAATTGAACCTCCCAACAATTTCACCAACAGTGAACCGTCACGTACCATAAATGCCACGTGTCGGCCTTTAACACCTTCGTCACGCAAAATAATATCGCAATCATCATCACTGCCAAGCACCAATAATTCCTCACCATCAAGCACCAGCTGCGCTCCTGCATGCATCCCCGTAACAACGTCAAGCAGCCATGAACGATTGGCATTCACTGGTAACTCACCTGTTAGTGATTCCCTGATATTATCTGGCATGGCCAACATCACGATCCTCCCTGTTATATTGGCTATTTCTACGGCTGCCCTGAAGTTCCTGATAGTTATAAATTTTGTTCGTTTTACGGCTATAACGGTCTCTTTCGTTGTAATACACAGGATCGTTATATACAGGAGAGATTGATGACAACAACTGCCGATCACTATAATGCTCAACGCCATTAGCCAGCTTATCTGCGTTATTCTGTCTGCGGATTGGCAAACGATCAGGGTTAATTGGTTTGGACTGGCGGCGGCTGTGATGTCGTTGATTATTAACAATTCGTGGTGAAATCAAAAACAGACGTTCAGTTCTTGCACGAGTTGTTGAAGTACGTTTGAACAAATTGCCCACGGCAGGAATATCACCCAGAACAGGCACTTTGGAATCGTTTTTTCTCGTGGTTTCACGCACCAGACCACCCAACAACAAATCCTCGCCATCATAAATAATGGCTTGCGTGCTCAAGGTTGAGTTTTCGACCACAGGAATATCATCGACAACAGCACCGGGGACCACCGTGCCATCTTCAATGGTGACTAATAAACGAATCTTTCTTTCATTAGCCCCACCAACCACCTGAGGCACAACCCGTAATGATGTTCCTGCAGACACGTTAAACAAATCCACCTCTTCGTTGCCCGCCACTCGCACAAAGAAGGATTGGTCATTTTGTAACACCGCTTCCAGATTACTCAGCGTCAAGACTTGCGGTCGAGACACCACTCGTGCTGAACCATTTTCTGCCAGAGCACGAATGCTGGCAAAGAAACGTCGCGAATCACCCAACACAGTATTCAATAATAAACCACCAAGACCACCATCAGAATCAACCGGATTACCACCACCAAAACGTGTGGAGGTACGATCATTCTGATATCGCCAATCCAGGCCAATGTCCTGTAATTTATTTTTATCTATATCAATGATCGTCACTTGAATTTCTACCAACTGTGGTTCCTTATCCAATTGTTGAATCAAATCCGCATAGACCGGCATGGAGTCTGCATAGCCTTTGACAATGACCGAATTTAAATTACGATCTGCTTCGACCCTGACTATATTGGCACGGCTTTGTGCATTCGCACTGACGGAGAAAACAGGCTCATTAGCAATACCAACCTGCAAGCCCGCCTGACGTAAGGAACCATGGTTCTGCTGATGTTCAGGATAGGTTTTTAATCCTTTGCCGCGCAGACCAGGTAAGGTGTTATCTGGCAAACTGGCACGAATCTGACTTGTCCTCAGAGACTGGCTGTCTCCCAACATGTTTTTCAGTAAACTGGCTACTCCTGGAATAATAATTTCCTGACCATTCTGCTGATAACTCACATCAGCCGCAGTAGCATAC
>JBOEHE010000135.1:0-3228 GCA_050633785.1 Arenicella sp.
TATAAGTTGTAACAAAGAGGATTTATATCGTCTCTGTTTGTGTTAAAAATAGTATTAATTGTATTTTTTTGTTTTTGTGCAGAGTAGTGTTCTGAAACTAAAACAAGATTGTTTCAGGAGTACGCTAAATTACTCTTGAAACAGAATAGCGTTTGTCTAATCGCAGAGTTAGTGCCAGAAAAGGGCGATCTATTACTCCAGAAAGCGGCATGTCAGAGTATCAAGTTAATCGAAACTTTCGCTTGGTGATTAGAATAACGACTGTCTCTAGGTTAGCAATCAATAATAAAAATATCAAATAAAACTGTATTTATGAGTATTTTAGTATCATTTTTTAATAAAAATAACTATTTTTTGATGAATTCTGCATTTTCCTATAAAGGTCGCTATAGCTTCTAGTGGAATCAGTAGCTTTGCCGAGTCTTCCATGATGGTTCGCGCTTCATGAAATGCTATTGATCAGCTGAAAATTGTAACTGTAGAAGGAAAAAATGAATCATCTTTGTCATTAAAAGCGCCTGTTCGAAAGAGGTTGTGATCATTTTCTGTACAAACCAGAAAATGAGTTAGACAGATATCAGGTGTAGAAGGTGATCAGTATTGCTGTATTGGAAAGAGATGGATGCTTGTATCACCTTAATTTTTGTTTTGATATGGTAGTGCTTAGTTGTTAAACTGCGGGCAAATATTATTCATGAAAATAAACGCTTTGGAGTCTCTATGAAACTTGTTATTGCAATAATACGACCTTACCGAATGGACGATGTGAAAGACGCATTATTTCAGCTGGGTATTTCCGGTATGACAGTAACAGAAGTTCGCGGATTTGGACGGCAGAAAGGCCACACTGAAATATATCGTGGTGCTGAATATGCGATAGATTTTATACCTAAAACAAAAATCTCGGTGGCTGTGCCTGAAGATATGGTTGATGGTGTTATAGAAGCAATTGTTGCTTCCGCTAAGGAAAATAAAGTTGGCGATGGTAAGATTTTTGTCCAACCATTGGAAGAAGTTGTTCGTATTAGAACTGGTGAAAGAGGAGATGATGCACTTTAAGAGTTAAGTCTATCCAATTGAATAAAAAGGTTTTTTGTTTTAATTTGGGTTTTGATGAAGAAAATAACTGATTGATTACGAGTTTTTTATAATATGTTGCGACGCGTTTATACGCTGCCAGCTTTAACAACAGCCCAACTTTTTAGCACTATTGCAGTTGGGCTGTTTTTGATTGCTCAGGTTTTTGTTGTTTCGGTAGCTATGGCTGATAATGTGGTAGGTGGTTATTCTGAAAAAGCAGATAAATCATCTGTTTTGTCAGACAATGCATCGACTATTTATCGTCAAGGTTTGCAGGCTTATCTTAATAATGATTACGCACTGGCTTATCGTAATTGGTCCAATGCTGCAGCTTTGAAACATCCTAAGTCGATATTTAATTTGGCTTTAATGCATGAACGCCAGCAGATACCGAATGGCGAATCCAGTCAAGAAAAAGCAGTCGAGTTGTATAAACAGGCTGCAAATTTAAACTATTTGCCGTCCTATCGTTATTGGGCTCGTTTGGTGGAAGATAAACAGCCGGAGTTAGCGCAGCGTATCTTGAATAATTCGGGAATAGAAAAAAATGTAGTAGAAGAGGTTGCTGAACAGGCAATAGATACATCGTTAGTTAATGATAACGACTCAAGGCAAACGATTATTGGTTCGATAGCCAGTGTTGATGTCCCAGCTTCTGATTCATATTTGAAGCATCAATGGATTCTGCAGCAACAGGATAGTGATTGGACTATACAATTGTTAGCTTACCGTAATGAAACAGATGTTCTCAACTTTATCGATGACAATGCCTTGGTGGAAAAAACGGCTTACTTTATCCACTATGAAGGAAATACCCCCTGGTATAAATTAGTTCATGGCGTGTATTCTTCGCGAGCAGAGGCAGAACAGGCCAGGGCAGAAATGCCGAGCCACTTGATAAGTCTCAAGCCTTGGTTGCGGCGATACTCAGATATAAAAAAGCAACTCGAAGATACTGATTGATAGTATCGTCCTAATTACTTAATGAAATATTGATTGTGAAAAGTTATGGAATTGAATCCCTTTTATGAAAAACTGAAAGACCTGTCGAGTCGAAATACCACCATTAGGGGGTATCTTTGACTATGATGTAAAGCGGGAACGCTTGGAAGAAATTTTACTACAGCTGGAGCAACCAGATATCTGGAACGATCCTCAGCAAGCCCAGGAGTTGGGGCGTGAAAGAGCCCAGTTGGAAGAGATTACTCATAATATTGATACTATCGATACGGGTGTGACTGACAGTAAGGACTTGCTTGATTTGCTGGCTGAAGAAGCTGATGAGGACTTGTTTAATTCAGTACAGCAGGACATTAAGAAAATCGAGAAACTATTGGCTGATTTGGAATTCAAACGAATGTTTTCCGGTGAAATGGATGCTAATAATGCATTTATTGATATTCAATCTGGCTCAGGAGGCACTGAGGCCCAGGATTGGGCTAATATGATGTTGCGCATGTATCTGCGTTGGGCTGAGCAACATAAATTCAAAGCAGAAATTATTGAAATATCAGGTGGTGATGTGGCTGGCATTAAAGGCGCAACAGTCAAGGTGACTGGCGCATATGCTTTTGGTTTTTTACGTACAGAAACAGGCGTACATAGATTGGTTCGAAAGTCTCCTTTTGATTCCGGTAATCGTCGGCATACGTCGTTTGCATCCGTCTTTGCTTATCCTGAGATAGATGATTCGGTTGAAATTGATATCAATCCGGCNNGGTGGTCAACACGTTAACAAAACTGAATCGGCTATTCGTATCACACACTTGCCGACCAATACCGTAGTACAATGCCAGAATGATCGTTCCCAGCACAAAAATCGAGCTGAGGCGATGAAGATGCTGAAAGCTCGCTTGTATGAACTGGAAATGCAACAACGGCGTTCTGAGCAACAACAGCAGGAAGATGAAAAATCTGATATTGGTTGGGGACAGCAAATCCGCTCGTATGTGCTTGATCAATCACGAATCAAAGATTTGCGTACCAATGTTGAAACAGGTAACACCCAAGCTGTTTTAGATGGTGATTTGGACATGTTTATTGAAGCCAGTTTGAAGGCAGGTTTATAAATTTAAGTGATTTGATTTGTATTTAAAATCAAATGTTTATAAGTGAAACTTAATGAAGAGAGTAATGCTGTGATAGATC
>JBOEHE010000136.1:0-1096 GCA_050633785.1 Arenicella sp.
TCTTTGGAAGATACTCGTTATGCTGCCGAGTTGGGCTATAAAATTAAGCATCTGGGTATTGCTAAAAAAACGGACAAAGGTGTTGAGTTGCGGGTTCATCCGACGCTGATTCCGGAAAAACGCTTATTAGCCAATGTGAACGGTGTTATGAATGCTGTTTTGGTCAGAGGTGATGCGGTAGGTTCAACCTTGCATTACGGTGCTGGCGCTGGTGCGGAGCCTACGGCTTCAGCAACAGTTGCTGATATTGTTGATACTGTTCGTTTAATCAATACTGATGCAGCGCAGTTGGTCCCTCATTTAGGTTACTCATCACAGCAGCTGGCAGAATTGCCACTACTGAATTCCGATGATTTTACTTGTGCCTTTTATTTGCGTCTTGAAGTTGGTGATCATCCCGGCGTGATGGCCGAAGTCGCTAAAACATTTGCTGAACGTAGTATTAGTATTGAAGCGGTTATTCAGAAAGAACCACCAGCAGGAGAAACAACTGCACAAATCATCATGCTCACTCAAGCTTGTTTGGAAAGTGAACTTAATCAGGCTGTGGCTAATATTGAATCTCTGGATTCAGTATTATCGTCAGTCACAAAAATCCGAGTTGAACATCTCGATTAATTGACATTTAAAGGTCGAATAAGTGAAATATATTAGTACACGTGGTTTAGCCGCGCCCTTGAGTTTCGAAGAAGTTGTGTTAACTGGTCTGGCGAGTGATGGTGGCTTGTATGTGCCAGAAAGTCTACCAAGTTTTTCGAAAGAAGAAATTGCTTCTTGGGGAACATTGTCCTATCAGGAATTAGCTTTTAAAGTCATGAGTCCTTTTGTGGATGGTGAAATCCCTGAGGCTGATTTCAAAGCTATCATTGAAAAGGCNNTATGGCAATTTCCGTCATGATGCAATTGCGCCATTGGTGCAAACGGGTCACCAGGAATGGATTTTGGAATTGTTTCAAGGTCCGACTCTGGCCTTTAAGGATTTTGCATTGCAATTGTTGGGTCTTATTCTGGATTATTTTTTGACCAAGCGTCAGCAAAAAGTTGTCGTTTTGGGCGCAACATCAGGGGATACTGGATCTGCTGCTATTGAAGGTTG
>JBOEHE010000137.1:0-8260 GCA_050633785.1 Arenicella sp.
TCTCAGGCATTGATTTGAATGAACAGTACATGATGCTTTCCGGGGCTATCCCAACCGCCATACTGGCAATGCTGGTGGATGCGGCTATTGCCTTTATTGCTTTTCTGGTTATTCCCAAAGGTGTTAATCCCTTGAGACGTTAACAAATAAACCTTTAAATGATTTATTAACAATCCATTATAAGCTCATTGAGAAAACGGTTTTTAACAAAAGCTATTCTCAATGAGCAATGGATGAAACATAAACTAAAGCATAAACAAGACTTGGTACTTTTAGATAGAAGCCCCACCCTTTCCGCAAATATCAAACAACATAAAAAACTGTTCGATTTATCATTCCCCGCTTTGGGCCTCTCGAACGGATTGAGCTTCACCAATTAACCATGAACGAAAAATATCTGCATGAGGGTGATATTGATGTGTCGGAGATGTCAGGTAAAAAGCCTCATCTGTGGCCACACCTTGTTCAAATGGTGCGATCAATTGTCCAGACTCCAGCATACCAGACACTAAAGATGTTCTACCTAGAGCAATGCCGTGACCATGTACTGCCATTTCCAGAGCAGAAATCAAAGTATCAAACTGCAGCCCTTTAGAAATATCAACACCACTGAAACCCGTTTTACTCAGCCAATGCCCCCAACCTTCTTCATAGCCAATAACATGCAAAAGGCTATATTTCTTGAGTATTGCTAACGGGTCTGACAGCACTTCATCTTTCAACAACCCAGGACTGCAAACGGGAATCAATTCATCCCAGGTCAAACGGTCAGACTTCAAATCAGTCCATGTACCATGACCATAGCGAATATCCATATCACCGCTTTTATCCTGATCAACCACCCAGATGTGGCTTGAGAATGATAAACCCACCTCTGGGTATAGCTGCCGGAAGCTGTTCAAGCGTGGAGCGAGCCAATGCGTGAAGAAAACCAGATTCACCCTGACTTTAAGCAGACGATTGCGACCTTGCCCAAAAATTTCATCAGTAGCAACAGTCAGACGTTCAATCGAATCATGCACTATGGGTAAATAGGCTCGAGCAGCATCGGTTAATTCCAGACCACGAGGCAAGCGTTTAAATAAAGCAACACCAATATGTGTCTCCAGCGCTTTAACCTGTTGGCTTATGGCTGCTTGAGTCAGGTTTAATTCAACAGCTGCCTGAGTGAAGTTCAAGTGGCGGGCAGACACTTCAAATGACAGCAACCACTTTAATGGTGGAAGTCTTTTTTTCATTATTAATACATCCCTTTCGATTTACTGTACGGCATAGAAAATAAAGCGGGTTACAGACTACAAAACAAGCATATAAACAAAAACTTGACCCACCAAAACTATGACAACAGCTTTATATACCAAGGTTCATTTGAGCCTCTCTGATTGAGGGCAACTTATCACCTTCACCACAATTGCCGATACAACTCGACCAATTCGTCTACACTGGGCACTCGAGGGTTATTTCCAGGCGAACCCGATGCCAGTGCCTGTTCAGCCATTTCCGGCATTAGGTCGAAAAATTCCTGACGGTCGATACCAAATTCCTCAGGTGATGGAACATTCAAGTCCTCATTTAAGGAACGAAGTTCAGACAATAATTTATCATTGGCCACTGTGTCGCTGTCTTGTTCACTGGCGATACCAATCGCTCTGGCACAATCTGCGTAACGAACAGAGGCCGCAGGAATTGAGAACTGGGTTACGGCAGGCAAAAGCATTGCATTTGATAAACCATGAGGCACATGAAAAGCTGCCCCAATCGGACGACTCATACCATGCACCAGAGCAACGGAAGCATTCGAAAATGCAACACCTGCCAATGTAGAACCAAGCATCATTGCTTCACGAGCTTTTTGGTCTGAGCCATCATGATAAACTTTGCGCAAATTGGGGCCAATTAGGCGCATGGCAGATAAAGCCTGGCTATCACTGTAAGGGTTTGCTTTTTTGCTGACATAGGCTTCCATTGCATGAGTTAATGCATCAATACCGGTATCAGCAGTAGTTCGCTGCGGCAGACTCAAAGTCAGAGAATAATCTATCAACGCGGCAACCGGCATGAAACCAATACCAACACAGAGCATTTTCTCACTGGTTTTCTCATTCGTAATAATGGTAAAACGTGTTACCTCAGAACCAGTACCAGCTGTTGTTGGAATAGCAATAATGGGCAAACCTTCCTCATTGACCATTCTGGGAAATTTATAGTCGCTCATGACACCGCCAAATTTACCCAGAATACCGATAGCTTTAGCACTGTCTATTGGGCTACCGCCTCCCAAAGCAATAATACTGTCATAATCACCCTCTTTGACCTTTTCCACACCGGCCTGTATGGAAGCAACCGTCGGCTCTGGCACAGTATCCGCAAACACATCTGCGATTAACTCATTACCTGCCAAATAGTCCTGTATTTTAGCGACATAACCCAAGTCAACCATCATCCGATCAGTAATAATCAATGGCTTACTACAACCAAGGCTATTAAGAACAACGGCTATCTCCTGGCTGGCATTTTCGCCCACTTGCATAATGCGTGGAAGAATGACTTGTGTCGACATAAGAACTCCATAAAAGTTGCGTGTGAGCTATTAAAAAAGCGCACACATTATTGGTTAAATTAGATTCTATCAACTTCTGACAACGGGTGTTTCAACACTAAAAGGCAATATAAAAAACACGCTAGAGACACCTGTTATTTTATGCCATTATCACCGAAAAGCTACAATAACATGTCATTTCAATAGCCAACAGAGTAGATTCATACAGTATTTTCAGTGATAAGCTTTGCGGTATAAAGCAATAAAAAAGCACCCTGAGACTAAAAAATATTTATGGATAAGCAAACTAAGGAACTGAAATGTCAATCAAGATAAGCTAAACCTTTCACCCCGGATAAGCCATAAAAAAAATATACCCTCAGGGTCATTTTTTATTGCTGGATTAGCTCAGTATTCAATCCTAATATCGTGCTAAAGCAACTCATGCCGCCAACCAGCTGACAGTGAGTATTTAAGTAGTGTGAACAAACGCCTGCCTCTAATCCTTAAATTAGAGCAAGAGCGTAACGACGATTACCACCGTTACAACCTAACTGAATAAAGAATAGTGTTAACACCTCAAGCAAATATCAGTTGAAGAGTAACCATTATTTTATATTTTACGATTAAGAATAACTGAATATGACAAACAACAATCAATTGCCTCTGACAGGCGTTCGTGTGATAGATTTTGGTCAGCAGATTGCCGGACCTGCTGTCGCTATGGTTCTCGCTGATCTGGGTGCCACAGTAATACATATTGACCCACCCTCTGGCCCTCAATGGGATCATCCAGCCAATGCTATACTCAACAGAAATAAGAGCTGTTTGAGTATAGACCTGAAAACAGAATCAGGCTTAGCTCAGGCTCAGTCTTTGATCGAAGTCAGCGACATTGTTATTGAAAGCTTTCGCCCAGGAGTCATGCAGCGCCTTGGCATCAACTTTGCAGAGCTACGAGAGAAACGTCCCGAGCTTATCACTCTATCAATGCCTGGCTTTGCCAGTAATGACCAGTTGCGTAGAGACTGGAAGGCAACCGAAGCCATTGTAGCCGCAACCTCCGGTGCCTTTACGGACATGGGTTTCAATCGAGTACTAATGGGGCTCAACCCCAGTTTCTCACCATTACCTCTGGGGTCTTCATATGCCACAACTCTGGCTGCGAATTCTTTGGTTCTAGCTCTGTTTGAACGCGAGAAAACAGGCCGAGGGGATAACATTGAAGTCCCAATCACTGCTGCACTGATGGAAGGCCTTTCCTACAATTCTTACGTGATTGAAGGCCTTCCCGAACGCTACAAAACCATGCGTGAAGAAGAGATTGAAGCCAGAAAAGCGTCCAAGACCCCAATGGATTTGAGTTATACCGACTTGCAGGAATACCTGGATCCTTTTTATCGTACTTATAAATGCGCTGATGACCGTATGTTTTATTGCGTCTGCCCTTCGCATCGCAACCATGCAAAACGTTGCTTGGAAGCTTTGGGTTTGTACGACGAGTTAATTGCAGAAGGTTTACCCGATGTGGCTGACCTGCATATGCCTATCAGTGAGTGGGATGGTGAAACCTCCATTGGTGTTTATCCTTTACCCAAGAAATGGGCCGATATCATCTCCGCCAAAATGAAAATAGCCTTTCTGACAAAAACATCAGAAGAATGGGGAGTTATTTTTGGTGAAAAAATGATTCCAGGAGCACCACACCGCACCACACAGGAATGGATCAATAACGAACACACTAATACTTCCGGATTAATTATTGAAGTTAACGACCCACAATATGGACTGATGAAACAACCAGGCCCCATTGCCTGGCTGGAAGAATTTGCCGACCAGATGTTGACTCCCAGCCCAAGAAAAGACGTGAGTTATGAACAAGCTCTGGCAGAGCTATCTGATATTGCAAAACAAGAGACAGTTACTCGCCCCACAGGATCAGACATAAGTTCCGCAACTGGCAAAGGTTGGCTGGAAGGCGTTCGCATTCTGGATCTCACCAATGTGATTGCCGGCCCACATTCCACAGCATTTCTGAGTCGTTTTGGTGCAGACATTATCAAACTGGACCCGGTTACCCCATTGTATGATCCCTTAATTGGCATCCTGTTCACTTTCCAAACGGATATGGGCAAAAACAAAGCGCTTATCGACATCACAACAACCGAAGGGCGCGAAGCATTCAATCGTTTAGTCCGTTCTGTTGATATGGTGGTCATTAATGCCCCCGAACGTCAAATTAAACCTCTTGGACTTGATCACGAAAGTCTCCAAGCTATCAACCCCGGCGTTCTGTTCTGTCGACTGGATTGTCTTGGTGGACCTCTTGCTGGCCCGAAAACGAACTATATCGGCTATGATGATATCATTCAGGCCAATAGCGGCATAATGAGTCGTTTTGGTGGCCCTGAAACTCCTGAAGAACATGCTCATCTGGGCACACTGGATGTCAACTGTGGTTTTGCTGCAGGTTTGAGTATGGCTGTATCATTATACCACCGACAACGAACGGGCCAGACATCACGCGGCAGAACCTCTTTATCAGCAGTAACTAATCTCGCACAAATTCCATTTGCTTTCGACTATGAAGGTCGAGCCGCTTTTGATGAACCATCAGGACGTAAAGCTTTGGGTAACCATGCACTCTCTCATTTCTATGCCACCACAGATGGTTGGATCTTTCTTGATTCAAACCCAGAGGAATTGGAAAAATTAGCAAAAATAGAAGCGCTTGAGGGCATCAAATCAGCAACTGACACTGCTGATTTTCTGGACACCAAGCTGAAACAGGCCTCAACAGAATATTGGCTGACCGTGTTTAGAGAACAGGATATAGCAGCTGCACAACCATTATCCATTGAAACCCTACGTGAAAATTACAGCCGGATTGCTGACAACACCGTCGGCATCGATAGAGGCAGCTACGCATTTTCTATTTATCCTGACCACCCCAGCGGACATAGGGTTACACAAATTGATCACTATTCTATCCGTCCTGATGAAGCGGCGATTATAGCTGTTAAACCAGCAGAGCGGTTTGGGCATTCAACCCGCGCCATTCTCAGAGATATTGGTTATGAAAAAAATGAGATCGATTCGATGATTGATAGAAAAATAGCCAGTACCGGTTGGGGGAATAAAACGTTTCTTCCAAACTAAAACAGGCACACTGTTTCTTGCCTAAGCTCTTTAAGCTCTCACAGGAGTATGAGTGATCCAAACCAATTGGTCTCTCTAATGAGGATCGCTCATGCTCCGACTTACCGAGAGTGTCCAGATAAAACTCAGATAGAGCTCAGATAGAAAGCGCAGGCATATTTGCCACACAGATATGCGATTGAGGCAGGAGATACATAAAGGCTTTGCAGTTTATTATTGCAAGGCCTTTATGCTTAGTTGTTAACAGAGCCTGGGGCCTGACATCGAAAACCGTAAAACATTGCTATTGAGCTATCTTTCAGATATCACCATAGCAGAACTACGATCATCAGGCTCAGCCGGTTTATTGTTTTTAGGTCGAACCAGAACAAGACTGAAAAGCATAAGAATCAGAGCACTCCATATCCAATTGGAGTGTTGCTCATCGAGAATAAGTATCCCCCAGAAAACACCCGATATTGCAACAACAAAAGTGGCTAAACTGGCAAAAACGGGGCCTGCATATTTAATAACCTGAACATACAATGCATGCGCTATCAGGATAAAAATACCTAACAAAATTATCGCCCACTCAGAACGATCCAAAGGCAGTGTAATCAAAAAGAAGCTGTTTGTTATTAACATCGCAGGCAATATGCTTAAGGCCGCAGCAAAGAACAACCCTGATGCTATCGATAATGGCGCTTTGCTATCGGGTAGATAAACGCCTAATAGAGTGTTCGATACTGCATAGCCTACTGATGCCAGCAAGGCAACGAACAGCCATAACATATTAAGTGACCCTGACAGACTGAACTGAGGAACAATAACAAAAAGAACAGAGATAAGTCCCAGGGTTAACCCCAGAGCCTTAGCACCTGAATAATTATCAATGCGCATTGATATCGAAAAGATCAATGTCAACAGAGGAACGACAGAAATAATAATCGATAACACACCTACCGGCAGGTGAACAACTGCAAGGATAAAAAGCGCATTAGGTATAGCGAGACCCACTATGCCTGAAAGGGCCGCAACGAAGAATAGTTTCCGTGTAAGCCTAAAACGTTCTTTTGTTATGTACGCCAGTACAGATAAGCCCAGAGCAGCAATTAGACATTGCCAGAATGTCACAGCAAATGGGTGCGCACCATCCATAGTCGCAAATTTTGCAACCGTCATATTCAAACCCCACAGGCTGCCAGAGAGGATCACACAGAACGTCAGCAGCAACATTCTAAACTTCCGGTTGTATTTTAATGTCATTGATAACTCAGTTTTGTGGCTGTGTGCTTAATCTACATCGTCAGTTTAGATATCAAAACTGACGATGTAGATGTTCCAGACAATCCTTTAATACAAACAGGCCCTAGGGACACTGAGTATTTCTTATGCTTATTTTGAGTTCCCCCTTGCCAAGAAGCAAAGAAGATCACATATTAAAGTTGTAACATTCCCTTTGAAATCAGAAAATCTTCAGCGACTTCCCAAATAAACACTTTATCAACATCAACTCTGGAGTTGAGCTGAGTAATTGTCTCTGTATCCAATACTTCGGACAGTTCATTTAAATAGCCTTCTAGTTCAGGGTATTTCTGCAACACATCCTGTCTGATAACCGGAGCAAGTTCATACGGAGGGAAGAAATTTTTAGTGTCTTGCAAAACTCTCAGATTTTGCGCAACAATCCGCCCATCGGTTGAATATACCAAACCGACGTCGACTTTCTTTTTGCCCGCCTCGTTATAAACCAGACCAATCTCAATTCGTTTAATATCTTTTGGGTCAAACTTAAAACCATAGACCTTTTCAAATGGCCCTAAACCATCATCCCTGCCTAACCAGGTTGGATCAGATGCCAAGGTAAGACCACCATTCTCATTCTGATAGCGCGCCATATCCTCAAGGGTTCTAATGCCTTTTTCGTCAGCCAACTGCGCATTCATAGCCAAAGCATAGGTATCATTCGCCTCAGAATTCTTTAGCCATACCAAGCCTTTGTCTGCGTCAATTTTCTTCACTCGTTCATAAACAACACTGCCCTTTTCCCCTTTGTATTTTTTCTCAAGGTAGTTCAAATAAGCGGTGCCGGTATATTCCCAGCAAATATCGATGGCTCCATCAAGAATTACCTGACGTAAACCACCGTCGGAGGCCAAACCTCGCTCCAGTTCAACCTTGAAACCCTTCTCCTCCAGGTATTGAGCTGTCAGTTCTGAAAGAATAATCTGTTCGGTAAAATCCTTACTCCCCACCCTGATAGTTTGCGCTGAACTGATTGACGATACTGCCAATAAACCCAGCAGGGATATACTGATAATACAGTAGGACTTAAGCCCCTTAATTCGATTAAATATCATGTCTATAACCTCGTTTTTTCTAATTATTGAAGAGGGTGTCTTTTTAAAATGTCTTTTATTTACAGCTCCGATCAACGCTGTGAAGCTGCCGCTTGAATCAACTCCTTGCCAATCTCATTCTCCAATCGTTTCCAGAACGGCAACATCTGCTTGATCCAGCGCTGACGCTGGTCCACTGTCAATTTGGTGATTTCCGACTCTCCTGAATTGACAATATTCTGCC
>JBOEHE010000138.1:0-1358 GCA_050633785.1 Arenicella sp.
GCATAACCACAGTTACCAAAACTCATCGGAGCAAAGAAACTGCGTGGACGTTCAAAACGTAAATAACTGTGCGCTACCGAGTTGATATTACCAATGTCAGTCGACACCATCACATCAGCTGGCATCGCTTTTTCCAACTCACGCAACACTTGACGCGGGTGCAACCAGCTGCCTTCTTCGGCCGCCTGTTCTTCAATCATATCCAGGCTGAAATCGTCTTTTTCGTGTGTCCACTCATCCAACTCTTTTTCCCAGGCTGCTTTCTCTGCCGCTATTTCTGCTGCACGTTCCTCTTTGCTGGCATCACACGCCAGTTCTTTGCCTTCCAGCAAGCGACTTAAAGCGACTGCTGCTGCTTTGGCATCACCACAGATACCGACTGAAATCTTCTTAACCAGACCCAACATCTTATGATCGGCATCGATCTGAATGATCTTGGCCTCTTTTGGCCAGTAGTCCATGCCATGTTGTGGCAAGGTACCGAATGGACCTAAGCGTGAACCCAGAGCAACGACCACATCCGCTTTTGAAATCAGCTTCATGCCCGCTTTTGAACCCTGATAACCCAGAGGACCACACCACAATGGGTGACTGGCTGGGAATGAGTCATTATGTTGATAACTGTTCACAACCGGTGAACCTAGACGTTCTGCCAGAGCTTTACACTCTTCAACACCATCTGCCATGACCACACCACCACCAGACACAATCACTGGAAATTTAGCACTGGCCAGCAAATCAGCCGCTTCCTGCAAGGTTCTCTCACCACCAGGGCCACGATCCAGACGCTGTGGTTGTGGAATTTCAACATCGATATCACCGTAGAAATAATCGCGTGGTATGTTCAATTGTGTCGGGCCAATCTCAGACATCGCACGATCAAAACAACGCGCTGTATATTCCGCCATACGGTTCGGATTATTCACATGCCCTTGATACTTAACAAATTCTTGAAACATTGGCAGTTGGTTGGCTTCCTGGAAACCACCCAGACCCTGGCCCATAGTGCCGGTCTCTGGGGTGATCATAACCACTGGGCTGTGCGCCCAATAGGCAGCTGCGATACCAGTGACACAGTTACTGATGCCTGGGCCATTCTGACCAATCACAACGCCGTGGCGACCACTGACTCGTGAGTAACCATCGGCCATATGGGCTGCGCCTTGTTCGTGTACCACTGCTATTAAACGAATGCCGGCAGGAGCGAAGATATCCATCGCGTCCATAAATGCCGATCCCATTATGCCGAATATATCTGTGACATTATTTGCCACCATTGTTTCGACAAATGCTTCACTTGGAGTCATGCGGGCCATAGTTACCGTCCTTCAATTATTATAAGTTGTAACAAAGAGGAT
>JBOEHE010000139.1:0-2123 GCA_050633785.1 Arenicella sp.
CAAACGTGTCATATTCACTTTCGGAGCGTTTTAAAAAGCCTGACAGTCCATCGGCCTGGCGGATGGTATGTAGCTGATCTCGTCTACCCGTCAGAATTTTGTGTGGATATGCCTGGTGACCTATATCCCAGACCAGGCGGTCGTGGGGAGTGTTAAAGACATAGTGCAACGCTGTGGTCAGTTCTACCGTTCCAAGCCCGGCAGCAAAGTGTCCGCCAATTCGGGCTAGTGTGTCGATCAGAAACCCGCGGACTTCATCGCAAACCTGAGGTAGCTCTGATTTATCTAACTGACGCAGATCGCTCGGCGAATTGATATTAGCCAGTAATGAGTATTTTTCTAATAAGTCGGCAGGCATGTTATTTGTGTTTACATCTAAGGTCTTGGGTCTTGGAGTATTTGGCTAGCTTAACTCTTATAAGTCAATTCTATTAGTTAATTCTGTGAATAACCAATTTCGCCAGTTCTTCCAGTAATGACGTATTATCGCCTAAATTGTCTAGACAGTTCAATGCATCTTGATAGAGTGCTTGAGCCATTTGTTTTGATTGCTCTATGCCAACCAGTGCCGGGTAGGTTGATTTCCCCAAAGCTCTGTCGGCCCCGGACTGTTTTCCAAGAGTTTCGGTGTCTGAGGTTTCATCAAGAATATCATCGACAATTTGAAACGCCAGGCCGATATTTTTGGCATAATTCGACAATACCTCCAACTGCTCTGTCGTAACTCCTGGATAGCACAGAGCTCCCATTAAAGTGGATGCCTCTATCAATGCACCGGTNNTTTAAGCGGTGGACCTGCTCCAATTCGGCAAGTGATAAAGTTTTCTGGGTTGCGCTGATATCGAGCATTTGCCCGCCAGCCATGCCTGATACTCCGCCAGCTTTGGCCAAGTGGTATGTCATGCGTAGACGTTGCTGGCTGGATAATTGAGCATTTTCACTGTTGGTGATTAGTTCAAAAGCAAATGTTTGTAAGGCATCACCGGCAAGAATGGCTGTGGCCTCATCATATCTTACATGGCAGGTTGGTTTGCCACGGCGAAGGTCGTCGTCGTCCATTGCCGGAAGATCGTCATGAATGAGAGAGTAAGCATGGACATATTCAACTGCACAGGCTGGGATATCCAGAATAGATACAGGGACTGAGAAAGTTTGTCCTGCTGCATAGACCAACATGGCGCGCAAACGTTTGCCCCCATTGAGAGTTGAGTAACGCATTGCTTCAATTAATCGGTTTGAAGAATCTGTCGGCAGTTGCTGTTGCAATGCTGATTCAACCCGTTGCTTTAAATCATCGAGTTGGTAAAGCTGATGTACTGTCATAATGAATGCGTCAGATGGTATTTTCTGTATCTGAGATTAACGGCTGAGATTGTACGTTACCGTCACTGTCTTGCATTAAAATTTCTACTTTTTGCTCAGCTTCTTTTAATTGATGGTGGCATTGTTTAATGAGTTGAATACCATGCTCAAAGTCATTTAAAGATTGTTCCAGGCTTTGATTGCCTTGCTCCATTCTGGCAACCAGTTGCTCTAGAGTGTCATAGGCCTGTTCAAAGTTTAAGCTTGCAGCGGGTTGGTTGTCTTTGTCTTTACTCATGTGTGCATACGCTAATCGATAGGTGGCCTATTCTAGCGTAATTCTCTTGTTCGTTTCAGTGACTTTTTGTAAATAGTCTGATTGTTGAGAACTTTATACTCCTCTTACGGTTAAGTGAGGCCAAGCATAATTAAGCTGTAAAATCTCGTTCCATTAATTGCAATAACAATGCTATATTAAACCCTAAAATTACTGTTTTAAATCATCATGTCTAGTCAGTACGATTCCTCCGCAATTGAAGTCTTAACCGGACTCGAACCTGTACGTAAGCGTCCAGGTATGTACACACAAACTGAGCGTCCTAACCATCTTGTGCAAGAGGTGGTGGATAATAGCGTCGACGAAGCAATCGCTGGTCATGCTAAATCCATCAGTGTCATCATTCGAGAAGATGGGTCTGTTGAGGTTGAAGATGACGGGCGTGGTATGCCTGTCGATATTCATCAAGAAGAGGGTGTTTCTGGTGTCGAGGTAATCATGACCCGCTTGCACGCTGGCGGTAAATTTTCCAATAAAAACTATC
>JBOEHE010000140.1:0-1436 GCA_050633785.1 Arenicella sp.
GTAATCGGTGCATTCACACTCAAATCATTGTGCGCCAGCAATGACAATGAGGCATCACCACCTTCATCTTTAGTGATAGAGGCATTCACATTCAGATTACCTTCTTCATTGCCAACATCAGAGGTTTGTACAATCACGCTCGAACCATCGTTCAAACTTTCTTCAATCAGATCGGCATAATCACGATCAATGGTAATATTTTCCGGATCAATCAACCAGGTCCCTGCCTTACCGTTGTTGGCTTTGACATCAACACTGGTGGTGAAGTCCAACTCTCCAGCACTGGATGTTTCAACAAACCCACCATCGCCCGATTCAGAACCACCAGTGGCACTGATCTGACCATTGATATGAGTTTTATTGTCCGACCAGACAATGACCCGGCCACCATCACCAACCGTGTTGGCATCGGCCTGAATGACAGCGCCCTCGGCAATGACAGTGTCGCTGGCTCGTTGACGATCTCCCTTACCTTGAAAGTCTCCACCGATATGAATCTCACCACCGCCGGTATCACCCGAGGCATTGACTGTGCCAGCCACATTGATGGATTGACCCAACACATCGATATCACCGCCGCTGTGAGAAGCACTACCGGACGCATCAAGAGTCCCAGCGACATTAACCACCCCACCGCTTAAGACGATGTTGCCGTTGTTGCCAGCAATGGAGCGGGCTTGCACCACCCCATTCATATTAATAACGTTGTCGACAATGTTTTTAGCCGCTTGTGCGCTGATCAGGACCTTGCCACCATCGGCGTTAACCGTACCGGAGTTTTCCACCAGACCTTTGGCGACCTTGCCATCAACAGCGAGGTTGATCAGTCCATCGCCATAAAGATCAACGGTGAAGGTGTTGCCTGAGACCAGAGCGACGCGTCCAAGTTGTGCTTGAATGACTCCGCTGTTGCGAACAGTGGGGGCGACCAGAGCGACTAAACCACCTTGTTGAACAGAGATGTTGCCTTCGTTGACGATAGAACCTGTGCCAGAGCCAGTGAATTCGAACTTTCCAGCCATGAAGTTGTCATCATCAATGTCAGCGGTGCTGGCAACCAGGCCAGCGACATCGATGATGGCGCCTTTGCCGAAGACGATGCCGTTGGGGTTGATTAGAAAGACATTGCCGTTGGCGGTCAGTGCACCCTGTATATCAGAGGCCGATCCGCCAGTGACTCGGTTGAGAGTGACAGAAGACTGGCTGGGTTGGTTGAAGTTGACCTGTTCGCCGCTGTTGATATTGAACTGTTGCCAGTTGATGATGGCTTTGTCAGTGTTCTGGTTGATATCAGTGCGCGAAGGTGATGTCTGTGAGATGGTGGCGCTGCCTTGAACGACATTGCCCCCTGAAGGTGCAGCCAGGGCTGTGTGAGAGCTTGCAAGTGTTAACAGCAGTGCTGAAACTGCATGGGCTGTTTTGCTTAACTTGAATTG
>JBOEHE010000141.1:0-615 GCA_050633785.1 Arenicella sp.
CAGCAAGGTTTTGATGAGGAAGTCCAGGGTTTGAAATGGACTTGAATTGAGCGGTAAGAAATTTCTAGCAGAGATGTCGACTGTTGAGCCACCGAAGACCAGATAAACGGCGTAGTAACTGATAACCATTATCGCTATCAACTTGATGATGGACTCAAAAGCCACTGCGGACACAACACCTTTATTATGTTCTGTCGCATCGTAGTTTCGAGTGCCAAACATGATCGCGAACACTATGAGCACTATAGCTGTATAGAAGGCAGTATCCTGCCAAATGAATGGGGCACTCAATGATTCCGGTGTCGAAGAAATATCATTGGTGGTGAGAGTGTTAAATGCCATGCTGATGGCTTTTAACTGCAAGGCGATATACGGCATGGCCCCGGTAACCGCGATAATGGTGACTATGCTGGCAATCGAACGGCTGCTGCCAAAGCGTGTACTGATAAAGTCTGAAATCGTCGTAATGTTTTGTTGTTTGCTGATGACGATAATTTTACGGACCAGTCTCAGGCCTATGGTGAACATTAATATGGGCCCAAGAAAAATAGCGAAATAGTCCCAGCCTGTTTTGACTGCGCTGCCAACAGCGCCTAGAAAGGTCCATGAAGAGCA
>JBOEHE010000142.1:0-1892 GCA_050633785.1 Arenicella sp.
AGTGTGAACAGGCCCTAGGAGACGTGGTTGCCTTTTCTACCAGAAAATATAACGAAGAGCGGATTCAACAACAATACAGAAATCAAGCACTGGTTATTCTTGTTATTGGTTTGATCCTCATTTTAGTGACGTTTATCGTACTGCAGCTGTTTGTCATTAATCCAATGAAGAAATTGAGCGAAATAGCACGACAAATGAGCCGAGGTAATTACTTCGAAAACCTTGAGTCCAGATCCAATGATGAAATTGGTGAATTGTCGAGCGCATTGAATATGTTAAACAAAAGCTATCAAGTCGCACGAGAACAACTTAAAACATCTTAGGATCAGTTTTTTGCAGACCATTAACTTGTATAAACATGCAAGTTAAATGATGATATTAAACATTTAAGACAAGTATAACCAGAGATACAATTGACAAATTACATACAGTTCGAACAGACCTGCACCAGCTCCAGCAATGCAGTCTCGTCTTTTCAACACAATCCATTACTAACATAATAAATACTCTGTCGGAGCTTCACCTTGACGAACAAAGAAAAGAATAACGATCACTTTGAAAAAAACCAAAACGCCTTTATGGATGCACTTTATTGGTATGGCGTCCCTACATTATTTCGAGCCCCACATAACCCTGACCCCAGAGCCTGTGATATTGCCTTGGTTGGAGTACCACACAGCACCGGAAACGGCACAACGGAGAGAGATCAGCACCTTGGTCCTCGTGCCGTGCGTGATGTTTCAGCCAACGGCCGGCGTGTGCATATGAAATTCGAATTAGACCCATGGAATATTTGTCAGGTGAATGACTTGGGTGACGTTCCTCTGACTCATGCCAACAATAATGAAAAGTCCATTGAGCATATCACCGAGTTTTATCGACAGGTCGATGCAGCTGGTACTAAACCTGTTTCCGTGGGTGGTGACCACTCAATTACCGGAGGTATTCTGCAAGCTTTGGGCGGACCAACCTCGACATTAACCAAAGGAGAAAAGGTCTGTATATTGCACTTTGATGCTCACACCGACTGTTTCAGCAATATGAAACACTTTCTTGGGGCCGAGAAGTCAGCTGCTCACTGGGCATCTTACCTGGTTCTTGATGGCCACGTTGATGCCCATCACAGTGTGCAAGTCGGCATTCGAGGCAACGCACGAACCCTTGACTGGCTCCAACCCAGCTATGAACATGGTTATGAAGTAATTACCATGGATAGATACAATGACATTGGCGCTCAAAAGAGTATCGACATCATTAAAGAGCGAATCGGAGACAGGCCTGTGTATATCACCTTTGACCTTGACTGCCTCGACCCTTCTGTAGCTCCAGGTGTTTCAAACATAGAAGCAGGCTGCCAGGGGTTTATGGTTGATCAGGCCATAGAGCTAATACAAAGCGTTCGCGGCTGCAATGTTATCGGCGGTGACGTCGTATGTTTGATTCCAACAAAAGACAATCGCAACAAGATTACCTCTATGGTATCTACCGCTATCATGTTTGAAATTATCAGCTTAATTGCTGATAACAAACGATCAGAAACGAAATAAGTCCTCATAAAAAAACTTCAACAAGCTCATCTCAGTCATTTTCTGAGTTGAGCTTGTCTGTTCTTCAAACCAGGCTTTGTAAGAACTCAGATGAATAGACATGTTCCGCCCTTAACGGATTGAGCAAAAGCATGCTAAGCTCTTCAAAGAATTAACAGCCAAGCAATAATTCCAGCAAAAAGAGCACCGCCACGAGGAGAATTTGTTACCAGCCAGCCTGACCACATTGATTGTTTTTGCCTATTTAGTGCTGCTGTTTTTTGTCGCCTATCAAGGTGACAAGCGCATCACTCGACAATCGGCACAAGTACGCAATATTATCTATGGACTGTCTCTGGCAGTCTA
>JBOEHE010000143.1:0-779 GCA_050633785.1 Arenicella sp.
TTAGTGTGAACAGGCCCTAGCAACAGCTAGGAATTGGACTCACCATAGTAATAACCATAATATCGGCGTGGATAATAATATTCCGAGGCCGTTTCAGTCAATTTGCTGAGTACCGCTCCAAATGGCACGATATCCGCTTCATCCATCTGTGCTATGGCTTGTTTGACCACCGTACTCTGAGTCTTTTCAGCTTCAATTACCATAATCACACCATCAACCCGACGACCAATCTCCAAGCCATCCGCAACAGGCAGTATCGGCGGTGAATCGATAATGACATGGTCATAGTGCTCACGCAAAGTGACAATTAAACGGTCGAACGCTTCACTAGACAGCAACTCTAATGGACTGGCAGTCCGGCTGCCGCTGGGCATGACCTGCAAATCGGGATCATACTTACAATCTTTGATAGCTTCGGCCAGTGATATTCCACCCTGCAACCAATCAGACAGACCTTTGCCATTGTCGCCCTCATTCTTTTTGATAACTCGCTGCAACTGAGGGCGGCGCATATCTGCATCAATAATCAATGTTTTTTTGCCCAAATGCGCGCAGGCTATAGCCAGATTAAATGACAGAGTAGATTTGCCTTCCCCTTCAACCGACGACGTCAACTGAATCACTTTCGCGGCTTGTCCTTCATCTGCATATTGCAGAGCACTGCGAATTCGATTGATATTTTCGGTATAAATAGCGCTGTGTTTCTTTCGATACAGCGGCTGCATGCGATTCATTACTTTTTGCAATTTGGCCACATTCGGCAAAACCGACAAAACTGA
>JBOEHE010000144.1:0-958 GCA_050633785.1 Arenicella sp.
CCGTATCTCGGAAGTCAAATGCTCCGTCACTGTCTGTATCTAGTGTCGTCTCAAGAGAGTCTGCTATACCGTCTGAATCACTGTCCGTATCTCGGAAGTCGAAAGTACCATCTGAATCGGTATCTTCAGTACTTTCAAATGAATCCGCTAAACCATCTGAATCAGAGTCTGTTTCACGGAAATCAAGCGCACCATCCGAATCACTGTCTTCAGTTGTTTCTAACGAGTCCGCTAGACCATCCGAATCACTATCTGTATCTCGGAAGTCATACTCACCGTCTGAATCACTATCAAGTGTCGTTTCTAATGAATCAGCAATACCATCACTGTCTGAATCTGTTTCGACAAAGTCAAACGCACCATCACTATCTGTATCCACTGGTTGGATACCTTGTGTTTGTGCATCTGCTCCTCCAGCAACTCCATCATATGGATCTGCTAGACCATCACTATCGCCATCAACAAATACGCCTGGTGCGATAAAGCCTGCTGTCGTCTGACCTTCTAGATTATCTAGAATGCCATCGCCATCCGCATCTACATCTCGGTAGTCCGCTTGTCCATCACTATCTGTATCTGCTGCTGATTCAAAAATACCATCTGAGTCTGTATCTACCGCACCTTCATTCAGGTCTGTAATTCCATCGTTATCGTCATCGATATCAAAGAAATCACGAATACCATCACTATCAAAATCATCATTTGGTGGTGGTAAACGATAGTCAAACACGCCATCCGAATCGATATCATTTGTCGTTTCAAGAGAGTCCGCAATACCGTCTGAATCAGAGTCTGTCTCACGGAAGTCGAACTCACCATCTGAATCGCTATCAATCGTTGTCTCCAACGAGTCCGCAATACCGTCTGAGTCACTATCTGTATCTCGGAAGTCAAATGCGCCGTCACTGTCTGTATCTAGCGCCGGCTCAAGAGAATCAGCAATACCATCGCTATCACT